>JANRKM010000239.1:0-12782 GCA_033763475.1 Kofleriaceae bacterium
GACGACATGGTCGCGTCGGCGCTCAAGTGGGACGGCGGGTTCATCTGGGCCTGCAAGAACTACGACGGCGACGTCCAGTCGGACCAGGTCGCGCAGGGCTTCGGCTCGCTCGGCCTCATGACCTCGGTGCTGATGACGCCCGACGGCAAGACCGTGGAGGCCGAGGCTGCGCACGGCACGGTGACGCGTCACTACCGCGAGCACCAGAAGGGCAAGCCGACGTCGACCAACCCGATCGCGTCGATCTTCGCCTGGACCCAGGGCCTCAAGTACCGCGGTCAGTTCGACGACACGCCGGATGTCGTGAAGTTCGCCGACACCCTCGAGAAGGTGTGCGTCGAGACCGTCGAAGCGGGCAAGATGACCAAGGACCTCGCGATCCTCATCGATGCGAAGGCCCCGTGGCTCACCACGCAGGACTTCCTCGACGCCCTCGACAGCGGCCTCAAGGCCAAGATGGCGACCTGGTAAGACGTTCTGTGAGCAGCGCGCAGGTGCGAGCGCTTGCTGCTACTGCAAGAGCGCTTGCATCCAGGCTTGCGCCAGCTCGCCGACCTCTTTCTTGATCGTCTCGACGCTGGCGCCTTCCTTGGCGCGCTTGTTTGCGTGCGCCTTGGCCTTCGTGGCGCACACGCCCCACGCGAGGCCGAGTCGCTGCCCCGCGGAGTGCCCGACGGTCTCGGCGATGCCAACAGGATCTCCGGCCTTCACGCACCGGTCCGCGCTCGCATCGAGGGCGGGTGGTGTGAACGCCTTCTTGATCTTGGGCGCGAGTGCATTGATGGCCTTGTCGTTCGGCCCATTGAACATGCACTTCGCCATCACCTCGACGCCCTCGCGACCCACCGCATCGACGCCGCGGAACCACGCCGCGATCGCCTTCTCGGTCTTCGCGCACATGGCGTCCGCACGCGCCGGGACAGGGCCCAGCGCGAAGGTCACGAGCACGCCGCCCAGCAGCGCGGTGCGCTTCATCCGAGGAAGCCGCGTGCGATGTTCATGAGCTCGGTGTTGGCGGCGACAGACTTCGAGAAGGCGTCCTTCTCCGCGGCCGAGAGCTCGAACTCGTAGACGGCCTCGGCGCCCTTCGCCGACAGCTTGACCGGCACGCCGACGAACGCGCCCTTGACGCCGAACTCACCCTGGAGCTCCACCGAGCAGGGGAGCACGCGGCCCTGGTTGCGGACGATCGCCTCGACCATGAGACAGGTACCCGCGCCGGGCGCGAGCCACGCGCTGGTGCCGATGAGGCCGGTCAGCGTCGCGCCACCCTTCTTGGTGTTCTCGACGACCTCGTTCAGCTTCTCGGCCGAGAGGAACTTCGTCGCGGGGACGTTGCCGATCATCGCGGTGGACAGGATGGGCACCATGTCCTTGTCCGTGTGGGCGCCGAGCACGATCGCCTGAACGTCCTCGACCGACACGCCCGCGGCGAGCGCGAGGTACGTGCGGAAGCGGGCGCTGTCGAGCACGCCGGCCGAACCGATGACGCGCTCGCGCGGGAAGCCGGTGACCTGCTTCGCGACGAACACCATCGCATCGAGCGGGTTCGACACGACGACGAGCACGGCGTCCGGCGCGTGCTTCTTCACGTCGGTGCAGATGCCCTTGACGATCCCAGCGTTGATGTTGATGAGCTCCTCGCGCGACTGCCCCGGCTTGCGCGGGACGCCGGCCGTCATGACGACCACATCCGCACCCGCCATCGCCTCAGGCTTGTCGCTGGCGACGAACGATGTGTTGTTGAAGCCCTCCCACGGGCCACACTGCGTGAGGTCGAGCGCGCGCCCCTCGGCCGGACCGGCCTTGATGTCGATGAGGACGAGGTCGCCGAGCTCCTTTACGGCAGCCCAGTGAGCGACGGCGGCACCGACGTTACCGCCGGCGCCAATGATTGCGATCTTCGGACGCTTGATCATGGTGGCGCCGTCATACCCCCACGCCGACGGGGTCGCAATCCGAGCGTGAATCGATCGCACAGTGTGGCTTTGTCGCTTCGTCGATCACCGGCGGATCCCGCGGATCGACGCGATATTGGAGGCACGTGGTGTGCACGGGCCGGCCGGGATGCGCAGTGGGCTCTTGCTGATGATGCTCGCGATGGCCGCCTGCGCCCATCGTCCGCCCGCGCCGGCGACGTGTGGGCCTGGGTGGTTCGCGCTGTCGAGTGTCCGGAGCTCAACCGAACCTATCGTCGAGCGGCGCGGCGACTCGGTGATCGGAACGGTCGCGGTGCGTGGCGTCGATTCCGACCTCGCCCAGACCCTGCGCTCGTTGATCGAGGCGCGGGCTGGCCAGCGCCTCGAGGACGCTCCGCTCCGCGAGGATCTGAAGAGGATGTGGCGCCTGGGCGTGCTCGCGGATGCGCGCGTCGAAGTTACCGGCGACGAGCTCGCGTATGTGGTGACGCCGCGGCCACGCATCGGCCGCGTGGTGATTCCGATGCCGGATCCCGTCGCGCTACGGCGTTTCGCGCTGCTCGCGGGCGTGCAGTTCGATCCCGCGCGCCTCCACCGTATCGCGAGCGCGACCGAGGTCAACTACGTCCGCGCAGGGCACCTCGACGCGCACGTCGCCGTGACGGTCGCGCCGCGGTCCGACCGCATTGATATCTGCGTCGCCGCGACGCCCGGCCCTCGCGTCACCCTTGCGAAGCTCGAGCTCGCGGGCGCCCGGCAGATTCCCGACGACGTGCTCCGCAAGGTGATGCACGGCGCGAAGGGCGGCGTGAACGTCGTGGGTGGCATTTACGACGCGGACGCGCTGAATACCGACCGCATCTGGCTGCTCGCGGCGTACTTCGACCGCGGCATGTTGCTCGCCCAGGTCGGCACGCCCATCGTGGAGCGCCGCGGCACGCGGCTCGCGGTGACCGTGCCGATCTCCGAGGGTCCGGTGTTGCGCTTCGGGACGATCTGGACCGACAACATGCCTCACATCCCGCTGCCGATCTCGCGCGGTCAGGTGGCCTCGCGCGTGCGCATCGCCGAGGTGCGCGAGGCGCTGGCGACGCTCGTCGGCGCATCCATCGACGTGCGCACCGAAATCCATCCCGAGAAGAACGAGGTCGACGTCGGGTTCGTCGCAGAACGGAGGTGGCCATGGGACGTGCTCTCGTCGTGGCGCTCGCGCTCTCCGTGACCGCGTGCGCGAACAAGCCGCCGATGTTCCTCGAAGAGCGGATGCCGCACGCGTGTCGCGGCAAGCAAGCGAAGGCCGAGTGCGCCGGCTGGGTGTTCGATCGGATGATGCGGCTCTTCCTCACGCCGTATCGTGATGCGCGCATCGCGGCGTACATCGACGAGGTCGGCCAGCGCCTCGTCCGTGCGAGCGGCGACCGGCGCACCTGGACCTTCGAGGTCCTCGACGACCCCGAGGTGCAGGCATTCACCGGCCTCGATACGTCCGTCTTCATTCACCGCGGCGCGCTCACGATGTTGCGCGACGAGTCCGAGCTCGCCGCGGTGCTCGCCCACGAGATCGGGCACGTGCTCGGCAACCATGCCCGCGAGAACCTCGAGGAGTCGTCGCGCAGCGTGTACCGCTCGCAGAGCGCCGCCTTTGAAGACGTCCGCTATGCGCGCGATGACGAGATCCAGGCCGACGAGCTCGCGGTGCTCCTCGTCGCGCGCGCGGGCTACGACGCGAGCGGTGTCTCGCGCATGCTTCGCGCGTACGCGGTGGTCGCCCCGGACAGCGGAGGCTCACCCGACGACAACCACCCGGCGTGGCGCGAGCGCATCGCGCGTGTGCAGGCCCTGGCGGCGACGCTGCCCGGCGGCCGGCAGAATGCTGCGCACTTCCGGGCGCGCCTCGCCACGCTCGTCGTCGGGCGCGATCCGCTGGCGGTGTCACGTGTCGGCGAGGCCATCGTGTTCGCCCACGCGGGGTTCGCGGTTGACCTGCCGCCACACCTCGCCGTCGATGTCGACACGAACGACGTCAGCGTCCAGACCAGCGAGCACGGCGGCTTCAACCTGCGCATCCTCGACGCACGGGTGGCCAAGATGTACCCGAAGCAGCCCAACGCCACCTCGGCGGCCGAGGTCGTGCTCGCCGATCGCGTCGCCCTGGTCATCATCGCGACGGGCCCCGACGCCTCCCGGCTCGCCCAACAGGTACGCGCGCGCGTACGCTCGCCGAGGTCTCCCGAGCTCGCAGCGCTGCGGCCGACGCGCGCGGACATGGGCGCACCCCGGATGTTGTGGGTGCCGTGACTACGGCGTCACGAAGATCGGGTTGGTGACGCCGAACGGCATGCGCCCCGGATGCACCGGCTCGAGCGCCTGATCGCCATACGCCGCGGCGACGACGAACCCGCCGGTGGCGCGCGTCTGCACCTGGACCGTTCCGCGCCACCGGATCGCAGGGTTCGCCGGATCGGCGTCGCCGGGCATGATCGGGATGGTGTCCACGGTCTGACCGTCGACGACGATGTCGACGGCATCCACATCGACCCAGCTCGCCGCTTGCACGGTGATGTCGACAGCGAGGGGCGAGCCCGCACCTGGGACCGTGTCGCCCGGCCCCGCACCGCCGATCGTCGCGGCGACGTAGATGCCGCCGGAGATCGTCGCGTGCCCGGCCGCGAGCTGGTCACGCACCATGCTGCCATCGAGCGCCTGCGGATCATCGGTGCCGACAAAAATGCACGTTCGCGGATAACCGACAGGGCTCGACGCGAGCCCGTGCGAGTCCGACGAGCCGACTGCGAACATCTTGCGCCCTGCGTCGATCAGCGAGAACCAGTCGCTCACGAGGCCGTCGCGGTTCGCGCGCCAACCGGAGTCGTTGAACACCTCGACAAGCGTGAACTTGGTGTCCCAGTCCGCGGTGTTGCTCGCGATTCCCGTCGCGGGATCGAAGCCGACGTAGTTGAAGTAGTTCGTCGACCCGCGCGGGTGGTTGATGATCACGACGGGCGCCTCCGGTCGCGCACGCACCGCATCGAACACGCTCACCGGCGACAGCGTTGCGAATGGCGTGTCGGGTGCCTCGGGGGTCGGCCACGTCTGCCAGCGCGGCGCCCCGGCGTTGGGCAGCGACGGATCCGGTGTCAACGGGAACACCCCCATGTGGCCCCACAGCTCGAAGGATGTGAGCTCGATGGACCCGAAGCCCCGCGCGTACTTCTCGGCACCGAGCGACGCGATCTCGGCGGAGAAGTCGGCGACGTACTCGTGCTCGGAGCGCACCGGCAGCTCGAGTCCGTCGGCAATGGCCTGCCGCACCTTGCGCACGCCGTCGTCCCCGGAGTCATTCGAGCGCGAGGTGTGGATGTGGAAGTCCGCGCACTGGGTAGCCTGCGTCGCCACGGCGTGCTCGAGCGTGGCCACCACCTGGGTCGTCTGGCCCGCCGCAACGTCCACGGTGTGCCGCGCGATCTCGTACTCGTAGCCGCGCGACACGATCACCTCCCAGCGTCCCGGCGGCGTCGGCAGCGTGAGGCTGCCCTGGAGCGGGAACTCGACGTACAAGCGCCCGCCGGTGATTGGCTCTTCGCCGAAGTTCCCCGGCACCGACGGCAGCGTCGTAGGCGCAATTGGCACCACCTGCACGCGGGCCGGTATCGGCTCGCCAGCCTCGTCGTTGATGTCGACCGTGATCGCACCGACGGCCGGCAGCGTGATCGTCGCGGTGTTGGCGTCGAATCCGACGTGCACCGAGCCCACTGCATCGCCGCGTCGGAATGCATCGAGCGTGACATCGGCGTCGAGCGGCACGTGCAGCGTGAACATGCCCTTGTCGTCAGTCACCGCGCGCGAGTAGTAGATGCCGTTGCCGTCGTGCGCGTGCACGTGCGCACCCGCGATCAGGAGCGCGCCTTCGCGCATGACAGTGCCGGTGATTTCGCGCAGCGTCTCACCACGTGCCCCCGCGGCCGCGGCGATCGCCCCGTCGAGCCCCGGGCCGATCGCGATCCGGGCATGCAAGCGCTGCGTGCGCTGACATGCCCCCATCGTGAACCCGGGGCCAAACGAGCCGAGAAACCCCGACGCCGCGAGCGACGTATCGAGCACACCTTCGCCCGGAAGATATGCCCAGCTCGTCGCGCGATCGTCGACCAGCGCGATGAACGCGGCCTTGTCGAGCTTATCGTCGAACCCGCGCCCGACTTGAAACGCCGGCGTCCGCTTCGTGTACATGAGCGCGTGCATCGTCGACGGCACCACGACATCGGATTCCCGCGAGAGGGCGTAGTTGAAGTAGACGTCGACGTGGTCGGCATCGGGCGCGAGGACATAGTCGATCGCCGCCTCGATGTCGGTGTACGTGTCGTTGTAGACGATCGCGACGAGGGACTCGAAGAACGGCAGCGGATGCAGCTTGCCGCGCGCGCGGATCACCGCCGGGTTGCCGTCGCTGCCATCGTTTAGCACTGACACGCGCTCGGTGATCACCGTCGAGCGGCCCGTGAGCAGGAACAGCTCGCCGAAGTTGTTGGGCGCGACCATGCGGCCGTCTTCGACGCGCGCGAGCCCGACCGGGCGCCCGCCCCACGGGTCGTAGAGGTCGCTGTCGCCGGCATCCTCGATCACGAGCGCGATGCGGTCGTTGGCCAGGACGAAGTCGCCCTCCTTCCAGGTCGCGAGGCCCGACGGCACGGTGGGCAAGTCGTCCGCGGTGACGCGCCCGGCGCGCGCTTCGCCGAAACCGCCGCCCAGCGGGTCGCGATGACCGACCGGATCACCGTCGAAGAAGGGGGCGAGCGAACACTCGGCGTTGTCTCCACAGCCACCGAGAACGATCGCGATCGCCAGCAGCATCGCACTTCGCACCGCATTCGCGGCGCTGCGCGCCCCAGCCGAGCTGGGGCTTGCTACCGCGCGGCTCACCGCGCGATCGTAAGCTAGTTCCTGACCACGATCGACCACTTCGCGTCGCGCCCCACCAGCGAGCCGGTGCCCGCCTTGTCGGTGCGCTCGAGGCGCAACACGTCGCCGCGGCGCAGCGAGACCGTCGCCAGACCGGGCGTGCGAGGTTTCCCGTCGGGGAGCCGCCACGCCAGTGGGATGCCGTTCGCGCGCACCTCGACGGTGTACGTGCCATCAGTGCCGGTCCAGCGCACGAGATCGACGTCTTGGCGCGTGTCGAGGTACCCGGTCTGCTCCTGCGTTAGCTCGAGCAGGGTCGCATCTGGCTCCGTGCCGTTCGGTTCGGCTTCACCCGCGGCGGGCTCGTCGACAACGACCAGCTTGTACTGGTCGCTGACGTTCTCGATCGGAAAGCGCTGGTTGCCGACCGTCTGCGCGATCGTCACCACCATCGGGCCGTCGATCGTGCGGCGGTGTATGACCTCGTGTTCGCCGAGCCCACCCTCGTCGGCGGTCGCAGCATGGACGCTGTCATTGATTGTCAGGTTGATGTCGATGTTCGGCGGCGGTTCGACGCGCACCGTCACCACGCGGCGGCTTCCGGCCGGAAACATGACGCGAAAGTTGTCGCGGTCGCCTTCGGTCTGAGAGACGCGCTTGCCAAGGTAGCCCGTGACCTCGCCACCCGGCGCGATCCGCGTCGCCTGCTCGGGCTCGTTGTTCGGCTCGACATCTTCGTGATGGAGCGGGGCTGGGCGCATCACGAGCCACGCCGCGCCGCCCACCGCCGCCAGCGCGAACAGCGTCGCGCCCATGAACACCAACACGCGCCGGCGCTTGAGGCCGTGCTCGAAGGCATCGATGTCGGAGCGGCGCAGCCGCAGGTCACTATCGAAGGCCCCCTCGAGCACCGACGGGCTGCGCAGCGTGCGCGACGAGTGGCTCCGCGGCCCCGTCGCGTCGCCCACCGTGTCGCGATAGATCTCCTCGATCGCCGCCGCCATCTCCGCCGCGCTCGCCCAGCGCTCCGACGGGTCGCGGGCGAGCGCCTTGCGGCACAGCGCGTCTACCTCGGGGGGGATGCCCATCTTCGGCGCGCGCATCGACGGCGCATCGGGCTCGCCGGTCAGATGTTTGGTCAACACCCCCACGGCGGTCGTGCTCGTGTAGAGGTGTGTCGCGGTCAGCACTTCGAACATCAGCGCGCCGAGCGAGTAGATGTCGGTGCGCGCATCGACTTCCTCGCCGCGGATCTGCTCCGGTGCCATGAAGTACGGTGTGCCGACGATCTGCTGCCGATCGGTGTGGCCTCCCGGTACCGCCAAGCGCTGGTCGAGCTTGGCGAGCCCGAAGTCGAGCACCTTCGCGTAATCGCGCCCCGCCGTCGTGCGCGTGATCAGCACATTCTCTGGCTTGAGATCGCGATGGACGATGCCGAGCTCGTGCGCTTCCTGTAGGGCACCGCAGATCTGAAGGAAGAGCGGCGCCGCGCGGGACCATGCCATCGCGCCGTCGCGCTCTATCACGCGCCCCATGTCGAGGCCGCGCACGAGCTCCATGATCAGATACAAATTGCCGCCCGCGTTTCCGAAGTCGAACACCTGCACGGTGTGCGGGTGGTGCAGCTTCGAGACCGCCGCGGCCTCGCGCTCGAACCGGGCGACCACCTCGGGATCCTGCGCGAGATCGCGATGCAAGACCTTCATGGCTGCGATCTTGCCCATGCGCAGGTGCTCGACCCGGTACACGACCCCCATGCCGCCGCGCCCGAGCACTTCGATCACGCGGTAGCGACCGTCGACGATCTTGCCGAGCCAGGCCTGGTTGGAGTCCGAGAGGCGGCGATCGACCAGTGCTTCGAGCGGAGCCGTCGCATCGCGCGCCGGATCGCTCTTCGCGGGCAGCGCGCTGCTGCCGCGGGTCAGGTCCGCACCACACTGGCGGCAGAACCTGCTCGGCTCGTCAAACGTCGCGTGACAGCGCGGGCACTCCTGGCGCTGCGCGGTGGTCGACGTCACGGAGCCAGCATAGCAGCGCTACTCCGAATCCGTGACCGGCTTCCAGCTCCACGCATCGCCGTTCACGATCAACAGGCCTGCCGTCGGCTTCGGCGGCCCAGATAGGCGTGGTGTCGCATCTGCGGAGCCAGGTGTCAGCGCCGCCGCATCGTTGCCGCGCTTGCCCGAGCGCGCCGGCGACGCGACTTGGCCCGTCCCACCGTGGAGCGCCACCTCGATCGCCCCGCTCGGTGCCGTGATCGCGAGATCGCCCGTCGCCTCGCCCTCGCTGGTCGCGCGTGGTGCCTCGGCGCTCGCGAGGATGCGCACGCCGGTGCGCTCGCTCGCCATCGCCACTGCCGCCTGGGCATCCTGCTCGGCGACCAGGCAGCCATCGTCACCCGCAGCGAGTCGCGTCGCTGCCAGCGTGCCCGCGACGACCTCGATCGTGGCGCCGCCTGCATCGATGGTGTGGGCGAGCCTGCCGTCGATGACGACCTGCCCGCGCTTGCGCATCGCCTGCGTTGCCGCTGCCAGCGCCGGGGCAGACTCGAGGTCACCGGGCAGTGCGACCACCGGGAACGAGGCCCGGTCTGCGAGCGCACCGAGCGTCGCCTCGAGCTCCGCCTGGGTAGTGCCCATGCCGCCGAGGGCGACGACGACCACCGCTTCCCCCAGCTTGCCGCGCAGCCGCCCGAGCGCCGCCAGCGTCGCCGGGGAGGCGCCGCCCGCGTCGGCGATGACGCCGATGGTGACCGCGCCCTTGCCGTCACGCACCAGGCCGTAGCCCGCGAGCTTCCACGTCTGTCCGCCGACCGCGAGGGTCTCTTCGGACAGGGTAGGCCCGTCGGTGGCCGCGCACCGCCAGGGCGCCTTCGCGCGATCGGCCGCCTCCAGCGCCGCTCCGAGCGCCGGCCCGAGCTGGCCGCCCGCGGGCTTCGGCGCGGGCCCACCCTTGCCGCAGGCAGCGAGCACGAGCAGCCAGGCCGCGCGCGTCATTCGACCGTGCCGCCGGCTTCCTTCCATACGGCGAGCACCTTCGGCGAGAAGTAGTACGCGCCGAGCGAATGCATCGGGCGCCGCTGGAGCACGCGCTTGAAGGCCACCAGCGCGAGCTTGGTATCGTTGTACGCGACGTGGGTGGCCCCGAGCAGCACCCCGGCGTCAGCGGCCTGTTTCTCGTCGAGGTAGTCGAGCTCGGATTCGACCTCGGCGAGCGCGTCTTTCACGCCCGCGAAGTCGCCCTCGCGCCATGCCTGTCGCGCCATGGGGATCGCCTTCGCCGCTCGTTCGCGCGCCCGGTGCTGGCCGTCGACGCGCTTGCGCGAATCCGCATCCAGCGCCGGCAGCTTCGACGCTTGCAGCCGCACGTTGAAGATCGGGATGATCACGCGCTCGCCCTTATCGAGCGCATCCTTATCGAGGAAGTTGTAGGCACGAATCAGCGGCGCATTCTTCGCATCTCCGAAGTACGCCGCGGTGATGTTCGCGATCGTCTCGGTGTTTGCGGCCGTATGCGTCACGGTGAACGGAATAGTCAGCTCGGTGCCGCTCGCGAGCGATGCGTTAGCGTCGAGACTGTTGAACTTCGCGAGGAACGAGCCGCGGCGACCGTCCGCGAGGTACGTCTTGGCGAGCGACTCGAACGTGTCACCCGGCGAGGTGATCAGCTGCCGGCTCACCGGGATGCGGAGCCGCTCGCCCGCCTTGAGCTTGCGCGGGTGATCCATCTTGTTGGCGACCATGATGAAGATCGCCTTGTTGCGGTCGCCGTAGAACTCGGCGGCGATCAGCGGCAGCGAATCGTTCTGGCGCACCTTGTAGACCAACGAGCTGTCCTGCGCGCGGGCAGGGCGCTGCGCGGCGAACACGAGCGCGACGGCGACGACGAGGCGCTTCAATTCGCATCCTCCGCGGGCTCAAGCGTCATGCCCTCGCCGGTCGATGGCGCTGCCTCCGACGGGGGCGTCTTGCCGGCGGCCGCGCCGACCTTGTCGCGCACGAAATCGACGCCCACGTACTGCGGCGCATCCGGGCTGCCGCCGTCGATCTCGACGGACTTCTTTATCGGCACGTACCAGTCGTGCGTGAACTCGATCGTGTGGGTGCCCTCGGCGAGCTCGAGCGGCTTGTCGAGCGGCGTCTCGCCGACGGGCTTTCCATCGATCGCGATACGCGCCCACGGGTACGCATTGACCTTCACGTAGCCACGCCCTGTCGTCTGTTTCACGACGACCTTGGTGTCGGGTGTTGCCCCGAGCGGCGCCACGTGAATGAGGCCGAGCATCAGCGCCAGCATCCCGAGCGCGACGCCGTGCGCGACAAAGCCCGCGCGCACCGCATGGCGCGCCTGTACGGTTCCTGGCTGATGTCCGCCGCCACCAACGGCGGGATTCACGTACTCCTCCGCCTCGAGGTCGGTGATCACGTTCTGCGCACGGAGGAAAAGCACCAGGCGCGCGTGGTGATTCATCTCGACGTGGCTCGCGAGGAACCGCTCGAGGGCGATGACCATATGCTGCGCACTGCGCCAGCGATCGCGCGGCTGCTTCTCGAGGCAGCGGTCGATGATGCGCTCGAGCTCACGGGGAATTTCGGGGTTAAGCTTGCGGGCGGGCGTGTGCTTGTCGAGGCGAATTTTGTGCAGCGCGGAGCCATGCTCGTCCTCGACGAACGGCTTCTTGCCAGTGACCATCTGATAGAGCACGACGCCGAGCGAGAACAGATCGCTGCGTGCATCGAGTTTGTCGCCGAGGACTTGCTCGGGAGACATGTACGCGGGTGTGCCGATGCCGGTACCTGCTTCGGTGAGATCACCGAGCTTGCCGTCGCGCGCGATGCCAAAATCCATCACCTTCACGCCGCCCTGGCGCGACAGCATCACGTTCGCGGGCTTGATGTCGCGATGGATGATGCTGCGGTAGTGCACGTAGTCGAGCGCGCGCGCGACCTGCATCGCGATGATCGCGGCGACGTCATAAGGCAGGCGACCGCATTTCTCGAGCAGGTCGTACAGGTCGATGCCCTGTACGAACTCCATCACGATGAACAACGCGCCACGTTCGCGATGAAAATCGTAGACGTGGATGATGTTCTCGTGCTGGAGCATCGCGAGGCTCTGTGCCTCGCGCTCGAAGCGCGTGACGACGTGTTCCTCGAGCGCCGCCGAGGATTTCAGCGCCTTGATCGCAACGGTGCGCCCCAGTGGGTCCTGCACCGCGCGGTAAACCACTGCCATTCCACCGGAAGCCACCTCCTCTACGATTCGGCAATTGCCAATGCGTTCGAGCATGGTAGCCCACCAAGGGTAACGGAGGTTGTCGGTGTGTGGGTCAGGTCGGATTCGGAATCGCCCAGCGATTCCTCGAAACCACTGAAAAACTCATAGGTTTCCGATGATGCTGCGACCTTTCTCAGCGGCCGAACAAAAAATCGAAAGATGGGTTGACGCCGCGAACCCAACCGAGTAGAAAGCGCCTCCCTCGACGAGCTAACGCGAAGCGAGGGAAACCCGAAGGAAAACGATCACCTGGCCCCGGCCAGGCGGAGTCCCTGAGGGACCGGTGAAGGGAAGCGGACGGCAACGAAAAAGTCGAAAGACGAGTTGACGACGCGAACCGAACCAAGTACAAGCAGCATCCCTCGACGGCGGTGACGCCCGAGAGGAAAACCGAAGGAAAGCGATCACCTGGCAATGGTCAGGCAGAGCGCTTCGGGATCGGTCTCTGAAAACTGGATAGCAAGTCGCAAGAACACGTGAATTTTTGTTCGTAAAGAAACCATTCCACGTCGGATGGCTGCCTCCCCCCGGAGGCGACCTAGACACCGACGTAGAGCGGGATTCAAAACTTTTCTATGGAGAGTTTGATCCTGGCTCAGAGCGAACGTTAGCGGCGGGCCTAACACATGCAAGTCGAGCGAGAAAGTGGCTTCGGCCATCAGTAAAGCGGCGGACGGGTGAGTAACACGT
>JANRKM010000240.1:0-2292 GCA_033763475.1 Kofleriaceae bacterium
TTCAAGCCCTTCATCTACAACAAGCTCGAAGAGCGCGGGTTCGTCACCACCATCAAGAGCGCCAAGAAGATGGTCGAGAAGGAGCGTCCCGAGGTCTGGGACATCCTCGACGAGGTCATTCGCGAGCACCCGGTCCTGCTGAACCGTGCTCCGACTCTGCACCGCCTCGGAATCCAGGCGTTCGAGCCGATCCTGATCGAGGGGAAGGCGATCCAGCTCCACCCCCTGGTGTGCGCTGCGTACAACGCCGACTTCGACGGCGACCAGATGGCGGTTCACGTGCCGCTGTCCGTCGAGGCGCAGGTCGAGGCCCGCGCGCTCATGATGTCGACGAACAACATCCTCTCGCCGGCGAACGGCAAGCCGATCATCGTGCCGACGCAGGACATCGTTCTCGGCCTCTACTACATGACCCGCGAACGCGCGGGGGTGAAGGGGTCGGGGAAGCGCTTCTCGTGCCCGGACGAGGTTCGCGTCGCTTACGACCAGGGCGAAGTCGACCTGCAAGCCCCGATCAGCGTGCGATTCACCACCGAACGCGTCGAGACGACCGTCGGACGCGTGCTGCTCTATGAGATCGTTCCGGCGGAGATCTCGTTCGACGAGATCAACCGGGTGATGAAGAAGAAAGAGCTGGCGAACATGATCGACCTCGCCTATCGCCGCTCCGGCAACAAGGCGACGGTCATCTTCGCCGATCGCCTGAAGGATCTCGGATACGAGTACGCGACGCGCGCGGGCATTTCGATCGCCATCAGGGACATGGTGATCCCGCAGATGAAGGCGAAGCTCCTCGACCACGCCAATTCCGAGGTTCGCGAGATCGAGGATCAGTACAACAAGGGGCTGATCACGGACGGCGAGCGCTACAACAAGGTGGTCGACATCTGGGCCGAGGTGACCGACGGCATCGCGGACGAGATGTTGCGCGAGCTCGGGACCGAGACGATCACCGACGAGAAGGGGAACAAGCACACCATCCCGAGCTTCAACCCCATCTTCATGATGGCGGACTCGGGAGCCCGCGGCAGCGCGCAGCAGATCCGGCAGCTGGCCGGCATGCGCGGCCTGATGGCCAAGCCGTCGGGTGAGATCATCGAAACCCCGATCACCGCGAACTTCCGCGAGGGTCTGACGGTGCTGCAGTACTTCATCTCGACGCACGGTGCTCGCAAGGGTCTGGCGGACACCGCGCTGAAGACCGCCAACTCCGGCTATCTCACGCGGCGTCTGGTGGATGTGGCGCAGGACTCGATCATCACCGAGCAGGACTGCGGCACGATCGACGGGATCGAGATGACGCCCCTCGTGGAGGGAGGCGAGATCATCGAGGGTCTCGGCGATCGCGTTCTCGGGCGTGTGGCGTTGGAGGAGATCCACGATCCCTTCAGCGGCGACACAATCGTCGAGGCGAACGACGAGATCAACGAGGAGCGCGTCAAGGCGATCGAGGACTCGGGACTCGAGCGCGTGAAGATCCGCTCCGTGCTCACCTGCCAGTCGAGGCAGGGAGTATGCGTTCGGTGCTACGGGCGCGACCTGGCACGCGGGCACATGGTCAACCTGGGCGAGGCGATCGGCGTCATTGCGGCACAGTCGATCGGCGAACCTGGGACGCAGCTCACGATGCGCACGTTCCACATCGGTGGCGCGGCCAGCAGGCGCGCCGAGCAGACCACGCTCGAAGGCCGGAACGACGGCATCGTCAAGTTCATCAACCTCAACACCGTGACGAACAAGGACGGCGACCTCGTCGTCATGAATCGCAATGGCGAGCTCGCGATCGTCGAGATCCCGGAACCGGGGCGCGAGCGGGAGCGCGAACGCTATCGCATCGTCTACGGCGCCAAGCTGAAGAAGAAGAACGGCGCAAAGGTCAAGGCGGGCGAACTTCTGGCCGAGTGGGACCCGTACACGATCCCGATGCTGACCGAGGTCGGGGGTACGGTGAAGTTCGGCGACATCCTCGAGGGTGTGACGATGGAGGAGCGGGTCGACGAGCGCACCGGCCTCTCCACCAAGGTGATCATCGACTGCAAGGATCTCGACAAGCGTCCACGTGTTTCGATCAAGGACGACGAGAACAAGACGGCGAGGATTCCGAGCTCGGACAACTACGCCCGGTACCTGATTCCGGTCGGTGCGCACATTCACGTCGTGGAAGGCCAGAAGGTCTCGGCCGGCGACGTCATCGCCAAGATCCCTCGTGAGACGACCAAGACGAAGGACATCACCGGCGGTCTGCCGCGTGTGGCCGAGCTCTTCGAAGCCCGAAAGCCGAAGGAGTTCGCG
>JANRKM010000241.1:0-9341 GCA_033763475.1 Kofleriaceae bacterium
GAAACCTTCAGAGTAAAGAGACAATGGGTCCTCGGTCCCCCGCGTGCGAACGGTGGTGGAGAACGCGGACGGCGCTCAGGCCGCCAGCGTCATGCGACAACTACCCTGGCACAGGGGGCTCCCCCTCGGTCGCCACAGCCGGACCTACAACCTCACCGACTTCGCGAACATCCGTGCCTGAACACGCACTGCCGCGACGAGAGCGTGTCGCCACACGTCGTCACCCACAACGAGCAGACCTGCCACGCATCCTCGTCGAGCACGCACTACCGGAACTCCACGTTCAACTTCCTCCGTGCGAGCAAGCTACATCTCCCTCGGCGGCTCGTCGTCGGGCGTCATCTTGGACGCGTACACGTCGCAGACTTATCAATCCAACTTGCGCGGCACGCGGACGCCCCTAGTCGCTGAAGATCGTGCAAAGCTGAGGTAGCGCGGTCACATGCAGAAGAAGGCACCCGCAACGACGATCAACTTCTACTCCGTGACGGCGGAGTACGGCGAGCTCTCGAACTTCGCGCCCTACCCGATCACGCTCAAAGGCAAGCGCTGGCCCACCTCCGAGCACTTCTTCCAGGCCCAGAAGTTCGCGAGTGCCAGCGACCAAGAAGAGATCCGCAACGCGAACTCGCCGATGATCGCAGCGCGTATGGGACGCGACCGCAAGCGCAAGCTCCGGCGCGACTGGGAGAGCGTGAAGGTCGGCGTCATGCGCGAGGCTGTCGAAGCCAAGTTCCGCGAGCACGACGACCTTCGTGCGCTGCTCCTCAGCACCGGCGACGCCAAGCTCGTCGAGCACACCGAGACCGATGACTACTGGGGCGATGGCGGGGATGGCAGCGGACGCAACGAGCTCGGGCGCATCCTCATGGCCGTGCGCAAGCGTTTGCTCGAAGAGAGCAACACGCGTTAGCGCTGCGCAGAAAGCAGTTGTCGTAGTGATAGCCCGGGCTGCGCATGCAGACGTCGACGCCGGCACGTGTGGCGCGGTCGGAGCACGCACGATTCGCAGGTTCGCCGGGCACGCTGCGCCGTATTCGAACGTTCGACCGAAGTGATGATGAGCGCATAGCTGTTGCCGGCATGCCCGTCGAGATGTTCTCGTTGCGGCTCGCGATCCAGGCGGCCGGGATGGTGCTCTCCCACGCGCTCTATCCCGGGCCGCTCGGGCCGCTCGGCTAGGTGCTCAACGCACCAGCGTGGCATCGCGTCCATCACAGCGCCTGATCGCTGGGATCGCTGGTTCGGCACGTGCACCGACGCCGCGCAAGGTCGCCCACGGTGGGGCATCGACGACGAGCCGGTGTCGCGTATCCGCTGGTGGGCCAGCATCGAACCGAGGCGCATGCTGGCTCGTCGGGTGCGCGAGCATGGCGCATCGCCCTGTGGCGATGGTAATGGGTTCAGCGGCGAGCGCCCGCTCAAGGGGGCGGTGGCCGCAGCAGCTCGGCGAGGGCACGCACCCCGCGCTCGAGCTCGCGCTCTGGGTGCTTGCTCTCTCCCATCCACAGCGCGATCGCTGTCAACGCGCCGTTGACCAGGCGAGCGAGCGCCTCGGGATCGCCGCTGGCGATCACCCCGCGATCGTGAAGCGCCGTAAACCACTCGACGAGCGGACGCACGGTCAGCTCGTGATCGAGGGCTCGCTCGCGCTCGGCGCCGAGCACGGCGGGCGCCTCCACGAGCAGGATCCGGCGTGTGCCGGCATCGAGTAGCCCTCGCAGGTAGCCGCGACAGGTCTCGATCAGGTTGTGCCACGGGTCCCCCCCGAGCTCGACACCGAGGGGAGATGCGGCGTCGAGCTCCGCATAGATGTCGCGCACCACCGCCTCGAACAGCGCGAGCTTGCCGTCGAAGTGGTGATATAGCGCGCCCTTGGTGGCACCGACGGCCGTGACGATGTCGTCGAGAGACGTCTTGACATAGCCGGCAGTCGCGAACGCCTCCCGGGCGTGCGACAGGAGCGCAGCGCGCGTTGCATCCGACATCTCGGCGTGGGTTCGTCGCTGCTTCGTCGTTGACATACATCCTCTCGGTACGTATTTACATACTGCCAGTACGCATCTTGTTGGCGAGGTCATCATGCCAGAAAGCACGATCCTGACCGTCCTGTTTGCCGCCGCCGCGATCCTGGCCGGCGCGTTCCTCGTCATCCTCCCGATCGAGCTGATCTGGCTGCGGCGGCGCGGGGCGCTGACGTGGGCGCGCCTCAAGGAGATGCTCGCGAGCGCGAGCCCGACCGCGATCGCGCTGCTGGTCGAGGGTGTCTCGGTGGCGCTGGCGCTGGCCGTGTTCGGCGCGGTCGCGGAGCTGTCGCCCTGGGAGATCCCGATCACGTGGTGGTCCGCGTTGCTCGGCCTGATCGCGGTCGACTTCCTCTATTACTGGGATCATCGCGCCGGACATCGCATCCGGCTGTACTGGGCGGTCTCGCACTCGGTCCATCACAGCTCCCCGCACTACGATCAGACGACCGGGCTCCGGGTCTCGTTCGTGGATGGTTTCATCGCTCCGCTGTTCTACTGGCCGCTCGCGCTGATCGGCTTCCCACCGATCCTGATCGTGGCCGTGTTCGCGGTCTCGATCGCCTACCAGCAGTGGATCCATACCGAGGCGATCGGCAAGCTGCGCTGGCTCGATCCGTGGCTCAACACGCCGTCCAACCACCGCGTTCACCACGGCTCGCAGCCCGGCTACCTCGACAAAAACTACGGCGGCGTACTGATGATCTGGGATCGCCTGTTCGGCACCTACACAGCCGAGACCGAACCGGTGCGCTTCGGGCTGACCCGGCCGATCGAGTCGGCGAACCCGTGGGTGGTCCACACCGCCGAGCTCACGCGCCTGGCGAAGGATCTGCAAGCCAGCACACCAGCGGTGGCGTGGTCGAGGCTGTGGCGGGGCCCGGAGTGGTGCGCGCCGGCGCGACCACCGGTGTGAGGGGGGACGGTTTCAACGTACGCAACTTGCGAGTGCTTAACCTCGCGGCATTCCTCGAGTCGCGAGGGACGGTTTCAACTTGCGTTGAACCCAACCCCCGCTGGCGTTCCCCGCTGGCGTCACCGTCGTGCACGCGTTTGCGGCGTTGCCGCCAAAAGTTGAAACCGTCCCCGCAGAGTCCAGCGAGTTCCAGCCGTTAGTTCGTACGAAGTTGGCGAAGTTGAAACCGTCCCCGCTGGTGGCCCGCCGGGCGTAACCCGCCCCGTATCAAGGGCGTCCAAGCCGCATGAGCCAGGTACTGCCCTCCGGAAAGACCGTCGAGGTGTTCTACGACGGCGACTGCCCGCTCTGCATGCGCGAGATTCGCATGCTGATGCGCAAGGACCGCGCGCAGCGCATCGTGTTCACCGACATCGCCGCGCCCACGTTCTCCCCGGCGGACCATGGCACCACCTACGCGGCGCTGATGGAGCGCATCCACGGCCGTCTGCCCGACGGCACTTGGATCCAGGGCGTCGAGGTGTTTCGCCAGCTGTACACCGCGATCGGGTTCGGCTGGCTGGTCGCCGTGACCCGCGTGCCCGGCATCTCTCACCTGTTGTCACTCGGCTACCGCGTGTTCGCGGCGAACCGCCTCCGGCTCACCGGCCGCTGCGAGCCCGATGGGAGCTGCAAGCTGCCTCCGCGGAAGACCGCCGACGCGGCGTGAGTCAGGCCGCCGGCTGCACGCCCTCGAACGCGTGCAGTGGCGCCGGGGCGATCTCGAGCTCCGCGAGGGCCGCCTCCAGTGCGCGGGCGGAGCGCGGCCGGTCGGCGGGATCGTGCGCGAGGCACGCCATGATCAGCGCCTCTACGCGCGCGTCGATCGACCGCCGGGCGCGCACCGATGGGAGCTCGATGTCACCGCCGAGGTGGCGCAGGCACACGTCGACGGCGCTGTGCGCGCCCTCGAACACCTGCGTCCCGGTGAGCAGCCAGTATCCGACCGCGCCCAGCGAGTAGAGGTCCGAGCGTTCATCGGTCACCGCGTTGGTGATGGCCTCGGGGGCGATGTAGCCAGGCGTGCCGACGAGCTTGTTGCCGGTCTCGCGCCCGAGCTTGGCCGCGAGCCCGAAGTCGAGGATGTGGAGCACGTCGCGCACGCCGCCGCGGTCGCTGACGATCAGGTTGGCGGGCTTGATGTCGCGATGCAGGAGGCCGCGCTCGTGCGCCTCGGCGAGCGCGCCGGCGGCCTGGCGCAGCAGCCTCACGACGCGCGCTGCCGGCAGCGGACCCTCGGCGCGCACGAGCCGCTCGAGATCGCTGCCGTCGAGGTACTCCATCGCGTAGTAGCAGATGCCGTCGTTGGTCATCCCGTAGTCGAAGATCGTCACCGTGTTCGGGTGCGACAGGCTGCTGATCGCCTCGACCTCGGCCTCGAACGCCTCGACCGCCGCGCGCGAGAAACGGTCGGGGCGCAGCACCTTGATCGCGGCGGGACGCCGCATCGACACGTGGCGGCCCAGGTATACCTCCCCCATCGCGCCCTCGCCGAGCTTGCGCTCGAGGGTGTAACGGCCGAGGCGCTGCGCCGCACGCACCCGCTGGCGGAGGCCGAACAGCACGTGGGTCGCGTAGGCGGTGACGCCCACGAGCACGCCGAGCCACGCGAGCGAGAAGGCGATCACTGCCGTGCCGCTGCCCGGGGTGACCCGCTCCATGAACGCGCCCTCGCGCGCGGCGAGCGCCGCCCCCACCGGCACGACCGCGAGCAGACCGACGAGCAGCGATCGCATGAACCAGCTCGGGATCAGGAATGCACGTACGAACAACAGGGCGCTCACCGACGAGAGCATCGCCATCTCCATCGGCGACTCGCGGGGGCTGAGGATCAGGTCGACGCCCCACATCAGGCCGAGCGCGCCGACCATCGCCGCGTCGATGCGCAGGACGGTGCGCGCGGACAGCCGCGGGTTGCGCATGGCGATCACCACGCCCCCGAGCAGCACGAGCTGGATCACCCCGCGCAGCTCGAACTCCTTCTCGTCGAGTCGCCCGAGGGCGAACAGGACGGTGTAGACGACCTTCATCGTGGCGAAGATCGCGAGCAACACGAGCGCGAGCTGGCGCACCCGCCGGCGTAGCTCCGCGACGTCCTCGTCATCCCAGGTCTCGAGCGCCGCGGCGGAGCGCGCCAGCAGCGCGGGCGAGGATCCCTCTGCGAACGTGGTGAGGGTCTGCACGATGCCATTCTGACGGGAAACCCGGGTGCAGGGTTACGCGCGAACGCGCGGACATGTCCGCGGACACTCCGCCGACCGTCCAAGTCCGCGCGAGCTGGTCGCGCTAGGCAGGCACGCGGCGTGCTCGGAGCGGCCGCGATGCGAACATTCTCGTTCATCGTCCTCGTGGGAACGGCCGGGGTCGTGGCCGCGCAGCCCGCCAGCACGCTCACGGTGCAAGTCCTCGGCGTCGACGGGCAGCCGCTTGGCGGTGCGACCGTGCTGCTGACGGGGCCCGATGGCGCCGAGCGCGAGCTGCCCGTCGATGGTGCTGGTTCCCTGCGCGTGACAGAGCTCGCCCCCGGGACCTACACCGCCATCCTGCTCGCCGACGGCGTGGAGCCAGTCGTCGAGACCGTCGAGATCGGCGCGCGGCCGGTCAAGGTGGTCCTGCGCGCGACCGCGGTCGCCACCGCCGAGACGATCGAGATCGAGGACACGCGCATCGAACGCCCGCGAGATCCGACCAAGTACTCCCTCTCGCGCGATGAGCTGCGTGTATCCGCGGGAACCAACGGCGACGCGCTGCTCGCGCTCCAGAACCTCCCCGGCGTGACCCGCCCACCGGTGCAGTCGAGCGGCCTGGTCGTCCGCGGCAGCGCGCCCGACGACACCGCGATCTTCGTCGACGGCACCCAGATCCCCCTCGCGTACCACTTCGGTGGCGTGAACTCGGTGATCCCGGTCGAGGCCCTCGAGCGCCTCGATTTTGTTCCCGGCAACTTCGGCCCCCAGTACGGCCGCGCACTGTCTGCGGTGGTCGACCTCGGGCTGCGCTCGCCGCGCAGCGATCGCTTCCACGGCGTCGCCCAGCTCGATGCCGTCGACGGGCGCGTGTTCGTCGAGGCGCCGCTGGGCAAGCGGCTGCGCATGATGGCGGGCGCGCGCCGCTCCTGGCTCGACGCGTGGATCGGGCCCGTGCTCGAGGACGCGGGCCTCGGCGTGGCGACCGCGCCGGTCTACGCCGACGCGCAGGGCGTGCTCGAGGCGGACCTCACGTCCGACACCAAGGCGCGGCTCGCGTTCTTCGGCTCGCGTGATCGACTCGCGCTCGTCGTCGACGCGCCGATGGCCAGCGATCCTGTCGGGGGCCAGCTCGGCATCGGTGCCTCGTTCTGGCGCTTGCAGGGCCGGCTCGCGACCAACCGCGGGCCGTTTCGCTGGACGACCACCGCGTCGCTTGGCAACGAGCGCCGCGACATTCGCGTTGGCGGCAACTTCGTGTCGATCGACGTCGGCGTCGTGCAGGCGCGCAGCGAGGTCGACTACCAGGTCACGCCGACGCTGGCCGCGGTCGCGGGGGTCGACCTCGACCGGCAAACCGGGGACATCGACCTGCGGATCCCTCCAATGACGGACGCGCCGACCGCGACCTTCGGCCGGCCCCCGATCCAGTTCTCGACGGTCTCGTCGATCTTCTCGCCGGCGGCCTACGCGGGCCTCGAGTGGGTGCCGCGTCCCGGGCTCGAGGTGTACCCGAGCGTCCGGGTCGACTACACGACCGCGGGCGGCGATACCCGCGTCCAGCCGCGCGTCACTGGCCGGCTGCGGCGTGGTGCCGTGTCGGTGAAGGCGGGCGTCGGCTTGTACGCGCAGCCGCCGGCGCCGGGGCAGGCCCAGGACGGCTTCGGCAATCCCGCGCTGCGCAACCCGACGGCGCTGCAGGTGGGCAGCGGCCTCGAGCGGATGTTTGGCGATAGCGGCACGGTCAGCGTCGAGTGGTTCGCCAAGCGCCTGACCGATCTCCCCGTCGAGATCCCGGCCGTGGGGACGAGCGTGTCCCAGCGCATGATCGAGAACACCGGCACGGGCTACGCGTACGGGCTCGAGCTCTTGCTCAAGGGCCGGCTCGGCGAGCGCACGTCCGGCTCGCTCGCGTACACCTATGCGCGCAGCAAGCGGCGCGATCGCGACAGCGATCCGATGCAGGCCTTCACCCTGGACCAGCCGCACACGCTGACGATGCTCGGCGCCACCAAGGTCGGGCGCGCGTGGACGCTGAGCGGGCGGTTCCGCTTCACTTCGGGCCAGCCGGTGACGCCGTACGTCGGCGGCATCGTCGATCTCGACGCGGGCGCGTATGGTGCGGTCCCGGGGGCCGAGGCGTCGCAGCGGCTGCCCGCGTTTCATCAGCTCGACCTGCGCGTCGAACGCCAGCTCGCTGCGCGCGTGTCCGCGTACCTCGACGTGCAGAATGCCTACAACCGGCAGAACCCCGTCGCCCAGCAATACAACTATCGCTACACCGAGGCGGGCGCGGTCAGCGGTCTGCCGATCCTCCCGATCCTCGGTGTGAGAGGAGAGCTGTGATGCGTCCCCTGTTGCTCCTTTGTCTGGTCACCGCGTGTGCCTCCGACTTCGCGCCCGTGTCGCGCGTCGAGGGCTATCGCATCCTCGCGAGCCGCGCCGATCAGCCGATCGCGCGCCCGGGCGAGACGGTGACGCTCGAGGCGCTCGCCGTCGATGCGCAGGGCCGCCCATTCCAGCTCGCCTGGAGCGCGTGCACGCGTCCGGCGGCGCCCACGCCTCTCGCTTGCCTCGAGGCGCTCGACGGTGGGTTCGTGCCGGGCCCGACCACGTTCACGGCGACCGTCCCCGCTGACGCGCTCGTGGGGATCCCGCCCGAGGCGGCCGCGGCCGTGACCATCGGCGTGGTCCACGTGATCTGCCCGGGCGCGGTCGAGACCATGCCCGGTGCGCTGCCGGTGTGCCGGGACCTCGACGGCCAGGTCCTCGCGTCCGACGAGTACGACGTCGCGGTCAAGCGGCTCGGGATCAGCGAGCTCGCGCGCAACCAGAACCCGGTGATCGACGCCGTGCTGCTGGACGGGCGCCCTTGGCCGGCCGAGGAGATTCCGGAGATCGCCGCCTGCGACGACGCGACCACCAACCAGTTCGACGACTGCGACGTCGCGCCGGTCGAGGTCGCGATCGCGACCGCAGCGTCGAGCTTCGAGCCCGACGAGCAGCTGATCTCGCAGTATTATGCGAACGAAGGCGTGTTCGAGAACGAGGTCAAAGACGCGCGCTCACCGACGACGCGCTTCAAGGCGCGCGCCGGTGCACGCGGCACGACGGTGACCCTGTGGTTCGTCGTGCGCGACGATCGCGGTGGGGCGGCCTGGACCTCGCGCCAGCTGAACGTGAGGTGACATGCAGCCGCACGTTCTCGTCGTCGAAGATCAAGCCGCCGTGCGCTATGCGCTCTCGGTGCTGTTGCGCAGCCACGGCATCCACGTCGACGCCGTCGCGACCGTCGAGGAGGCGCGTGCGGCCGTCCGCGCCGGCAACGTCGGGGTGGTGCTGCAGGACATGAACTTCACGCACGGCGCCACGTCGGGCGAGGAGGGCATCGCCCTGTTCCGCGAGCTCCGTACCATCGACCCCGAGTTGTCGATCATCCTGCTCACCGCGTGGGCCAGCCTCGAAACGGCGGTGAAGCTGACCAAGGAGGGCGCTGCCGACTACGTGTCCAAGCCCTGGCACGACGAGCGGCTCATCGCGACGGTGCGCGCCCACCTCGCGCTCAAGCAGCACGCGTCGGACGCGCTCCCCGCGGGTGCCGACACGTGCGGGCTCGTGTACCGCAGCGAGCAGATGGAGCGCCTGGTCTCGCTGGCGCTCCAGGTCGCGGCCGAGGACGTGCCGGTGCTGATCCTCGGGCCCAACGGCGCCGGTAAGGAGAAGATCGCCGAGATCGTGCAGCGCAACTCGCGGCGCCGGCATGCGCCCTTCGTCCGTGTCGATGCGGGCGCGTTGCCCGACTCGCTGATCGAGGCCGAGCTCTTCGGCGCCGAGCCCGGCGCGTTCACGGGAGCCGCGCGGACGCGCGTCGGGCGGTTCGAAGCGGCCGACGGTGGCACGCTGTACCTCGACGAGATCGGCAACCTCAGCCTTACGGGCCAGCAGAAGCTCCTGCGCGTGCTCCAGCGCGGCGAGATCGAACGCCTCGGCTCGTCGACGACGCGCAAGGTCGACGTCCGCCTGATCAGCGCGACGAACGTCAACGTCTACGCCGCGGTGCAGGCCGGCTCGTTCCGCGAGGACCTGTTGTACCGACTCAACGTCGTCGAGCTCCGCGTGCCGCCGCTCGCCGAGAGGCGCGAGGACATCGTGCCGATCGCGCGCGCGTTCCTGCGC
>JANRKM010000242.1:0-2356 GCA_033763475.1 Kofleriaceae bacterium
TCGTGGACGACCGAGGTTCGGACCCGCATCCGGTACGCGGGGTTGCGCTGCAGCCACACGGCGGCGTGAATGTCATCTTCGTCGCTCCACGCTCGCGGGTGTCACGGGGCACGCAATTCTCCCCAGCCGTGGGCATCGAAATCTCCCCACCCCTCTGACCCGAGGGGTGACAAATGGAATCGGTTGACGTCGTAGCGATCGCAGGGTCGCTGCCTCCGAGGCTCACGGAGCCGAGGGAGGTAGTGATGGTCCGGCAGGATCGCTGGGAGGAGATTCATCGGCTGTCCGACGAGCACGTCCCGATCGCGGAGATCGCTCGTCGGCTCGACCTCGATCGCAAGACGGTTCGGCGTTGTCTGCGACAGGACCGGTGGCAGGCGTACCGCCGCGTCGAGCGCGCCGACACACTGCTCGCGCAGCACGGCGACTTCCTGCGCCAGCGCGCCCCGCAGGTCCGGTACTCGGCGCGCATCCTCTTCCAGGAGCTCGTCCGCCAGCACGGCTACACGGGCAGCTACGACACCGTGAAGCGCTTCGTGCGACCGCTGCGCGCCGAGCAGGCGCTCGACGACATCACGCAGCGACGCTTCGAGACGCCGCCGGGAGCGCAGAGCCAGATCGACTGGGGACAGGCGCGCGTGCACTTCCGCGCCCGGCCCGTCGAGGTGCACGTCTTCGTGCTGACCCTCGGCTTCAGTCGCCGCAGCTTCTACCGCGTCTGCGCCGACGAGCGGCTGAGCCAGTTCCTCGATGCCCACGAGCGCGCCTTCGAGCACTTCGGTGGACACACCCGCGAGCACCTCTACGACCGCCCGCGCACGGTCTGCTCGGGCAGCGAAGGTGGCAAGGTGATCTGGAATACGACCTTCCTCGCCTTCGCCGAGTACTGGGGCTTCGAGCCGCGCGTCTGCCGTCCGTACCGCGCGCAGACCAAGGGCAAGGTCGAGAGCGGGGTGAAGTACTTCCGGCGAAACTTCCTCCCCGGCCGCACCTTCGTCGATCACGACGACTTCCAGGAGCAGCTCACCGAGTGGACGACGACGGTGGCCGACGTGCGCATCCACGGCACCACGCACGAGCGACCGATCGACCGCTTCGCTCGCGAGCGCGACGCGATCGTCGCACTCGGTGGACGCCCGAGCTTCCAGCTCGACGCGCCGTGCAATCGCATCGTCGCGAGCGACTACCTCGTCTCGCTCGACACCAATCGCTACTCGGTGCCCTTCCGCTTGATCGGGCAGACCGTCGAGGTGCTGCGGCGCGAAGATCAGATCCGCATCCTGCATCGCGGCGACGTCGTCGCGACGCACCCCGTCCTGAGCGGCAAGCACGAGCTGCGCATCGATCCCGCGCACGGCCCGGGTGCTGCGGCGCGAAACGCTCGTCACAGACACTCGACACCTTGGCCGGTCTCGCTCGACGGCGTCGCCTCGCACCCAGACGTCGAGGTCCGCGATCTCGCCGTGTACGACGCGCTCGCCGCCACGTCGATCGAGGTGCGGCCGTGACGCCTGCGCAGCTGGAGCGCCTGATGGACCTCCTGCAGCGGCTGCGGCTCTTCAAGTCGCGCGAGCGCCTCGAAGCGCTGCTCCAGGACGCTACCGCCCGCGAGCTGTCCTACGCCGACTTCCTCGATTCGATCCTCGGCGAGGAGGTCGCATCCAAGCGCGACAAGAATGTCGCCATGCGGACCAATCTCGCGCGCTTCCCCTTCGTCAAGAGCCTCGACGCCTTCGACTTCACCTACCAGCCGTCGCTCGACAAGAAGCAGATCCAGACGCTCGCCACCTGCCACTTCGTCGAGCACGGCGAGAATCTGCTGATCCTCGGCCCGCCCGGCGTCGGCAAGACGCACCTCGCCGTCGGACTCGGCTTGAAGGCGATCGAACACGGCTACCGTGTGCTCTTCACCACCGCCGCCGCGATGATCGCCAAGCTCACCGCCGCGCTCGCCGAGGGCAGGCTCGAAGAGAAGCTCAAGCTCTTCACCGTGCCGCGTCTGCTCATCATCGACGAGATCGGCTACCTGCCGATCGACCGCACCGGAGCGAATCTCTTCTTCCAGCTGATCAGCCGCCGCTACGAGCGCGGCCCGATGATCCTGACCAGCAATCAGAGCTTCGGCGCGTGGGGCGACGTCTTCGGCGACCGCGTGATCGCCACCGCGATCCTCGATCGCGTGCTGCATCACGCGACGACCATCAACGTCCGGGGCAACTCGTACCGGCTGAAGGACAAGCTGAAGGCCGGACTCGTCCGACCCGACGAGCACGGCGCATGAACCCGAGGGTGGGGACTTTTCATTGCCCCGAGGTGGGGAGATTTGGATGCCCGTTGACACGAGTACGCGCGCTAC
>JANRKM010000243.1:0-92671 GCA_033763475.1 Kofleriaceae bacterium
GGCGTGGATCAACCCGCCGCCGATGACCAGCACGGATCAGTCTGACCAGATCGGATCGGGTCGCGATCCGAGCGCCGCGATGGAGGTCGCTGCTCAGTAATTTCTCGCGAGCGCTGTCTCAACCTCGTTGACACGCACCGCTTGAGCAGCACGTGGCGGAGCGAGCGATCGGTCTCGCACACGACGACGCTGACCACGCCACCGATGCGGAACGGGCGCTCGACCGGCAGGTACGCCCACTCACCGCGCCGCTCGCGCAGGGTCTCCATGTCGAACGCCGTGACGTCGACATCGGCGTGCGGGCGCGACACCGTGCCGTGCACCACGCGCCGCTCGAAGCCGCCGTCCGAGAGCGTCCACAGCGCGGTCTTCTGCAGCGCGCCCGACACGTGCGAGAGATCGTGGGTCGCGCGCAGGCCCGCCGCACTCGCCGCCGCATCCTGCTGCCGGCGGTGGAGCACGGCACGCAACCCGACGAAGCCGAAGCCGGCACCGAGCAGCGCGATCAACGACCAGACAGGCACGAGCGCACCCTAGCACGTGACGTTACAACGACAGCGCTACCTGCCCCGCGGGCTGCCCGCGCGCGTACCTGCGCTCGTGCGCGAGGAGCCACTGCTTGGCCTTCATGCCGCCGCCATAGCCCGTGAGCGATCCGTTGGCGCCGATCACGCGATGGCACGGCACGATGATCGAGATCGGATTGCGCCCGTTCGCCGCACCGACGGCACGGCTCGCCGACGGCTTGCCGATCGCCTTCGCGAGCTGGCCGTAGCTCCACGTCGCCGCGAACGGGATCTTCGCTAGCTCCTGCCACACGCGCTGCTGGAAGCTGGTTCCCTCCATCGCGAGCGGCAGGTCGAAGTCGAAGCGGTCACCACGGAAGTACTCGCCGAGCTGCTTCGCCGTGGTCTTCAAGACCGGTGTGTCACGCACGTCGCCGTCGGGCGGCGCCGCCTCGCTGTCGGGGAGCTGGATCCACACCAGCACGTCGCCGCGCGCGAACAGGAGCAGCTCGCCGATGGGCGTTTCGATCGCTCTCTTGTCCAGCATCGGATCCTCCGAGGTTGTTCCACAGATGCATCACCGCGTACGAGCGGAACGGCCGCCACGCGTCCGCACGGGTCATCGCCTCGCGCGCCGTACCGCGCAGCGCCTTGAGAACGCCGAGGTCCGCGGCCGGAAACGCGTCCGGATCGTGCAGCCCACGCATGGCGAGATAGTGCGCGGTCCACGGGCCCACGCCGGGCAGCGCAACCGCACTCGCGACGAAGCGCTCGAGGTTGCCGCCGTCGAACCGCAAGACGCCGCGATCGACGGCGACGGCGAGCCCGTGCACGGCCGCCGCGCGCGCCGTGGTGAGCCCGATCCGAGCGATCGCCGCGGGCGTCTGCTGCGCGACCTCGTGTGCCGTTGGAAACCGCACCGTCAGCGCGACATCGCCCGCGTATCGCGCGCCGAAAGCAGCCGCGAACCGACCCGCGAACGTGGTCGCGGCGGCGACGGAGACTTGCTGCCCGAGCAATGCGCGCACCGCGGCCTCGAACGGCTCGATCGCCCCCGGCAACCGCAAGCCCGGCGTGCGTGCGACGTGCGCGGCGAGCACGCGATCGCGCCCGAGCACGCTCGCGATCACGTCGGGCCGTGCGTCGAGATCGAACAGGCGCCGGACGCGCGCCACGAGCGGCATGAGCACGCGCACCAGGCTCGGGGAGACCGTTAGCCATAGCGCGTGCCGCGTCTCGACGGGCTCGACCTCGATCACGCCCGTCTCGCCTGCGATTTGAACCACGCGGCGATAGCGCGCATCGTCGACGTGCTCCACACCGGGAATCGCACGCGCCCGCAAGAATGAAAGCATCTCCGTCCACGCATACGGCGCGCGGTAATCGAGGCGTAACCGCACGCCACCCGTCGAAGTCGCTGCGTGGGCCCTGCGAATCGCCGACGGCGCGCTGCCCATCCGCTCCTCGAACGCCGCGTTGAACCTGCGCACGCTTCCGAACCCCGCCGCGAACGCGACCTCCGTGATCGGCAGCTGCGTGTCCTGGAGCAGCTGCTTCGCGAGCGCGAGCCGCCGCGTCTGCGCGAGCTCCACCGGCGACACGCCGAGCCGCGCTTCCGTCGCCCGTCGCAGGTGGCGCGCCGACACGCCCAGCTCCGCCGCGAGGTCATCGATGGATGCTTCGTTGAGCGCGCCATCGTTGATCCGCCGGGTCGCGACCTCGACGAGGACGTCGATCGCATCGACCGCGGCGGGCCGCCCGTCCCGCGTGTTCCCGGGGGCGAGCTCGGGCCGGCAGCGAAAGCACGCGCGGTAGCCCGCGGCCTCGGCCTGCGCCGGCGTCGGGTAGAACGAGCACCGCGTGCGCCCCGGCGTGCGCGCAGGGCAGATCGGCCGGCAGTACACGCCGGTCGTCGACACGCCCACGAAGAACACGCCGTCGAACCGCGGGTCGCGGGTCACCAGTGCGTCGTAGCGAGCGTCATCCGTGAGCACGCAGTACGGGTACCACGCGCCGTTCCCCACGCCTGGCCGTTTCCGGACACGTGGGCAAGATCGGTAATCGCCCTACTCGGTGACGTCGACGCCCTCGGTCTCCGGAACGATGGTGCCGCTGGCGCGCGGCCACCGCTCCTCTCGGTAGGTGACGACGGCAATGAGCTGTGCCTGCTGGAGGGGGTCGAGTTGCTGCCATTCCTCGGCGGTGAGCATGAACCCCGCGAGCGCGATGTCGCCCTTCATGCATTCACCTTCTCCGTGGGGCTCGAGGCGGGCGAGTTTTTGCCTCCGATTTCTGCTAGACGCATGTGCGTGGGGCGCGACGTCACACATCGCTATGTCGATCCGCTCGCCCAGGTATGGCTGGGCGCGGCGCACCGCATCGGGCTGCGCGTCGTCCGCACGCTGGACGCCTACGCACACAGCGATGGCCGCGGCACGCTCGCGATCGCCGTCGACAGCGAGCTCGACGCCGATGACAGCCTCGGCCAGATGATCTTCCACGAGCTGTGCCACTCGCTCGTCGAGGGCGAGGACTCGTTCCGCGCGCCCGATTGGGGCATGGACAACACCGGCCCCGAACACGACTACCGCGAGCATGCGTGCCTACGCGTGCAGTGGGTGCTCACCGGTCGCCACGGCCTGCGCACCGTATTCGCCCCTACCACCGACTTCCGCACGACGTTCTGGAACACGTTGTCGGATGACGTGCTCGCTGATCGCACCGATCCATCCGTTCAGCTCGCCATCGCCGCCCTGCGCCGTATGTCCAAGCCGCCGTGGGGGCCCGCGTTCGACGAAGCGCTCGTCGCCAGTGGCCGGATCGCCGCGATCGCCGCGCCGTTCTCGCCGCGCCCCGCCCCCGGCGAGCTCGCGCCCTTGTGGTCGAGTGTGACCGAGGCACCCGCCCCCCATCCGACCGGCCTGCCCGCCGGCGCCACCGCGAAGACGTGTGGCGACTGCGCGTGGCGCTTCGATCACCGCGGTGCCGCGCGCTGCCGCCAGGCCGAGGCCAAGGTCGAACCCGAGTGGACCGCATGTGAGCGCTACGAGCCCGCGCTCGACTGCCAGACCTGCGGCGCGTGCTGCCGCTCCGCTTATGACGCCGTCGACGTCCAGAAGCGCGATCCGATGGTTAAGAAGCAGCCGAGCTACCTCGAGGATCGCGGCGCGTACTACCAGATCCGGCGCAAGGGCGACCGCTGCAGCGCGCTCCTGGGCGGCGAGCTCGTCGACGGCAAGATGACGAGCTACGCGTGCGCGATCTACGACGACCGCGCGCGCACCTGCCGCGACTTCACGCTCGGCTCAGAGAACTGCCTGATCGCGCGCCGCCGTGTCGGCCTCAGCTTCTAAGAAGATCGGGACGATCCTGTTCGCGATCAGCCTTCACTGCCGTGCGGCTTCACGCCGGGCTGCGTCGGCGGGCGGGTGCGCGGCGCAGGCGGCGGTGCCGCCGCGATGACCTTGGGCTCACCCGCGAGGCGCTGCACGGCCGCCGCGACGTCGACACCGAGCATCTGCTTGAGCTGCTCGGCGGTGACCGCCGCCTTGACCGCGAGGTTGCCGCCGTTGCCCGCGAGCTCCTTGTCGATGACGGTGAGCTTGTCGACCTGGATCTCGCCGACGGTGCTCATCATCGTGCCGACCAGGCTCTGCAGCTTCTGGGCGACGAAGATCTGGCGCGCGCTGTCGCCGGCCTTGCTCCAGGTCTCGCCGAGCGAGCGAATCGCGGCCGCGGTGGCCTTGCCGTCCTCGATGATCTTCGATGCGACACCGCGCGCCTGCGCGACCATCTGCGCCTTCTTCGCCTCGGCCGGTTTCACCTTGTCGGCGAGGAGCTGGTAGCGCACTTGCGCGAGGCGCGCGCGCTGCACCGAGACCTCGGCCGTCGCCTTCGCGACCTGCGCCTGCACCTGGCCCTTGGACTCGGCGACGAGCGCGCCCTTGCGCGTCTGCGCCTCGGCGATCCGGCGCTGACCCTCAGCGCGCGCCGTCGCGATCTCGGCCTCGACCTTCGCGATCTCCTGGTTCATCAGGTTGCTCGCGGCGTTCTCCTGCGAGAGCGCGTGGTTCTCCGCCTCCGCGATGCGCGACGTCTTGAGCAGCTCGGCGGTCTGACGGCGACCGATCGAGTCGAGGTAGCCCTTGTCGTCGGAGACGTGCTGGATCTTGAGCGTGTCGAGCTCGAGGCCGAGGCGGCCGAGATCGTGGTCGGCCTCGTGCACGAGCGCACCGGCGAACTTCTCGCGGTCCTGGTTGACCTCTTCCGGCGTCAGCGTCGAAAGCACGCCGCGCAGGTTGCCTTCGAGCGTCTCGCGCGCGACCTGCATGATCTGCTCGCGCGTCATGCCGAGGAAGCGCTCGATCGCATTCGCGAGCTGCGCCGTCTTGCTCGAGATCTTCACGTTGGCGACGCCCTGCACGTTCAGCGGGATGCCGCCACGCGAGTACGCGCCCTGCACGCGCAGCTCGATCACCATGTTGGTGAGGTTCATCCGATCGACGACCTCGATCAGCGGGATGCGAATGCCGCGGCCACCTTGCACGATGCGATAGCCGATCGTGCGCTCTTCACCGTCGGCCGCGGCGAGCTTGCGGTGCCCACCCGAGAAGATGAGTACCTCGTTGGGCGGGCAGATATAGATGATGCGGGAGATGATGAACGCGATGACGATCAGTGCGCCAATGACGCCGACCGTCCCGACGAGTAGTACGTTCTGCATACGTTCCTCCTTCAGCCCCGAGCCGAGTTGCCGGTGATGACCTTCGCGATGTCGACGCCGAGAGTCTTGTTGACCTCGTCGAGCAGCTTGCCCATCGTCGCGGGGTAGGACGCCGCGTACGCCGGGATGGTCTGGCCGTCGCCACCGTCGATCAGGTTGACCTCGCCGACCTTCACGCGCTGGGCCGCCTTCGCGACGTCGCCGAAAATCACGTCGAGGTTCTGCAACACGAACATGTCCATCGCCTTGCCGCCGCTGTCGCGCCAGGCCTTGGACACCTCGTCGAGCGACGCCGCCATCGCTTCACCGTTGGCAGCGATCGTCGCGGCCTGGCCCGCCGCAAACAGCTCGCGGACCTGCGCCTCGACCTCGGCGGGAATCGTGACCTCGGCCTCGAGGCGGAGCTGCTCGAGCTCGCCACGCATCTTCTGCAGCTCGAGGTCCGCTTCGGCCTTCGCCTGCTGCCCGGCAGCTTCTGCGCGCACCTCTTCGGAGCGTGCCTCCGCATCGACCTCGGCCTTGATCTGCCGGAGCTCGTTCTGCTTGCGCTGCACGGCCGCTTGCGCGTTGGTCATCGCGACCTCGCCGCGCGCGCGCGCCGCCGCTTCCGCCTGCTCCGCCGCGCGCACGGCGTCGGACTCCGCGACCTCGGCGGTGCGCAGGATCTCGGCGATGCGCTGGCGACCGATGCTCTCGAGGTAGTTCCGGTCGTCGGCGATGTGCTGGATCTTCAGCACGTCGAGCTCGAGGCCGAGCTTCTCGAGGTCGGGCCCCGCGGACTGCTCGAGCTGGCGCGCGAACTTGAGGCGGTCCTGGTTGATCTCCTCGGGCGTGAGCGACGCGCACACACCGCGCAGGTGGCCTTCGAGCGTCTCCTTCACGACGCGCGCGATCTCGTTGCGATGCATACCGAGGAAGCGTTCGATCGCGTTGCCCACGAACCGCGGGTTCGTCGAGACCTTCACGTTCGCGATCGCGTGCACGTTGAGCGGAATGCCGCCCTCCGAGTACGCGCCCTGCACCTGCATCGGCACGGAGATCAGCGAGACGTCCATCTCGTGCACGGTCTCGACGACGGGAATCCGCATGCCGCGCCCCCCGAACACGACGCGATAGCCGACCGTGCGGCCGTCGAGCGCGCGATGCTTGCGCCCCGAGAAGATCAGGATCTCGTTGGGCCGACAGATCCGCAGCAAGTAGCGGTAGAGGAAGATCAGCAGCAGCAGGACGCCTACACCGGCGCCTACGCCACCGAGAATCTCAGGCGGGATCTTGTTCATCACGAACCTCCATCGAGCAACGCGACCATAGAAACAACCGCAGGCGCACGGCGCCCACGGCGTACTCCTCACTCCAGGCGAGGACGCTACATCTCGCTCTTGGCGACGAGCAACGAGCCCCGCTCGCCTTCTGCGACGATCAAGACCGATGATCCCGTCGGCAGCTCCTGGCCGTCTTCGACCAGGCTCGCCACGAAGTCTTCGGAGCGGCCCTTGACGTCGAGGCGGACTTTACCCGGCTTGCCGGGCCCGACGGGCAGCGTGAGCGTACCGGTCAGGCCGACCAGCTCGTTCGTCGTCACCTCGCTCGACACGCTGTTCTTGCCGATCTTGCTTACCACCATCACGGCGATCGCACCGGCGGCCCAGCCCATGCCGAGCGCACCGAGTCCGGACACGAGCTCGCTCGAGCCGAGCTTGGTGAGCGCGTAGCCCGCCCCGCCGCCGAACGCGAGGAAGAACACCCAGAACCGCAGGGACATGACCGGCGCCCACGCGAGCCCCAAACCGGCCCCCCCGTCGTCCCCGTGGTCGGTGTCCTTGCCGCCCAGGAGCAACGAAGCGAGCAGCAGCGTCACACCGAAGGCAATCGCAGCTAGATAGACCGTCGTCATGCTCTCCAACCCGATGCGATGACTGTGCGCATGGTTTCACCTCACCGCAAGGCTAACCGTGCGTGACGTTTCGGAAACGTCCTACCGATTCGGCCCAAGCTCGCTCACCCACGCGGTGACGAGCTCCCGCAGCACAGGCAGCGTCACCGCACCCGCGCCGAGGATCACGTCGTGGAAGCCCGGGAGGTCGAAGCGATCGCCGAGCTGCTTCTCGGCCTCCGCGCGCATGCGCAAGATCTCGAGTTGCCCCACCTTGTACGCGAGCGCCTGCCCGGGCCACCCGATGTAGCGGTCGACCTCGTTCGAGATGTTTGTCTCGGTGAGCGCCGTGTGCTCGCGCATGAACGCCTCCGCGCGCGCCCGCGTCCACCCCATCGCGTGCAGCCCGGTGTCGACCACGAGCCGCGACGCACGCCACGCGTCGTAGCTGAGCTTCCCGATGCGGTCGAGATCCGACGTGTACAGGCCCATCTCGTCGGCGAGCCGCTCGGTGTACAGCGCCCAGCCCTCGACGTACGCGGTCGAGCCGTCGAGCTTGCGGAACGCGGGCATCGCGCCGAGCTCCATCGACAGCGCGATCTGGGTGTGGTGCCCCGGCACGGATTCGTGCCACGTGAGCGCCTCGAGCTCGAACCGCGGCCGCGTCTCCGGCTTGTACGTGTTGACGAAGTACTCGCCCGGCTTGCTGCCGTCGTAGTGGGGCTGGCGGTAGTACGCGATCGTCGAGTAGGGCGCTTCGTAGTCCGGAATCTCGCGCATCACGCAGTCGGTCTTGGGCAGCGTCTTGAAGTATTTCGGCGTGGTTGCCTTCGCGCGATCGAGCATGTTCTGCGCGGCGGCGAGGATCTCCTCGCGCGACGAGAAGTACAGCGCCTTGTCGGTCCGTAACTTGGTGATCGTCGATGCGAGGTCGGGCGTGCCGAGCGCGCGCTTGCCGAGCTCCGCGAGCTCGCGATCCGTGCGCGCGATCTCGGCGAGCCCCAGCTCGTGTAGCTCGCGCGGCGTCATGGGCAACCCGATGTGGAACTGGATCGACGCGAGGTAGCACGCTTCGCCATCGGCGAGCCCCGAGAGGCCTTCTTTCTCGACGCGTGCCTTGGGCAACACGCGCTCGCGCAGGAGGTCCCGCTCGCGCACGAGCGCCGGCTGGATCTTCGACACCACCGTCGCGTGCAATGCCGCGACGAGCCGCGCGCGCTCACCTGCGGGCCAGGTCTCGGGCGACGGCCCCTGCGCCCATTCGGGGCTCGCCATCGCCCACGCCTCGACGGGCTTCGCGAGCTCGCTATCGAGCTGCTCGATCGCACGGCGGACTTTTTCGGCGGAGGCGACGCGGCCCTTGGCGAGCCCGAGCGCGAGGTTGTCGACGGTGGCGTCGATCAACGTGTGCGCCTGCTCCATGCGCTTCACGAGGTTCGCCGCATCGGCCGGCGTCTTCACCGTGTGCGACTCGACGAGATACGATAGCTCGCCGACCAGACTCGAGCCGCCGCTCTCGACGCTCCACTCGTGGAACTTGCAGTGCTCGACGGCACGGTCCGATGCGAGGCGCCCGTGGAGCATGGCGTAGGTGATGCGATCGTTACCGGCGAGGCGGTCGCGCGGAAGCTTCTCGAGTCGTGCGAGCAGCTCGTCGCGCTCGGCACCCGCGCGCTCGATCGCAGCCGCGTCACGCGGCGCGAGCTTGTCGTCGTAGCGATGATCGCCGAGCGTGGTCGCCCAGGTCGGCGCCCACCGCATCATGTACTCCCAGTGGTCCGCGAGCACCGCCGCGAGCTCGCGATCGGCGACACCCGCGACGGCGTCGGCGGCGAGCGGAGATGGCTGGTCGGCGTGCAGCGTCATCGATGTTCCTTTTGGCGGCGTGGAGGAACACGCGAAGGCCACGCAAGCGAGCGCGCCGAGGCGTGCGATCAGCATCCGCGAGTTGTAACCCGGAGCCCCGGCATGCGTGTAAGTTCGCGGACGGTGCAAGTCCATCTGTTCGACGGGACATACGAGCTGTTCCGGGCCTGGTTCGGTGCGCCTCAGGCCAAGGTGAATGGCCGCGAGGTCGGTGCCGTGCGCGTGATTCTGAGATCACTGTCGGCGCTGCTGCGCACGGGCGCGATCACGCACGCGGGCGTCGCGTACGACCACGTCATCGAATCGTTCCGCAACGACCTGTTCCCCGGCTACAAGACCGGCGAAGGCATCGCGCCGGATCTGTTCGCGCAGTTCGAGCTCGCCGAACGTGCCGCTGCAGCGCTCGGCCTCCGCGTGTGGCCGATGGTCGAGTTCGAGGCCGACGACGCCATCGCGACCGCCGCCGCGCGGGCCGCTACCGAGAAGCCGGTGTCGCGTGTCGTGATCGCCGCGGTCGACAAGGACATGTGCCAGTGCGTGATCGGCCAGAAGGTCGTGTGCTGGGATCGTTGGAAGGACAACATCCTCGACGAGGCTGGCGTGATCGCAAAACACGGCGTTCCGCCCGCGTCGATTCCAGATCTGCTCGCGCTCGTCGGAGATACCGCCGATGGCATTCCGGGCCTCGAGGGCTGGGGCAAGGCGTCGGCGGCGAAGGTGCTCACGCGTTGGGGTAAGATCGCCGACATCCCCGCGAACCCGGCGCAGTGGGAGGTCAGCGTGCGCGGCGCCGATCGGCTCGCGGCGTCGCTCAACGCGAGCCGCAGCGAGGCCGCGCTGTACCGCACGCTCGCGACGCTGCGCACCGACTGCCCGATCGAGTGTGACCTCGAGGCGCTGCGCTGGCGCGGCCCCGACTACGCAGCGCTCGATGCGATCCTCGAGGAGGTCGGGCTCGAGCCCGGCAGCATCCGCGTCGACGCGCCCGCTGCGTAAAGCCTGCCTGGTGATTCGGACGGTTCTCGACGAGAACCCCGCCGCGGGTGGTCGGACGTCCAATGCGGTGCGATGGCCGCCCAGGGGGGTCGGTTCAAACCCGTGCTAACGGAGTACTAACGGCCGTTCGTACGGGTTCGCCATAGGACCGCCTCGAATATCCAGGCGACCTCTACTTCGCAATCTTGACGGCGAGCTTCGCGGTCAGGCTCGCGCTCGGCTTCATCGCCGCGGCCACCTTCGCGAGACAGCGCGCGACCGCCGGCGGCGTGCCCGTTGGCAGCTCGAACGCTGCCTTGCCCTTCGTGATCGTGAGCGTGACCGAGAGGGATGGCGTCGACGCGTCGAGGCACGCCGCCAGCTTGTCGCGATCGCGCGCGGCAAGGGTCTGGATCTCAGGCACCCCGCTCACGATGCCGGGCGGAGGAGGTGGTGCAGGTGGCGGAGGCGGCGCCTCGACGGCCGGCTTCGGCGCGCTCGCTCCCGGCGGAGGCGTCTTCGCGCTGCCCTTCTCTTGGATGCGCTCGTCGGTCGCGCCGAGGCCGATCGCACTGTCGCGCCCACCACCGCCCTCACCCGTGCCGCTGAGGCCTAGCGAACCACCATGGCGCGCGGCGTCACCGTCGGCGCTCGGCCGTGGGGGAGCACTGTCGCCCGCGCGCATGTTCTTCGCTGGCATCTCGTCCTTCTGGGGAGTCGCGAGTGGACGCGGCGATGGCGCCGAGCCAGGGACGGGCGGCGCCGAGGGAGCTTGCGCGGACGGCGCTGGCGGTGTCGTGACCGGGGCAGTCGTGGCGGCCGCCGGTGGCGCTTCATCGGCCTTGCTGTCGGTTGCCGTCGCACCGGTGCTTGCGCCCGCCTTCTCGGCGTGGCGCCCTGCGGCCGTCGTGGCTTCCGACGCACCGAGCGCCGGCTTGTCGACCTTGGCGAGCGACCACGCCATGGAATCTGCGACCTTCTCGCGCCTGTTCGGCCCCAGCGACCATGTCGCGTTGTTGTGGGCGAGCACGATCGAGACCGTGCTGTTCGCGGCAGTCTCGATCACGTCATCGCCGGAGACCTCGGTGCCGGGGGTCAGCGCGCGCGACTCGGTGCCGCGTTTAGCCGTCACGGTACCGGTCAGCTCGGTGACCTTGCCGGCGGTCACACCCGCTTGCACCGCCGGGCCACCTTCCTTGCCCTTGCACGAGGCGACGGCCGAAACGGTCAGGATCCCCAGGAGGAACGAGCGCAACATGCTCTGGATTCTACGCACATGCGACCCCGAGGGTCTGCCCGATGATGCGCTGGACCTTCGCTCGGTTGGACGCTGCAAGCGAGGATGGCTTGGCGCGAGGCCGGGGGGCACTCATGCTGGCAGCGTGAGGCTCCTCGCACTTGTCGCCCTGGCCTGTGCGGTCGCATGTGGCGGTCCGCAGCGCCCGCCCCGTCCGACCGAGGGGGCCATCGCCGGGCTGGCGCGCGACCACGACAGCGGCGATCCCGTGGCGCGGGCCGAGATCCGCTTGGTGGCCCCGGGCAAGAAACCGCTGGTGACATCGTCGAACGATCACGGCATCTATCACATCGATCGCGTGCCGCCCGGCACGTACGAGGTCCGCGCCGTGTTCGCGGGGCAGCCGATCGAGATCCGCAACGTCGTGGTCACCGCGGGTCAGGCGAGCTACGTCGACGTCGTGTTCACGCTCGGGCGGCCGGAGCCGCTGCGCGGTGACTACAACGATCGCGCGTCGCAGATCGATCGCTATAAGCCGCGCGGGCTCGCCGAGACCGTGTCGATGATCGAGGGCACCGTGAGCGACGCGGGCACGCGCGAGCGCATCCCCGGCGCCGTCGTCACGGCGGTCCGCAACGGCGAGACCGAGCAGACCATCACCGACGAGCACGGGCGCTATCGGTTCGAGACCCTCGCGCCGGGGACGTACGCGATCAGCGCGTACTACTCGATCGGCGGGCGCGGACAGATCGAGGTCCGGCGCGGTGACATCGCGGTGGCGGGTGCAGAGGCCGTGATCGTGCCTCTATGGATCGAGCTCACGCGCTAATCGAACCAGTAGCGAATGCCGACGCTCGCCTCGAAGTGCGGGCCGAAGTTGTCGCGGTAGTCACCGAAGAAGAGATCTGCCACGAAGGTGATGCCGACGAAGATGTCGAGCGGCACGTTGTTGAAGTCGAACGCCAGGCCGAACGGCACGCGCACACCGAGCGCAGAGTAATGGTTCCCGCATGCATTGCGATAACAGTCGCGGAAGTTCCAGAACCGGGCGCCGACACCAACAAAGAACGGTAGCTTGAAGGTCGGGTTCTCGGTGAGTGACACGGGGTGCCACAGGTGATCGAAGTACAGGTTCAAGCCGTCACCGTCGCGGTAGTAACGGTCGTACAGCCAGCCGATACCGAAGTTGAGGGCGGTGTTCGGGCTTAGGAAGTACTTGCCGTTGAAACCGGACGGGGCGCCGAGCTCGATTCCGAGCCCGAACTTGCCGTTGGAGGAGTAGTTACTCCCGCCGTTCCCGAAGCTCCGACGTCGAGCATCCGCTGTCGTCGCGAGGCAAAGAACGAGGGCACAACTGGCGAGCAATGCTTTGCGCGTCATGCTCCCGATCCTATCTGTCGATCGCCTAGCGCTACGCGCTCATGTCACAATTATCGTGTGCAACGCACGTACACGCAGTGGGTCATCTTGACGATGGCTGCTGCTTGTGGCTCGGGGAGTAGTGGCCCGACTCGTGCACCGGTCGAGCCTCCTACATCACCTCCGATCGCGCCTGTGATCGATGCAGCACCCGACGCCCGCGCGCTACCAACGCTCGCCTGCGAACCAGGGACCGAGCTCGTCGCCGCGCCAGCCCCCGAGCCCGCATGGTGGTGCACGCGGCCCGATGGCACGAAGCACGGCCCGTACACGTCACTGTTCCCCGACGGCAGCACGGAGATCACCGCGTCCTATCGTGACGGCACGCTCGATGGACCATGGCTGCGCCGCGAGCCCACGGGCGTGATCGTCGAAGAAGGCGCGTACGTCGCCGGCAAGAAGCACGGCACGTGGAGACAGACGAGCAGCGCGGGCACGGTGCTCGGCGACTACGAGATGAAGAACGGCACCGGCACCGAGCGCGTGTGGCTCGACAGCGGTGCGCTCTACAGCGAGCGCGCGTTCAAGGACGGCGTGCTGCACGGCGCGACGAAGTACTTCGCGGCGGACGGCACGCAGGTTGTCGCCGCGCGCTACGACGAGGGCAAGCTCGACGGTCCGCACGCGTTCGGAGCGCGTAGCAATCTGCGCTTTGAAGAGACGTTCGCCAACGGCGTGCGTCGCGGCAAGCGCTCGATCTGGACCATGGGCGTGCTGATCGCCGAGGAGAACTACGACAAGAAGGGCCGGCTCGACGGGCCCTACACCCTCTGGCGCAAGAAGAACGTGCCGCGCGTGAACGGTGTGTACAAGGCGGGCAAGCGCGACGGCGTGTGGCAGTGGACCGATCGCCGCAAGCGCAAGGAGAAGGAAGGCACGTACGTCGATGGCAAGCGCGAGGGCGTGTGGACCGAGTGGGAGAACGGCAAGCTCGCGCTGACGGGCGCGTACATCGACGACAAGCCGACTGGCGACTTCATCACCTACGACTGGCGCGGACGCGAGAGCGGACGCTACACGCTCACCGACGGTACCGGGACCGTGCTGTGGTTCCACGCGAACAAGAAGCCATCGGCGAAGCAGCAGCTCGTGGGCGGTCGGGCCAACGGCAAGTATCAGGAGCTCACGCCGCTCGGGAAGGTCCTCGTCGACGGCACCTACAAGGACGATCGGAAGCACGGCACGTGGAAGTACATGACCGCCGACGGCACGCTGGTGCTCGTGCAGACGTGGAAGCGCGGCCAGCTCGACGGCAAGGTCGAGAAGTACATCGGGGGCAAGCTCGCGACGACGACGACCTACGCGAGCGGCAAGGTCACCGGCCCCTACGCGGAGTATCGCGATGACAAGCCAGCGGTCACCGGCGAATATGTCGACGACTTCAAGCAGGGCACGTGGACGTCGTACGCCGCCGACGGCAGCGTGCGCACGTCGGCGAGCTACGTCCGCGGCGTCCTCGACGGGCCATGGCGCCAGACCGTCGACGGCGTCACCACCGAGGGCCTGATGTCGCGGGGACGTCGCACCGGCACATGGACCACGACAGATCGCGCAGGCGCCGTGTCTAAGAGCACGTACGAGACACCGTGACGCGGTTCTAGGTTTCGGGAAAACACGCGGCGTCTCGACGATATTCCGGCTTCGCTGATCGGGGACTTCGATCACAGTCGGTGCAACCTTCCGCCGACTCGCGCGTTCCTACGGTGGAGACCCGCCGTGAACCGCGACGCCAAGACCCAAGCTAGCTTGATCGCCCTCGCTCGCACCCGCCGCGTGCAGCGCGCGGCGGCGCATGCGTACCTGCATCGCAACGCGCCGATGCCGACGCTGCACAGCTCGCTCGGCTTCATGATGTCGACCGCCACCGTGGCCGCCGATGCCGACGCGATCGCGCATCGCATGTCGCTGCTCGGCATCGCGCACAATGAAGGCGTCGCGTACGTGGTGGAGGAGCTCGGCGCGGACGAGATGCCGATCGTCTACCGCCTGTGGCTACGCGGTCCGCGCCAGGGCTACCTGGTGCCGATCCATGCCTGGTACGAGCAAGACGAAGACGCGGCGCAGATCCGCGCGCGCATCGCCCAGCTCGCCCCCACGCTGGAGCGTGGGATCGAGGCGCCCAGCGCGGCGTGGATGCTGTCCACGCGCATCGTCCAGCGGCGCGCGCTGCGCGTGGCCTGCAGCGCGCAGCCCATCCGCAAGTTCGCGCTCCAGCTCGTGGTCGAACCGGTGAGCGGCCACGGCCCGAGCGGAAAGACCACGGTAACCGCGTTCTTGCGCCCCCACGCGCAGCTTGTCGACCTGTGGACGGTGCCGGGCGGCGACGCGGCGATCGCGCGGATCTCCTACACGGGCATCCCCAGCGGCCTCGGGCTCGACAAGGACACCATGGTCCTCCTCACCTCGGGGATCTACGGCGTCGGCGAAGAGGGCTGAGTCCACGCGTCCACACGGTGTTAGCCACCGTGATCGATCCAGGCGCGCACGTCGGTCGTACTGGGGTAACCTGCCCGTGATGCGCTCCACGTTGCTCGCTGCCCTGTCGCTCGGCCTTTGCGTCGTGTCCGCGTGCTCGAGCGACGACCACGGTGACCATGACCCGGAGGTCAATTGCGACCTCGAGACGCGCGCGGAGCCGCTGGTGATCGGACAGCCCAAGGCCGGCGTGAACAACCTCTACGAATTCTCGTTCGTGGATGCCGTGCCCTCGCCGCCCGCGCGCGGCGACAACATGTGGACGCTCCAGATCACGCAGAAGGCCAGCGCCGCGCCGCTCATGAACGCGGAGCTGTTCGTCACGCCGTACATGCCGGACCACGGCCACACCTCGCCGATCGACGTCGGCGTCACGATCATGCCGACCGCCGGTCAGTACGAGCTCGAGCCGGTGAACCTGTGGATGCCGGGCCTGTGGGAGACGACGATCGAGGTCCTGAACGGCGCCGATACCGTCGAGAGCGTCGTGTTCAAGTTCTGCGTGCCGAGCTGACGATCAGCGCGGGCTGCAGTTGGTGTTGATTGCGTTGCCCATACCCGCGGTGGCCACGTCCCATTCCTTGATGGTGCCGCGCACGTCGAGCGTTTGTAGCGCGGCTTCGATGCCGGCCGCGAGGTCACCCGACGCAACGAGCTCGCGCAGCAGGCTGTAGGGCAGCGCGCGGATCCGGACGCGCGCGGTCACGCGCGCGATCTCGCCGACGTTGGGCACGTTGGTGAAGCGCGCGGTGCGCGAGTGATCGAAATTCGGGTCGTTCTGGTCGGTCGTTACCGGGCCGCGCAGGAGCCACGAGGGATCGTTCCGCGTGATGTCCCAGAAGAAGTGCGCCGGCGACCCGTCGGCCTTGTAGATGCGATCCCAGATCGCAAACAGGTTGGGGTCATTGATCTCCTCCGGGTCCATGCCGTCGGGGACGACGCCGCTCTGGAACACGATGCTGTTGTCGGCGCGATACGCGATCACCTCGAGCCAGGCCCTGCGCTCGAAGGCGGAGCCACTCGGCCACGAGTGCCCGGAGCCGACGTTGTCAACGCGCACCGTGATCGTGCCCGGAGGATCGACGCAGATGCCGCCCGGCGCATCGGTGGGACCGGTCCGCGGAACCGGCCCCTTGATCGTCAGCGAGCCATCCAGAATGCGCTTGATCGCCTCGGCCTGCGCCTCCATCTCGGGGAACGGCGTCAGCGCCTGATCGATGCCAGGGAACATGTGGCTGTGCAGCACCGGCTCGTCGCGCACCGTGGTGCCGAGACCCGGCGCATCGGCGACGAGGCCGTAGTCCGATTCCATGTGGCAGCCGCTGCAGCTGAGGTTGCGCGCCGCGAACTCGGGGTTACCGAAGATCGTCTCTTTCCACTCCGCGAACGTGCGCTCGATGCGGACCTCGTGACCGTTGACGATGTCGTGGCACGATCCGCACATGTCGGAGTCGGGAAGGTCGCCGTCCATGCGCGGGTCGTACTTGCTGAGATGCGCCGGGCTCTTCACCGGATCGACGAGGCCGCCGCGCATCGTCGAGTCGTTCGCGAGGACGAGGCCGTTGTTGTGGTCCTGCGTGACCTGATCGACGTTGTGGCAGAAGTAGCAGGTGACGCCGCGCTCGGAGGGCGTCAGCGTCGAGAAATCGAAGTCACCAACGTTGGCCTCGGTGATCGTGCCGTTCGCGACTGCCATCGGGGCGTGGCAGTTGACGCAGAACAGGCCGAGCTCGCCGTTGGTCTCGCGCTGCCCACGCTTGTTCATCGCGACGAACACCGGGTCCTCCGACGCATACGCGTGCATCGAGCCCGACCACTCCTGGTAGTGCCGCGGATGGCACGTGAGGCAGGTGTTCGGATCCTGCAGCGCGACGGGCGAGAGGACTTCGTCGTCGCCGCCGCACGCGGCGAGCGCGAGCACGAGGAGGAAGAGGCGGTACTTCATCGAGCAGCTCCTGCGGTCGGGAACGGCACGCCGGGGCCCGGCGCGCCGGCGTTGACCCACTTCACGAGCGCGCAGCGATCGAGCTCCGAGAGCGGCGTCTCCGGCGGCATCGCATAGTCGGTGCCGGCTTCGAGCGTGCGGACGATCAGCTCGCTGCACGCTGGATCGCCGGGCATGACGTGGCCGGCGAGCAGCGACGCGTACGCGGCCTCGCGGGTAGCGAACGACAGGTCGGCATCGCCCGAGGCCGAGTGACACGAGCCGTCGCGCGTACCGCAGCGCTTGTCGATGGTGTTGAGGTAGACGTTGTCGAACGACGGCGAGTACTGGGTCGCGCAGTCGAGGTCGATGGCGACGCTCGTGCAAGCCGGCGGCGAATCTTTGCACCCCGCGAGGAGGCCGAGGGCTGCGGCGAACAGACGCGAGCGCATGAGCCATGACTGTACTAAGGCTCCGGCCGGCGGCGAGTGCTGAAGCCCACAACAAGGCCTGACACATCGCCGCACGCGCGGCTCACCCCCACGACGGAGCATGGGCCCGATAGCGCCGGTAGGCCTCGTCGAGGGCATCCCGCGGGCCAGGAAGATACGTATCAGCCGGAGGCGGAGATACCGCGGCGGCGGCGCCGAGATCGGAAAACGCACCAGCCGCGACCGCAGCGATCATCGCGGCGCCGATCGGGCACGCGTCGACGTGGGCCGCCACGTGGTGCGCGAGCCCCAGCGCGTCGGCGCGCAGCTGCGCCCAGACCCGGCTGCGCGCCCCCCCGCCGAGCAGGTGGACCTCGCGCGCAGGGAGCCCGAGGACGGCGAGGCGCTCGACGACGTCGCGACACGCGAACGCGAGGCCTTCGAGCACGGCACGCGCGAGGTGGGGCCGATCGTGACCGACGGAGAGATTCACGAACGCGGCCCGCGCGGTCGGCTGCCAGACCGGCGTCATCGCCCCCGCGAGCGAGGGCACGAACGTCACGCCGCCCGCACCCGCCGGCGCCTGCGCGGCGAGCGCATCGAGCTCCGCGTCCGACGACAGGCCGAGCATGCGCACCGCCCAGCGCACCGCACCGCCCGAGAGCCAGCCCGGGTTCTCGACGAAGAAAGCCCCGGTCGGGAACACGTGGGTCTCGACCATCGGCGACGGCGGGGTGCGGTCGAGCACAGGGGTCGCCGCGAGCGCCCCGACGACCTCGGCGGTGCCGATCGTGCACACCACGGAGCCGGGCGCGACGATGCCGGCGCCGAGCGGGTTTGCGAAGTCGTCACCGGTGCCGACCGCGACCGGCGTGTCCACGCGCAGCCCGGTGAGCCGCGCGCCCTCGGCGGTGAGGCCACCGGCGACCTCGCACGTGCCGCGGATCGCCGGCAGCTCCGCGCGATCGATCGCGAACGCGGTGAGCAGCGCGGGTGACCACGCCTGCGTCGCGAGCTCGGCGAGCATCGTCGTCGAGGCGTGGGCGGGATCGATGACGGCGGCGCCGCACAACCGCTCGACGAGATACGTCACGGGCAGGTGAAAGCGCGCCGCCTGCACGCCATGCTCGCGCAGCCAGCCGATCTTCGGGGCGAGGTGGCTCGGATCGGCGACCTGCCCGGCGATCTCGAACACCGTGCGCGCGTCGAACCGCGCGGCCTGCGCGATCGCGCGGCGGTCCTGCCAGATCAGGGCCGGGTGCATCGGCGCACCGCCCGCATCGACCGCGACGCAGCCGTCGAGCTGGCCGGCGATGGCGAGCGCGGTGATGGCGTCGGGTGCGACGCCGGCCGCCGCGAGGGCGCCGCCGATCGCGCCGGCGAGCGCGCGCTCCCACGCACGCGGATCCTGCTCGGCGCGCGTGGGCTCGGGATAGTGGGTCGCGTAGCCGATGGCGTGCTGCCCACACACACGGAGCTGCGCGTCGCACACCACCGCCTTTACACTTTGCGTCCCGAGATCGAGGCCGACGAACCACACGCAGTGCGATGCTAGTACAGCCTTGAACTACTTCGGTCATGCTGCGGTCGCGAGCTGGCGTCAGGGTCGCGGCGGCCTCCCGCTCGGCGCGATGCTGCCGGACTTCTGCACCATGTCGGGCGCGCGCGTGACCGGCACGTCCGATCTCGACGTCGCGGCGGGCATCGATCTGCACCACGCGACCGATGCCGTGTTCCATCGGCTCGCCCCGGTCACCGGCCTCATGCGCGATCTCGACAAGCGGCTCGAGCGCGGCGGGTGCGCGCGCGGTCCGCGGCGGGCGGTCGCGCACATCGGCGTCGAATTGCTCCTCGATGGCGTGTTGCTCGATGTCGCTGACTATCGCGACGCGTACATCCTCGGCCTCGAGTACGAGGCACCGCTGACCTTCCGCGACGACGGCGATGACGAGCTCCTCGAGCGGCTGCTGTCGCGCCTGCGGGCACATGGCGTCCCCGAGGATCTGCGCCGTCCGGAGGCCATCACGCAGCGCCTCGCGCGCATGCTCGCGCACCGGCCGCTGCTCGCACCGTCGCCGCAAGATCTCTCCGTGATCGCGATCGCGCTCGTCGAGCACAAGCCGCGCGTGGAGATCGCAGCGGATACCGTGATGCGCGCGATGCGCGCGAGCCTGCCGCGCTAGCGAGCGCCGCGATACGAGTGGTGAACCTTCGCGTCACGGAAGTCCGGCGGGATCGTCGCGTGCGTCTGATCGACGAGCGTGCCGCGTGGTGGCGTGTACTCGAGCTTGAACCTGCGGCGATTCGTCGAGAACCAGATCGCGCCGATGCCCGACCACACGCCGTAGACGTCCGCGAGCAGCGCCGGATGATCGCGCTGTACGTCCCACGTGTAGTCCATGCGCTTGGACGTCGAGAACGTCGGCGGATCGACGACGATGACGTCCCACGTGCGGCCGCTGCGCTGCGCGTCGGTCAAGAACTCGCGCACGTCGGCATGCACGATCTCCGACGTCAGGCCGTTGAGCGCCAGGTTCTCGCGCGCCCACTCGAGGTACGTCTTCGAGAGATCGACCGTCGTCACGCGCTTGCCGGCCGCCGCTGCGTAGACGGAGAACGCGCCCGTGTACGCGAACAGATTCAGCATCGTCGCGCCCTGCTCCCCCGCGGCCTTCGCGCGCGTGATGCGGTGATCGAGGAACAGGCCGGTGTCGATGTAGCCCGACAAGTTCACGCGAAACTGGTGACCGCCCTCACGCACGGTGCGCCACGCGCCCTCGTCGTCCATGCGCTCGTATTGCACGCCCTCGCGATGATCGAGGCGCTCGCGCTGCTTCACGAACACCTCGGGCACGCCCATCGCTTCCTTTGCGGCAGCCGCGGCCTCCTCGAGCCAGACCTCACCACCTCCGCGCTCGCCGGCGGCGTCGACGTGACGATAGTCATTGAGCACCAGCGCACCCTCGTAGGTGTCGATGGTGATCGGCAGCTCGGGGATGTCTCGGTCGTAGACGCGCCAGCACGTGACTTGTTCACGCTTGGCCCACTTGCCGAGGTGCTTGGCATTCTTGCGCACCCGATTGGCGAGCATCTCGAACTTCGCGCTGGTCATCTCGGGGTTCCTCGGACCGGCCGGGGCAAACGGCCGCGGCGATGTGAGACTGGCACAGTTGCTCGCGGGGCGACCGCTGTAGTATGTCCAATGGCGTCTATCCGGCCGTCACACGGAGAAGGGACACGGACATGCTTCGGAAGGTCTCGCTAGGTTTGGTTATCTCTCTGGGCGTTCTTGCCGGTTGCGGCAGCGCTCGCGTCATCCAGCGCAACCAGGCTGGCGGCGTCGTCGAGTTGCAGGGCGATCGTGGCAAGGCCATGGAAGACGCCCACCGCCAGATGGCCGGTCACTGCGGCCCGAACAACTACCAGATCACGCAGGAGGGTGAGGAGGCCATTGGCACCGACACCTTCACGCGTGAGGACACGGCCACCGACTCGGCCGTCTCCCGCAACGGCCGCCGCGCCAGCCAGGACTCGACCACCACGGGCCAGACCAGCACGCGCACCGCGACCGCATGGCGCGTTCACTACGCGTGCAATGGCGCCGCGGGCGGCCCGCCCCCGGGCCCGCCGGCCGGTGGCCCGCCCCCCGGTGCGGACCCGAACCAGCCGCCCCCGCCCCCCGGCTACTAAGCCAAGGTGAGCCAAGACGGCGAGGAGATCTCCTCGCCGTTTTTGCGTCCGGAGGATCGCTCGCGTCCTCGCAGCGGTGCTACAGGAAGCGAGCCACGTGGTTCGCGACCAGGCTCGGTTGCTCCTGGCACATCTCGAACGCGCGGCTACGCCAACAGTCTCGTATCGTCGAGCGGCGCGTCGTTGATCTGATCGACGCCATTCATCGCGAAGCGTCGCGCGGCCGCCGCGGTGCGCGGGCCGTGGCCGTTGTCGAGGCACCACTGCGCGTGGGCGACGAGCAGCGAGAGCTCGAGGCTGCGGCCGAGGGTCATCGCGAAGCGGCGTGCGCCCGCCTCGAGGCGATCGGGGGTGGGCATCGCTTCCTGGACCCAGGCGATCGCGTGGCGAACGGCGGCGCGTGCAGCATCGGCGGGCTTGGCGAGGCCAGGATCTTTGGCGGTGGCGAGGTTGGCCTCGACCTCGGTGAGGACGGACTCGAGCGCGCCGCCCTTGCCGAGAGCGCGCAGCGTGTCGAGCGAGAGGACGTTGGTGGTGCCTTCCCAGATCGGGAGGACCTGCGCATCGGCGAGGAGGCGTGGCAGGCCCGTGTCCTCGACGTAGCCCGCACCTCCGCAGGACTCGATGGCCTCGGAGGCGACGGCGACGGCCTGCTTGCCGGTGGTGAGCTTGGCGATGGGCACGAGCACGCGCGACAAGCGCTCTTCCTGCTCGGACGCGCCATGCTCGAGGGCTCCGAGGAGTTGCGCGCTGCGAAAGGCGAGGCAGAACGCGCCTGCGTATTCGGCCTCGAGGGCGGCGAGCGTGTCGGCGTGGAGGGGCTTGTCGACGAGGAGCGCGCCGAAGGCCTTGCGGCGGCGCGCATAGTCTTTGGCGAGCGCGAGTGCGCGGCGCATGCCGCTGACCGCGCTCACCGCGTTCCACGTGCGCGTGACGCTGAGCATCGGCGTGATCGCGCGCACGCCTTCGTTGCTCGTACCGACGAGGATCGCCGGCGTACCGTCGAGGGTGAGCTCGGCCGTTGGGACCTTGCGGGTGCCGAGCTTGTCCTTGAGGCGGTTGACCTGGATGTTGCGGAGGCGCCCATCGGCATCGCGCAGCTCGACGAGGAACAGCGCGAGGCCCCGCGAGCCGCCGGGGTTGCCTTCGGGGCGCGCGAGCGTGAGCGCCATCTCGGAGGTGGTCGCGGACGTGAACCACTTGGTGCCGTAGAGACGCCACTGATCGCCGTCCTGCTTGGCGACGGTCTCGCTCTGCGAGACATCGGAGCCGCCGGTGCGCTCGGTCATCCACTGACCGCTCGTCCACATCTTCGACGGGTCGCGGCTGGTGAGCCGCGGAACGTAGCGATCGATGAGCGGCTGGTTGCCGCTGCCGAGCAACGTCCGCGCGGCGCCGTCGGTCATCGCGAGCGGGCACGAGTAGACGTCGAGCGATGGGCCGAGCACGTGGACCACGGCGAACTGATGCGTGCGCGCGTGCGCCCCGAGCTTGGCCTCGTATCCGGCGGCGACCATGCCGTGCTTGGCGGCGAGGATCTGCGCCTCCCGCCAGAGCGGCGAGACGTCGATGCGATCGATGCGGTTGCCCCACGGGTCCCACATCGTATGGACGGGCTCGTTGAGCCGATCGGCGAGCTGCTTGCTGTAATAGTCGACGGTGAGGTCACCGAGAGCGTGCAGCTCCTGCGCGACCTCGGAATCCGGGATGAAGCGGGCGATCCACGTGGGCAACATGGGATCGTCGCCATACTGATTCACGAGCCGCGGTGGGTCCTGGAAGAACGCCATGCCGGCACCCTACCGCGGTAACGTGGATACGTGAACCTCCTCCTCGTCGAGCCCGACGAGCTCGCAGCGGATGGGTCGTTCCGACTCTCGGATCGGCGCGCGGAGCACTTGCGCCGCGTGATCGGCGTCTCCCTCGGGCAACACGTACGCGCGGGTGTGATCGGCGGCGGCCTGGGAACGGCCGAGGTCCTGACCGACGACGGCACGACGATGGCCTTGCGCCTGGCACTCACCGCGCCACCGAGTCGGCCTTTGCCGATCGAGCTCGTACTCGCGGTCCCCCGGCCCAAGGTGCTGACTCGCGTGATCGAGATGGCGGCTGCATTCGGCGTGGCCCGGATCGACCTGACGAATGCGTGGCGCGTCGACAAGAGCTACCTCGCTTCGCCGCGCCTCACGCCCGACGCCCTCGCCTACGCACTGCGGTTCGGCGCCGAACAAGGCGCGACGACGCACATCCCGCCGCTCGTGGTGCATGACCGCCTGATGGGTCTGTTGGATGCGCGCTGGCCCGGTGCGCCAGCCACGAAGCTGATCGCGCATCCCGGTGCACAACCGATCGAGACCGTGCCGCTGACCTGGCCGCTCGCGCTCGCGCTCGGCCCGGAGGGTGGATGGATCCAGCGCGAGCTCGACACCTTCGTCGAGCGCGGGTTCACGCCCGTGTCGATCGGCGCCCCGATCTTGCGGGTCGAAGCCGCGCTCGCCGCGGTCCTCGGGCAGCTGCTCCTGCTCATGCGGCAGACCGCGCATAACTGATCGCGACCAGCACGCTCGACGCGAGCATCCCGAGCGCCACCGGGGCCCAGATCTTCCGTTCGAGCTTGCTCGGTGTGATCGAGTTGAGGACCAGCGCAACGCCACTGAACGCGACGACGATCCAGATCGAGCGCTGGGCGATGCCGTGGAGCGCGGGGAACATCACCCCCGCGCGCGCGAGCGTGATCGCAGCGAGACCGAGGAGAATGACGGCCTGGACCACGGCCGCGACGCGCATCGCCGGTGGCAAGACGCCGGGGTACTTGCCGCCCATCGCAGCCTTGCCCCACGGCGCGCCGAGGGCGAGGGCGAGCTGGAACGCGACGCCCCCTGCGGTGAGGACGGCGTACGCGCCAGCCGGAACAACTGGATTCACCCGGCAAGCGTACCGCGATCGCGTAGCACCAGACAGGCATCGCCGAGCTCGTGACTGGAGAGGCCGTTTGCCATGGCGCGTGCAAGCGCGGCCTCGAGCTCGATGCGCGGCGCGAACGCTTGCAGCAGCTCGAAGTGCGTCTCGCCCGGTGCGTGCAGCCCGCTGATGATGCCGTCGACGACGCGTGGCCGGTAGCGCGGCTCGAGCCGCAGCGTCGCCACGCCCGCGCCAGGCGCGAGCTCGCCGGTCTGCGCCGCGGCCTCGAGCGCGCGCACGACCGTGGTGCCGACGGCGATCACGCGCCCGCCGCCATCGCGCGTGGCGGTGATCGCCTCGACCGTGCGGCGCGGGATCTCGTAGCGCTCCGGGAACGGCAGCGCGTGATCGAGGGCTTCATCGCCGATCGACGACAGCCCGGCCGCGTGGGTGAGCGTCGCGAGCGCGATGCCCGCGCGCCGTAGCCCGAACAGCGCGTCCCACGTGAGCGGACGTCCCGCCGACGGCATCTCGACGGCCCACGGTCGCCCCGCGTACGCCGTCTGTACCGACCACAACGCCAGGCGCTCGGGGCGATGCGCGTATTGCACGGGCGCGCCCGCCGCGTAGAGCGCCTGCCACAGCGCATCGCCGGTGAGGTGTGTCGCGAGCTCGACGACGCGCCCGCTCACCGCAGTGACCTCCGCATCGAACGTGCCGAACTGCACCCGATCGCCCACGACCATCTGCGGCGGCGGCGGCCGATGTTCCGTGCGCGTGCGGTAGTCGCCTGCGCCGAACAACACGCCGTTCAGGTGGTTCGTCTCGATCGGGCCCGTGAGCCGCAGCTCGACGGCTGCGCCCGCGGATGTGTGCCCGGCCAGCGACGCGGGAAGCGTGGCGGCATCGTTGACGACGACGAGGTCACCGGCGCGCAGCAGCTGCGGCAGCGTCGCGAACGAGGTGATGCACGGCACCGCCCCGACGACGACGAGCCGCACGGCATGGCGCGGCACCTCGTCGGTGCGCAACGCCGCAGCTGCACCGCCGCCACCCTCATTCAGCTCGCGCATCACCGCGCGCGCGCGCTTCATGGCGCCGCCACCGCCCAGGCGGGCACGGCGAGGCGCGCCCCGCTCGGTGCGCGCTGCACGTCGGCGATCATCGCGACGATCGCGGCCGCCACATTCGCCGGGCGTGCGAGGGTCGCCGGATCCGCTTCGGGGATCGCGGCCGCGTGCATCGCGGTGTCCATCTCGCCGGGATCGACAGCGAGCACCCGCACGCCCGTGCCCTCGAGCTCGGCGGCGAGGATCCTGCTCAGGTGATCCTGCGCCGCCTTCGACACGCCATACGCGCCCCACCTAGGATACGCCTCGACAGCGGCGTCGGAGCTGATGTGAACGATCAGGCCCCCGCCGCGCAGCACCATCGCGCCGGCGAGCACCTTGGTCAGGCGGAATGGGCCGACGAGGTTGGTCTCGAGGACGCCCGCGAGGTCCTCGCATTCGGTGTCGAGGAGCAGGCGCAACGGCGTCGGGCCGAGCGTGCTCGCGTTGTGGATCGCGATCCCGATCTCGCCGACAAGCCCGTGCGCCTGCCCCGCGATGCGATGCGTCGCTTCCTTGTCTGCGACGTCACCGACGATCGCGTGGGCGATTCCACCACGCGCGCGGATGTGCGCCACGGCGTCGTGGAGGGGCACTGCATCGCGCGCCACCATCGCCACCCGTGCGCCCGCGGCGGCCAGCGCCTCGGCGAGCGCCCGCCCGAGCCCGCGGCTCGCGCCGGTGACCAGCGCGCCCTGCCCCTGGAGGTTCGTAGATGTCTGCATGCGCTCACCGTAGGAGCATGCCGCCATCCTGTCATCGCATGCGCTAATCCATTGGCAATCCGCTACGCTGCCATCTCGTCATCAATCGCGCTAATCTATTGCCCATGCGTGGCGAGCACGATCACCTGGCAGACAACATCAAGGCCTTGCGCGAGACGCGCGGCCTGTCGCAACAACAGATCGCCAAGGCCGCCGGTATCCCGCGCGCGACGTGGACACACCTCGAGTCCGGCGCCGCCAACCCCACGCTCACCGTGCTCGTCAAAGTCGCGAATGCGCTCCAGGTCCGCCTCGACGAGCTCCTTGCCGCCCCGCGCCCACCCGCGCGCCACCTCCGCGCCGCCGATCTCCCGGTGCGCCAGCGGGGCGATGTCACCGTGCGCAAGCTCCTCCCCGAATCACTCGCCGGCCTCGACCTCGAGCGCATGGTGCTCCCGCCCGGCGGACGCATGGCGGGCGTCCCGCACACGCCGGGCACGCGCGAATACCTCACCTGCGAGCGCGGCACCGTCGAGCTCTCGGTCGCCGGCGAGCGCTTCACCCTCGCGGAGGGCGACGTCGTCAGCTTCCGCGGAGATCAGCGCCACGGCTATCATAATCCCGCGAACAGCACCGCGATCGCGTACTCGGTAATCGCCTTCGCGCCCGTCGCGTCGTAGCGGGCCATGAACTACGTACGGTCCGCCACAGTCGCTATCGAGGAGCGCGGCATCTCCCCTCCTCGCGCGTGATCGATTACCGTGCGGCCGGGAGGTCACGCATGTTTGCTCGAGCCCACCTGATCGCCGCGCTGCGGCTTCGCTACGATCATCACTCCGCACAAGCAGTGTTCGAGGCCGCGCTCGCTCGCTGCGGGCTCGCGGATCAACCCGCGTACTCGCTGGCCGAGCTCGCGTCATTCCGGATGGCCCTCGCCAAGATCGGCGATCGGCTCGACCGCGTGAACGCGCACATCGATGAGTACCTCGGCGGGTCGGTCGCGCCAGAGGCCTCGGCGCCGCAAACAACCGCGCACGTCGCGCCACCCGTCGCCGCGGAGATCGCCCCACCGGCCGCCGCTCCCGTCGCGCTGCCACAGCCGCCCCCCGTCGCTACACCGGCCCCCACTGCGGCAGCGGCACCGGCGGCGGCAACAGCACCCGTCGTCGCGGTCGCGCCCGCTACGGCCGTCAGCGAGACCACCGTCGTGCTGACGGGCGTCGACGCGGTCGCGGACGACGTCGTGCTGCTGTGCGGTGGGTCGCCCGCCCTGGGCGACTGGGATCCGACCAACGGGTGTGCGATGACCCGCGACGCAGATCGCTGGACGGCGAAGCTCCAGCTCCCCTCCGATGCGGCGATCGAGTTCAAGTTCGTGCGCCGCGCGCCCGACGGTACGTTCACCTGGGAGCGAGGCGACAACCGGACGCTCGTCGCGAAGCCGATGTTCGAGACCACCTGGCGGTGAGCGCCGCCGCGGGCCTCAGAACTTGTACGTCGTACCGATGCGCAGATACAGCTGGTAGTCGGTCGCCGCCATCGGGCCCGAGAACTCCGACGTGAACAGACCGCGCTCGCCACCGAACGCACCCTCGAGCGTACCGAACACGTTCCAGCGCTGGCGCACCGCGAGCTCGGCGGCGATCGCGAGGTTGAAGCGCACGCCGCTATCTCGGCCGTAGAAGTCGGCGCTGTACTGCGTCGACGAGTCGATGCCGACCAGCTTGTTCACGCGGGAGAGCTCCGTCGGCGACAGCGTCATGTTCTTGTAAGCCACGCAGGTGTCCGACGGGTCCGTGGTCGCGAAGCCGTTGTCGGTGTTCGCGTCGAGCTCGGGGCAGTGACGATCGCTGAAGATCTGCGCGTACGCGCGCCCCGAGATGGTGACGTGCGAGAGCGCGGTCAGCGACCCGATGAGGCCGAGGTCCCACGTGAAGCCGTTGCGGCCGGAGTCATCGAGCAGCTTGCTGCCGTACCAGAACTGCGTGAACACGGCCCCCGCGAACGGATCGTGCTCGACGAGCATCACGCGGCCACCGAGGCCGAGCTCGGTGCGTGAGAGCATCGTGCGCACCGCGACGTTGGCGTCGAAGCCGAACTTCTTGGCGATGCGGAACGCACCGACGGTGACGCGACCACCCGCGAAGTACGGGTAGCCGACATCGACATCGATCGTCGAGCGCTTCGCGGGCAGCGTACGCGCGCCCCACGACGAGAGCCCGCGCTGCTCGGCGACCAGCTCGGCCTCGCTGAGGCCCGCGACCGACAGCTCGCGCGAGATCGTCTGGGTCTTGCCGCCCTCGATGGTGAGCGTCTGCTCGAACGCCTGGAAGCCGGGCGACTCGATGCGCACCACGCTCTCACCCGTCTCGACCTCGATGTCGATCGGCGTGCGGATCTCCTGACCCTCGCCATTCTTCGCCGGCAGGCCGTTGATCAGCACCACCGCGTTGCTCGGCGTCGAGAGGATGCGGAGACGACCGACGGCCTTCAGGTCCGCCTGCACGGTGACCGTCTGGCCCGGCTCGATGCGCACGTTCTGCTCGAACTGCTTGTGGCCCGCGAGGCGCACGACGACGGGGTGCACGCCCGCCGCGAGCTTCTTCTCCTGCGGCACCTTGCCGACCGCCGCGCCGTCGATGAACACCTCGGCTTCGGGAACCGTGGAGACGACCTTGAGGAGGCCGTTGTCACCCGCGGCTTCGGGGTTGAGATCGAACTTCACGATCTCGGAGCGTCCCGCGATGACCGACACCTGCTTCTCGCCGGTCTGGAAGCCGGGCGCCTTGACCTGGATGATGTGATCGCCGGCCTTGACGTCCTTGATGTCGACGGGCACCGGGCCCATGTCCGTGCCGTCGATGAATGCGCGCGCGCCCTGTGCATCGGAGAGCACGCGAATGACGCCGACGCCGCCGTTGAGCAGCGCCGCGATCTCCGCGCGCACCTTGGTCTGCTGGTTCGCGGTGACGGTGACCGTCTGGCGCCACGGCGGGCCCGGCGCCTTGCGCACCTCGATGACGTGCACGCCTTCGATCACATTGTTGATCACGGACGGCGTGTTGTCGGGGTGCTTGTTGCCGTCGACGATGATCTCCGCGTCGGCGACGTCGGCGTCGACGATGATGGTGCCGTACTTGGGCTTCGCGATCTCCTTGAGCGTCGGCGCGATGGTCTGGATCTGATCCATCTTGGCCTCGATCCATGACGAGAAGCCCTCGAAGCCGTCCTTCTTGATCTCGAGCAGGTGGCGCCCCGCCGTCGTGGTGATCACGACCGGCACCACGCCCTGCGGCTGGCCGTCGAGCGAGACCTGGGCGCCATATAGATTCTTGTCGGCGTCCGCGCGGACATCGATCTTGGGCGGCTCGGCCTTCTTCACGAGCGGCACGAACACTTCCTGCACGGTGCGCAGCTTCGCGACCTTGAAGCTGCGACTACCGGGCTCGTAGCCCGCGAGCTCGATGATGACCGGATAGGTGCCGGCCGCGAGCGTGCCCGAATACGGCGTTACGCCGACGGCACCACATGACTTGTCTCCGATATAGACCGTCGCGCCTTGTGGCGCAGAGTCGATCTTCACCTTGTACATGGACCTGGCCTTGGCCGGGCATGCCGCCTCGGCGGCCCGCGTGCTGCCAACGAGCACGAGGACGAAGGTGAGCATCAAAGCCCAAACAGCGCGTGACATCGTCATCGGTTCCCCTCAGATGATCGGACGCCGCTACGGTATCAGGACTTCACCTCCCGGGAGCCCCCCCGTGCGCAAATTCACAAGCAGTGGCAGCTAGATCAGACGTCCCGTGAGGGCGCCGATCAGGGCGAGTCCCGCCACGATGCGATAGATCGCGAACCCGATGAGGTCGTGTGAGCCAAGCCACTTGATGAGCCAGGCGATCGCCATGTACCCACTGACCGCCGCCACGCCCGTGCCCACGGCGAGCGCCGGAATCGCATCGCGCCCGAGCACGCGAAAGGCGTCCTTGGCTTCGAAGATGCCGGCGCCCGCGATCGCTGGGATCGACAACAGGAATGAGAACCGCGCCGAGTCGCTACGAGAGAAGCCGAGCAGCAGCGCCATGCAGATCGTCGCGCCCGACCGCGACACGCCGGGCACGAGCGCGAGCGTCTGTGCGAGCCCGACGAGGACGGCATCCATGAGCGTGATGCCGGCGAGCGGACGGTGGACCTCGCGCCCGGCCGCCATCCGATCGACGACCACCATCAGCAAGCCCACGCCGATCAGCGCGCCCGCGATGACATAGAGCGAACGTAGGTCACCCTCGATGTGCTTCTTCAGCAGCACGCCCGCGATCACGATCGGCACCGTCCCCGCGGCGAGCAGCCACGGCAGGCGCCCGTCGGGGCTCGATGGATCGCGCACCATCGCGGTGGCGACTTGCGCCAGATCTTTTGCGAAGTACGCGAGCACCGCGAGCAAGGTGCCGAGCTGGATCACTGCCGTGTACGCCGGCCCCGGATCTTTCATGCCGAACAGCGCCGGCATGATCGCGAGGTGCGCCGACGACGAGATCGGAATGAACTCGGTCAGCCCTTGAACCAAGCCGAGCAGAGCGGCGAACCACAGCGCCATGGAGGCAAGCTAACATCAGAACCTCGTGAGAACGATCCTACTCCGCACCGCCTTCGGCGCTGCTGCGCGCCCGACGTTCGTCGGACTTGCGATCGCGTCCCTCGCCTTCACGCTGCTCGCGTGCTCGGGCACGAGCCCACCGCCACCGCAACCACCGATGCACGTCGGGAGCGGTGGTGCTGTAGCGCAGGCGCCCGCCCCCGAATCGCCGAGCACGGCGGAGTGTGAAGCGCTGGTTGCCCACGCGATCGACCTCGATGCGCGCACGCGGGACACGCAGCCCCCACCGACGGACGCCGAGCGCGAGCAGCTGCGCGCGACCCTGCGCCCGTTCATCGAGGAGTGCCGCGCGATGTCTCGCGCGAGCTACGAGTGCGGGCGCGCCGCGACCACGCCCGCGCAGCTCGCCTCGTGTCAGCGGACGCCGAGCAGCTCGACTTCGAACAGCAGCGTCGCGCCGCCCGGGATCACCCCCGCGGCGCCACGATCGCCGTAGCCGAGGCCGGGCGGGATGAGCAGCGTGCGCTTGCCGCCGACCTGCATCGACGCAACGCCCTCGTCCCAACCCTTGATGACGTGTCCGAGGCCGAGCGGGAACGTGAACGGCTGGCCGCGGTCGAGCGAGCTGTCGAACTTGGCGCCCTTCGCCCCGTTCACCCACAGCCAACCGGTGTAATGCATCACGCACGTCTGGCCCTTGGTCGGGCTCGCCCCGGTTCCGACGACGGTGTCCTCGTACTGCAGTCCGCTAGCGGTCTGGTTCATGACGCGGCAGCTTACGCCTTTCCGGTCACTTTCGTGCTGGCCAGCCGGGGTGTTACGCTTGCCGGAGCGCGAGCGGGGGAGATGCTCGGCCGCGCCCGGAGACTATCGATGCGTTGGCTTGCACTCGCATGCTTGTTCGTAATCACCGCGGTCGCTCGCCCGGCCGCCGCCGCCGTCACGTCCAACCCCAGTGCCGCCGTGGTGACCGATCCTGCGGGAGACGGAACGGGGACCACGCTCGCGGTCACGCTCACCTCCGACGCGGAGACGAGCGTGAACGTCACGTTCAGCGGGACGTGTAGCACCGGCCTGGCGTTCCCCGCGAGCGCGAGCCTCACCAGTCCCGGCACCGGCATGAACGCGACGGCCTCGATCAACGTCAGCTACAACGCGAGTGCGCGCGGCACGACCGCCGCCTGCACGATCACCATCCGCCAGCAGGGCAACGGCAACCCGACGCTCGGCACGTTCACGCTGCAAGGCATCGGCGTGGCCCCGGTCGCAACGCTCACGCCCACGTCGCTCACGTTCCCCGCGCTGCGCCATTCGACCGGCGCGTCGACGATGCAGATGATCGTCGTCACCAACACCGGCGACACCGGCTACGACCTGACCTTGTCCGCCGCGACGATCACCGGCACGCACAGTGGTGACTTCACGATCGTCACCGAGCCGACCTACCCGACGGTCCTCGCGCCCGGCACCGGCAGTGCGACGTACATGATCGAGTTCAACCCGAGCGCCGGGGGCGCGCGCACCGCGACCCTGGAGCTCACCACCACCGATCCCTTCGCGGCGACGAAGAGCGCGCCGCTGTCGGGCACTGGCACGAACGCCGTGATCGGCGCCGTCAATCTCGACTTCGGCACCGTCAACCTCAGCGCGACCTCGATCCAGAACGCGCGCATCAACAACACCGCGAGCTCGAATGCAGGTCCGCTCAGCATCACCGACGGCACGATCGCCGAGGCGGCGGGCTCGGACTGGTTCTCGTTCGACACGGCGAACGGCTGCACGGCCGGCATGGACACCTGCTCGTTCACCGGCGTCACGGCGACGGGCAACACCATGGCTACCGCCGCGTTCGTCGCCGTGCGCTGCCATCCGCCTGCGGGCGCGACCGGCAGCAAGAGCGCCACGCTCACGTACACCAGCGATACCGATACCGGCGCCACCGATAACGTCGCGACCCTGAGCTGCACCGCGGGTCGCGCCGACGTCACGGTCACGGCGCTCGCGGGCACCAACTACGGCGATCAGATCATCAACACGCAGAGCACCGCGCGTGGGTTCCAGCTGCAGAACACCGGCAACATCCAGCTGACCTACTCGCTCGCGCTCGCCGGCGCCGACCCTACACATTTCCTGTTCACCGGCTCCCCGTGCACGACGAGCTGCACGCTCGACCCGGGCGTGAGCCGCACCATCAGCATCGCGTTCCGCCCGACGACCGTCGGCAGCAAGACGGCGACATTCCGCGTCACGAGCAACGATCCAGACAACGCCACGGTCGACACCACGCTGACCGGTAACGGCACTGCGCCGCATGCGATGGCGTCGGCGACCACGCTGACGTTCGGCACCATCGAGGTCGGCGACACGAGCGCCGAACAGACGCTGACGCTCACCAACACCGGCAACGGGCCGCTCTCGATCTCGAGTGCGGTGCTGACGACCAACCAGAGCGACTACGAGATCCCTGAGGGTGATCTCGGTGCGCAGACCGTCGCCGCGAACAACGGCACGACGTCGTGGAAGATCCGCTGCAAGCCCACGACGCACGGCAGCCGCAACAGCATCTTCCGCATCTCGAGCAACTCCGACGCCGATCCGTCGAGCGTCCTCGACGTGACGCTCGCGTGTAACGGCAGCCGCGCGTTCATCGTCGCGTCGCCGACGTCGCTTGACTTCATGGGCGTGCCGATCGGCAACACCGCGACGCGTACGTTCACGCTGACCAACAACGGCAACCTGGCGGCCACCAACGTCACGGCGACGTTCTCCAATGCCGGCGCGGGCTACTCGATCATGTCGCCGACGATCCCGATCCCCTCGATCGCCGGCAACGGCGGCCAGGTCACGGTGACGGTGCGGTTCGCGCCGGTCGACATCGCGAGCGGCGGCAACGTCACCCTGACGATGGCGGGCGCGTGGGGTACGGCGAAGACCACATCGGCGCAGGTGTCACTCGCGGGCTCGGCGCAGAACGTCGACTTCGCGGTCGCGCCGGGCACCGTCGACTTCGGCTCGTTCCGCTGGGACGGCCAGGTCGATCGCACGGTGTGCGTGCAGAACAACGGCACCGCCGCCTTCGACATCAACAGCATCGCGCTGTCGAACGTGATGATGGCGGGTGAGATCACGATCGTCTCGATCAAGCGGAACACGAGCGCGGGCTGCGCGATGCCGTCGGCCACCGCTAACGTGACGCTGCCGCAGACGCTCAACATGGGACAGCGCCTCGAGGTCATCGTGCGCGCCAATCCGAACGACCGCACGGGCGCGCTGTCGGCGATGCTCACCGTGACCAGCTCGCTTTCGGCGACGCCCATGCGCACCGTCGCGCTGACCGGTACGTCGACGTCCCCCCTGCTGACCAACGCGCCGGGCGCGACGCTCGACTTCGGCTCCGTCGATATCCAGGCCGGGCCAGTCACCCGCACGCTCACGATCACCAACACCGGCGACGGCCCGATGAACCTCGGCGCCTTCACGCGCTCGCCCGCGACCGGTGGCCCGTTCTCGTTCTCCCCGACGCTGCCCGCGAGCAACCAGGTGCTGCAACCGACGCAGAGCGTGACCCTCGACGTGACCTACACCCCGAGCGCCGAGAACATCGACGAGATGCTGACGATCTCTCATACGGTCGCGGGCATCCTCGGCGGTCCATCGAGCAACATGATCATGATCCGCGCGCGTGGCATCGATCGCCACATCAGCCTCGCGGCCGCGCCGACGTTCCCGACGACGTTCCGCAACCCGGGCAGCAAGGCGCCCGTGATGCCGGTGACGGTGAACAACACGGGCGCGGCGCCGCTCAAGATCACCGCGGTGATGCTCACCGGCGGCCCGGTGTGGGAGCTCGTCGACGGCAACCCGGTCGACGTGCCGGGCGGCGGCAGCCACCAGTTCATGGTGCGGTTCAAGCCCACCGAGGACGGCGCGGCGCCCGCGGGTCAGCTCGCGCTGATGAACGACGACAACAACATGCCGATGGCGTTCGTCAACCTCGACGGCGTCGGCGCCCTGCGCGATGTGACGTTCGGCGATGGCTCGGCGATCGACCTCGGCGTGACGGCGATCGGCGTGCCCGTCAGCGTCGTCGAGGGCCTGCCGGTGCTCAACAACGACGCGACGAACGAGTTCACGATCGCGCGCATCGAGCTCGCGGACGCCTCGTCGATCACGATCGACAATGCGCCCGAGGGCGAGGCACTGCCCGCGTCTGCCGAGCTCCGCTTCGACGTGACGTTCACGCCCGAGACCGAGGGCGACTTCGAGACGATGGCGGTGCTCTACCTCGACGAGGATCCGGTCCCGACCACGACCGTGCCGATCCGTGGCCGCGCGGTGTTCGTCGACCTCGGCGGCGGCGGTGGCTGCTCGACCGGGGGAGGCACCGGCGGCGCGATGGTGCTCGTGCTCGGCGCGCTGCTCCTCGGGCGCAAGCGCAAGCACGCGGGTGGGCTCGTCGTGCTCGTGGCGTGCCTCGTCGCGCCGACGGCGGCGCGTGCGCAGGAGGCGAGCTTCAACCTCGATCTGTCGCTGTTCGATCCCACCCCGTCGACGACGGGCTATCGGTTTCAGGTCGAGCCGGCGACCGTCGGCAAGCACGGCGACTGGGTCGCGATGGCGCTCGCCTCGATCGCGACCAGCCCGCTCGTCATGCGTCAGAGCGGCACGGAGCACCTGACGATCAACCGCATCACGACTATGGAGATCGGCGGCGCCTACGCGTTCCTCGATCGCTTCGAGGCCGGCCTGCGGCTGCCGCTGTACAGCCAGAACGGCGACGGCACGATGCTCGGCGTACCCTCGCCCAATGGCACCGCACGCGGTGACCTCGTCGCGCATGCACGCGCCCAGCTGCTGAACAAGCAACTCATCGGCGGCGGCTACTTCGCCACCGGGGCGAGCCTCGCGCTCACGCTGCCGACCGCGACCGCGGACCAGTTCGCCGGCGTCGAGAAGCCCACCGCACGCGTGCTGGGATTGGCGACGTTCGCGCCCAGCTTCGCCCGCAAGCGGTTCACGTTCACCGGCAACGTCGGCGCGATCCTGCGTGCGAAGGCAAAGGTCGCCAACATCGAGCAGGGCAGCGGTGTGGCGTGGGGCGCGGGCGTATCGCTCCGCGTGCACGACAAGCTATGGGCCACCGGCGAGCTTTATGGTGACCTCCTGCTCGCGGCGCGCCGCTCGTCGCCGATGGCGGCGGCTGAGAATCTCATGGTCGCCGAATGGCTGGCCGGCCTCAGCTTCCGTCCTGATCCACGGATCGCCTTCGGTGTGGCGCTCGGGCGCGGCCTGACGACGGGCCTGGGCGCGCCCGAGCTGCGCGGCGTGTTTGCCCTCACCTACACGCCCGGCAGCGAGAAGCTGCCGCCGATCTACCCGCCTCCGCCGCCGAAGATCGACGGCGACATGGACGCCGATGGCATCAAGGACAGCAAGGACAAGTGTCCCGAGGATGCCGAGGACACCGACAAGTTCGAGGACGAGGACGGCTGTCCGGACAGCGACAACGACGCCGATACGTACACGGACTCGAACGACAAATGCCCGATGGACAAGGAAGACGTCGACGGCTTCCAGGACGACGACGGCTGCCCCGACCTCGACAACGACAACGACGGCATCCCCGATGCCAAGGACCGCTGCCCGAGCAAGGCGGAAGACAAGGACACCTACAAGGACGACGACGGCTGCCCCGAGCCCGACAATGACAGTGACGGCATCCTCGACGATGCGGACAAGTGCCCGCTGCAGGCCGAGGTGATCAACGGTAATGCCGACGACGACGGCTGTCCCGACAAGGGCGACGCGCTCATCATCGTCACGCCGAGCGCGCTCGACATGATGGACGTGATCACGTTCAACGGCACGCGTCTCGCGCCCGCGAGCAAGAACATCATGGGGCAGATCGCGGCGACGCTGCGCGCGCACCCGGAGATCATCCGCCTCAAGATCGTCTCGCACGTGAACCCGTCAGGCGATGTCGCCAAGGACCGCGAGCTCACCGAGAAGCGCGCCATCGCGATCCGCGAGTGGCTGATCCAGTGGGGCATCGTGCCGACGCGGCTCTCGGGTCAGGGGCTGGGTGGCACCAAGCCGCTCGTCCCGACGACGCAGAAGGGCGCCGCGCAGCTCAACGATCGCATCGAGCTCATCATCCTCGAGAAGAAGTAGTCGAGGCCGCGCGCGCGAGGCTGACCCCGATCACGGTGGTCGCGCCCGCCCCACGCAGGGCCTCGGCCGCCGCGGCCAGCGTCGAGCCGGTGGTCACCACGTCATCGACGAGCGCGACTGCGCGTCCGACGATCGCGGCCCTATCGCGTGCGACGAACGCGTGCGCCACGTTCTCGCGGCGCTGCTCGGCAGACAGCGTCGACTGCGGCGGCGTCGCGCGCACGCGCCGGAGCAGCGGGCGTGGCGGCGATAAGCCGGCGCTCGCGCACGCATGTCGCGCGAGCAGCCACGTGTGATCGAAGCCGCGCACGAAGCGCCGGCGCCAGTGCAGCGGCACCGGCACGACGAGCGCATCGTTCGCGGTGACCACAGCGGCGAGCAGCGGTGCCCACAGTGGTGCGACGTCACGCGCGACGTGCGCGCGGCGACCGAACTTGAGCCTCCGGATCGCCGAGGCGAGCTGACCGCCGAAGCGCCACGGCGACAGCACCCGCTCCAGCGGCAACGGCGTCGCAGAGCAGCGGGCGCACGGGCTGACTCCGGGTTCTGCGCACAGCCGACACGCCTCGCCGAGCTCGAGCAAGGAGTGGGCGCACGGCTCGCACAGCGTGGACGCGGGGATCCCGCACGCGACGCACTGAGGGGTGAACAGCCAGTCGAGCATGGGGGACGGTTTCGACCCGTCGGGCCTGCGGTTGCTATGGTAGGAACGCCTCGGTGATCGACCGCTGCTACGTCTACGACCCGAGCTTCGTCGGGGATACCGAGCATGCGGAGCTCCACGCGTGGCTGGCGACGCTGCGACCGCTATGGGAGATGCGCTACTCGACGCGGCGCCCTCCCCCGCCCGGGAAGCAGCAGAAGCCACTGCTCCGGCCGGTGTACTGGCTCGGCAACTGGCAATTTGCCTGTCTCGGCTACTACGAGCCGCCCCGGCGCACGCACGGCGTCGCGGTGGAAGCCGAGCCGTTCCCGCCGGTGCTCGCGCGGATGGTGCGCTGGATCGAGAAGCGCGTGCGCGCGGGCTTCCCGCCGACGGCCGTGCCGCGTGGATGGCACCTCAACACGTGCCTCGTCAACTTCTACGGCGACCGCGACGAAGGGGGCAAAGCCGTCGACGTGGCGCGCGTGGGTGAACATCGCGACTTCGAGCCCGGGCCGGTGGCGAGCATCTCGCTCGGCGAGCGCGCGCGGTTCCAGTTCGTGCGCCGTGGTGCGCGCGATGCACCGCCCGTGCGGACGCAGTGGCTCGAGGATCGCTCGCTGCAGATCTTTGGCGGCCCGCGCTGGAAGGACGACCTCCTGCACCGCGTGCAGCGCGTCGATGACAAGCAGAAGCTCGACCTCGAGCCGCGCATCGCGGGCTTTCGCACGCGCCGCGTGAACCTCACGTTCCGCTATGTCCCCGACGAGCACGTGGTGCCGTTCGCGAAGCTGCCGCCGGCGGCGCGCGACGACGTGCGCGAGTACGTGATTACGCTCGCGCGCACCGTGCCGCACTTCGCGGCGGCGCTCGCTAGCGAGGCTTCAGCCCGAACAGCGGCGGCGCGGTAGCCTGCGCCGGCGGCGCGATACCGAGCAGCGCGGCCACCGTCGGTGCGACCTGCAGCAGCGAGCCGCGCGCTTGTTGCTGCGGCTTCATGCCCGGCGCCATCACGAGGATCGGCACCAGCCGGTTGTCGTCGTTGGGCGCATCGTGATGGGTGCCCGCCGTGTAGTCGGTGAGGAGCGAGCCGCGCACCGGCGCGACGTACAGCTCGCCCGAAACGCCCGGCATCACCGCGTTGCACACGAGCTGCGCGAGCCCTTGCAGGCGCGCGCAGTCGCCGGCGACGAGATCCGTGCGGAACACGCCCTCGACGCCCGCGATCTTCGAGACCCGCTCGCGGGCGGCGTCGAGCGCCGGTCCCTTGCGCTGGGGCGGTAGTTGCAGCATGCGCTCGCTCAGGTAGACCTGGTTCGACGACACGCGAGCGACGCGTGATTCGGTGCCCGGCAGCGCGTCGATGCTGGTGTTGTCGATCGCCTCGATGATCTCGCGAGACGGAATGCGGCGCGCGCCGGGATGGGGCGATCGCTCCACGACTGGCGTCGCGCCGTGATCGCTCGTGAGCACCACGGCCCACCCGCTCTTGCCGTACTTGACGTCGAGCTCCGCGAACAGCTTGCCGAGTGCGGCGTCGAGTCGCAGCGTGAGATCGAGGATCTCCCACGAGTCGGGGCCCCAGTTATGCCCGCAGTAGTCGTGGGCGTTCAGGCTGAGCGCCAGGAGGTCAGGCACGTCGTCGGTGCCGAGTTGCATCGGCGTGAGCGCGGCCATCGCGGTGTCGAGCACGAGGTCGTCGCCGAGCGGCGTCTGCACGAGCGCCTCCGCATCGCGGATCACGTGCGGGAACGAGACCCCGAGGCCGTGGATGTCGCCCTCGCCGGGCGCGTTGTCGGGCAGGCCCGTGTGTCGGGCAAGCAGCGCAGGGTCGAGGGGCTGCCAGCTCTGGCCGATGAAGCCCTTCACCGGATGGTCGTGCGCGTGCGCAACGAGCCACGGCGGCGCTGTCTTCGCGTAGGCCGTGCTCGTGGTCATGCCGCCCGCGCCGGCGTCGTAGAACACGGCAAGATCGGGGTGCTGCCCCGCGAGGAACACCGCCGCCCGCGACTTGAGCCCGATCGCGAGCGAGTGCCCCTTGCCGTTGGTGGCGCGCCGCAAAGCTTCGGCCAGGCCCTCGACGCGGAGCGCCTGCGCCGAGGCGGTGTCCGTACGTTGCGCATCCTCGACGGGCTCGCCGACAGAGAGCACGGGCGACGCGGAGTCGTGCTCGGCCGACAGGTCCTTGCCCACATCGCGGCGGAACCACTGATTGCCGATGACGCCGTGCACGCTCGGCGTGGTGCCGGTGCTGATGGTGGCGTGCCCGGGCGCGGTGAAGGTGTTGGCGTACGGCAGCTCGGCCGCGCGGACATACCCACCGTCGCGGAGCAGGCGCGCGAGCCCACCCTTGAACAGGGCACGATCCCGCTCGAAGGCCCACGTCGGGAGCTGGTCGATAACGATGAGGACGACGAGCCGAGGCCTCGCCGGCGTCGCCGGCGTCGCCGGTGTCGCCGGGGGTCGCGGGCAGCTGGCGAGCGCGAGGAGGCAGATCAAGACGGCTGTCGCGCGGCGCACCTGGAGATCCTACTCGCGGAGCGGTGATCGAAGGTCGCCAACATCGTATCTTCGTCCTCATGTCCTTCTCCGATCGGATCTCTCCGCTCTGTGACCTGCTGCTCGGCGCCGCATTCGCGGATCAGGAGTTCAAGGACCGCGAGCGGGAGGAGGTCCAGGGCATGCTCGAGGACCTCTCCGGTGGAAAGCTCACGTCCGAGCTGCAGAACCAGATCGCGAAGTTCGACGCGAAGGCCTTCGATCTCGCGAAGACGGCAGCGCACTTCATCGACGACAGCGAGGAGGACCGCAAGCGCCTCCTGTTCCTGGTCGCCGCGATCAACGACGCCGATGAGGAGGTCGACTTCGCCGAGGACGACTACCTGCGCTCGCTCGCGTCGGCGCTGAAGCTCCCGAAGGAAGCGCTCGCCGGCATGACCGTCGACGTCGAGGTCGAGGAGCTGCGCGAGGAGTTCCAGAAGGTTCGCAAGGGCCCGCCCCCGCCGCCGCCGGGCGCGAAGAGCTCCGCGTCGGTCGACGTCGACATGGACTGAGGCGTGCGTGATCCGACGTGCGCACACAGGTGCCGCCGGACGGAGTTGCACCGCCTCGCCAGGATTCGGAATCCCAGGTCGCGATCTGCGCGCGGGGGCGTGGTGGGGACCCAGGGGATTGCACCCTGCACGACCGCTTTGTAAGAGCGGTCTCAACCCTAGTTGACTGATCCCCAATGGAGCACTCGCTCGCAATTGCGCAGCGAAGCGGAGCAACTCGTGAAGTTGCACCGAGGTCTTGCGGGTTGCAGCCGCACGCCTGACTTCTTGGCTACGAGTGCACAGCGCCCCTGACGAGGATCGAACTCGCCTAGTACTGATCGACAATCAGGCGACGTCACCAGACGTCTCCAGGGGCGTGAACAAAGGTGGTGGACCCGCAGGGAATCGAACCCTGATCGCCGCGTTGCAAGCGCAGCATCTTCCCGTTAGACGACGGGCCCATTCGAAGGGGAGGATCGATTCGAACGATCAACCTCGAGCGTTCAGAGCGCTGTGTTCTGCCGGTTGAACTACTCCCCCGAGCAAGAGCGATGACGATAATGAAAAGGGAGGGCACACCTCCGGATCACTCACGTGATCTCGGTGCCCTCGTCGTGGTCGATCTCGCCGACCCAGTACACGTAGTCACGCCACGCGTCCGGGACCGACTTCGTGCTCACGCGGATCTGTACGGCCGGCATCCACTCGGGACGCACCGGCGTCGACAGCAGCGCCATCTTGGCCTCCGCCGGCGTGCGGTTCGCCTTGCGGCGGTTGCACATGTAGCAGCAGGACACGATGTTGTCCCACGACGTGCGGCCACCGCGCGAACGCGGCACCACGTGGTCGTACGTGAGCTGATCGATCGAGCACTTCGTGCCACAGTACTGGCAGCGGTAGCCGTCACGCGCGTAGATGTTCACGCGCGAGAACTTCACGGGCTTGGCGTGGCGGCGGAACGCCTTGCGCAGGCGCACGACAGCGGGGACGCGGACGATCACCGAGGTGGCGCGGATCTCGGCGTCGTACTCCTCGACGACATCGACCTTGTTCAGCGTCAGGAGGATCATCGCGCGCTGCCACGGGATGATCTTGATGGGCTCGTAGCCCTGAGACAGCAGCAGCGTGCGGTTCGAATCGACGTGCATCACGGCACGCCTCCTTTGCGAGGTCCGGAACGTGTCGTGACGTGAGCGCCGGATCGCGCACATCACCGGCCCGCAATGCGCGGGCTACGTGCCGCCGGCAGGATTTGCACCTGCACTACATGGCTTCTGAGACCACCGACTCTGCTGTTGGTCTACGGCGGCAAGAGAGAACGTCGAGCGCGTCGTGCCGCCGGACGGATTCGAACCGTCACTGCATGGCCTCTCAGACCACTGACTCTGCCGTTGGTCTACGGCGGCATCTCGTGCGTGGGAGCGCCGAAGCGCTGAGCTGGGTGATCGACGGGACTCGCACCCGCTTCGCCGTGGGCCACATCCACGTGCCTCGACTGCTTCGGCCTCGATCACAGTCCGCCCTGAAGGAGTTGCACCTTCATCGATCGCTTATCGGGCGACCACTCTGCTGTTGAGCTAAAGGCGGGAAGTGCCGCGCAGGTTGGTGGACTTGAACCACCGCCTCCGGCCCACTCGGACCGGCGCTCTACCGAGAACCATCCAACGTCGGCTCGCTAACAGTTGCGAGCGAGGAAGGTGCCAGACGGAAGAACTGAGCTATCGCCGCGCGGCGAAACCATTCGTGCAGACGGTCGGATTCGAACCGACGACCTCGTCGTTAATATCGAGAACCCTCATTCGCCGGCCCGACATCGGGCGAGATGTTGAACAAAGGCATCGCGCTCTCCCACTGAGCTACGTCCGCATGCGTCTGGGTGACAGGGCTTGCACCTGCGGCCTCGAGGTCCCGAACCCCGCGCTCTTCTACTGAGCTACACCCAGAATACGTTGCCGTGCCGAAAGGCTGGAAACGAACCAGCGGCTGTCACACCACACGGCGGCCCGATCGCGCGAACGCGAACAGGCGAGGCACGCCGCCAGCGAATCGAACGCTGCTCCCCGGCTTTGGACGCCAGAGCCATCCCAGATGGCGACGTAAAACTGGGGACGGGCCCCGGTTCTTTCAGTGCCATCGGGAGGAATCGAACCTCCGCCGACGATCTTCGCAGAATCGTGTCCCGGTCCTCGGAACGATGGCGTTAACAGACTGGTCGGGATGACAGGAATCGCACCTGCGGCATCGTGCTCCCCGAGCACGCGCTCTCCTTCTGAGCTACATCCCGTTTCGCGGAAGGCGTAGGAATCGAACCCGGCCCGGTGGGGCTTCCCGCTTTCGAGGCAGGCGTGGCGCCATCGCCACCTCACCTTCCAGATCTTCGTCGAGCCTTGGGCCGCAGTGGAGGGAGTTGAACCCAGCGTTCGTTCGCGCGCACGAACGGACTCCTCGCCGGGTTAGAGCGAGAGGTCATCGCTTCACCGGAAGCACTGCGGTCGCAGCTGACGGAATCGAACCGTCGCACGCGCGAATATGAGCCGCGGTGGTGCCCTGCACGAGCTGCGAAAGACGGGCGAGGAGCGCGCTCGGTTTTTCCGGTCTGACAGACCAGCGAGTTCTCAATTCGGTAACCAAGCACAACGGCCCGTTGGCATCCGTGGCGGGAATTGCACCCGCATTCTTGGTTCGAGAGACCAGCGTCCTGGCTATTGGACGACACGGACAAAACTGCAGACAAGTGACTGACGTCGAAGTCGCTCTTACTCGCCGTTGCCGACGAGCAGTGGGCACGCCATGAGCTCCAGCCAGAAGCCGGGCCTCGACACCGAAGCGCCGAAGGGAGCCTGCTGCATCGCTACCTCGGTTGCCCGAGGGTCGCTACCTTAGGACCGTTATAGTTACGGTAATCGACATCGATCGGCCCGCATGAAAACAGTCGCGGGATCGGTTGGGTTCGAACCAACGTCCATCCGGTTAACAACCGGCCGCTCAACCAGCTGAGCTTCGATCCCAAATACCGGTGGTTGCCCACCGGCAGCGGTCGCCGGGGCCGCGCCTTCGCTCGAGCGCTATAGAGGTGATCAAGTCTCTACGCGCGAGCAAAGTCGGCAATGACCGGCGGGGTCGACGTGTCGAAACCGACAACATCGATCATACCGGCGTCGTTCGGGTCAGCGATGCTGAACCCGTTCGACGTCATTCCGACCACGACCAGCTTGGCCGGAATTCCCCGTGCGTCTCGGTACGCCCGCAGAGCCTGCGCAGGATGCACGTTGCCTGCCCAGGTCTCGTTGTCGGTGTAGACACAGAACGTGTCGACATCGACGCGGTGCTTCTGCGCCCACACCATCGGGAGAGCGCAGTCGGTTCCGCCCATCGGTAGCGCGGCGACCTTCGCGACGACATCGTCCAGCCGCTCGCGCGGCGAGATCGATAGCGTCGTGATGCCGGACTCGCCACCACCATACTGTCCACCGTAGCCACCTGAAGCTGCGGTGAACGCGACGAACGCGTGGTCACGCTCCGTCGCCGCCGTCACGAGCGCCATGGCGGCACTCGCGATCCGCGGCGTCAGACCAGGAACACCGGCGACCATACCGGACGCCATCGAGCCCGAGACGTCGAGCGCGAGCAGCATGCGCTTGCCCGCGGGTTCGATCGTGCCGAAGCTCGCGTAGAACGCCGCGTCGAGGGCATCGACGACCGCGGCCACGGGCTGCCAGGTTCCCGAGCCACGCACGCCGCGTCCAGACTTGTAGGTCATGAGCGCGGCGAGCACGGCGATCGGGTGGATGCGTGCCTTGGCGAGGCGCTGCGGATCACGCAGCTGCGCCACGACCTGCTTCGTCGCCATCGACATCGGCGAGATCAGCCCCACGCGAGTCATCGTCGCGAGGTTGCGGATCAACGCCGTCATCGGCATCGCGTCGAGCAGTGCGTCCCACACCTCGGGGAACGTGAGCCACTCGGTGGGGACACACTCGCGCGGGATGTGGCGCTCACGGATGAGTCGCGCTCCCGCAATGACGTCGTCCATCTTTCGCAGCTCGTCCATCGCGACGATCAGCTGGCATGCCGGATCTTCGTGTGCGCCGGCCGGAAGCTCGCCCTTGACCGCCCACGCGAACAGTCGGTCGTGTGACGGCGACGCCGCACGCGGGTGCGCGAGACGCAGCAAGTCACGGTTCGACCAACCATCACGCGACTGGTACTTCGCGAGCTGGAATGCGAGGTCGGTCGCCGGCTTCGCGTTGAACCACGAGCCGACCGCCTTGCGCATACCGCGGCCCCACCCACCGAAGCCCTGCGCGTACTCCGCGAAGTGCATCAGGTGCGTGCCGATGCGGCACACCTTGGGCAGGGCTGCGTACGCCGCGCGCCGCGTGGGCTCGTCGCCGAGCTTGGCGGCCATCGCGAGGGAAAAGATCGCCGGATCGTTCTTGGGCGCGCGTCCCGTTTCAGAGATAGCAACGATCCGGGCGAGGGTACGTAGGCCATCCGCGGCGATACAGCGGCGGACGATACTTGCGTTCTCGATCGTCAGCTCGCGCTCACCGATGTAGTAGGTGCCGCCCTCGGATCCGAGGACGAGGAAGCGATCGAGTCGCGCCCAGTCGTCGAGCTCCCACGCGTAGCCACCGGCCGAGTTCGGAACCTGCGAGGTGCCGGGGATCGGATCGTGCTGCGGCGTAGACTTGGTGGCGAAAAATTCGGTGAACTTGAACATGATGATCCTCCGGCCCACTTCCGTGGACGGCGTGGTTGAGAGTCGATCGCCGGGTGGCGATCAGCTGCCTTGCAGCTCGTCGCCGGGTGGCGACGGAGTGGAGCCTCCCGTCGGAATCGAACCGACGTCCTGCTGCGTACGAAGCAGCCGCTGCTACCTGCTGAGCTAGAGAGGCAAGAAAGGAAAGGTGCGTCGCTCTCGCTCCGTGCCGAGATCTCGACGAACAGCCCAGCCAAGGCTGGGTGAAGTCGACGGAGTGACCGTCGCTCTCGTCGCTCGGCTACCTCTGCGAACAGCCCGGCCCGAACGCGTGCGCTCGGGCAAAGTGAAGTCGACGCGGAAGGCTAGAGCAGATGGGGGGAGTTGAACCCGCCGATTCCGGTGTGGCGCACCGGTGTGTCACCGCAACACTTCACCTGCTTGGCGGTCCCAGCCTTGGGACCTGAGTTGTGGATCCGCGTGGGCGCCCGAAGGCACGTCCGCAGACCCGCGCGTGGGTCGGGTGGGAATCGAACCCACGTTCTGCCGGTGTAAGAAACCGGTGCAAAGCCAGCGTTTGCTACCAACCCGAGACGACGTGGCTCGAACGCTGCGGCCATTCACCTGGGCCGTTGGCGCTCGCGAGTCTGCTCGTTCGATCCTTCACCTGCTGAGGCGCTTCGGCCCATGGCCTGCTCACGCCCGTCGGTTGCTCGCATCGATCGATGCCGTGTCGGTCGTCCCACCCTCTGGAATCGAACCAGAAACCTCTCGGGCTTCAGCCGAGCGCGCAGACCAACTACGCAAGAGTGGGAGGTGACGCCGCGCGCTCGAGGGGACGAACGTGCGGCGTCGGGTATGGGTGCCTTGCCGGGCACCCTCATCGTCATCGCTCTTCAGTTGTCAGAGAAGACCCGCCGTGCGCTGGGCGCACCTCGGGCGTCGGCGTTCCCGCGGGCTGCGCGGGCGCACCTATCGCGTTTCGAGATCACGATTGAGAAATCGAGATCACGAGTCGCAAACCAGAATGTATGGACAGGTCGTGTCCACGACGCTGGGGCGAGTAAGGCCCGAACGTCCCAGAAACGAGAAAGGGCTGCCGGGGGTTCTTCCCTGGCAGCCCTTCAGCTGGCTCACGTAACGTCTACGTGGTCAGCGGAAGAACCCCCAGGTGGTATCGACGTTGCCGGGGCCAAAGGCCACGAACGCCGCGCACCGCGCGCCCTGGATGGAGAGCGAACGCCACGATGGCATCGCTTCCTGACCCGGACGGCTATGTAGGTTCAATTTCTTCACGACGGTTTGCTCGTTCACGCTCGCCCCGACATGCAGGGCTGCGATGGTTGAAACTGATAACAGTGGCACTGCGATCTGTCAAAGCGAATTTCGCGAAGATTTATAATCACCGCATATCACTACGCTTCGCTGCGCGATTACCTGGATAGCGCGACGAGCGTGACCGGTGCGGCGAGCGCGAGCTCCAATGTGCGCCTGCGGCCGAGGAGCTCACCGCCCGCCTCGACGGCCGTGTCGCGATCGAGCTCGATCCCGACGCGATCGCACAGGAAATCGGTGACGTGGTCGGAGAAGTACTCGCCACGAAACGCCGCCGGCGTGCTGCGCAAGATCTCGAACAAGCCGGCATCGCCGCAGCGCAGGTGGAACTTGCCGGGGTGTGATCCCGCGAAGGCGAACATCTTCAGGCCAAAGCCGAAGTACGGAATCGTCGCGCCCGCGACCAGCGTGCAGGCACCAGACCACAGCACCTGCCCTGCCTGGATCGTCGTGCCGGTCGCGCCGCGTTTCCCCATCGCGATCGCACCGCTGCCGAGGTTGGTCACCGTGACCTTCGCGCGCTGTTCGGTCGCGAATCGCGGCACCGAGCGCAGCGCGACGGAGAGCGCGTAGCGCGAAGCACCGCCCATCATGCGACGCACACCCGGCACGCGATCGATCGCACGGCCCATGGCCTCGTGATCCTCGAGCAGCTGCGCGTCGACCCCCATGCCGACAAACGGTGCGCGGACGCCGAGCACCTCGAGCATCGGGACCTTGCGCCACGTGCCCTTCCCGCCCGCGAGCGCTGCCAGATCGCGAGGCGCGTCGTCGCTCGCGCCTACGGTGTCGGCGATCGCGTTGCCCGAGCCGAGGCGCAACACGCCGATCGCGGGCTCCGGGCGACCGAGCCCGCGACACGCCTCGGCGATCAGCGTGAGGCCCATGACGATCGTCCCATCACCGCCGCCGAGCACGACCAGATCGAGCCCGTGCGCGAGCTCCGCGCGAATCGTCGCGCGCGCTTCGCCGAGCGATTCGGTGAACCGCACGCGCCGCGGTAGCGCCTTCTCGAGCTTCGCGCGCACCCGGCCACGCACGCGGCGCGCGCGGCCGTTCACGATCGCGACGGCTCTCACCGCGTAACGATACCGCAGCGATCGTGCGAGACCAGATTTCTGCCGATGTGCACCCAAGCGCCGCACGGGGTTCGCTCGGCCCAACGAGCCACGTATGCTCGGGCGGATGGCGACGCCGCCCCCGAGCCGCACGCGCGAACCGCGCCGCTGGCTGCGCGTGCTACGCACGATCGCCGAGGTGGGCGTCATCCTCATGGCGATCCCGACGCTCCTGTTGTGGTGTTCGATCCCGAACACGGCCCCTCTCGCGACCGAGAACCCGACGTCGACGGCGTTCATCGACCTGCGCCGCGAACAAGCGGAGGCGCGCGGCGAGAAGTTCCATTTGCGCTGGGAATGGCGTCCGCTCGGCAAGATCTCGCGCTACCTGCGCGCCGCGGTCGTGTACGCCGAGGACGCCGGGTTCTACCGGCATGAGGGCGTAGACTGGAACGCGGTCGAGAAGGCGCTCGACACCAACTGGAAGAACGGCTCGCTCTCCGTCGGCTGCAGCACGATCACGCAACAGCTCGCTAAGAACCTCTACCTGTCGCCCTCGCGCAGCATGATCCGCAAGCTGCGCGAGCTGCTGATCTCATTCTCGCTCGAGGACCATCTGAGCAAGCAGCGCATCCTCGAGCTCTACCTGAACGTCGCCGAGTGGGGCCCCGGCGTGTTCGGTGCCGAGGCCGCGGCGCGCTACTGGTTCGGGCACTCGGCGCAGCAGCTGACACCTGCCGAAGCCGTGAAGCTCGCCTGCGCGCTGCCCAACCCCTTCGAGCTGACGCCACGCACGCGGACGCCCGACCTCATCATCAAGTCGGTGCGGCTGATCCGCATGCTTCGCCTCCAAGGCCTCATCGATGCGCCCCAGGAAGCGGAGACGCTCCAGGCCGTCGGAGCCTCGGCGAAGCCGCTACCGATCAAGGACTAACCGGGGACGGTTTCAACATCGCCAACTTTCCCCGAGCTAACGCACGGACATCGTTCGAGTCTGTGGGGACGGTTTCAACTTCCGGCCAGCAGGCCGCTGAGGCAGGCCGGCCTCGCGAATGGCCTCGAGCGATCAGCCAGCGAAGCGCGACGGCGGGACCAAGTTGAAACCGTCCCTCGTGAAGCGAGGAAAACCCCAGACTTAGGTGGTTGAAAGTTGGCGAAGTTGAAACCGTCCCTCGGAGAGGTCTAGCCGAAGACGCGGCGAATCCGCCTGATGGCTTCCTCGACGTTCGCGCGCGAGTTGAAGCCCGAGAGGCGGAAGTAGCCCTCGCCCGCGGGACCGAAGCCAGCGCCCGGGGTACCCACGACCTGCACCTCGTTGAGGAGCCGATCGAAGAACTGCCACGACGTCGCGCCACCCGCGGTGCGCAGCCAGATGTACGGGGCGTGGACACCGCCGAACACGGTGAAGCCTACCGCCGAAAGACCCTCACGCAGCAGGCGCGCGTTCTCCATGTAGAACGCGATCTGCGCGGTGGTCTCCGCGAGACCTTCGGGGCTGTACGCGGCGGCGGCCCCGCGCTGCACCATGTACGCGGTGCCATTGAACTTCGTGCTGTGACGACGCGACCAGAGCGCGTTTAGCGAGACGCGCGTGCCATCGGGCGCGGTGCCCGTGACGTTCTTGGGCACGACGATGAAGGCGCAGCGCACGCCTGTGAAGCCCGCGCGCTTGGAGAAGCTGCGCAACTCGATGGCGACATCGCGCGCGCCCGGGATCTCGTAGATCGAGCGCGGCAGCGACGGATCAGAAATGTACGACTCGTACGCGGCGTCGAACAGGATGATCGCATCGGTCTTCTTGGCCCACGCGACCCAGCGCTCGAGCTGCGCGCGCGTCGCGACGGTGCCGGTGGGATTGTTCGGCGAACAGAGGTACACGACGTCGACGGGCTCGGTGGGCGGCTCGGGCTGGAAGCCGTTGGCCTCGTGGCCCTCGAGGTACGTGAAGCCCGGGTAGCGACCGTCGGGACCAGCGGCAGGGGTGCGGCCCGCCATGACGTTGGAGTCGACGTAGACGGGATAGACCGGGTCGGTAACCGCGATGCGTGCGGCGAGCGAAAAGATCTCCTGGATGTTGCCGCTGTCGCACTTGCTGCCGTCGCTGACGAAGATCTCGTCGGTCGCGATGTCGACACCGCGCGACGCATAGTCGTGCTGGCGGATCGCCTCGACCAGGAAATCGTAGCCGTTCTCCGGCCCGTAGCCGCGGAAGGTCTCGCGCTTGCCCATCTCGTCGACGGCGTCGTGCATCGCCTTCACGATCGCGGGCGCGAGCGGCTCGGTGACATCGCCGATGCCGAGGCGAATGACCTTGGCATCGGGATGCGCGGCCTGATACGCGCGAACGCGGCGTCCGATCTCGGGGAACAGATAACTGGCGGGGAGCTTCGCGTAGTGCTCGTTAATGCGGGCCATCGGCGGCGGAAGGTAGCGCGATCGGTTGCCTGGCGCGAGCGATGCCACCGAGCAACCGGAACAACGCGTAGGCGAACCAAGCAGGCGTGATCGGACGCGTGCTCGTCGTGATGTTGCTCCTCCTCGGAACGGGTTGCCCGGCGAAGGACGTCCATGTCCAGTACCCGGCGCCGCCAGATATGCCGACGGGAACCTTGGTGCTCCTGCTTTCGAAGCCCGCCGACGGCGTGAGTGTCGCGATCAACGGTCGGCTCGTCGTCGAGGATGCAAAGACGCAGCGAGTCGTGGTGGCGAATACCCCCTCCGGCAACCAGGACATCGTCATGACCGCCAACGGCAGCGACAAGGCGATGCGCGTGTGGGTCGACTCCGACCACGCCACCACGATCCCGCTCGGGGTCCCCGAGCAGGGGCCGGGCTTCCTCAAGTCACTGATGGGATCGCTCGTGACGATCGTTGCGTACTCGCTGCTGCGATGAGGGTCACAGCTTCGCCGTCATCTCGGCGCAGTCAGCGAACGCCGGTTGGCCGCGTTGGAACGAGCCGTAGTTCGACTGCATCGTCCCGTTCGCATCGACGTAGAGCGTCAGCAAGAAGCACGAGTCCTGCTCGACGACCGCCCACCCGCGCAGGTCGCCACCAGCGCGCGTGGGTTTGCCGACGTAGGTCGGCGCGCCGATCCGGTTGGTGAAGTCCGCCATCACCTCGTCCCACGGACCGAACACGCTGACGTTCTGGTAGGCGTCCGCGATCATCTTGCCGGTGACCGCCGCTGTGTTCGCGGGTCGACTAGGCGCGAGATCCGCCGCCGGCGTCTCCGGATCGCTATCGGCCGCGACCGCGACCGGCTCGCTCGGTGCCGCGTAAGGCACGAGCGGTACGACGGGCGCCGCAGGACGACCACACGCGACCAGGAGGCTCGAACAGACAAGCAGCGCAGCACGCATCCTGGGTAGAGAGTAGTCGAACACGGCACCGCCATCGCGTCGCGACCTCGCGACGGCGGCGCTGGCGCGGTGTACCGCCGTGTTCACACCCCCGCCTCGTTGCCGTCGAGGACTCGCGTGGCACATGCGTTGCTGCGCAAGCGCACGTGCGTCTGACCATCACGATCCTCTTCGCGACCGCAGCGACGGCGAGCGCGCAGGATGCGACTCCCCTCGTGGATACGCCGTCCGGACAGGAGCTGCCTCCTGGCGCGTGGCCGGGCGTCAGTCTCGAAGACCTGCGCGGCCTTCGCGAGTGCACGCTCGAAGATCCGCCGGCGAGGGTGAATCACGAGGTCACGTGTCGGCCACCGATCCTGCCGTCGCGTGCGCACGTGTCGTTCGGCATCGGCTGGAGCACCGGCCTCGCGGTTGGCGAGGCCGTGCGCGGCGCGCATCGCCTCGAGCTCGACGGTACGTACTGGCTCACGCGTGCGCTCGGCATCGGCGGCCGCTACGCGCTCGCGGGCACCGGCAGCGCGACGGAGACAGCCGCGCGCGCCCACCAACTGGTCGGTGGGGCGGAGCTGCGGTTGTTCACCGACGAGGCTGATCGCGATGCGGTGACGCTCTCCGTCGGTGCAGGCCATGCGTACGGCGATGCGATGAACGACGGCACGTTCGTGCGCGCGGCGATCGCGCGCGACACCGGCTACATCACGCGCGAGAAGACCGCGGTCACGTGGCGCTGGGAGCTCGCCTACGCGCACGACCTCGGCGACGCGCAGGCGCGCACGATCACCGCCGGCATCCGCGCCGGCATGGAGCTCGGCATCCGCGCGCCGAATAACCTCCGCGAACCCGATCGCGATCCTCCGATCCGCAGTGCGCTCGCCGGCGAATTCCGTGGCTCGCCCACGCTCGGCCTCGGCGCCAGCCTCGACTTCGCCCTCGCGCGCCCCCTCCTATGGCGCACCACGGCCTTCTGGCACGCCGACGTCGACAGCGAGCAGCAGCTCCACGGCCTCGACGCCACCTGGGGCGCGGTCACCGGCCCGCGCGTGATCTTCCTCCCTCGTTCGATCGTCGCGCCCTACCTCGACGTCCAGGCTGGCCCCGCGGCTCTGCCCGAGCGCGGCGGCGCCCGGCTCGGCGCCCTGGCCGAGGCCGAGGCCGGCATCACCATTCACCTGTTCTGCCAGACGCGGGTCGATCTCGGTGGCCGCCTTCAGACCGAGGTCACCGACGGCGTCGACGTGCGCACCGGCTTCTTCATGCTGCGCGTCGCCCACGGCACGGCGCTGCGCCGCTCACCAGCAGACTGCGAAGCATCGCCGCCGTTCGCGCAGCGCTAACCGGGGCCCGTCCCCGGTTTGTCAGTTTGCGTCGGCTGCGTCCGGCTCGGCCTCGGGCTGCGGCGCATCCGCCGTGGCCCGGGCGCGCTCGGCGTTCGCCAGGTACGTAGCCTTCCGCTTGCCGTCGACTTCGCGCTCGGCGGCGCGCTCCCATAGACGGCCGGCGTCGCGCCAGGCGCGCTCGTACGAGGAGGCGTCTCGGGCGGAAGCTGCCTTCAGCTCGGCGGCCTCGGCCTTCGCCACATGCGGATTTCGTCCAAAGCTCATGCCTCCCTATAGCTGGTCAGTCTGACCGCGGTAGAGTGCCGCCCGCTATGTCGGTCGAGCGCAACGACTTCATCCGCGACATCATCGACGAGGACCTCAAGACCGGCCGCCACAAGACGGTCGCGACGCGGTTCCCTCCCGAGCCCAATGGCTATCTGCACATCGGCCACGCCAAGGCGATCTGCGTGGACTTCGGAATCGCGCGCGACTACCAGGGCACCTGCAACCTTCGCTACGACGATACGAACCCGGTCAAAGAAGACGTCGAATACGTCGAGTCGATCGAGCGTGACGTGCGCTGGCTCGGCTTCGAGCCGACCGCCGTCCTCTACTCTGCAGACTACTTCCCGAAGATGTACGAGCTCGCCGAGCGCCTCGTGCGTGAGGGCAAGGCCTACGTCTGCGACCTCACCGACGAGCAGATCCGCGAGTACCGCGGCACGCTGAGCGAGCCCGGCAAGCCGAGCCCGTTCCGCGATCGCTCCGTCGACGAGAACCTCGATCTGTTGCGTCGGATGAAGGCGGGCGAGTTCCCCGACGGTGCGCGCGTGCTGCGCGCGAAGATCGACATGGCGTCGTCGAACATGAAGATGCGCGATCCGCTCCTGTACCGGATCCGCCACGCGCATCACCATCGCAGCGGCGACGCTTGGAAGATCTATCCGATGTACGACTACGCGCATCCGCTCGAGGACGCGATCGAGGGCATCACGCACTCGATCTGCACGCTCGAGTTCGAGAACAACCGCGAGCTGTACGACTGGGTCCTCGACAATACGGGCCCGTGGTCACCGCATCCCAAGCAGTACGAGATGGCGCGCCTCGTCCTCGACTACACGGTGATGAGCAAGCGCAAGCTGCTCACGCTCGTACAGAACGGCCACGTGAAGGGGTGGGACGACCCGCGCATGCCTACGATCGCGGCAATGCGCCGCCGTGGCTACTCGCCCGAGGCGATCCGCGCCTTCTGCGACATGATCGGCGTCGCCAAGGCGAACTCGTCGGTCGACATCGGCAAGCTCGAGTACTGCATCCGCGACGACCTCAACAAGACGGCGCCGCGCGTGCTCGGCGTGCTGCGCCCCATCGAGGTCGAGCTCACCGGTTGGGCCGGGGGTAGCGAGTCGATCGAAGCGCCGTACTTCCCGCCCGACGTCGGCAAGCCCGGCGCGCGAGAGGTCACGATGAGCGGACACATCCTCATCGAGCGCGACGACTGGCGCGATGATCCTCCCAAGGACTATCAGCGCCTCGCGCCCGGCCGCACGGTGCGCCTGCGCTACGGCTACTGCATCACCGCCGACGAGGTCGTCGCGCGCGACCATGACGGCAATGTCACCAAGCTGCGCGCGACGGTGCACCTCGAGACCAAAGGCGGCAAGAACCCCGCCGACGGTCGCAAGGTCGCCGGCGTGATCCACTGGGTCGACGCAGCGACCGCCGTACCCGTCGAGGTGAGGCTGTACGAGCGCCTGTTCAAGGTGGCCAAGCCCGAAGAAGGTGGCGTCGACTTCCTCGAGCACCTGGATCCAAATTCGCTCGAGGTGGTGACGACGGCGCGCGTGGAGAAGAGCCTCGCCAACGCCGACGTCGGCTCGCGCTGGCAGCTTGAGCGCGTGGGCTACTTCGTCGTCGATCTGGACACCAAGCCCGGCGCCGTCGTGCTCAACCGCATCATCACACTGCGCGACGCCAAGGCCGCCGCCGTCGCCGCCCAGCCCGCGAAGACCGAGGCGGTACAGAAGAACCCGAAGGCGCAGTCGAGGCCCAAGGGTAAGTCGCCTGCGGAGTACCGCGCCGAAGCACGCGCGCGTGACGCCCAGCTCGCGACTGCACACACCGCGATCGCCACGCTGCCCGGCATCACGCCTGAGGCCGCCGATCTGCTCGCGGGTGACCGCGACACGGCCACGCTGTTTCTCGCGGTCGCCGATCGCGGCGGCGCAAACGCCGGCCCGCTCGCGACCACCAACGGCAAGATCGCGCCCGAGCTCGCGGCGAAGTGGATCATCAACGAGCTGCCGCGTGCGATCGAGGATCGCGAGCTGACGTCCGTCGGCGCCGGCGAATTCGGCGCTCTGCTCCAGGCGGTCGCCGATGGCAGCCTCGCGGCCAGCGCTGCCAAGACCGTGCTCGCGGAGCTGGTCCGGACCGGCAGGCCGTTCGCGGAGCTCCGCGCGGCCGTCGCGTCCGCCCCCGCCGTCGACCTCGGCGCCGCCGTCGACGCCGTGATCGCCGCAAACCCCGACAAGGCCGCGCAATACCGGGCGGGAAAGACGGGCCTCCTCGGCTTCTTCGTCGGTCAGGTCATGAAGTCGACGCCGAACGCCGACGCGGCTGCGGTCAATCAGGCCGTGCGCGATCGCTTGTCCTGAGCATCGCGCCTCAGGCCGAGCACGGGCGGTGGATCAGGCTGTCGAGGGAGCTGAGCAACTCCGTCGAGAAGGCAGACGAATCAGGACAGCGACCAACGACCCGAACGACTGTATGTGTGCGTGGGGCAATGCCTGCGACCCGGCCGACGTGGCCTGCACACTGTCCGAGCAACATCGCGCGCGACCAGAATGTTGCAGCCACTCTGTTTTGCTCAGGTCTCACGACGCCGCACCGCGTTCTGTAAGTAAGCGCGTATCGCACCTTCGTGACGGGATCCGCCGATGATCGGTTTGACTCCTGCGCCCCGGCCCGGGATGATCGAGGCAGTGATCGGGGCGACCGTCGGCGGCTACAAGATCGTCAGTAAAGTGGCGGCTGGTGGCATGGGCACTGTCTACAAGGCGGAGCACACGCTGATCGGTAAGGTCGCGGCAGTGAAGGTGTTGAAGAGCGAGCTCTCGCACAACACCGAGATCGTGAACCGCTTCTTCAACGAGGCGAAGGCCACGACCTCGATCAAGCATCCCGGCATCGTCGAGGTGTTCGACTTCGGGTATCTCGAGTCGGGTGAGGCCTTCCTGATCATGGAGTTCCTCGAGGGCAACACCCTCGCGAGCTGGCTCGAGGCGCGCGGCCGGATCTCCGAGGGTGAGGCGGCGATGCTGATGCGGTCGGTGTGCAACGCGCTCGCCGTCGCGCACGCCAAGGGCATCATTCACCGCGATCTCAAGCCCGACAACATCTTCATGGTCCCGGATCCCGAGTCGGCGCTCGGGGAGCGTCCCAAGATCCTCGATTTCGGCATCGCGAAGCTCACGGAGCTCGGCGCTGCAACGACAGCGACCCGCACCGGCGCGGTGATGGGAACGCCGACCTATATGTCCCCCGAACAGTGCAAGGGCGCCGGTGTCGTCGACCACCGCGCGGACCTTTATTCGCTCGGCTGCATCCTCTACGAGCTGCTGTGCGGACGCCCGCCGTTCACCGAGATGGGTGCGGGCGAGATGATCGGTGCGCACCTGTTCGTGACGCCGACGCGCCCCACCGAGCACAACCCGACGATCTCTGCCGAGAGTGAAGCGCTGATCCTCGCCCTTCTCGAGAAGGATCCGAACAAGCGCCCACAGACCGCCAAGGAGCTCGCCGCGCGGCTCACCGAGCTCGCACAGCACCACCTGTGGATCACCCAAGGCGCCCCCAACGGCATCACGTCGCCCGAGTTAGTTCCGCTCGGCCGCCCCACCCCGTTCCCGATGACCGCGGCCCACGGGACGCCGATGCCGGGACGCCCATCGACCTCGCCGATCGCCACCCCGACGGCCCGCGCCTCGTCGATCGGGCACAACCCCACGGTCGCCAGCGACGCATTCGGGCGCGCCGAGACCGCACAACCCACCACGCTCTCGGGCGCCGCAAGCCAGTCGTTCGACGTGGCCCACCAGTCACGCAAGGGCCTCGCGATCTTCGCGTCGGTGGGCGCGCTCATCGTCGGAGGCATCGTCGCGTTTGCCCTGGTGAGCTCCAGTGGCGGCGACAAGCCTACAGCCGCCAAGCCAGCGAGCGCCGGCGGATCCGGTACCCTCGATCCGACGGCGGGCACGAACACCGCGGGCTCTGCAAACACCAGCACCGCCGGCTCTGTAAACAATAACACCGCGGGCTCTGCAAACACGAACACCGCGGGCGCGAACACTTCGGGCGCGAACCCCGCAGGCGCGAGCACTGCGGGCGCGAGCACTGCGGGCGCGAACACCACCGGTGCGGGCGCGAACCCCGCGGGCGGGACCACCACCGGCTCGAGCACCACTACCGGCTCGAGCACCACCACCGGCTCGAGCACCACCACCGGCGCGAACACCGCCAGCGCCAAGCCGCCGACGACGACCAGGAAGCCACCGACGACGACCAAGAAGCCGCCGCCCTCGACGACGCCGCCGCCCTCGACGACGCCGCCGCCCGACAAGAAGCCTGACAAGAAGCCCTCGCTGATCGAGACCGACATCTAATGACGTCACGCGTTCGCCTGATCGCCGTGGCGGCGTCCCTCCTCTCGGGTGGGCTCGCTGTCGCGCAACCACAACCTCAACCGTCGCCCAGGGGCGACAAGGTCGACGCGAAGTCCCTGATGCAGTCGGGCGTTCGGCTTCTCGAGGCCAAGGACTACCTGGGCGCGCTGGCCGTCTTCAAGGACGCCTACGCGCGATTCCCGAGCGCGAAGATCCTGTTGAACATCGGCACCACGCTGAACCTCCTCGACCGCAAGGCCGAGGCCGCGAACACGTACCAGCGCTACCTCGACTCACCCGAAGCGGATCCTGCGCGCAAGGCCGACGTCAGCCAGGCCCTCATCGACCTCGACAAGTCCGTCGGCATACTCGAGATCACCGTCGTCCCCGACGGCGCCGAGGTGCAGATCAACGACAGCGAATGGCTGCCCGCCGCGCAGGTCCGGCTCTATCGCGTGGCGCAGGGGCCGTTCACCGTGCGCGCGCGCAAGGACAAGTTCGCCCCCGAGGCGAAGTCGGCGAGCATCGTGACCGGAGAAAAGGCAGGCATCTCGATCTCGCTGGCGCCAGCCCCCGAGACGGCGCGAATCAATGACACGGCGCTGCTGCGCGTCGACGACGTCGACGACACGCGGGTCGGAGCGCGCATCGAGGCACAGCCGCGCGCACGCCTCGGCGGCATCGCTGTCGGTCACGTCGACGTCCGGCGCGGGGGTGGCGCGGCGTTCGTGGGGCTCACGGCCGATGTGACCTCGCGGCTGCAAGTCGAGCTGTCGGGGATCATCGGCCCGAACTACGGCGTGTTTCCGGGCGCGCGCTTCGCCCTGCTCACGGGCACGGTGCGGCCCCTGATCGCGGCGGGCATGCCGATCTTCTTCTCCGACGGTGCGCGCATCGGCGTGCGCGGTGCGGGTGGCGTCGAGCTCCAGGTCTCGCGCCATCTGTCGCTGATCGGCGAGCTCGGTATGGAGTTCATGCTCAACCCCGAGACCGACAAGCTGGACCGAGCGTTCATTCCCGCGCTGGGCGCGACCGGCCGGCTGTGACCGACCTCACCAAGCAGTCCGCCCTCGAGCTCGCCGCCCGGATCCGTCGCCGCGAGATCAGCTCCGAGGAGCTCACGCGGTACTTTCTCGATCGCATCGAGCGCCACGATGCGCAGCTCTCCGCGTTCACGCAGGTGCTCCGGCGCCGCGCGACGGTGTACGCGCGCTATCAGGACTACCTGCTTCGCACCAAACATCCCGACGAGCTGCCCACGTTCCATGGCGTGCCGACGGCGCTCAAGGATCTGACGGCGATGCGCGGCACGTTCACGCGGCTCGGCTCGAAGGCCTATCGCTGGTTCGTGTCGCCCGTCGATGCGCCGACCGCGAAGCTGATCAAGCGCGGCGGGTTCGTCGTGCTCGGCAAGACCGCGACGTCGGAGTTCGGCGTGCTGCCCGTGACCGAACCTTCGATCCATCCGCCGACGCGCAATCCGTGGAACATGGACCATACGCCCGGCGGCTCGAGCGGTGGCGCCGGTGCGGCGGTGGCCGCGGGCCTGGTGCCGATCGCGCAAGGCTCCGACGGCGGCGGCTCCGTGCGCATCCCCGCCGCGTTCTGCCATCTGTTCGGGTTCAAGCCCTCGCCGAACCTGTTGGGCAATCTGAACGGCGCGGTCAACAAGCTCGAGATGAGCGTGATGGGGCCTCTCGCGCATGGCGTCGAGGATGCCGCCGCGATGCTCGACGTGTTGCGCGGCGACGTGCACGCGGAACGGTCGTCGACGAGCTTGCTCGCGCAGTGCCGGGTCGCACCCAAGCGGCTGCGGATCAAGATGGTGGTCGAGACGCCGATCGGCGATGTCGAGCCGGCGATCGCAGCTGCCGTGCAGGCGACGGCGAAGACACTCGAGCAGCTCGGCCATAGCGTCGAGCCGATCGCACGGCCCGAGGGAACGCTCGACGAGTTCCTCCCGCTGTGGCAGCTGATGCTCGCCGCGGTGCCCGTGCTCGGCCCGCTCGAGGCGCATCTGCAGCCGGTGACGCGCTGGCTGCGCGAGACCGGGCGTACCCTCGACCTCGAGACCGTCAAGCGCACGCAACGCGCGCTCGCGGCGCGCACGGCCGAGATGTTCGGTGATGCCGATATTCTCCTGTCACCGACGGTGCCGGTGCTGCCACCGCGCGTCGGGCAATACGCGGCGCTCGGTCCGCGCGAGCTGTTCGAGGCGATCGCGCCGATCGGCTCGCTCACCGCTGCGTTCAACATCGCGTGGCGTCCGGCGGCCAACATTCCGGCCGGCATCGGTGCCAACGGGCTGCCGTTCGGCATCCAGCTCGGCGGCAACGTCGATCGGGATGCACAGGTGCTCGCGCTCGCGTATCAGCTCGAGCAAGCGATGCCATGGCGGGCGCGGCGCCCGCGCGCGTTCGCGTGACTACTGCGCGCCCTCGCACGACTCGGCGAGCCCGCCGTCACACGCGCGCTTGAAGAACATCTTCGATGTCTCCGGATCGATGGCGACGCCGTGACCCTCCTGATAAAGCACGCCAAGGTTGTGGCAGCCGCGTAGCTCGCCACCGTCACATGCCGTCGTGTACAGCACTTTCGCCCGCGCGTAATCCGTCGGCACGCCGAGCCCGTTCTCGAGCAACACGCCGAGGTTATTGCAGGAGATGAGGCTATTGCGGTCGCAGCCGTGCTGGAACAGCGCCGCCGCGCGTTCCTTGTCCTCGGGCACGCCACGACCGTACTTGTAGAGTCGGCCGAGGTTGTTGCAGTAGTCCGCGATGCCGCCGTCGCATGCCTGCTTGTAGAGCTCGGCCGCGCGCGGATAGTCCTGCGCGATGCCCTCGCCTTCGTCGTACAGCGCCCCGAGCTCGCCGCAGCTCTGGAGGTGCTTCCCGGCGCACCCCTTCTCGAACAACGCCTTCGCCGTGGCGACGTCGCGCTGCGGGCCGTCCGCGTTGGCCGCAATGCCGACCTCGAAGCAGCTCGGAAGATCGCCGGCGATGCAGCGATCCGCGACCGGCGTCGCCGAGGGCACGGGTGCGGGCGGCGGCGCCTCCACCGGCTTGGGCGAGCTACAACCCGCGAACATGACCCAGACGACCATGCACCTGCGCATGGCGCCGAGCCTACAGCGTAAATCGATCGCCGAGCGGCAACATGCGCACGCGCTCGCCGAGCCCCGCGCGTTCGAGCTCGGCCGCGAGTGTGGTCTCCGGCTGCCGGAAGTGCGCCCACCCGGACCGATGGATCGGGATGATCGTCCGCGCGCCGACGAGCTTGCAGGCGGCCGCGGCTTCCGCGGCGTCGAACGTGAACCGGGCGTGACGGAACCCGAGCGCCCGCGGGAACGCGACGGCACCGCAGTGCACGACCGCGACGTCGACGGGGCGCCGCTTGCCGATCTCTTCGAGCGCTGCGGCGAGTGCGGGGAACATCACCGTATCGCCCGAGATCCACACGCGCGGGCCGTCCTCGACATCGAGGAGGAAGCCCGTCACCTGGTGGACCTGCGGCGCGTACGGTGGACCGTGGCGCGCGATCATCGCCGTCACCGTCACGTCGCCGACGCGCGTCGTGTTGCCATGCACGAGCCCGCTGACGCGCGCGCCGAGTCCGAGGCCCAGCCCCGGTCGATCGTGCTCGCGTCGTGGCCGTGCGAGGCGGCGCGCGCCTGCGGGCGTGGTGATCACGCGCGCGACCTTGGCCTCGTCGGCGACCATCGCGCGCCCGGCGAAGTCGAGGTTGTCGGCGTGGTGATCGTGGCTAAGGAGCGCGGCGTCGAAGTGCCCCGAGACAGCGGGCGTCTCGTACTGCTTCTGACTCGCGAACCACGACGCCGGCGTGAACCAGAAGCCGAAGTCGTACTGCGTGCCGCGCGGGTCGAGGGCAGGATCCGTGACGAAGCGGGCGTTGCCGAGCCGCAGATCCAGCATCGCCGTGCCGAGATACGTCAGCTCGAGCATCCCCTCAGTCTACGACGGGCAGTCGCAGCTTGCCCCCGGAGACCACCGGCTGCGCGGGCGCGTGTTGCGTGCGCGGCGTGGTCAACGTCGTCGGGCGTATCTCGGGGGGCCGCTCGGCCCACGCGCGCGCGACGTCGCGATCGAGGAGGTGCGTCGGGCGCACGTTCCGGAGCGCGTTCGCCATGATCGAGCGCACGTGCGGGTTGGTCGCCTCGAGCTGTGCGAGCAGCTGGGTCATCGCGTCGCGCTTGAGGCCTTCCTGCGAACCGCACAGGTTGCAAGGGATGATCGGGAACGCCTGGAGCGCGGCGAACGCGGCGATGTCGCTCTCGGCGCACTCGATGAGCGGGCGGATCACGTCGAACCGGCCATCGTCGGTCTTGTAGCTCGCCGGCATCGCCTGGAGCTTGCCGCTGTAGAACAGGTTCAACAGGAACGTCTCGAGCGAGTCGTCGCGGTGGTGACCGAGCGCGATCTTGTTGCAACCGAGGCGCTCGGCGGCGGAGTAGAGGATGCCGCGGCGCAGGCGCGAGCACAGCGAGCAGTAGGTCGCCGTCTCGGGCAGGTGCGAGGTGACGACCGAGTAGGTGTCCTCGCGGAGGATCTCGAACCGCTCGCCCGACGTCTCGAGGAACGCGCGCAGGCCCTTGCCGTCGTAGCCCGGCTGGACCTGATCGAGGTGCACGGCGATCAGCTCGACCGCGAAGGGCAGCCGCTTCACGAGGCGCGTCAGCACGTAGAACAGCGTGTAGCTGTCCTTGCCGCCCGACATGGCGACCATGATGCGATCGCCCGGCGCGAGCAACTGGTAGCTCTCGCACGTGGCTTTGACGTCCCGGTAGAGACGCGCCTCGAGCCGTCGGGCCTCGTCGGTCATCCGCAGCTTCTACTCGATCTGAGCGGCGGCGTCACGGGGGTTTTCCCCAACTCGCTCGACGAGCGTAGCAAGTTGGATCGATCCGCTACAGCGAGCTCGCAGGGACACACCGCGGCGCAAAACACTCGATGGCCGCCCCGCCGCTGCGCAGGTCGATGTAGCCGGCACCGCCGCCGCCACCGCCGCCGATGTCACTAACAACCGCTCCATCCTCACCTTGCAACGGCTGCGAGCCGTTTCCGCCTCGCGCAAATCCCGTCCCACCCATCGCTGCCGGATTCTCGACGGTAGGATCTTGACCTGGAGCTCCTAGGTCGCTCTCCGACGCGCCACCGCCACCGCCGCCCGCGGCGACGAGACGGGCGCCCAGATCGAGCAGCAAGCTTCCAGCGTGCACGCCGATGAAGCCGCCCGAGCCACCGCCACCACCACCGCGGTTCATCCCCGTCGCTGTTCCGCCGCCCTCCCCCGCGGCGATCAAGTGGCCGTACACCTCGATCCGCGGTGCCGAGAGAAACATCGCGCCACCACCTCGCCCGCCTCGTGCGTCGCTCTGGCCACCATCGCCTCCCGGGCACCCGCCGTGGAATGCGAGCTCGAGCGAGTTGACGGCGCGGGTGCCGCCGAGGCTGCCAGCACCGTTGCCACCTCTTCCCTGGAACGTTCCACCCGCGCCGCCACCCGCGCCGCCGACCGCTTGGATGATGCTCCCCTCGCATACACCCCAGTTACCTCCGGCGCCGATCGGCTGACCGCGACGGCTCGACACGTCGATCCCGCCGGTCGCCTCGATGATGATGGCTTCCGACGCGAGCAGGATGAGCGGGCGGTCGCCGGTCGCGACCCCCTGCGTCGGCACGCGCAGCTCGCGTGCCGAGATGATGCAGAACGTCGCGGTTCCGGCCGGCGCATCTGCGCCGAGCTGGCACGTCGTCGTATCGATGGCCGTAGGGAGCACGAGCACGTCTGCGGGTGGATCGGTGAAGCAGATCTGCCCCATGAGCCCCGACACGGGCGGCGGCGCGAAGCAGCGCGGCGCATCCCCCGCAGGGCCACCGTCGACAGGATCACAGCGGTCGGTCGTTGCCCCGACGCAAAGGCCCTGGACGCCGCAAACGAGCTCACCCGGGCACGCCGCTGCAGCACCCTGCCCCACGTAGTCGCACGCGACCGAGCAGGCCGCGCGTGGCGCAGGGTCGTAGCAAGCCGCGGTCAGCACGAGGGCCGCGAGCCACCGGGAGGGCACGTTTCAAGATTACACGGACGCGGCAGGGCATGCAGCGCCATGCGATAATCGACCCGCGTGCGGCGGATGCGTCCCTCGGACGAGCTCACGAGACCGGATGGCGATCCGGCGCTCGATCCAACCGAGCTCGCCGAGCCCGCGCCGAGCGATGGGCGCCCGACCGAAGAATCGATACCACCGCCGCCGCGTGCTGCGAGCGAAGCCGAGCTGCCCGCCGGAACCAAGCTGGGCGACTACGTGATCGAAGGCAAGATCGGAGCGGGCGGCATGGGAGAGGTGTACGCGGCCCGCCACCCGCTGATCGGCAAGCGCGCGGCGATCAAGGTCGTGCGCAAGGAGCTGTGCAGCGACGAGTCTTCCGTCGGACGTTTCGTCGATGAAGCACGCGTGGTGAACCAGATCGGGCACCCGAATATCGTCGACGTGTTTGCGTTCGGCACCACGCGCGACGGCCGCAGCTACCTCGTGATGGAGTGGCTGCAAGGCGAGACGCTGCGCGGCCGGCTCGAGCGGACGCGCCTCGAGCTCGACGAGATCTGCGAGCTGATGCTACCGCTCGTGCGCGCGCTGCAGGCGGCACACGACTCGGGCGTCGTGCATCGTGATCTCAAGCCCGACAACTTGTTCCTCGTCGAGGTGCGCGGTGAGCGGCCCATCCTGAAACTGCTCGACTTCGGCATCGCGAAGCTCCACCGCCCCGATCATCGCGTGGCCAAAACCGCCACCGGCGCGATCGTCGGCACGCCGCAGTACATCGCCCCGGAGCAGGCGCGCGGACAGCCCGTCGACGGCAAGGCCGACATCTACGCGCTCGGTGGCATCCTGTTCGAGCTGCTCTCCGGGCGCCCGCCGTTCATCGCTGATAACGCGATGGACATGGTCGCCAAGCATCTGATGGAGCAGCCGCAACGCGTCTCGCGCTTTGTGGGTGTGCCGTCCGCGCTCGACGATCTCGTGCTCGCGATGCTCGCGAAGGAAGCCGCGGAGCGCCCGACGCTCGCGCAGGTCGCCGCGGTCATAGAGAAGGTGAAGGCGGACGGCGCGCGCAGGACGTCACCGTATGAACCGGAGCGCGAGAGCTACACGTCGATCGTGCCCACCGCGCGCCGGCCGGTCGTGCCCCCGCAGCCGATGACGAGCACCGCGGATGCGCCTCCGGTGTCGATGACGTCGACGGTGCCCCCGCCTGCGCGCCGTACCACGTGGTTCGTGCCCGTGCTCGCCCTTGCTGCGAGCGGGCTGGTCGCGTTCGCGAGCGTGAGCCAGCTCGGTGGCGACAAGGCTCCGCCCGAAGCGCCGACGACCGCCCCCGTCCAGCGGAAGACCGAGTCGCCGACCTTTGCGCCGGTGCCAGCCCCGACCGCCTCGCCCGCGCCGCCAGCACCGCCCGCTGCCGCCGCGATCCCCTCACCGCCGCCCGATGCAGCGCCCGCGTCCGTCGAGCCCGCCCCCCCGCCGCCGAGCACGACCAAGCGCCCGCTACGCATCGCGAAACCGGGGATCGTGAAGAAGCCAGAGCCCGTGAAGAAGCCAGAGTCTGCGAAGCCCGAGACACGACAACCGTCCGTCCCGACGGGCGATGACCTCGCCGGTCCAGGTACATTCAAGAGGTCGCCGTGATCCGCAACCGGCTTGCCGCGAGCCTCGCACTCATCGCGGTGCTCGGCACCACGGTGCTCGCCTCCCCCGAGGCCGCCACGCGCGCGTACACCGAGGGCAAGCAGAAGTATGCCGCCGGCAATTACGCCGGTGCTGCCGTCGACTTCCGCATCGCATACGCGGCGGATCGGGATCCCGCGTATCTGTTCAACCTCGCTCAGGCGCTGCGCCTCGCAAAGGCATGTGACGAGGCCGCGCAGTCGTATCGCACGTTCCTCGCCGAGGTCCCCGACGTGGGGAATCGCGCCGAGATTGAAGGTTATCTGCGCGACCTCGATCGCTGTGTTGCCGAGCAGAAGGCCGCGCCGCCCACCACAGTGCCCGCGCCCACGCCCGCGCCGCGCGAAGAAGCGCCGCCCACCATCGATGCGCCGCCACGGCCGCGGTCGAAGACCCTGCCGCTCATGCTCGGCGTCGCCGGCATCGTCGCGCTGGGTGCCGGCGCATACTTCGCACACGACGCGAGCGTCGCCGAGGATGACTACGGCCGCGTGTGCACCGAGCCTGGCTGCGTATGGGGGCCCGAACACGACGCGCAACTCGCGGACCTCGACGAGCGCGGCAAGCGTTCGGAGACCCTCGGCATCAGCATGCTCGCGGTCGGCGGGGCAGCCGTGATCGCTGGCGTCGTGCTCTGGCTGCGGCCGACGCGCACCACCCGGTCGTCCGCAGTCACGGTGGTCCCCACGCGCGAGGGCGCACTCGCCGTTGGCACGCTGCGGTTCTGACATGGCGTGCCCCGACGACAACGCCGTCGTTCCATGATGGCACGCGCTCGCTCACCTCCGTTAGAGGTTGAAGGCCGACCGCACCGCGAGCGCGGAGCCTGCGACGAGCAGCAACACCCAGACAAAGCGCTCGAAGCGTGCCGGGTCGAGGGCACGGTGCACGCGCTCGCCGATCGCGAGGCCAGGCAGGAGCGCGAGCGCGACGACGAGCCCGAGCTCGCTCGTGTGCCGCGTGTAGAGATCGAGGACGAGGAAGTTCGCGAGCAGCGCGATGTTTAGGGTCAACCAGAGAACGGAGAGGGTGGCGCGGAAGCCGCGCTTGTCGGCGATCCGGCGGCGCGCGACGTAGACGATCATCGGGCCACCCGTGCCGAACAGGCCGTGCGCTACGCCACCGACGAAAAGCATCGCGAGTTGACCGATGCGGGGCAGCGGACGCGACGCAGGCCGCACCAGCTGCAGCGTCGCGAGCCCGGCGACGAACACGCCGAACGCGAGAGCGAGCGCCGTCTTCGCGGGGACGTGGAACAGGGCGAGGCCGGCGATGGCGCCGACCGCGACCGGCGGCGCGATCTCGAACACGAGGATTCGCCACGCGATCGCATCACGGCCCGACGCGAGCAGCCACGCCGAGAGCGCGAGGTTGAGCGGGACGAAGGCGGGCAGCAGCTCTTCGATGGGTACGAGCTGCGCGCCGACACTGGCGGCGATCACCGTGCCGCCGAAGCCGATCGCACCCTCGGTCCCGAACGCGACGAGCGCGATCACCGCGAGGGCAACGAGCGTCATACGCGAGCGGACGCGGCGGCCGCGGGCGCCGTGGACGCCGGCGCGTCGAGGCCGCGGCGCGCGCGATCACGGCTGCGCCATTCAGCGACAACATCACGCGGATGCATCGGCCCGTCGAAACCTAGCTGGAACGCGGCGTCGAAGTCGGTGGTGCCGTGCGTGCGCACGAAGATGTTCTTGCGACTGTAGGGCAGGAAGAACATCAAGAACGGGAAGAAGTTCTTCACCATCACGACGTCGGCCTTCCACAGCGAGAGGCCGACGTCCGTGTAGAACGAGGGCCGCATCACCATCGACGGGCCCTCGGTGATCACGATCCGGAGGTGGTCGACGGCGAGCACGACGGTCTTCAAGAAGCCGTGCTGCTCGTGCTTGCTGACGATCTCGCCCGAGACCGGCAGCGGCGGCGAACGTGCGGGGTCGAGCGTGCCGCCGATCGAGAGCGAGACGCGATCGCCCGTGGCACGCTTCCACAGCGTCTCGATCGCCTGCGGGTCCCGCACCGCGCAGTACGAGAGCAGGCCTTGACCCTTCTCGAGGAGCGCGCGGAGCAGGTGCGTCGAATCGCCGGGAGCACCCGCCGTCACGACGTCCGAGGCGTCGGCCATGACCACGCAACCGACGCGGCGGCGCAGCTTGGCAGAGCGCGCCTGCTCGATCGCTTCGCTCGCAGACGGGAACTTCGGCGGTTGCTCGTGCCGACGCTCCCAACACATCTCGGCGAGCCTGTCGGCGAGCCGCTCCGCACCGGAGACATCGTTGTTGGTCACGACGACCGAGGCCCAACCGAGCGCCGGGTCGTCGTTCCACGGGTGCACCATGAACGCCGAGGCGCCGATGGCTTCGCCTGCCTTCTCCGCGCGCTTCAGCTCCTTGAACACCGGACGCATCGGATTCAGGAAGTCGATGGTATTGCCGCCGCCGAGGATGATCGGAAGCGAGCGCCACGCCATCGTGGGCTTGATCTCGCCGAGCACGGTGCCGATCAAGATGTCCCCACCCTTACGGCCGATCTTCGCGTGGTCGCGATGCGGGTTGGTCTGGTACGCGACGATCGCATCGGCCGCGGAGATGCGCGCCTGCGTGACGTTCGCGTGGAGGTCGTGCGAGACGACGAGCGGCGCGCCACCGATCACCTCGCGCACGCTGCGGAGGAGTCGGCTCTCCGGATCGGGGACGCCGAGCACACCCATCGCACCATGCAGCGCGAAGAACATGCCGTCGATGCGTCCCGCGCGCTTGAGGCGCTCGACCAGCCGCGCCTCGAGTAGCTCGAAGCACTCCTTGGTGAGCGGTCCCCCTGAAGATGCCCACGCCGACAACATCGGCAACGGCTGGACCTCGTTCTTGCGTGCCTCGATGGCCTGCATGAAGCCACCGAGCTCTGCGCGCTTGAAGAAGCCCGCGACCTCGGGGCCCTTGGTGGCGATGCGCAGGAGGTCCTCGCCTTCGTGATAGTGGGCCGACTCGAAGTCGGCCATCACCGTCGGGACGGGCGAGAGCGCGTTGCTCTCCTGCATGATGCGTGCGAACGCGATGCGCTTCATTGTTGCGCTCCCTTCGCGTACATGTCCGCCATCACCTTGCGAACGCGCGACGCGACGAAGCCACGGATCGGCATCTTCGCCGCCATGCCATACATCGGGGCGCTGCCGCTCTTGGCGAGCGCCGGGTCACGACGCACTTCCGCGAAGGACGCCGCGAGATCCGCGAGGTATTCGTCGACGACCCGCGCGTGGTTTGCGGTGACCGTGAGATGCAGCGACGCGGGTCGGTGCTGGCGATCGATCGTCCAGCCGCGCGTCTCCATGCGATCCGCGATCGCGTAGATCTGCTCGCCACCACCACCCGTGACCTTGCGCAGCAGCGTCGGGAACAGCGCGGTGTCGGCCGCCGCCTCGACGACCTCGGCGGTCGAATAGGTCACGATCGTCGCGTCGCCCTTGCCGAGTAGTGCGAGGCCGGGGATGCCTTCGATGCCGATGCGGAACCGATCCGCCGCGTCGAGTGCGAGCTTGGCGAGCGAGATGTAGCCCTCTTCGCCGAGCGCGTTGAGCGCAGCCCACGCTGCAGCGATCGGACCACCCGGACGCGTGCCGCACATCGTCGGCGATGCATAGATGCCGCCGGGGAAGTCGGTGGCGACGAAGATCTGGTGCTTCATTGCATCGATCGAGCGCCACACCAGCGTCGACGCACCCTTCGCGGCGTAACCGAACTTGTGGAGGTCGGCGCTGATCGACGTCACGCCCGGCACGCGGAAGTCCCACACCGGGACCTTGCGGCCGAGGCGCTCGATCCACGGCAACACCCAGCCACCTACGCACGCATCGACATGCAGCGGCAGGTTGTTCTCCTGCGCGAGCTGGCCGAGCTCCGCGATCGGATCGACCACGCCGTGCGGATATTGCGGCGCCGAGCCGACGAGGCCGATCGTCGAGCGGGAGATCTTCTTGCCCATCGCGCGCACGTCGGCGCGGAAGTCCGGGCCTACGGGCACCTTGACGAGCTTGACCCCGAAGTAATGCGCGGCCTTGTCGAACGCCGGGTGGATCGTCGTCGGGACGATCAGCTCGGGGCGCAGGATCCACGGCTTGGTGCGGCGCGCGCGATCGCGATAGGCCGCGACGGCGCAAAGGATCGACTCGGTCCCGCCCGAGGTCATCGTACCGACCGCCCCCGGGCAATTAAACAGCTCGCCTGCCATCGCGATGACTTCGCTCTCCATCTGCTTGAGCGAGGAGAACGCCATCGGGTTCAGCAGATTTGTGCTCGCGTACAGCGCGTGCGCGTCGTGGAGCAACTTCTCGTGCGCTTCGCCCGACTCGCCGGGGATGTGATAGACGAGCGAGAACACGCGGCCCTCGCGCCACTTCGCGTCCTTGGCCTTGCGCTCCTCGAGCTCGCCGAGGATCTCGCTCGCCGTACGCCCCTGCTTCGGAATCTTGATGGTGCTCACAGCGCTGCCTCCATCGAGACGACGAGGCTGTTGTTGACGCCGTCGCCTTTGAAGTTGGACGGTGGGAACGTGGTTGACGTCGTCACCGTGGGAATATCGTACCAGTAGCGGAAGTAGCTCGCGCCGAGGCGGAGGCTACCGTGGGTGTAGCGGAGTCCGCTGTGCAGGCCGAGGTGATTGAACGTCGGCTGATCGAGCGTGACCGTCTCCTTCGGCGCCGGCGTGCGATCGAAGTGGGTGCCGAGCATCATCTCGAGACCGGGCGCCTGCTTCAGCGAGTGCACCCGAATGCCACCGGAGACCTGGAACGAGTCGCGGTAGTTCTTCAATGTCTTCAGCTCGCTGATCACGAGCAGGCGCGGCGAGAGGATCGAGAGCTGCTCGTCGTACTGGCGATAGAGCCACCACCGGAGCTCGGCGCCGAGCTCGACGTTTGGATGCACGTCGACGTTGACGCCCCCGAGGAACGTCCACGGCAGGAGCTGCTTGGTCTTGTGCCTGCTCTCGAGCGTGTCGCCCGGCGACGGTGCGTCGTCGCTGAACGTGACCTTGACCGGTCCCTCGAGCGTGGCATCGACGCGGCTGATGATGGTCGCGCCGAACGTGACCTTCTTGTGCGGCTGGCCGTACACGCCGACCGACCACGTCGGGGACCACGCATCGCCTTCGAGCTCGAGGAGGGGCCGCGTCCCCGCGATACCGCTGAGGTCGGTGCCGCTGTAGATCGGGTAGAATTCGCGCTCGCCCTTGAGCGTCAAGTACACGACACCCGCATTCGCACCGACGGAGATCTTGTCGTTGATGCGATAGGCGCCGCCGATGACGGCCTGCGGCGCGATGATGTAGCCGTTGATCAGGTGGTAGCGCGTGATGTCGTTCTCGTCGAACTGCGCGCCGGCGGCATTGCCGATCCACGCGCCCATCGCGACGACGAGACGATCGGGGATGAGCTCTCCGGTGATCGCGAGCATCGGCGCGGCGCCAAACGCACGCGTCGGCTTGACCGTCGGGTAGTAGCCGTCGGGCCCCGGCATCGTGTTGAGGAACTCGTCGCTGCGCTCCCACGGCAGCAGCTTGAACTCGGTGCTGATCAGCGAGCCGGTCGCGGACAGATAGACGCGCCAGCCCTTCTGCAGCACCAGGCCGCCCGGATTGTGGAACAACGAGGAGGGCTCGTCGGGCCGGCCGACCACTGCAGCCATACCGGTGCGACGGACGCCGATCTCGGGGATACCGAACCCACCGGCATGAGCAGAACCGGCGAATGTGGCCGAACCAGCGACCACAGCTGCAAGCAGGTACCTCCGCGACATGAACGTCAATCTCTCCGAACCCGACTCGGCTGACCAGGGTGATCGCGGGCTTGTCGCAAAGTATCTGTGCGAAATCGCGGCCGAACGTATCCAGTGCCAACGAAAAGGTCGGACCGGAAACCACCGCGCCCACACGTAACCCGGCGGGGTGGGGTAGTGCTGGTACGGTAGGCGCGATGGTGGACGATCTGGTCTGGCGCCGCGGGCTACGGCATCCCGGGCATGACTACAAGGTCTTTACGACCGGGTTTGTCGATGCCACGCACCCGCGCACCGGCGAATCGAAGCGGTTCTCGCTGATCGAATGCGTGGACTGGGTGAACGTGATCGCCCTGACAGCTGACGATCAGGTCGTCGTGATCCGACAGTACCGGCCCGGCACCGATCGCGTGTGCATCGAGATTCCGGGCGGGATGATCGATGATGGTGAAGATCCGCAGACCGCGGCCGCGCGCGAGCTGGTCGAGGAAACTGGCTACACCGCGACCACGTGGCGGCTGCTCGGCAAGAGCGCGCCCAATCCGGCTCTCCAGAACAACACGCTGCACACGTACCTCGCGCTCGACGCTACAATGACCGAAGCACCACGCCCCGATGGCAATGAAGTGCTCGCGGTCTCGACGATGCCGCTGCCCGTCGTCCAGCAGCTGCTGCGCACGGGCCATATCGATCACGCGCTCGTGATCACCGCATTCGGGCATCTGGCATTCTCGATCTCGGAGCTCGTGCGCCCGCCTAGATGACCACTGTCGTCGCTCACAGCGTCCGCTCCGGCATCGCCGCGCTCAACGTCGTCACGGCCGCGCTCGATACCGATCCGCGCACGCGCGACGTGGAGCTCGTGTTCGCGCGTGGTCGCGAGGAGCTTTGTGCGGCGATCGCGTCCGCACGTGGGACTGCGATCGTCGCGTGGTCGTTCTATTCCGTCGACGCAGTGCGCGCCGCCGAGGAGCTCGCCTGGCTGCGTGGCAACGCCGGCCTTGCCCTGCACGTCGCCGGCGGCGTCCACGCGACGGCCGAAACCGCCGCGACGTTGGTCGCCGGGTTCGATGTCGTGATCGCGGGCGAGGGTGAGGCCGCCTTCGTCGAGCTGGTCGCCAACGTCGATGCGGGACGCGATCCGCGCGGCGGGCCGGGGACCGCGTGGATCGAAGCGGGCTCGCTGCGCATGGGTCCCGCCGCCGCACGCCACCCACTCGATGCATTCCCCGCGTGCAACCTCCGTCACGGTCGGTGGAACCCGCTGGAGATCACGCGTGGCTGCGTGTACGCGTGCTCGTTCTGCCAGACGCCTTTCATGTTCAAGGCGCGCTTCCGGCATCGCAGCGTCGACAACGTGCGCGAGCACGTGCGCGCGATGACGGCCGAAGCGCAGGACCGGCCACCATACGTGCGCTACGTGACGCCGACGTCGCTCTCGTACGGGTCGCCCGACACCAGCGTGAACCTCGCCGCCGTCGAAGAGCTGCTCGCCGGCGTGCGCGCCGAGCTCCCTGCAGGCGGCAAGCAATACTTCGGTACGTTCCCGTCGGAGGTGCGGCCGGAGCACGTCAGCCCCGAGGCGCTCGCGCTCATCAAGCGCTATGCGGATAACACCTCGCTCGTGATCGGCGGGCAGTCGGGATCCGAGCGCCTGCTTGCGGCCACTCATCGCGGGCACGACGTTGCCTCGATCGAGCGTGCGGTGGCCTTGTGCGTCGACGCTGCCATACGGCCCGACGTCGACTTTCTGTTCGGCCTGCCCGGGGAGACCGACGAGGATCGCCGCGCCACCGTCGCGCTCGCCGAACGGATCGCCGCGCGCGGCGCACGCGTTCACGCGCACACGTTCATGCCACTGCCCGGCACGCCGCTCGCCAACGCGACACCGACGGTGATCGCAGCGGATCTCGCAGAGGCTGTCGCGCGCCTCGAGTCGAAGGGCGCGGCCTATGGCCAGTGGCGGAAGCAGGCGGACGTGGCCCACGAGCTCGTGCAGCTGCGCCGCGCGCGCCCGCACATCCCGCGGGGCTGACAGTGGCGCGTGGGCCGGATTTCTGGTCATCTTCCGCGCGATGCCTCCGAAAACCGCAGCCCCCGTGACCGCCAAGCAGTTCGCCGAGAAGGCCGAACCGCTCAAGATCGTCATCAACGGCCAGGAGATGCTCGCCGAGGTGAAGCAGTTCTCGACCGGCAGCTTCGGCTGGTACTTGAACGGCAAGACGGTGATCTCCGTCGATGGCAAGGCCGTGTCGGTGCAGATCGGCATGAACATGACGGTGGTGGGGAGCAAGGAAGCCGCACGCGAATGAGCATCCGCATCGCTGATGTCTTCGCGGGCAAGGTGCCCGTCGGCTCCAAGGTCACGATCGAAGGCTGGGTGCGTACGCGGCGCGACTCCAAGGCCGGCCTGTCCTTCGTCGCGGTCCACGACGGCAGCTGCTTCGAACCGCTCCAGATCATCGCGCCCGCGGAGCTCGCGAACTACGAGTCCGACGTCCTGAAGCTCACGACGGGTTGTGCGGTCCGTGCGACCGGCGAGCTCGTCGCGTCGCAGGGCAAGGGCCAGTCCGTCGAGGTGCGCGCGGACGCTGTCGAGGTGGTGGGCTGGGTCGACGACCCGGACACCTATCCGATGCAGCCCAAGCGGCACACGATGGAGTACCTGCGCGAGGTCGCGCACCTCCGCGTACGGACGAACGTGATCGGCGCGGTCACGCGCGTGCGCCACACGCTCGCGCAGGCTGTCCACCGGTTCTTCCACGAGCAGGGCTTCTTCTGGATCCACACGCCGATCATCACGGCGTCGGATGCCGAGGGCGCGGGCCAGATGTTCCGCGTGTCCACGCTCGATGCCGCGAATCCGCCGCGCCTGCCCGACGGCAAGGTCGATTGGGACAAGGATTTCTTCGGCAAGGAAGCGCGCCTGACCGTGTCGGGGCAGCTCAACGTCGAAACGTATTGCCTCGCGATGAGCAAGGTCTACACGTTCGGCCCCACGTTCCGCGCCGAGAACTCGAACACGCGCCGCCACCTCGCCGAGTTCTGGATGATCGAGCCCGAGATCGCGTTTGCGGATCTCGCGGCCGACGCGCAGCTCGCCGAGGACTTCCTCAAGTACATCTTCCGCGCGCTGCTCACGGAGCGCGCCGACGACATGGCGTTCTTCGAGAAGTTCGTCGACAAGGAGTGCATCGCGCGCCTGTCGAAGATGATCGAGTCCAAGTTCGCGCGGATGGACTACACCGACGCGATCAAGGAGCTCGAGAAGGCGAAGGAGAAGTTCGAGTTCCCCGTGAAGTGGGGCATCGATCTCCAGAGCGAGCACGAGAAGTACCTGACGGACAAAGTCATCGGCGGCCCCGTCGCGGTGATCAACTACCCGAAGGACATCAAGGCGTTCTACATGCGCCAGAACGACGACGGAAAGACCGTCGCCGCGATGGACGTGCTCGCGCCCGGTATCGGCGAGATCATCGGTGGCAGCCAGCGCGAAGAGCGCCTCGAGGCTCTCGATCGCCGCATCGCCGAGATGGGCCTGCACGCGAGTGACTACTGGTGGTACCGCGATCTCCGTCGTTACGGCACGGTCCCGCACGCGGGCTTCGGCCTCGGCTTCGAGCGCGCGATCATTTACGCGACTGGCATCGAGAACATCCGCGATGTGATTCCGTTCCCGCGTGCGCCGCGCCAAGCGGAGTTCTGATCGATGGCCGACTGGGTACTCGCCGTCGAGCGCGCGTACGTCGATGCAGCGACGCGCAAGCCGCCCATCGCCGAAGCCGTGCCCGGTGACCTCATCAGCAAGGCGCGCGCTGCCCTCGGTGCGGTCGCGTCACGCTACCTCGCGGTCGGCACGCCGCGCAGCTTCGGCCTCGTCGTCGACGGTACCGACTCGGTAGCCGATGCGGCGTTGTCGCTCGAGGCGCACCGCACGTGGTTCGCACCGACGGACGTCCGGTGTTCGGGGGCTGGGGCCGACGCGCTGGCCGCACAGGTGGGCGGCCGCGTCGTTTCGCTCGAGGAAGCCCTCGCGTGCGACATCGTCTGCATCCACGCGTCGCTCGCGATTCCCGACGGTGCGCTGCGCCGCGGGACGCACGTCAACGCGCTCGCGCCCGCGGTCGCGTTGCCCGAAGAGCTCGCGAAGCTCGCCGTGATCACGCACGAAGAGCCCGGGCTCGGCGAGCTCGCGGCGGGTCTCGTCGACGGCCGCCAGCTCGACGAGCTCACGGTGTTCGTCGTCGGGGACGCGCGCGTTGCACTCGCGTCACTCGGGTCCTGAGCAGTTCACCGCGATACTTCGCTAGTCCCAGCCGCCGCTGCGCAGCCACTGCTCGAGCCGCGCGGCGTACACGAGATCGAGCACCGTGATCGCGTTCATGTCGTGCGTGTGGATGGTCAGCTCGAACCGCTGATAGTCGATCACGATGTGCGGATGATGGTCGAGCGCGTCGGCGAGCTCTCCCGCATACGCCGCGACCTTGCCGGCCTTGGCCATCGGCCCCTGGAGCACGAGCTTGAGATCAGGCCCGTCGATGGACCACCGAGAGCCCAGCGTCTCGATTTCATGCTCCAGCTCGGCCGTCGTGATGGGGCTACGGCTGATGGTGTGCTGCGCGATGTCCTTGAGGTCGTCGCCCATAGGACGACGCTATCACCACGCGCCCTGGACTTGCTGCATGAACGCGTAGGGGTAGCCCACGTCGAAGGCGGAGGCCTGGTCGAGCTTGGTCATCTGTGCTGCCGAGAGCTCGAGATCGGCGCCGGGGAGGTTTGCCTCGAGCTGCTCGATCGTGCGCGCGCCGAAGATCACCGACGAGACCTGCGGCTTGGCGAGGAGCCACGCGAGGCTGACAGCAGCGGGCGTCGAGGCCACCTCGGCGGCGATCTCTTTCACCGCGGCGAGGATGTTCCAGTTGCGCGGCTTGTCGTACTCCGCGAAGCGCTGCTGCTTCTCGCCGAGGCGCGTGCCCGCGGCCGGTGGCTTGCCCTGCTCGAACTTGCCGGTGAGGAAGCCGCCGGCGAGCGGCGTCCACGGCAGGATGCCGAGGCCCTCGTCCCGACACAGGGGCACGTGCTCGCGCTCGATGTCGCGCACGATCAGGCTGTACTGGGCCTGGAGCGTCACGTAGCGCGAGAGGTGCGCACTCTCTGCATGGCGCAGGCTGCTCATCAGCCGATACGCCGTGTAGTTCGAGCAGCCGATATAGAGCACCTTGCCGGCGCGCACGAGGTCGTCGAGCGCACGCAGCGTCTCTTCCTCCGGCGTCGTGATGTCCTGCATGTGAACCTGATAGAGGTCAATGCGATCGGTCTTGAGGCGGCGCAGCGAGTCCTCGCAGCACTTCACGATCCGGTAGCGCGACGCGCCACTCCTGTTCGGGCCATCGCCCATCGTGAACCGGAACTTCGTCGCGAGGACGATCTGATCGCGCTTCTTCGACGCTTCGAACCAGTTACCGAGCACCCGCTCCGACAGACCGTCCTGGCCGTAGACGTCGGCGGTGTCGATGAAGTTGATGCCCTTCTCGAGTGCGCGATCGATCACGGCGTGGGCCGTCGCCTCGTCCGACCCGAGCTTGTGCATGAATGATTTCTCGTCGGCCTCGCCGAAGGTCATCGCCCCCAGGCAGAGATTCGACACCTTGACGCCCGATGCTCCGAGGTTCCGATATTTCATGCCCTGGACCCTACTCCTCGACCGTGACCAAGTCATGACGGGGCGCCCTGCCCGTTCGGACTAGCCTGGGGTAAGCCCCATGTCGATGTCGTCCGTCGCCGAGGCCTCCGCCAAGAGCTGGCGGCGGATCTACTTCAACGCCCTCACGTTCCCGTTCTGGGGCGTCCACATCCTCGCAATCGTCGGTATCGCGATCACGGGCTTCTCGTGGTGGGGCCTCGCGCTCGCCTTCGCGCTGTACGTGCCGCGCATGTTCTTCGTGACCGGTGCGTACCACCGCTACTTCTCGCATCGTAGCTACAAGACCTCGCGCTGGTTCCAGTTCTTGCTCGGGCTCGGCTGCACGCTCACTGCACAGAAGGGCCCCTTGTGGTGGGCCGCGCATCACCGCGTGCACCACAAGCTGTCCGACCAGCCCGGCGATCTGCACTCCGTCGTCCAGCAGGGCTTCTGGTGGTCGCACATGGGCTGGATCCTGTCGCGCGACCTCGAGGACACCGACCTCTCGCGCATCAAGGACTTCGCGAAGTATCCGGAGCTGCGCTTCCTCAACACGTACTGGATGGTGCCCGCGATCGCCGCGGGCGTGATCACCTTCGTCATCGGCGGCTTCTTCGCGCTCGTGTGGGGCTTCGCGCTCGCGCAGGTGCTCGTGTGGCACGGGACGTTCACGATCAACTCGCTCTCGCACGTGTGGGGCGGCCGCCGCTACAAGACCGAGGACGACTCGCGCAACAACCCCGTCCTCGCGGTGATCACCATGGGCGAAGGCTGGCACAACAATCACCACCACTATCAGGTGGCCGCCCGCCAGGGGTTCTTCTGGTGGGAGCTCGACTGCACGTACTACATCCTTCGCGCCCTCTCGTTCGTCGGGCTCGTGTGGGACCTCCACGGCGTCCCCGACCACATTCGCGAGGATGCCGCCGACGCGATGGACGTCGAGGATTCCGCTTCCGCCGTGCCTGACATCGCGTAGAGTCCCGGCGTGCGTTTTCCGCCCGCCAACATGCAGCTGCGTCGTGCGCAGCTGGTGCTGATGCTCGCGGTGCTCCTACCCACCGTCGCGATGACTGGCGTAGGCATCGTTCTGTTGATCGTCGGCGCCTCCACCACCACGCTGATCTCCGGCGTGCTCGTGCTGACGTTCTGCACGTCGGGCATCACGGGCTACATCCTCGGCTCCATCTTCGTCGGCAAGGGTGCCTCCCTCGTGCGCGTCCAGAACGACTTCGTGTCGAGCGTCTCGCACGAGCTGCGCACGCCGCTCACGTCGATCCGCCTCCTCATCGAGTCGCTACGCACGGGGCGCCTCGAGGATGAAGAGCGCACGCAGGTCCTGTCCCTCCTCGGGCGCGAGACAGATCGCCTCGACACGCTGATCGACCGCGTCCTCGAGCTCTCGAAGCTGCAGACCAGCCACGTCTACGCGCGCGAGCGCATCGACGTCGCCGAGCTCGTCGAAGAAGCTATCGCCGCCTTCGATGCGCTCACCCTCTCCAACCCCACCAAGGTCTCCGTCTCGGTCGAGCCCGGCCTCACCCTCATCGGCGATCGCCACACCCTCGTCCGCGCGCTCGTGAATCTGATGACCAACGCGTGGAAGTACACGGGCACCGACAAGAAGATCGAGATCGAAGCGCTCGAGCACGGCCGCCGCATCGAGCTCGTCGTGCGCGACAATGGCATCGGCATCGACCGCGAGGAGAAGCGCACCATCTTCGAGCAGTTCAGCCGCGGCAAGCGCGCGATGACGAGCGGCACCCCCGGGGTGGGCCTCGGCCTCGCGTTCGTGCGCGCGATCGTCCATGGCCATCGCGGCAAGCTCGACTTCAGCTCGCGTCCCGGCGAAACGACGTTTCGCATTCGGCTCAAGCGGCGCAAGCTCAAGCGCCCCACCACCGAGCCCGACGCCCTCGCCCAAGGAGCCACCTCGTGACCGCACGCATCCTGATCGTCGAAGACGACGAGGCGATCGCGACCGGCCTAGCCCTCAACTTGAAGCTCGCAGGCCGCACCACGGCCATCGCGCGCGACGGGGACGAAGCGCTGCGCCTCGCCGAAGCAGAGGACTTCGCGCTCGTCCTGCTCGACATCAACCTGCCCGCCAAGAACGGTCTCGAGGTCCTCTCGACCATGCGGGCCACCGACAACCTCGTACCCGTCATCGTCGTCTCCGCGCGCGATGGCGAGTTCGACAAGGTCGCCGCGCTCCGCCTTGGCGCGGATGACTACGTCACCAAACCGTTCGCGCTCGCCGAGCTCCTCGCGCGCATCGACGCCGTCCTCCGTCGCACCGGCCACATCACGACGACGCCCATCACCACCACGCATGGCAACACGCTCTCGTTCGCAGACGTCTCGGTCGACCTCGCGCAGCGCCTGGTCACGCGCAAGACCGAGGAGGTCAAGCTCACCCACCTGGAGTTCGAGCTCCTCGTGTTCTTCCTCCGCCACCCGAGCCAGGTATTCTCGCGCGCGCAGCTGTTCAGCCTCGTCTGGGGGCAGTCGGCCGGCTCGGTACGCACGGTGGACAACTTCGTCGGGCAGCTGCGCAAGCGCTTCGAGAGTAACGCGGAGCAGCCGCGGCACTTCATCACGGTGCGCGGCTCGGGCTATAGGTTCGACCCGTGACTTCCCCGCGGCGATGAACGCGATCGGGAGCATCCCCGTGGCCGCGGCGGCGGGTGGGCATCAGAGTCAACGTCACGATCGAGGCAACGGCCCGCGATCGCGCAGAGCTGGTGGGCAGCGCCGGGAGCGCGTCGTTTCCCACCGAATCCCCGCTCGGCGAGCGCGCCGTTCTCGCGCCGTAGGCTAGGCTCGGCCGGTCATGGCCGAGACGATCTTCTCGAAGATCCTGCGCGGGGACATCCCGTGCCACCGCGTGTACGAGGACGACCAGGTCCTCGCCTTCCTCGATATCAACCCGATCGCGCACGGACACGTGCTCGTGATCCCGAAGGAGGCCGCGGAGACGCTCGACCAGCTCTCCGACGATGCGGCCGCGGCGATCGGCCGTGTGCTGCCGCGCTTGTCGCGTGCCGTGCTGGCGGCGACGGGCGCGACCGCGTTCAACGTGCTGCAGAATAACGGCGCGGCCGCGCATCAGGCGGTGTTCCACGTCCACTTCCACATCATCCCGAAGCACGACGACAACTCCGGGCTCGGCATCGGCTGGCCTGCGGGCAAGCTCGACGGCGGTGCCGACCTCGCCAAGGCGATCACCGCGAAGCTATGAAGCGCGCGTTGCTCGTCCTGACGGCAGCGCTGCTTGGCTCGGGCTGCCTGATGACGCGGTACCTCGCGCAGGCGGCGAACGGGCAGATGGTGCTGCTGGAGAAGGCGCGCCCGATCGAGGACGTCGTCGCGGATCCGAACACGCCGCTGCGCACCGCGCTGTTGCTCGCCGAGATTCCGGCGATCAAGGATTACGGCCGCAGCTACGGGCTCTCGATCAAGCGCAACTACGCTACGTTCTCGGCCCTCGGCCGGCCCGCGGCGGTGTGGTTCGTCGGTGCCGCGGACCCGCTCTCGTTCCGACCGCGTAAGTGGTGCTTCCCGATCGTGGGATGTTTCGCGGGGCTCGGCTGGTTCGACGAGGACGAAGCGGTCAAGCATAAGCTCGATCTCGAAGCACAGGGCTACGACGCGCTGGTGCGCCCGGCATCGGCGTATTCGACCGGCGGCTGGTTCCCGGATCCCGTACTGTCGACCATGCTCGGCGGCGGCGACGACGCATTCCCCGAGCTCGCGAACGTCATCCTTCACGAGTCCGTCCACGCGACGGTGCTGGTTCCCGATCAGCCGTTCTTCAATGAGAGCCTCGCGTCGTACGTCGCCGACGTTCTCACCGACAACTGGATCGTCGAGCGGTTCGGGCGCGGCTCGCCCGAGGAGCTCGCGTGGACGCTGGGCCAGGCGACAGGCATGCACCGCACCGCCCGCCTGCTCGACGCGTACAACCAGCTCAAGGTGGTCTACGAATCGAAGGCATCACGCGAGCAGAAGCTGGCCAAGAAGGCCGCGATCATCGACGAGCTGGTCGAGGATCTGCGGATGCGCCGGCGCCCGAACAACGCTTCACTTACGGAAGTGCGCGTCTACAACGGCGGCGCCGACGCGCTGATCGACGCCCACCGAGCGTGTGGCGACCTGCGGCTGCTCGTCGAGGCCAGCAAGACGCTCACGCGCAGCGACTTCTCGACGACGCTCCAGGACGACCTCACCCCGATCGGCAAGCTCCTCGGAAAACGCTGCGCCCAGCTCAAGACGAACCGCTCCTGACCACAAGCGCGACGTGGCGACCGGACGCGGCGCTCCCGGTTGAACGTGAGGACCCTGCGCACGCGTGCAGCGCCGAGAAACTGGCCACATGTGCGCGGAGCTCGCACGATTGCATTGATGAGGCTGTTCGCGCTCGCCGTCGTGCTCGTAAGCTTGGCGTGGTCCGCTGCCCCGGCCGAGGCCAAGGGCAAACGGACCCGCAAACGCATCGCGCTCGCGACCTCGGCGAAGACATCTTCGAGCGAGACGCCGAAGCGCGACCGGTCGATCGGCGCGCCGTGGTCGGGGCGCCTGCAAGCCCCCGCTCGCCTGCGTGCCGGCGACGGCTATCACATCCGACGCCCGTGGCGGACCTTCGCCACGCGCACGACCGTGGCGTTCGTGAAGCAGGCGATCGACGACACGCTCGATGCGTTCCCCAAGACGCACGTGCTCGCGATCGGTGATCTGTCGCAAGAGAGCGGCGGCTGGATCAGCGAACACAGCTCGCATCAGTCCGGCCGCGATGTGGACATCGGGCTGTTCTTCAAGAAGAAGCCGTCGGAGTATCCGGCGAAGTTCGTCCGCGCGACGGCGGCGACCCTCGATGCCGCAGCGACATGGAAGCTCGTGTCGAGCTTTGCGCGCACGCAGGACGACGACGGCGGCGTGCAGTTCATCTTCCTCGACGAGCGCCTGCAGACGGTGCTCTACAACTGGGCCGAGAAGAACAACGTGAGCGCGAAGCGCATCCGCCAGGTGCAGCGCGTGCTCCGGCACGAGCCCAACCACGCCGACCATATCCACGTACGTTTCAAGTGCCGCGACCGCGACAACGCGTGTCGCTGATTACAGATCTCGTGTCGATTACGTAGATCAGGACTACCGTCGAACACGTAATTGATTGCCGGCAGGTAGTTCTATCGGAAAACTACAAGTCCATCGATTGCACCGATCCCTCTCTTCATCGAAGAGTGATGGGGATGTCAGCAAGGGCGTCGGGAGTTGGTGACGCCGGGTTCGAGCTCCTCGTAAAGTTGACGGCTCGTCTGGCTTCGACCGCGAGGTTGGACGAGATCGTCGACGCGGTGCTCGGCGAGATCGTGGCGTTGGGTTTTGGCGCGGTGTGGCTCGCTGTCCTCGACGAACCGTCGGGGCACCTGGTGACCCTCAAGGAACAGATCGACGGCAAGGACACGACGCACGAGATGCCCCGTATCTTCGCGCTCGATCTCCGGCAGCCCATCGGTCACGGCTTTCAACAGCGCCGGATGATCAACATCAAGGATCCGGGCGCACTCGCGATCATCGAGTCGCCTGATGATCCGGTAGCTGAGGGAACACTCGCGTTGCCGCGCGTGATCTACGAGCACATCCGCGGGCATCCGTTCGCGTGCGGCCCGCTGCTCGGAAGTCGCGGGCAGGCCGTCGGCGCGCTCGGCCTGTCGTCGTACCAGGGCAACCAGCCGATCCCCGATAGTCTGTTCCAGCATGGGCTCCTGCGGGCGTTCATGGATCACCTGGGCATCGCGATGGAGCGTGCGGATCAGCTCGCGCGTCTCGAGCGCCTCCATGCGGACCTCATCACCGCGCAGGGCGTGATCGAGCACGACGCCCGCATCAAGGCCGTCGGCGAGCTGACCGCAGCCGTCGCACACGACCTCAACAACCTGTCCGGCATCGCGCTGCTCGCGATCAGCACCGGCATGCGGTCACCGGGCGATGCGTTCTCCGTGTTGCCTCGGATCGAGCGCGCGAATCGCGCGATCGGCGAGCTCGTCGCGCGCCTCCAGCGCGTCGCGCGCGCGACGGGCCCGACGCCGATCGAGAGCGCGAACTTGTCGCAGATCGTCGACGACGTTGTCGTGATGGTGAGCCCGATCCTGCGCGAGCATTCGATCTCGCTGCACGTCGATTTCGAGCCCGTGGCGGCGGCACGCGCCGATCCGAGCATGCTTCACCAGATCGTGCTCAATCTCGTGCTCAACGCGCAGGACGCCCTCGCGACCGTCTCCGAGGATAGGCGGAAGCTGCGGATCGGCGTCCATCGGCACGACCTCGGGGTGCGGCTCAGCGTCGAGGACGATGGCCCGGGCATCGCGCCGGAGGTCCTGGCGCAGCTGTTCCAGCCGTTCATCACCACCAAGCAGGGCAAACACATCGGGCTCGGCCTCGCGGCTGCGCACGAGTCGCTCAAGCACTTCGGCGGCACCATCGAGGGCCGCAACCGACCCGAGGGTGGGGCGGTGTTCGAGGTGACCCTCGGACTCGCCCCTCCCCCAGCCCCTGCCGAGACGCTCGTGAAGAGCGTGACCACGCATCGCCACGGTGCGATCCTGGCCGTCGACGACGACGAGGACATCGTGTGGGTGATCCGGGCGTACCTCGAGCCCTTCGGCTACGAGGTCGCGTCCACGACCGATCCCGAGGAAGCGCTCTCGCTCGCGACCGATCGCGCGTTCGACCTCGTGCTGTGCGACGTCGGCATGCCGAAGCGCAGTGGGCTCGATGTGTGTCACACGCTCCGCGAGGGTGGCTTCCCCGGCAAGCTCGTGCTGATGACGGGCTGGGATAGCGAAGTGCTGCGCCAGAATCCGCGCGCGCGCGAAGCCGACATGATCTTGAAGAAGCCGCTGCTAGGTCCCGACCTGCTGCGCGCGATCGATTCGCTTCTGGTCACGTGACCGGCGGTGGCCGGTGATGCACTCAACATTCGACGTAGGAGGGTAGACGTCGCCGTCGCCGTCAAAGTCCACGCCCCCCTAACGAGCTAGCGCGAACGCAGCTTGCGCCAGGTGTCGGTCGCTTTGGCGACCACACCCTCGCCATAGAGCTGCTTGATCATCGCCTTGAGGTTCTTGGTCGCATTCTTCGGCTGCTTGAACGACAGCGGGTTCATCGGAATCGCGAACATCTGCTGTGCGGTCGACTTGATGCGCGTGAACTCGCGGATGCCCTCGTCGCCGTGAATGCGGCCGAAGCCCGAGTCACCGACGCCGCCGAACGGTAGGCTCGGGATGCCCGAGAACGCCATCACCGAGTTGATCGCGGTCATGCCGGCGCGCAGCTTGGGGGCGATCCCTTGCGCCGCCTTGCCGCCGAACACCGACGAGCCGAGGCCAAACGTCGTGTCGTTGGCGAGCTGCACGGCCTCGTCGAGCGAGCGCACGCGCTTGATCGGGATCACCGGGCCGAACGTCTCGTCGCTCATGATCTTCATGCGGTGATCGACATCGGTCAGCACGGTCGGCTGGATGAAGCTGCCGCTGATCGCGTCGGGGCCACCGGTGTGGATCTTCGCGCCCTTCGCGATGGCATCCTCGAGGTGGTCCTTCACGATCGCGACCTGTTGCGTGCTGGTCATCGCGCCGAGGTCACCATCGTCGCCGCCGACCTTGAGCGTGCGCACTTGCTTGACGACCTCGTCGACGAACTTGTCGTGGATCGCGTCGGCGACGTACACGCGCTCGACGGAGATGCACGCCTGGCCGGCGTTGGTCAGCGCGCCGAACACGCACGCCTCCGCCGCCTTCTCGAGGTCTGCATCCTCGGCGACGATCATCGGATCCTTGCCGCCGAGCTCGAGCAGCACCGGCGTCAGGCGCTCGGCCGCAGCCATCATCACGCGCTTGCCCGTCGCCGCCGAACCGGTAAAGGCGATCTTGTCGACGGCGGACTTGGCGAGCGCCGCGCCCGTCGCCCCCGCGCCGGTGACCACCTGGAGCACGTCGGGCAGCGCGAACGTCTTGGCCGCGATCTCGCCGACCTTGACCGCGAGCAGCGGCGTGAGCTCGCTCGGCTTGAACACAACGGTGTTACCCGCGGCGAGCGCGTACGAGATCGAACCCATCGGCGTGAACAGCGGATAGTTCCACGGCCCGATCACGCCGATGACGCCCATCGGATGATAGCTGATCGTCGAGCGGAAGTTGGCGAGCACGCCCGACGACACCTTGCGCGGTGCGAGCGCATCTTCGGCGCGCGCGATCGCGTGCGCGAGGTGCGAGAGCGTGTTCAGAACCTCGGTGTACGCCTCGAGCTCGGGCTTGCCGTTCTCGCGATGCAAGATGTCTGCGAGCTCGTCGGCGTTCTGGGCAAGCGCCTTGCGAAACGCGGTCAGCTCTTCGTTGCGTGCCTCGAACGACAGCGCCCCCCACGCCTGCGCCGCGATCCGCGAACGCGCCACGGCCGCATCGACCTCCGCAGGCGTGAAGATCGGAACGCTGCCGATCGCCTCGCCGGTGGCGGGGTTGTAGCTGGTCAGACGCTCGGAAGGGGTTGTGGTCGTCGCGGCGGTCGCCATGCCGCGACCATGGCACCCAGCCCCACGGGCCTCAAGCACGAACACGCGGGCGCAGAAACTGAACTCGCCACGTCTACTCCCGACTGCCGCCTAACCGTGCACCGCTTCGCTTCACGATACCGTCAGCGGGTCAGGAGCAAGGCCGCGACCGCGCCACCGGCGCCGAGCACGAAGAACACGGCCACCAAGATCCACGTCGAGCTCGTCTTGACCTTCGTGCTCGCCACGTCGCTCGCAGGCCGCATCGCTACCGGCGGCTGCATCGGCGGCGCTTGGACCACCGGCGGCACCGAGGTCGCGCTGCGCGGCGGCTGTATCGGTGGCATCGCCGGCGCCGGGGCCACCGGCTTGTGATGTATGGGCGACGGCGTCTGCTTCGGCGGTGGCGCACTGCCGATGCCGAGCACGGTGGCATGTGCGTCGAGATCCAGATTGTCGTCGTGAGCGGGGCTCGGGGCGCGCGGCGCCGGAGTCGGCGAGACGCGCGCCTGGGTGGTCGCGCGCATCCCGAGGTTCACGGTGGTCGCGTTCCGCCACGCGACGTCGTCGTCGCCCGGATCCGGATCGCGCTGCGTCTCGCCGCGGCCGTGCTCGCGCATCGCCTCGGCGGGGATCTTCTGTTCGACGGCGATCGTCTCCTCGTTGTCGCTGTCGGAGCTCATCGGGTCAGAGACCACCGTCCTCTCGCCGCGCGCCCCCTCGATCCAAGGCTCCTTCTTGGTGCCGAACAGCTGGTTCATGAACCGGCCCAGCGCCGTGTTCGAGCCCGTGAGCTTCGCGCGCACCGCGAACGTGTCGAGCGCCTCGATCAGCTCCTGCGCGGTCTGGAACCGCTGCGCCGGATCATTTGCCAACGCGGTCAGGATGATGGCCTCGAGCTCGCGCGGATATCCGGGCACCGCCGCCGACGGCAGCACGATGTCACCGGAGACGATGCGCTTCATCGTCTCGAAGTCGTCGTTACCCTTGAAGGCTCGGCGCAGCGTCGTCAGCTCGTAGAGCACGATGCCCAGCGCGAAGATGTCGCTACGGCGATCGATCGACTTGCCCTTGCACTGCTCGGGCGACATGTAGCCGTACTTACCCTTGATGGTGCCGCCGACCGTCTTGGTCGCGCGCTCCTCGGCCTTCGCGATGCCGAAGTCGAGCACCTTCACGCTGCCGTCGAAGCCAACCATGATGTTGGCAGGAGACACGTCACGGTGGACGATGTTGAGCGGCTGGCCATTCTTGCCGCGGCGCTCGTGCGCGTGATGCAATCCCGCGGCCGCCCCGCCCACGATCATCACCGCCAGCTCGAGCGGAATCGTCCACCCGCGTCGCAGCGACGTCTCGAGAATCGCGCGCGCGTTCTCGCCATGGACGTACTCCATCGCCATGAAATACGCGCCGTCCGCCTGGTCGACCTCGTACACCTGGGCGACGTTCTGGTGGTTGAGCGTCGCGGCGAGGCGCGCCTCGTCCAGGAACATGGTGACGAATCGCTGATCGTTGGCGCGCTCGCGCAGGATCGTCTTCAACACCACGTGACGCTCGAACGAGCCAAGCCCGCTCTGTCGCGCGAGATAGATCTGCGCCATACCGCCGGTAGCGAGGTGAGTAATCACCTCGTAACGACCGACCCGCACGGGGGCCGCGGTGGGCTCCGGCGGCACCACCTCAGCAGAATCGACTGCTTGCAAGGACGTGTCAAGCCAACCGCCCGTCGCCGCGAGACCTTCGGGCATACTCGTCCCCCGTGAGCGCCAACCTCCAGGTTGCCGTTGCGGGCGCTGTTCCCGCCTTGGTGGCTATGTGGCTGGTCGACCGGCTCGACCGGAAGCGGCCCGAACCGCCCCGGACGCGTCGATTGGTGGCCTTCGTAGGGATGTTGTCCGTGATTCCCGCTCTTCTGCTTGGCACCGTTCTGTCGCGCGAGGTTGGCCGCCTTGTCGATCCCCAGTTCACGTACCAGGGTGCAACCTGGACCTCCTTCGTGATCGCCGCGGGCGTCGAGGAGGCCTGCAAGATCTCGGTGATCTACTGGATCGTGTGGCGCCGGCCCGAGTTCGACGAGCGCATGGACGGCATCGTGTACGCGAGCCGCGCCGGCCTCGGGTTCGCGCTCGTCGAGAACGTCCTCTACCTCATGGGCCAGACGACCCTGTCGGGAGCCATCTCGCTCTGGATCGCCCGCGCCCTACTCGCGGTCCCGGGGCACGCGATGTGGACAGGCATGATCGGGGCGATGGCTGCGCGCCGTCGGTTCGACGGCCAAGGCCTCGGTCTCCTCGGGGGCTACCTGCTCGCCGTGGCGTTCCATGGTGCTTACGACCTGTGCGTGTTCCTCCAGCAGCCGCTCCACTTTGAAGGCCACGACGACATCGCCGCGTTGCTGTTACTCGGCCCGGTGACCCTCACGATCGCCGCGTTCTTCGTGCTCCGTTCGATGGCGCGCACCGCGCTGCGGCTCGACGACGCCGAGGCCGCGCGAGCCGCTGTCGACGCGGTGCGAGCCTAGCTGGGCTTAGCTCTCGACACCGGGCGGACGCGCGCGCAGCACAGCGATCGCCGCGGTCACGCCAAGCACGATGCCCGTCGCGAACAGGTAGATCCCGCGATCCGTCTTCGCACCGTCGACGCCGGGGAACTGCACGATGAAGGCGATGCCGGCCACGCCCGCGGTCGCGATCGCGACGAGAGCCGTCTTTGCGGCGAGCTTGGGGATCCGCTTTGCCGCGACGGCGGCGGCGGTGACGCAGAGAACAAACGTGGCGATCAGACAGCCCGCCCATGCCCCCATGCCCGTGCGCATCCAGCGTTCAGTGCCACCGATCCAGCCGAGGCCCGCGCTCTGGCAATCGTCGCCGGTGCCAAAGCAGCGGATCGTGCGGAACGGCCCGATCTCGGCGACATCGCTGATCGACCACCAGCGGCCCGCCACGGCAGCGACGGCGAAGCCCGACGCAGCGACGAGAGCGAGCGCGACGATGATCCAGCGGTGCTTCACGGCGGCGCATCATGTGTGCCGCTCACCGACGAAGCAAGTCCTACCAGATGGTTACAGCTGCAACAAAATGACCTTGCCTACATTGAACTAGGGCGCGTTCGGATGAAAAGCTGAGAGTCCTTTGGCGGCGCTACGTGGACTTCTGATCGCCTCGATGATCCCCGCACTGGCGGCGGATGCTTCGGCGCGCACCCACGCGATCACCACGGAGCCGGTCGAGGCTACCGCCCCGGTGACCCTCCTGGCGCGCCTCGCCCATGCGTTCGACATCGACCTCGGTACCGACGTGGTCGACCGGTTGGTGCGCTTGAAGCTCGGCGTTCGCGACCTGTTCGCCTCTGCCACCGAGCGCCTCGCCGCCGTCGCGCACGGCGCGGGCTTCCACGTTCCCGATCTCACCATCCTCACCTCCCAGCCCCTCGGCGACTCACCCTCCACGTGGGCTACTTCGGGCTTTGGCTGGCGTGAAGACCCGATCCGCAAGCGCCGCAAGTGGCACAGCGGCGCTGACGTGCGCGCCAAGCGGGGCACGCCCGTGGCCGCGGCGGGGGATGGCGTGGTCGTGTTTGCCGGCCGCCAGGGTGGCTACGGCAACGTCGTTTACGTCGACCACGGCGGTGGCGTGATCACGCGCTACGGACACCTCAACCGGATCCTGGTCAAGAAGGACACCTCGCTCGTCGCCGGACAGACGCTCGGTCAGGTCGGCTCGACAGGCCGCGCGACGGGTCCGCACCTCCACTTCGAAGTCCGCCTCGATGGTCGCGCGGTCGATCCCGCGACGGCGATGACGGTCGGCGAGCTCCAGCGCGAGTCGCCCGAGATGGGCCATCTCGCCGCCTTCTCTCTGACGCCCGAGATGCAGGCGCTCGAGGAGTCGGAGCTGGATCCCCCGCGCTCGCGCGGAAAGAAAAGCCCGAAGGGCCCGCGCCCCGAGCGCCCCGGGCGTACGAAGCACGTTCGCCCGGTCTCGTAGACCTTCGGCGAATTTGTGCTTTAGTACCCGCCGCGTGTCTACGAGGCAATCTCAGCTCGCAGGCCGGTACGTCGCGTGGCTCCGACGGAATGCGCTCGCAGTCGTCGCAGCACACCTGGTGCTCGTCGTACTCGGGCTGTATCTCGTCGTCTTCCACCTGCCGCTGCGCGCGGATTTCTCGTACCTCCTGCCGCAGGACGCGCCCGCCGTCCGCGACCTCCGCAAGCTCGAGGCTCGCGTCAAAGCCGCGGACACCGTCCTGGTCGTGGTCGAGGCACAGACGCCTGACGTCCGCGCTGCCGTGGTCAAGGTGCTGGCCGAGGGCTACCGCCAGATCCCCCGCGAGCTCGTCGAGCAAGTCACGACGGATCAAACCGAGCTGCGTCTGTTCCTCGAGGCAAACAAACACCTCCTCGTGCCGTATTCGGATCTGGAGCGCGCACACGCTGTGCTCGACAGCAAGATCAGGCGCGCAAAGGCCGAGGCAAATCCGCTGTTCATCGATATCGATGACGAGAAGGACCCGGAAGCCGAGGCCAAGGACCGCAAGCAGCTCGACGATCTGCGCGCCAGGCGCACCGAGGCGAACGAGCGGCTCGCCCGCCTGTCCAACGTCAGCGCGGATGGCCGCGTCGCGATCATCCAGCTCCGCACCGCGTTCCGCTCGACCGATGCCGGCCGCGGCGAGCAGCTGATCGCGCAGCTCGACGAGATCACGGCGCGCGCGCTCGCAAAGGCGCCCGGTGTGAAGGTCGGGTTCACCGGCAGCGTGATCACCGCGGTCGCCGAGCACAACGCGATCTCGAAGGGCATGCTGTTGTCGAGCCTCATCACCGGCGGCCTCGTCGCCCTCGTGCTCGCGCTCTACTTCCGCAGTGCGACGCTCCTCGTGCTTTTGATCGGGACGTTGATCGCGGCGACGGTGATGGCGTTCGGTGCGTCGGCGTTGACGGTCGGCCACCTCAATGCCGCCACCGCGTTTCTGGGCGCAATTATCGCGGGAAATGGCGTCAACTACGGGATCCTCTTGATCGCGCGCTACCTCGAAGAGCGGCGCCGCAAGGTCGACGTCGACATGGCGCTGGCGATCGGCATCGCCGAGACGCTGCGGCCTACCGCGATCGCCTCCCTCGGCGCCGCCATCGCGTACGGCTCGCTCGCCGCGACCAGCTTCAAGGGCTTCGCCGACTTCGCGCTGATCGGCGCGGTCGGCATGGTGATCGTCTGGATCGCCACGTATCTCCTCTTGCCCGTGCTCGTGCTGCGGTTCGGTGGCACGACGCGGATGTACGAGGGTGATCCTTTCGTCGGCGGGTTGCTGGTGCGTGTCCTTGGCTTCCGGCGCTCGGGGCTCGTCGTCGCGATCGCGATCGCGGCATCGCTCGCCGCGTCGGTCGTGGTGTTCAAGTACATCGAGGCCGACCCGTTCGAATACGACATCAAGAACCTGCGCTCCGAAGGTTCCGACGCGGTGCTCGCACGCAACTGGATGGCGGTCTCGGATCGCAACTTCGGGCGTGGACTCTCAGGGCGCACGGTGATCGCCGCGGATCGGATCGAGCAGGTGCCGCTCATCGTCGAAGCCCTGCGCGCGATCAACAAGGATCTGCCTCCCGCAAAACAAACGATCGGCGATGTGTGGTCGATCCTGTCGTTCATCCCCGAAGACCAGGACAAGAAGCTGACGCTGCTAGCCTCGCTGCGCGACCAGATCGACCAGGTCGCCGGTGAGCTCTCCGACAAAGATCGCGGCGAGCTTCTCGAGCTCCGGCCGCCCGACACGCTCACCCCGATCACGCTCGAAACCTTGCCGCCGAGCTTGCGCGAGAGGTTCACCGAGAAGGACGGCCGCGTCGGGTTCTTGATCGAGATCCGGCCGGCGAACCAGCTCGACGAATGGAACGGCCGCGATCTGATCCGTTTCGCCAATGCAGTGCGCGAGCTAAAGCTGTCCGACGGCGAGAAGGTGACGACCTCGGGCACCAGCGTCATCTTCGCCGACATCGTCGCGTCGATCGAACGCGATGGACCGCTGGTCACGGCGATCGCGTCGCTCGGCCTCGTCGTGATGGTCGTGCTGCTGGTCGGGGTCACGCGGCGCGCCTTCGCCGTGCTCGCGGGCACGGCGGCCGGCTCGCTACTCATGGTGGCGATCTGTGCGCTGCTCGACCTCAAGGTGAACTTCCTCGACTTCGTGGCGTTGCCGATCACGCTAGGGCTCGGCATCGACTACGCGATCAACGTCGCGCATCGCCACGACTCCGACACCTTCCCGGACCCGATCCAGACCCTGCGCACCAGCGGCAGCGCCGTGTTCGTGTGCTCGCTCACCACGATCATCGGGTATGCGTCGCTGCTGGTCAGCGACAACCTCGCGATCCGGGGGTTCGGGACCGCGTCCTTGATCGGCGAGATCGCTTGTGTCCTCACCGCGTTGGTCCTGGTCCCGGCCATTCTCGCGGTCGGGCGGGGTAACCGGGCTTAACACTTCTGTCGGGGCAGGCCCCCGCTGTACAATCGTGGGCATGCGCGGAGAAATGCTTCGCCGTTGGGGTTGGGTCGCGTGCGCCCTCGTGGCTTCGGCCTGCGGCTTCACCGGTCCCGGCCAGGCGGTCACTACGGATGCCGGTGTCGATGCACCGCTACCGCCTGCCATCGTCAATTTTGCCGCCGACATGTCCACCGAGGACGAGATGTCGGGCGCGATCCAGGTCGAGGTGACGCTCTCGCGCCCCGCGACCTCCCGGATCACAGTGCCCTACCGCATCGTCCCCAACGCGGGTGAAGGCTGGGCGACGGCAGGTGATGACTTCGCCGGCAGCGACGGCATGCTCACGTTCGAGCCCGGCGATTCGATCGCGGGCATCGACCTCGCGATCGTCGCCGACTCGAATGACGAGGACAACGAGAAGATCGAGATCGAGCTGCAGGCGCCCACCGGCGACGCGATGCTGGGCACGACCACCACGCACACACTCACCATCAACGCGTTCTTTCTCCCGCGCGTTGGCTTCATGACCCCGAACGCCAGTGGCGGCGAGAACACGACCAACGTCCAGCTGGCGTTGACGCTCAGCCCGGCGCCGACCTCTCAAGTGACCGTCGGCTACACGATCAGCGGTGATGCTGAATACAACGGCAGTGGATTCGACGATCACAACCTCGTCGCCGGCAACTTCACGATCCCGGCGGGCACGACGTCGATCGCGATTCCGGTCACGATTACCAACGACACGTTCGACGAGGATAACGAACACGTCATCGTCACGCTGACCTCGTCGCTCAACGCGGTGATCGATCAGGCGCGCACTACCCACGACTACACGATCAACGACGACGACAACCCGCCGAGCATCTCGTTCCAGACGGCGAGCACCTCGCTCACCGCTGACGAGGGCTCCGCTTCTACCGACATCACGCTGGTCGCCCAGCTGTCGGGCCGTAGCGAGAAGATGATCTCGGTCCAGTTCGGGCAGAACACCAGCGTGACCGACCCGGCAACGGCCACGGCCGACTTCACGTATCAGACCGCGAGCCCGCTGACATGGGCACCGGGCGCCGGGCTGACCAAGAACATCACGGTTCGCATCGTCGAAGACTTGCTCGACGAGGAGGACGAGATCCTCGAGACCACGTTCAGCAACCCGAGCAACGCCACGATCGCCGCCAATACGAAAAGCACGATCACGATCGTCGACAACGACGCGGCGCCAACGGTCGGCTGGATGGCGGACCTCGGCGATATCGGCGAGACGGACTCGAATCACAGCCACGACTTCACCGCGGTGTTGTCCGCCGCGTCGGCCAAGACGGTGACCGTCCAGGTCACGGTTACGGGTAGCGCTATCTACGACGACCCGAGCGTTGGCGGCACGCCCAGCGACTGGGACTTCACGACGGCCGCAAACCATATCCCGATCGTGTTCGCACCGGGCACCACGACAAAGAAGGTCACCATCACGATCCGTGGCGACAACACGGACGAGGCGGGTGACCCGAACCGCGACGACGCCAAGCTTATGATGTCGAGCGCGACCAACGCGACGATCGACACGGGCAGCGACGAAGGCGACTTCGTCATCGTCGACGACGACTGAAGGTCACGTGAGGCGCTTACCGTCGGGCGACCACTTGTAGTAGCCCTCGCCCGACTTCTTCCCGAGCTTGCCCATCGCGACCTTGTCGCGCAGCGTCTGCGGCGGCGTGAACGCCGGCCCGATCGCCTG
>JANRKM010000244.1:0-10574 GCA_033763475.1 Kofleriaceae bacterium
GCGTCACTTCACCGACAGCTTCGCCACCATGCGGCTCGCGATTGCGCGCGCCATCGCGCGCTGGCTCCCACGTTGCCCAGCTTGCCACGCGCCACGTCACCTGCGGAGCCGCGGCCCGCTAACATGACGCAGTAGTGTTAATTAAGGACTTTCGTCGTGCTCGTGTCACGTGCTCGTCCACGTCCACGATCTGGGCCGCAACCACGCTGGGCCGCTGGCCGAGACGGCCGGCATGCTCGACGACGAAAAGATCGACGTCTATCGCTGCGCGATCGAACACCTCGCGTTCGTGTTTCGATCGTAACCCCTACGGCGCGATCCCCAGCGTGAGCATCACGGTGAGCGGCGCACCCGCAGCCACGAGCATCTGGTGCGTGACATCGACGCGGCGCGAGACGCGCACCTCGCCTGCGACCTGCGCTTCGTTCCACGCGGTGTCGAACAGGTTGTCGACGGTCAGCCCGAGCAAGAGCCAGCGCCAGCGCTTCTGCGCGACGAGATCCACGACCGAGGAGGACCCCGTGCCGAGCGCCGGGTCGGTGGTCGCCCGCGCCCCGAGCACGCGCAGCCGCGCGCCCGCGTAGTCATCGCCGCGCGCGATGGCGGCACCTCCGTTCGCGATCATGCGTGGCGCGTACGGCACGGGCGCACCGTCGGCATACGCCGCGCGCGATACCGCGAGCGAAGCGTCGAACGTGAGCCAGCGCAGCGGCCGCGCGAACATCCTCGCCTCGACGCCGAAGCGCTGGGTCTCGGGGACGCGCTCGCCCAGGCCGAGATCCGCGCGCCATTCCTCATGCGCGTCGAGCTGCGAGGCCCATGCAGCGAAGGCGGCCTCGAGCATGCCGCCCGGCTTGACGCGCGCGCCGAGCTCGGCGTCGTAGGTGCGCACGAAGGCGCCGTAGCCGCTGAGCTCGACGGCGGCGCGTGCATCGGTGGCATGTGCACCGGCGGAGGCGAGCGCCTGCAGCTCGACGTCGCGACCGAGGATGCGGACGCCGAGCGTGGGGCTGAGGCGCGCGCGTGCTCCGGTACCGCCGAGCGTGGTCTTGCCGAGCATGGTCTCGGGATCGCGATCGTCGACGTTCCAGCTCTCCTGATCGAGACGCACGCCGCCGAACAGGTGCAGCCAGCGGCGCACGTCGAGCGCTTCCTCCGCATATGCCGCGATGCCGCGCGAGCTCGGTGCGGTGTCGGTGCACGGGTTGACGGCTGCGAAACATTGGACGAGGCGCAGGCGGCGCGTGTCGTGCCACGTGGTCGCGCTCGCGGCGTCGACGCGCGCTTGCACGCCCACGCGCAGGCGGCCTTGCATGCCGAGGATCCGGTGCGGCCGGCGATAGAACGTCTCGAAGCCGTAGGTGACGCGATCGTCGGCGAGCTCGAGCTGGTCACCGTTCAGCGGATCGCGCGCGAACAGCGACGGGTTCTGATACAGGCGCAGATCCGTGTCGACGACATATGCGAGCGCCTGCCACGAGCGCGCCTCGAAGCTGACGCTCGCGGCGCTGCGCAGCATGATGCCGCCCTGCGACGGATCAGATGCGGAGTACGGCCCGAGCCGGCCGGCCTCCAGCTCGCTCGTGGCGAGCAGGCCCGACTCGAGCCAGCGGCCCGAATACATCTGGACATGGGCACGCAACACCCCGTCACCGAGCGGGCGCACGAGCTTTGCGAGCGCTACGCCGCGACGGAACCGCTCGGGATGCACGTACGGGCCGTCGTCGATGCCAACCTCCGCGGCGAGGACCGCACTGCCGGTCTTCAGCTCGGGGCTCGCCATGCCGACGAGTCGGTAGCGCAGCCGGCGCAAGCGCTGCCGTAGGAGCTCGCCCGTGACCTCGGTGCCCGACGTGATGCGCACGACGGCGCCGCCGGGAACGTGATCGAGCGTGCGGATGTCGAGCGTGCCCGCCGTCGCGAACGTGGTGAACCGCGGCGCGTAGGCGCCTTCGTAGACCGCGATCGATGCGACGCTGTCGGGAATCATGAAGTGCGTGTCGGCATAGCCGTGTGCGTACGCATGGCTGCTCGCATTGATCGGGATGCCGTCGACCAGCACACCGACGGCGGCGCCCTGGCGCGCGTCGAAGCCACGCAAGAGCAGCTGATCGGCTTGACCGCTGTGCCCGATCGCGGCGACGCCGGGTAGGTGACGGAACAGATCCGTCGGTCGCAGGTGTGGCCGGTGATCGATCTGCGTGCGGTCGAGGCGGCTCGAGGTGGTCGAGGCCACGGGCTCGTCGTCGTCCATCTCTTCGACGGGCACCGGCATCATGTTGTCCGTCGGCGACACGTTGCCGGGTGGCGCCACGTCGGCGTACGCCGGTCCGGCGAGCGCGAGCAGTGCGAACAGCTCAGCGCGGGCAGTCATGCGAGCTTCCGCGCAGGAGCGCGAACCGCTCGAGCAGCGCTGCGTCCGTCTTCCCAGTGCGGCTGCCGAACGGATACGCGAAGACCTTCAGATCGAAGCCCTCGGCGCGCATCAGCTCGAAGTCCGGGATGATCTCCTCGGCGAGGTACGCCTCGATCCCCTGTTCCGCCGTCACGACCTCAGCGTCACGGTGATTCGTCGAGTGGTACTCGATGTCGTGCCCGGCGGCGGCAAGCTCGTGCAGCTTCGCGCGCTCGTCGAGCTCGAGCCCGTGATACGAGCTGATGAAGAACGTCACGCGCGCGCCGTACAGCTCGAACAGCGGGATCAGCTCGTGCCAGCTGGCGATGTTGTGGTCGTCGAAGCTGAACGCGAGGCCGGTCGAGGCATCGCCGTCGGCGAGCTGGCGATACGTGACGAACGGCAGGTCGCGATCCGCGGCGCCCGCGATGATGTGCTCGATCGTGCTGACGTCGACCGTGCCAGCCGGGCGGTGGGAGTACAGATGCACGATCGTGCCGTCGACCTGCGCGCGATCGAGGCCATTCGCGATCGCATCGTTCGAGACGGTGTTCTTGTAGTCGACGCTCATCCCGCACATCACCGGGCCGTCGCGCCCGCGCGAATAGATGTTGTCGATCTCCGACAACGTGACATCGCACCCAGCCAACGCGACCGCGAACACCATCCAGCGCACCAAAAAATCGTATCAGACCGGCGGCCTGTCCCACCGTCCGCTAGATTCGATTCGATGTTCGAGCGCACCGGCCTATGGCGCCATGCCGACTTCATGCGGCTGTGGGCAGCCCAGGCCGTCAGTGCTTTCGGCTCGCGCATCACCCGCACCGCGCTCCCCATCATCGCGATCGCGATGCTCGATCAGCCCGAGAGCATCGTCGGCGTCCTCATGGCGAGCCAGCTCGCACCCGGCGTCGTGCTCGCGTTGTTCGCGGGTGGCTTCGTCGACCGCGGCAACAAGCGCCGCATCCTGATCGGCGCGGACCTCATCCGTGCGGCGGCCGTCGCGTCGCTCACGCTGACGTGGGCGCTCGGCATGCTCTCCATGCTCCACGTCATCGCGGTCGGCGCGATCGTCGGCGCAGCGACCGCGATGTTCCAGATCACCGACAACGCCTATCTCCCGGCCCTCATCGGCAAGCCGCAGCTCGAAGAGGGCAACGCGAAGATCGAGTCCACCGAGGCCGTCGCCGAGATCACCGGCCCTGCCAGCGCGGGTGTTCTCATCGCCGCGCTCGGTGCGCCGCTCGCCGTCGCGATCGATGCCGCGAGTTACCTGTGGTCGGCCGCGCTCCTCGGGCGCATTCGCGCGCGTGAGAAGCCACACGTCGACGTCCACCCCACCGCCTCGCTCTCCGCGCGCCTCAAGGGCAGTGACCTACGCATCGGCATGCGCGCCGTCTTCGGCGATCCGATCGTGCGGCCGATCGTCGTCTCGCACATGGTGTGGTCGCTCTCCGGCGGTTTCTTCATGGCCCTCTACACGCCGTTCTGCCTGCGCGTGCTCGGCCTCGACGAAGCCGTGTTCGGCGTCATCATCGCGGCAGGTGGCATCGGCTCGCTCGCGGGCGCTCTTCTGTCGCGCGCCTTCGTCCGCAAGATCGGCCTCGGTCGCACGCTCGTCATCACCTCCGCGCTCAGTCTCGCGTGCGCGTTGTTCATCCCGCTGGCGCGTGGCCCCTACGTCTTGATCGTGGCGTTCCTCGTCGCGCACCAGCTCCTCTCCGACGGCTTCTCCGTCGCCTTCGTGATCCAGGCCGTCACGCTGCGCCAGACCGTCCTGCGCAAGGACATCCTCGGGCGCGCCAACGCCGCCATCCACGTCTGCACCGTGAGCCTCCTGCCGATCGGCGCACTCGTCGCGGGCTTTTTAGCCGAGGCCCTCGGCACCCGGACCGCCGTCTGGATCGGCGTCTCGATCGGCTTCATGCCGCCGTTCCTGCTCCTCCCTCTTTGGAGGATGCGCGAGATGCCGCGCGAAGCCCCGTAACTTCTCGAAACCGGGCCGTTACACACGTCCTACACGCCGTTAGACCGGCATGCAGGGTGCCGCGTTGATACAAGCCAACACCGCGCTCGCGCTGCTTCGAAAGCGGCGCCCCTTCCGGTGGCAAAGGATCCGTCATGTCTCGTTCTCGTTTCCTCCTCGCGTTCTCGCTCGTCGCCGCTCTCACCTCGTCCGCCGCCGCGCAGCGCTTCGCGCAGCCGCCTCCGTCCGTCCCCGTCGCCGCCGAGCTCACGGCTCCCATCACGCGCCTCCAGCTGCCGAGCCGCAGCGAGCTTCGCGCCAAGCTCGCGCAGAATCGTGCGGCGAACCTCCAGCGTTTCCGCGCCTACCAGGCCAAGGGCATCTTCCCCAACAACACCTTCACGGCAGACAAGCTCAACGTCTGGATCGACAACGCCGGCAACCTCTGCGCCGCCGCCACCATCATCAACGCCTCGGGGCAGACCGATCTCGTGCAGCAGGTCGGCGCCAAAAACAACTTCATCCGCCTTGCCGAGGTGACCGACGGCGCCCTCATGGATTGGATCCTCACCTCGGGCCTCACGCAGGACGAGATCGCCGCTATCCAGGAACCGTTCATGGGTGTCCTTCGGCCCGAGCCGGAGCCGCATATCGTCGTCGGCGGTCGGCGCGTCAACCCGATCGATGCCAAGCTGCGCGCTGCGGAGAACGCGCGCCTCAAGGCCACGTACAAGCGCGTCGAAGCGATGATCGTGAAGCAGCAGAAGCAAAGCCTCGACGCCGCTACCGATCGCCTGCTGGCGAACCCCACGCTCGCATGGTCGTTCCTCCAGCGTTAGGCCGACCGCCGTCGGTACGTGTTCTTCCCGAATACCCCCATCTGTCCGGTCGGCGGACATTCTTGACTGGACGCCCCTTCAGCGCGCTGGGCGTGAATGAACGCAGGTTGCGGCTCGTTCGCTTCTGGTAGCTCAAGCCACGACCAGCTGCGTCCGCTGCGCGGCGGCGCGGATGGTGGCGATCGCGCCCGAGTTGAAGTCGAGTGCGTCGATCTCGACGCCATCGGAAAAGATCACGCCACCCGCCGGCATCTGGGATTCGAGCTGGATGGTCTCGCCCGCACCGATGATGCCCGCGACGATCGTCGCGCCCGTGCTCTTGCTCGCGTAGGGCTCGCGCACGACGTAGACGAGGCGTGGATCGTCCCACTTCATGCGCATCGCTGTGCCGGCGGCGCCACCCGTAAAGTCGGCGAGGCCCGCGGCCATGTTGAAGATGGACGACAGCCAGCCGGTCGAGCCCGCCCCCGTCGAGACGAGTACACCCGACGACGATTGGGCCTCGCGCTTGTGACCTGCCTGCAGCGCGTAGCGCGCGGAGACGTGCGTGCGCGAGCCGATGTACAGATCGTTGAACGCGAGCAGGCGCTGGCCATCACCGAGTGTGACCTCCGCGAGCGTGATGCCGCGGATCGTGGCCTTGCCGTCGAGCACGCGGGTGACCGCGATGCGCGCTTGCGGCGGCTGGAAGGGCAAGAGAATGCCCTCGAACCGCGCGGGGTCCGGGTTGACGGGTACGACGGGCTGCGCGCCGACGTACTTCGCGACGTTGGCCACGAGGCCGTCTTGCCCGACGGCGACCACGAGGTCGGTGGGCGCGAACAGGTACGTCGGCACGAATTCGCGCTTCACCTCGTGGAGCTTCAGCCCAACGTCGAGCGAGTGATGGAGCACGTCGAGCGAGCGCGCGTACGCATCGTCCTCGCGCTGGTAGTCGACGAAGTCACCGCCCGCGTGCTCGATGTAGAACTTGGCCTGCCCGCGGCTATTGAAGCGCTCCACGAGCTGCTGGAGCCGTGTCTTGCGCGTGACCAGGACGATCTTCTCGTACACCATGGCGCCTCATTTCTTGAGCAGCGTGTTGAGGAGGTCGGGGCTCATGTTGAGCTCGCCAATCTTCGACGCGTTCTCCGCGAGCTCGCGGAAGGCGAGGGCGATCATCATCTTCGGATCGGCGGCACCGGCCGAGACCGCGACGAGCGTGCGCCAGTCGACGTTCTTGACCGGCTCGAGCTGCGCGCTGATCGCGTACGCGCGGGCGTCGGCGTCCTGCTTGTCGTTGGCCGCCTTCTGCGTGATGAAGGCGGCGCGCTGCTCCTCGATCGCGATGTCCGCCGCCATCTTGTGCTCGCGAATCTCGCGCTTCTTGGCCTCGACGGCGAGCTCGGTGCGCAGCTCGCTCTCCTTGATGATGCGCTCTTGCTCGACGGACGCGTTGCGGCGTGCGTAGATCGATTCGTCGGCCTCGCGTTGGAGGCGCTCGCGCGCTTCGGCCTCGAGGGCACGCGCCATTTCGGGGGTAGGCCGCACGGAGAGGATCGTCACGCCGAGCGGCTCGATGCCGAGCATGGTCACCTGCGGATCGACGAACAGCCCCTGCGAGACTTCCTTGACGAGCGTTTCAGACGCCGCAAGCGCTTCACGCAAGGTCATGCGCCCGATGACCGCTTGCGCGAGCACCTGCGCCGCATGGACGAGGCGCTCGTCGAGCTTGGTCGGGTCGTCACTCGTGTGCTTGCCGCTCGCATCGACCGTGTAATCGAGCATCGCGGCGAGCTTCTTGGGCTCGACCACGCGGTAGGTGAGCTGGCCCTGGACCGTGATGTCCTGGAAGTCGCGCGTGACGGTCGAGAAGACGAACGGCACGTCCGCGCTGGCTGCGGGCACCATGACGACGGTCGAGCGCGGCACGAAGTACAGGAACGACAGCCCGGGTCCCTCGCGGCGCAGGCGACCCGCCTTGTACTGAAGGACGTAGGAGGTAGGGGGAGCTTTGAGGTAACGAAAGCCGAGCATGCAGCCGCCTTTGCTTGGTGTTTATCGTAAACTATTAAAGTGTCGAATCGACACTATGCAAGGACTAAGATGCGCGGGCGGGCAGGGTCGGTGCGTTTTGGGGGCATACTCCCGGCGATGCTGTACGCGATCTTTTGTTACGACTCCGAGGCCACCGTGTGCTCCTGGAGCGAGGAGAAGGACGCCGAGGTCATGGAGCAGCTGAAGGCCGTGACCGGCAAGCTCGCGGCGGACAAGCGCCTGGGGCCGGTGGCGCGGCTGATGCCCACGACGTCCGCGACCACCGTGCGCAAGGGCGACAAGCCGCTCGTGCTGGATGGCCCATTCGCCGAGACCAAGGAACAACTGCTCGGCTTCTACGTCGTCGACTGCGCATCGCTCGCAGCTGCGCAGGAAGTGGCCATGGAGCTCGCGAAGGCAAGTGGCTCTTCAGGTGCGTTCGAGATCCGGCCGTTGATGTACTTCGATCCCGGAAGTGGCGTCGCCTGACCAGCTGACCTCCTCGATGTGTCACCCTGTATGGGAATGGCGATGGGGACGCCAGCTGACCCTCGGACTGCCGTGCGGCTCGCGCTCGTCTTCGTGAGCGCACTCGCGATTCATCGCATCGGCCTCTTGTTCTACGACACGGCGCTCGGTGTCTCCGCCGTCTGGCCCGGCAGCGGCGTCTGGCTCGCGATGGTGCTGCTGAGCCCCAAGCAGCTGCGGACCGCCACGATCCTGACGATCCTCTCGGTGTCCCTGATCGCCGACTGGTACTTGGCCGGCCGGCTCGACGTCACCCTCGGCTATGTGACCTCGAACGCGCTCGAGGTCACCCTCGGCGCGTGGGCGATGGAGCGCTTGCGCGGCCCGAGGCCCACGTTCACGCGTGCTGCCGACATCCTCGCGCTGATCTTCGTGACGACGATCGTGAACGCAGTGTCCACGCTCCCCGGTGCGTGGGCGGGCACGCGGTATGGCACCGCGGATCTGTGGTCGTCGTATGCGACCTGGTGGACGAGCGATGCCCTCGGGATCCTGCTCGTCACGCCGCTCGTCGTCAGCTGGATGCAGCACGGCGTGACGATCCGAACCAAGCGCCGGCTCGTCGAGGTCATCGTGTTCGGCATCGTGTGGTGCCTCGCGGCGTGGCTGACGTTCAAGCCGTCCGAGGGAGGCGCGAGCGCGCCCTATTCCTACGTCCTCGTGTGTCTGCTCGCATGGGCGAGTCTTCGTCACGGGATCCGGGTGGTGTCGACCGCCATCGCCGTGCTCGGAGCGATCGCACTGCACGCGTCGATCGTAGACCCGTCGACCGACGTCGAGCACCTCACGCAGACGCAGCTGTATCTCGGAATCGCGGCGATCACGGGCTTCTTGCTCAGCGCCACGACCAACGAGCGCCGCACCGCGGAGGCCGCTGCGTCGCAGGCGGAGGAGCGGCTCAAGCTCGCGATCCACTCCGCGCGGATGGGCGCATGGATCTGGGACATCGCCAGCAGGCGCGTGCGGTGGTCCGAGGAGGTCGAAGCGATCTTCGGTGTGGCACCGGGCACCTTCGACGACAGCTACGACGGCTACGTCGCGTTGATCCATCCCGATGACCGCGAGCTGGTGGCCTCGACGATCCGGGGCGTGCTGGAGAGCAAGGACGACCATTACGCCGTCGAGCATCGCGTGATCGGCAACGACGGCGCCGAGCGGTGGATCGAGAGCGTCGGGCGCGTGTTCCGCGACCTCGACGGCCGCGCCACACGCGTGGCAGGCACCGTCGTCGACATCACTCGGCGCAAGCAGAGCGAGGAGCAGTTACGGCAAGCGATCGCGAAGCAGCAAAAAGCCGAGGAGCTGCTCCGGCAGGCGCAAAAGATGGAAGCGATCGGGCAACTCGCAGGTGGCGTCGCGCACGACTTCAACAACATCCTCGCCGCGATCATGATGAATGCAGGCGCGGTGAACCGCGAGACGTTGCCGGCGGATGTCGCCGAGGCGCTCTCGGAGATCCTTTCGGCGTCGCAACGCGCTGCGAACCTGACGCGCCAGCTGCTCGCGGTCAGCCGTCGGCAAGTCTTGCAGCGGCGCTTGGTCGACCTGAACGGTGTGGTGGCGGAGCTCGGGAACATGCTCGGACGCATCGTTGGTGCTCACGTCACCCTGCGCGTCGAGCAACATCCCGCACCGCTCGTGGTCAACGTCGATCCGGGCATGATCGAGCAAGTCGTGATGAACCTGGTGGTGAACGCGCGCGATGCGATGCCCACAGGTGGCCAGCTCGTGATCCGGACCGGTACCGCGGACATCGACGAGACGGCTGCGCGGTCGGTGCCCGAGCTGGTGGCAGGGCGTTACGTCTCGCTCCAGGTCTCGGATACCGGCATCGGGGTACCTCCCGCGAACCTCGAACACATCTTCGAGCCGTTCTTCACGACCAAGCCCCTGGGGCAGGGCACCGGACTCGGGCTCGCGACCGTGTTCGGCATCGTGAAGCAGCACCGCGGTCACATCCGGGTCGAAAGCGAGCTCGACCGCGGCTCGATGTTCGAGGTGTTGTTACCCGCAAGTCCCGAGCCGGCGGTCGCGATAGCGAGCGAGCCGAGCACGCTCCCGCGCGGCGGCACCGAGACGATCCTCGTCGTCGAGGACGATCCAGCCCTCCGCCGTGCGACGTGCGCGACGCTGCGCCAGCATGGCTACCGCGTCCTCGAGGCGGCCACGGGCGCAGAGGCGATGCAGCTGTTCGATACGACCACCGAATCGATTCAGCTGCTCCTCACCGATCTCGTGATGCCCGGCGGGATCGATGGCTTCACGCTCGCGGCAAACCTCGTCGGACGTCGGCCCAACCTGCGCGTGATCTTCACCAGTGGCTACAGCGCCGAGCTCGCGGGGCGTGATCTCGAGCTCGTGCATGGCCACAACTTCCTGCAGAAGCCGTCGTCGCCGGAGACCATGCTGGAGACGATCCGCAACAGCCTCGACGTCCGTGAATGCGGCGGCGTGAAGGAGGGGCGCTTGGCGGAGGCTGCGACTGCGCGCTGACGTATCGCCGCGTGCCCTCGTCGAGGTGAGCGGCCAGCTGTCGGGTGTGGTGGCATGTTGATGCATTGGGCCTGAACATCGGCGGGCTTCGGCGCCGAGCTCGCTGGCTCCAGGTGCCGCAGCAGGCTGCGCATCGGTGCATTTTCGCCGCGCGTGCGGGCGCGACCCTGTGGCTTGCCGGAGCAATGCGCTCGAGGCGGTGCGTGTCAACGAGGTTGAGACAGCGCTCGCGAGAAATTACTGAGCAGCGACCTCCATCGCGGCGCTCGGATCGCGACCCGATCCGATCTGGTCAGACTGATCCGTGCTGGTCATCGGCGGCGGGTTGATCCACGCC
>JANRKM010000245.1:0-46990 GCA_033763475.1 Kofleriaceae bacterium
AAGAGCGTCCTCGAATAGGGACAGCCCCTAGGCGCGGCGCGGCGAGATCACCGCGTTCGCGACGAGCAGGCCGGCCACGATCGCGATCGCGACGACGAACATGATGAACATGGTCTCGACGCCCGTGAGCGTCTGTCGCCCGAGCAGCGAGCTCATCGCGCGGAACCCGAGGCTGCCCGGCACGAGCAACAGCATCGCCGGCACCACCACGACCTGCGCGGGGCGCTGGAGCCAGCGCGAGTAGAGGTTGCCCAGCACGCCGAGCGCGAAGGCACCGATCAAGACGCCCATGTCCTTACCGAGCCATTCACTGCCCGCGCGCGTGCCGAGGTACGCGACGAGCGAAGCGAGCAGGATCCAGCCGAAGGCGCGCGGGGTGGCGCGGAGCAACACGGTGACGCCGAGCGACGCGGTGACGAGCGCGGCCCACGGCATCCACCAGGCGATCGGGAGCGGCACGGCCTGATGGACATCGACGACAGCGTTCGCCAGACGCTCGCCAAGAAACACGCCGACGACGAGCTGGAGCAACACGATCACCGCGAACATCAGGCGTGCAGTGCCCGCGATCAGGTTGCGCGTGGCGAGCTCGGTGATCGCCGTCGTCAGCTGCATGCCCGGCAGCAACAGGATCAGCGACGCGGCCGTGACGAGTGGCGGCACCACTGCGCTCCAGAGCGACGAGGTCACGCCGGCGGCGAACGCGGCGACCGCCGCACCCACGAGCTCGAAGACGTGCGCCTGATCGAACGAGCGCTTCATCAGCTGCGCGAGCAAGCCGAGCAGAAGCCCGATCATCGCGGAGGTCGCGACATCGGCCGGCGAGCCTCCGAAGAAGACGGTGAACGAACCCGCGGTCACCGCATGCGAGAGCGTCGATACGAAATATCCGTAGCGTGACGGCGCGTCGATAATCCCCTGCAGCCGCGTCATGCCTTCGACCGGGGTGAGCTCGCGACGCGCGACCTGGATGACGAGGTCATCGATATCGCCGAGCTTGCCCAGGTCGAGCTCACCCGCCTCCACGCGCTCCATCCGGGTGCGCAGCTCCGCGGGCTCGCCGAAGCTCATGATGAGCGTGGTTGGGGTGGTGAAGACTTCGACCTTCAGCCCGAGCCGGCGGCTCACCTCGCGGATGTCCTCCTCGAGCCGGTTGGCGGCCGTACCGTAGCGGTGAAGAGCCTTTCCAAGGGCAAGGATGAACTCGATGGCCTCGGTTTCCTGCTCCGGTACGACCACGAGCTGACCTTAAGCGACCTGCCCAAAAACACGAATGCCTGGGCACCGATCGAGGCGGCAACCCAGGCATCCGTTCTAGTCAAACTAGCTATTCTTAGGAATACTCGGAGGTTAAGTAGTAGTCCGAGTAGCGCGGCCGACGCGGCAACGCCGGCTGCGCCCGCGGATGAAGCAAGCATTGGGCCATGAGATGCCTGCGGGATATAAGGCCTTGTATCCAAACAGCTTGCGTGCTACCGAGGGACCTCGACCCGTCATCTGCGGCGACCGCGCTAGGACATTCATGTCGCGGCGCTCCGGAGCGGGCGCAACGAATTGCAGAGCACATGCAGAACCAGCTCGTGGTCAATGCAGAGGGGCCCGAGATCCGCGTCGCGGTCGTCGAAGAGGGATCCCTCGCAGAGTTTTTTGTCGAACGTAAGCGTGATCGAGGAATCGTCGGAAACATCTATCGCGGCAAGGTGACCCGGGTCCTCCCGGGCATGCAGGCCGCGTTCGTTGACCTCGGCCCAAAGGTCGAGCGCGCCGCGTTCCTCTATGTCGCAGACGTTCTCGGGTCGGGAGACGAGCGCAAGCTCTTCGAGGACTCCGAGGTCGAGGATGGGGACGAGTCGCCCGAGGGCGCCGCGTCTCGTATCGCGCGCTCGCGCAAGCAGCTCGCGAACCGCAAGATCGAGGATCTCCTGAAGCCGGGTGACACGGTGATCGTTCAGGTCACCAAGGACCCGATCGGCCTCAAGGGCGCACGCGTAACCGGGTACATCTCGCTCCCCGGTCGCTACAGCGTCTTCATGCCGCACGTCGCGCAGATCGGCGTCTCGCGACGCATCGGCTCCGACAAGGAGCGGCGACGCCTGCGCGATCTCGTCAACGAGGTCCGGCCCAAGGGGTCGGGCTTCATCGTGCGCACCGCCGCCGAGGACGCGAACGATCAGGAGCTGCGCGACGACGTCGACTTCCTCGCGCGTCTGTGGGGCGACATCGAGAAGCGCGAGCACGACTCGCGCGGACCGGGCCTCATCTACGCCGACCTCGACCTCTCGCTGCGCGTCGTCCGCGACCTGCTGCGCGAGGACACCTCCGAGGTGATGATCGACGACGTCGATCAGTACGAGCGCGTGAAGAAGTTCACGATGGCGTTCCTCCCGAGGTTCGCCGAGCGCATCAAGAAGTACGAGCAGCGCCGCCCGATCTTTGACCACTATCACATCGAACCGCAGCTCCGGCTTGCGGTGTCGCGCAAGGTCCCGCTCCGCAGCGGTGGCTCGCTGGTGATCGATCAGGGTGAAGCGCTCACCGCGATCGATATCAACACCGGTAGCTTCACCAACACGGGCTCCGGCAACCTCGAGGACACGGTCACGGCCAATAACCTCGAGGCGTGCGAGGAGGTCGCGCGTCAGCTCCGGCTGCGCAACATCGGCGGCATCATCGTCATCGACTTCGTCGACATGGATAAGGAAGGCAACCGCCGCAAGGTGTGGGATGCGTTCCAGAAGGCGCTAACGCGCGACCGTTCGCGCACCAACGTCACCAAGATCAGCGAGCTCGGCCTCGTCGAGATGACGCGCAAACGCACGCGCGAATCGCTCGTGCAGCTGCTCACGGAGCCGTGCCCTACCTGCGAAGGTGCGGGCGTGGTGAAGAGCGTCACCACGGTCGCGTACGAGATCCTGCGCGAGGTGCGCCGCTCCGGCATGATGGTGGACAACGAGCGCATCGACCTCGAGTGCGCTCCGCGTGTCGCCGAGGTCCTGCAGCGTCAGGAGCGCGAGTACCTCGATCACCTGGAGAAGCGGTTCCAGAAGAAGATCGAGGTCGTGCCGCAGAAGGGCTGGAAGCCCGATCAGTTCCGCGTCGCCGGCAAGATGTCGACAGAGATCGCGGCCGAAGCTGCCGCCGAGGCGCCCAAAAACGGCACGCACCATCACGCCCACGGTGGTGGAGGTGGCGGCGGTGAGCGCGGCGGTGGGGGCGGTGGGGGGGGTGGCGAACGCGGTGGTGCCGATCGCGGCGGCGGCGGTGGTGCCGATCGCGGTGGTCGCAAGCGTCGCCGTCGTGGCGGTCGCGGTCGCGATCGCGCCAGCGCCTGATCGAAAGCGGCTCCCTGCTCGACTCTCTCGGGGGGCGCGTGTGCTCGGGTCCGGTTGCTCGCCTGGCGCCCGATCGGGTCGGTGACGGGGCTCAGTCGCAGCGCAGGCCGACGTAGACGGTGTCATTGCCGTCCGCGTCACCGTCGAGTTGAGCCCGAACAGCTCGACCATCGTCGTGGACAGCGTGAACCGAGCGCAGAGTGGCCTTCGGTTCGCCGCCGTTCGCACCTAGACGTCGAACGCGCGGCGCGCAGGTCGTCCTCGGTCTTGCCACAATACGTCCTCGAGCACCGCGACGGCCTTGCGCAGCTGATAGCGGTACGTGCCATACGGCAGCCCGAGATCGACGGCGGCGGCGTGCTGCTTCACGGTCGGCCGCACGTAGGTGACCTCGAGGATGCGTGCGTGACGTGACGTGGCGTCGTCGGCGGCGAGCCGGCGGATGCCGTCCACGACGAGCGCCGGGATCGCGCTCTCGAGAGGGCCATCACTCGCTGGCACGAGCGGCGCGAGCGTGACATCGCGCAGCTGTTGTGGCTCGTGCAGGTGGTTGAGGGCAGCGCGCAGGAGCTGCCCGAAGTACTCGCGCGACACGGCCTCGGCCGGGAGGCTCGGGATCAGGGGCGTGGTCGGCGGCGCGAGGCCGGTCGTCAGGTACACGATCAAGCGCATCGCGTTGAGCGTGGTCGCGCCCGTCCGCGCGAAAGGACGCCTCAGCTTGTTCACGTCGCCGAATGCGCATCCCCACCGCTGCCCATCGAAGTCGAGCTCCGTGCCGTGCGCCCACTCGAGGTTGAAGTTGGGCGCAAACGGGGCCCACTGCTCGGGAGGCGTCGTGACGAAGCCGATCTGCACGATCTCGTCGATCGGCAACGTGATGATCGGACCGAGCGTCATCAGGTGCGTCATCGCCGGCCCGAATCGCTGATGGGTTCCGGCCTCGATAAACCACCGGAACAGGTGGAGATCGCCGTCGGACGCGGGCGGGTTGCGCGCCCGCCAGGCCTTCCAGGCCATGTCGATCAACGGATCGGTCAGGTGGTCCGCGGTCGCGTCGCGCGGCACGCGAATCACTACCTGGAAGCTCACGATCGCGCCGTCGCCACCGACGACGACATGCGCGAGCGGTTGGCGGGTCAGCCAGCGCTCGAACGAGTCCAAGCTCGTGGGCCCCTCGAACTTCTCGATCAGCTTGCGGACGCGTGGGAGGTGCTGGGGTGCGAGCGCGACCACCTCGCAGCGCTCCGTATCCTCGAGCGCGAGCAACCTGCCGACGCTGGGTGAGTTGCGCCGCGCGTAGAAGCCCTGCAGCAACAGCTCGTGCGCGGAGGTGACATCGGTGCTCACCATGCGCTGCGCGAGCACGTCGAGGATCCGCGCCTGCATGCGCTCGAGCAGCTCGGGATCGCGCTGCTGCAGGTGTGTGAACACCACCTCGCGGACCAACGCGTGCAGGCTGATCCCGAACGCCGTGCGCTCCGCGATCGCCGTCTGCGCGAGCCAGTCGAACAGCCCCTCGGGTGCACCGTCGATCACGCCCGTCAGCATCGATTCGTCGGAGGTCTTCGCGATCGCGGCCAGGTGGATCGCCGCGACGTGCGCTGCGCTCGGTGCGCGCGACACGAATGCCTCGACGAGCTCGGCGAGGACCGCCGGTGATACCTCCACCACCTCGCCATCGGGCGTGCCGCGCTCGGCGAGCAGGCGCATCGCGAGCGGGAACCCGTGGGCGGCGGCCGCGATCCGTGCGCGCAGCGGCTCGGCGACATTCCACTGCGCGAGCAGTGCCTCGGCTTCGTCGTTCGACAGCGCGTCGACGGTCAGCTCGACCACTGCCCCGTAAAGCCCGACCTCGTCGAGCTCGCGGCTCGCCACGTGCTCGCGACTCGCCAGCACGACCAGCACGTTGTCGCCGAGCTGTGCGAGAAAGTCCCTGAACACCCAGCGTCGCATCGCCCGTAGCCGCTCGAAGGAGTCGATCACCACCAGGTCGCGCACCGCGCCGCGCCCTACCTCGTTGAGGTCACTCGCGGCCCCGGACACGCGCAACGCCGCGATGAATGACTCGGGGTTGGGCGCGACCTGCTCGCCCGACACCCACGCCACGGCGCCCCCACCCTCGAGGACCTCCTGCGCCAGCCAGGTCGCGAGCGTCGTCTTGCCGATGCCACCGGCGCCCACGAGCACGACCAGCCGCCGCTCCTCGCTCCGGTAGCGCTCGACGAGCTTGGCCTTGAGCGTCTCGCGCCCGACGCAACGGGTGACCCGCGCGCGCACCGCGTCCAGATACGAACTGCCCATCTCGGTTACCTCAGCGCGAGCGTGCAGGACGCGCCCTGCCCGGGCGACTCTTCGATCGTCACCTCGAGCGCGCGCACGTTCGTCGGATCCAGTGCCGGCCGCAACCGCGCGAGCAACAGCTCGGCGACGTGAGCGGCGAGCGTCTCGACGGAGATGTTGTCGAGCGGCAGGAGCTTCACGTCACCGCGTGGAAGTACGTAGCGCGCGCCGCACAGCGTGAACTCGATCTCCACGGCGTCGTCGCGCACCACCTTGAGGTGCGGATTCGCCGTCGCGAGCAGCACGTACTCTTTCCACGCGCTGCACAACTCTCCGAGCGCGCTCTTGATCGAGGCGAACGGGATCATGGCCGCCAGATCGATCCGCTCGACGTCCAGCGCGATCGCCACCTGGTAGTTGTGGCCGTGCAGGCGCTCCTTGGTGCCGTCCGGGAACACCGTCATGTGCGCGCAGGAGAACTTGTACTGACTGCGCGCGATCGTGATCCGGTGACTACCCACGGTCCCCAGCATACCGCGTGGGCACCGTTTCCACGTGCCAGCTAGCGGCGTAGTGCGAGCCGCGCCAGCAGGAGGCAGGCGAGCGCGTTGAGCGCCAGCCACACCGTCGCGAACCCGAACGCCGACGGCACGTGGATCGTCATCATCGGGACCACCGCGAAGAACGCGAGGTGCGCCGCGACGCCGATCGCGAAGCCCGCGAGGGGCGCGCGCAGCTTGGGCACGCCGTAGCCGATCGCGAGGGCCGCGAGCGGGACGAGCGCGCTGAAGAACAACGCGTTGCCGTGGGCGAGCGGGCCGAGGATCGAGAGGTCCCACGACGGCATGCCGTGCGTGAGGGTCTCGATCACGGGCGCGCTCGACAGCGACGGCGCGATGTACGGCAGGAAGAACAGACCGGAAGCACCGACGACCACACCGGCGAGGTAGCCGAGGCCGCCCGTGCCGGCGAGCTTCACGCCGAGACCGCGGCGACGCGCGGAGGCAGCAACGGCGCCGGCCATGATGAGGCCAAGGCCGAGCTGCCACGCACCGCCCTTGCTGCGGGCTGCCTTCACGGCCGCCGGGGCATCGATGATGCCCGCGCCGTACTTGTCGCGGTTGTAGGCCTGGTTCGCCGGCCGGCGCGCCGAGTCCTGCATGACCTTCTCGACGGCGTCGGGCTTGGTGATGCCCTCACCGACGATCAGCGCGGCAACGCCGGCCGCGTGCGGGGAGGCCATCGACGTGCCCATGTACGCGAAGTAGTCGTTCTTGGTCGGGTCACCGATGGCGATCGTGTTCTGAAGCACGCCCCCGTCGGGGTTGTTGCGGCCACCGCTCGAGTCGCGGGTGTTGCCACCCGGCGCGGCGATGTCGATGTCCTTGCCGTAGTTCGAGTAGAAGGTGATCGCCTCGTCGTTCTGCGTCGCGCTGACCGCGATCGCACCCGGGTACGCCGCCGGATAACCGACGCGACCACGACCCTCGTTGCCCGCGGCGCACACGACGGTCACGCCCTTGTCGTATGCGTACTTCACGGCCTTCTTGAGGACATTCGACGGGAACGCACCGCCGAGGCTCATGTTGATGACCTTTGCGCCGTTGTCGGCCGCGTAGCGAATCGCATCGGCGATGCCGGCGACGGAGCCCGAGCCGGAGCCCGAGAGCACCTTGAGCGGCATGATCTTCACGTTGCGCGCGACACCGGTGACGCCGATGCCGTTGTTGGTCATCTGCGCGATCGTGCCGGTCACGTGCGAGCCGTGGCCGTGGTCGTCGTTCGCGTGCTTGGTGTTGTTGACGAAGTCGTACGGCTTCACGAACGTCACGCCCTCGAGGTCAGGGATGAGGGTGAACTGCTTGTAGTTCTCGTACGCGACGCCGGTGTCGAGCACCGCGACGATCACGCCGTTTCCGTCGGCGAGCTTCCACGCCTCGGGCATACCGATCTGGCGCATGTGCCACTGCTTCGGGTAGAGCGGGTCATTCGGGAAGCCGGGCTCCGTCTTCTCGGGCGTCGACACCGGCTCCATCTCCGACGGCGAGAGCTGGAAGTACGCGTCCGGCTCCGCGATCTCGACCTCGGGGCGCTCCCCGAGCGCCGCGATCAAGGCATCGCGCTTCACCGGATCGACGTGCGCGCGATACAGCTGATGCGTGCTGGCCTGATCGGAGACGAGCTGGAGATCGATGCCGAAGTCGGCCTCGAGATCCGCGAGCTGCGCGGGCGAGGCGCTGTCCTTCAGATCGACGAGGATGTCATCCGGGTCGGTGACGGCTACTTGCCGATCAGCCTCGAGTTGCGACGCGGCGACATCCGCATCGCGGTCGGGCTTGAAATACCACCAGATCAAAACGATCGCGGCCGCGACCAACAGCCACCACAGGCGGCTTCCGCCTCCGCGCTTCGCTTGGGTCTCACCTTCGCTCATAAAGCGAAGTATAGGCCTTAAATGAGGATGCGCTCGTCGGCGGGAGTCTCGTCCTCGCCGAGGACGAGTTGGTTATCGATCTCCCGATCTTCGGCCAACGCTTCGAGATAGCTCTTGATTTCCGGCATGGCCACGACAATCCGGGCCACGTACTCGCGGGCGAGGAACAGGACCGTCGCCGGGCGCTGAGCGACGACCGTGGCGTTCGTGCGGGCATTGCGGAGCAGCGACATCTCGCCGAACACGTCGCCCGTGCGCAGGCCGCCGAGCGGGACGGTGGAGCCATCCGCGGTCCGGCGCGAGACGTCGAGCTCGCCCGCCAGCACCACGAACAGGCCGCGCCCCTCTTCCCCTTCGTTGATCACCACCGTGCCCGGCGCCACATCGTGGCTGGTGAACCGCCGCAGCAGATCGCGCTGCTGCATCCGGTTGAACGGCTTGAACAGTGGGCTCGTCGCCATCAGATTGCCGAGGAGGCGCTCGCGCGTGAAGCCGTGCAGCGCTTCGGCGACCGCCCCGAGCTCATCGGCCAGCGTGGCGAGCGATTGCCGCCCGACCTCCAGAAGATCGACCTCCGAGAGACAGCCCACACTCGCCGAGCGGGGCTGTGCGGAGAGCAGCGCCATCTCGCCGAATACCGCGCCCTCGCCGAGCTGTGCGAGATCTTGCTGACGACCGAGGCCGTCGGTGGCGAACACGCGAAGGTGGCCGCCGGCGACGAAGAAGAACGAGTTGCCCGGTTCGCCTTCGCGGATCACGAGCGCCCCGACGGGAAGCCGGCGCAACAGCAGCGTCGACAGCACCCGCTTGAACGCCGCCTCCGACAGCTGCGAGAGCAGCGGGATCGGATGCAACGACTCGGGGAAGTCCCTGAAATGATCGGTCGCGTGCTCTGCGCGATAGAGCGCCGTCGCGACCGCATCGGGCGGCGCCGCCTCGCGCACGTCGGGCACCGGCACCGGGATCGTATCGGCCGGCAGTGCGACCCGCGCGGCGACCTTCCCGAGCAGCTCAGATTCGGAGCCGTAGTGCACTACCAACGCCGTAGTCAAATCGCTCGCATCTGCACCATGTGCCTCGAGCACGCGGGCGCAAACGAGCGCGGCTAAGGGATGCCCCGACTTCAGGCAGTACCAGGCGGTGGCGCGATACACGTTCGCGGCGCCCGCATTCTTGAGGGCCAACGCGCAGTCAGCGACGCGGATGCGGGCGTCGTAATCGAGCGGCGCTGCGGCGACGATCGCGTCGTAGAGCCGGAGGGCCGGAAGGTGTTGGCCCTGTGCGAAGAGCGTGGCCGCACTCCTGCGCACGTCACCCAGAGAAACCATGCCGCTAACGTACACGATCATCTCGAGCGTCGTTTGCAGCGCCCTCGCCTCGCGCCCTATTATCCGCGGGTCGGAGCTCGTCTCGCGACGCAGAGGGACTGTGAAGAAATGCGCTAGCTGCACCAAAGATCTGCCCGACGCGGCACTGCACTGCGTGTTCTGTGGCGCGAAGCAAGCACCCGCTCCCGCCGTTCCAGCGGCGGCAGCGAACGCGAAGACGGTGATGGGCTACGGCGGAGCAGAGCTCGAAGCACTCCGCGCGCAAGCGGTCGCAGCGAATGCAGCGCGCGCGGCCGGCGGTGCGCCTCCGTCGAACTTGCCCTCGGCAGCGCCGTACAGTGCCCCCAAGCCGGCCCCGCTTCCTGCTCCGCAACCCGACGACGCCGCGGACATGGCGACGGTCCTCGAGCCCGGCGTGACGCCGTTCGTGCCCGCGCCCGCGCCCGCGTACAGCCCGCCTGCGGCGGCACCCGCGCCGTATACGCCGCCCGCGCCCGCCTACACGCCCCCGGCGCCGGCGCCCGCGCCCTACACGCCCCCGCCCGCCTATACGCCCCCGGCGCCGAGCTATAGCCCTCCCGCGTCGAGCGGTGGCTACAACCCTCCAGGCGGTGGCTACAACCCGCAACCCGTGCAGCCGGTGCAGCCCATCCAGGCAGCGCAGCCGCCGTATCTTGCGTCGCAGACCGCGGCACGTGCAGGCCGGCCGATAGAGCCGTGGAAGGACACGATCCGCGTCCAGATGTTCATCTGGGGCGCGCTGCTCTTGCTCGCATTCGTCGCCCCGAGCCGGCTCGATCCGATGACGTTCGGCTGGGATGGGATCATCCACGGCGCGGGCAAGCAGAAGCTTGGCCCGCTGCTGATTGCCTCGATCGGTCTTCTGAGCATCGTCATCGGCTCGATCTCGATGGAGTCGGCCGCGCGTGGCGCGCTCGCCGCGGTGCTCGGTCTCGCCGGAATTTTGGTGCCACTGTTCGTCCTCGGTGGCGCCATGCCGCACTGGACAACGCTCGTCTCCGTGCTCGGCCTGGTGCTCCTCGTGCCGAGCCTCCTCGCACGCAACGAGTATCGCGACGCACCGCTGCCGCGCGTCCTCGTTACGATCGGCGTCGCCGCCGTGCTGCTGCCGCTGCTGCTGCCGAAGGGCGGCAACATTCCGCTCGTTGGAATGTTCCAGGCGGTGCTCGACCGCCCCGGCCAGTACAAGATCATGGCGCTCGCCGATCTCTTGCTTGTGATCGTCGTTGCGATGTCATTGCTCGCATGGTTGCCGTCGCCCGCGAGCGGAGCGTCGAAGACGATCGCGTGGGCGATCCTCGTGTGGCCCGCCGTGCACATGGTCTCGGGCTTGTTCACCGAGGTGGGCGCGGATCCGACCAAAAATCCGGCCAGCATCCTCACCTGGCTCGTCGGGAGCGATGGTGTCGGCGCGGGCTTCCTCGCGATCGCGAGCTACGGCATCGCCACGATCCTCGGCAAGCAGCTCGAGTAATGAGCGAGCGCGGCGAGCTCGTTATCGGGCACACGGTGCTCGGTCGTCCGATCCAGGCCGTGTGGTTCGCACCGCCGAGCTACGCCAAGCCGCGGCCCCCTGCACTGCTGTTCGGCGCGATTCACGGTGACGAGCCGGTCTCGCAGCTCATGCTCGAGCGCCTCGCCGACGAGCTCGTCGAGCGACCGCCGGGGCGCGAGACGTGGATCGTGCCGTGCGTGAACGTCGACGGCATCCTCGCCAGCACGCGCAACAACGCCAACGACGTCGACCTCAACCGCAACTTCGCGTCGGCGTCATGGGGCACGCAGCGCCGCCCTGGCTACAACCCGGGCAAGGCCGCCGAAGATCAGCCGGAGACGCAGGCCCTCGTGCAGCTGATCGAGAAGGTCAAACCCCATCGCATCATCACCGTGCACGCGACGTATCGCATGGTGAACTGGGACGGCTGTGGCGAACAGCTCGCGCGCGAGATGGCCGAGCGCTGCGGGTACCCCGCCGAGGGCGACATGGGCTATCCGACCCCCGGCTCGTTCGGCGCGAAGTACGGCACCGAGCAGGGCCTCGAGGTGATCACGCTCGAGAGCCCGTACCTGCTGGTCGACGAACGCGCGTGGGAAGAGACGCGAAGCGCGCTGCGCTGGTGCGTCGACCTGCCGGACTGACGTCAGCGACAGCCCCATCGCCGAAACTTGTCGAGGCTGTGACCGCTTGTCACACTGCGGCGGTGAGCTCTCCGTGGTGGGCCGGCCTCGATCTTCGCGTGCTGAAGCACGTGCGAGGCGTGCTGCGCCGTCGGGGCATGGAGCTGACGCTCGTCGAGCAGCGCCCTGCCGATGCCGCCGCATACGCGCCGATCGCGCCCGACACGGGCGCCGGCCTCGCGGTGACCGGGCCTGACCTCGATCCCGCCGCGCGTGCGCTGGTCGAGACCATGCTCGGGGAGGCGGCGGCCGATGTCGCTGCAGCCCTGCGCGAACGGCGCGAGGGCGCGACCCGCTCGCCGTGGGGCACCGAGCCACCCGGCCGGCGCACCAGCTATCACGGCATCATTGGCGGCGCCCCGATCATGCAGGAGCTGTACGTGCTGCTCGGGCGGGTGTCGCCCTCGGACTCGACGGTACTGATCCAGGGTGAGAACGGTACCGGCAAGGAGCTGGTCGCGCGCGCGATCCACGAGGGCAGCGAGCGCCGCGATCGCAAGTTCGTCGTCACCAACTGCTCCGCGTTCAACGACAACCTCCTCGACTCGGAGCTGTTCGGGCACAAGCGCGGTGCGTTCACGGGTGCGGTCGCGGACAAGCCCGGCCTGTTCGAGATCGCCGATGCGGGCACGTTCTTCCTCGACGAGATCGGCGACATGTCGCCCGCGCTGCAAGTCAAAGTCTTGCGCGTCCTCCAGGACGGAACCTTCAATCGCGTCGGCGATACGGAGACGCGCTCCGTCGACGTGCGGATCATCGCGGCGACCAACCGCGATCTGCGCGCGATGGTCGCCGCCGGTCAGTTCCGCGAAGACCTGTTCTATCGCATCCACGTCCTCAACGTGACGCTGCCCGCCTTGCGCGAGCGGCGCGAAGACATCCCGCTCCTCATCGAACACTTCCTCGCGCGCCATCGCCGCACGCGCACCAAGCGGCTCGCGCCCGAATGCAGCGGACGGATGGCCGTGTATCCGTGGCCAGGCAACGTCCGCGAGCTCGAGAACGAGATCGAGCGGCTCGTGGTGCTGTCGGGCGACGAGCCGATGATCGGCGCCGAGCTGCTGTCCCCGCGGATTCGCCAGTGGGTGCCCTCGGAGGCCGACGCCGTCGAGGTCGAGCCGGACTCGCTACCCGCGGCCATCGAGGCGCTGGAGCGGCGAATGATCGGCGCGGCGATGCGTCGCCATGGGGGCAACAAGACCCGCGCCGCCGAGGAGCTCAAGGTCTCGCGCCGCAACTTGATCCGGCTCGTACAGAAATACGAGCTCGAGTAGTACGTGACGAGTCCCGGCCTTGCCGGGGCGCGTAGTACTGCCGAAAGACGGTGCAGAGGTAAAATCCCGCGAATAGGTCCCCGGCGCGGTGCGTTGTCCTGCGTCCAAACCAGAGGAGGGACCCATGGAGATGATGAGCGAGAAGCCCGAGCTGATCGGCCCTGCGCCGCGCTGGCTCGACCTGCGGCCACTCGGCCTGATTGCCCTCGCGGCGGCCGCCGTGTGGTGCACGACGATCGTGATGGACACGTATCACAGCATCAAGATCAAGCCCGAGAAACGCTCGATCAAGGTCGTTGGCTCCGCGAAGAAGCGGATCGTGTCCGACTTGATCGAGTGGGAAGCCACGCTCGAGGCACGCGCCACCGATCGCACGGCGGCATACAAGCTGCTGCGCGAGCACCGCGAGAAGACGGTCGCGTTCCTCCAGGGCGCGGGCATCAAGGCCGCCGAGATCCAGCCCCAGGCGGCGACCTTCGAGGAGGAGTTCACCGTCACCGAGGAGTTCAAGGTGTTCCCCGGCGCCAAGGAAGCGACGCGGATCGAGAAGAAGACCCCGAAGGGCTTCGTCACCCGCGAGACCATCATTGTCCGTTCAACGGACGTTCCGCTCGTCGAGAAGGCGTCGCGGGAGGTGACGTCGCTGCTCGAACAGGGCGTCTCGATCTCGTCGGACGCGCCGTCGTACTACTACACGCGCCTCGGCGAGCTGAAGGTCGAGATGCTCGCAGCCGCCGGCAAGGACTGCCGCGCGCGTGCCGATAACATCCTCAAGAACACGGGCGGCGCGGGCATCAAGCGCCTGCTCGATACGAGCATGGGCATCATCAACATCAACCCGGCGAACTCGACGGAGACCTCGCACGAGGGCAACAACGACACTTCGTCCTACGAAAAGGACATCATCACGATCGTCCGCGCCGAGTTCGAGCTGGAATGATCAGCGCGGCCCCTCGTTCGACGAGTCGGTCGGCTTCAGCGTGACGTCCTCGCGCTTGCGGCGGAACAGCTTCGCGATCCCGGCGAACGCCGCGACGACCAGGATCCAGCCCTTCTTCATGAACAAGGCGAAGGCGGCGAGGAGCCCGGCCTTCTTCGCGACCGCGACGCCGGCACCACCGACGATGAGGCCGGTCAGCGACATGCCGGACTCGCGATCGCCTTCGCGGAAGTCACTGTAGCGATAGCCGTCCTTGAACCGCGTCGCTTCGAGCACCGCGAGGCCCTCGGGGATCGCGGCCTCCATGTTCTCCGGCGCGTCGATGAGGTTCACCGAAACGACGCCGTGGCGGCCGAGCACGCGCGTGTTGAAGTTGATGATCTTGCTGTTCGTGTCGTGGGCGGCGAGGCCCCACACGAGGTGGTGCTTCGTGCGGTCGTACGCGGGCTTTGCCGTCCAGTCTTCGATTGTTAGCTCCGGGACGCCGAGCGCGCCACTCTTCTTTTTCTGCTCGGCCGTACCGACCTTGATCTGGCCGAGGAGCGTATCGGCGTCGAGCTGGCCGGCGTCGTCATCGGAGACGTAGCCCGAGTCTTCACTCGTGATGATGACGGACCACGTCGCCCCCTTGCGCAGGACGATACCGACCACGTCCTCGTAGGAGTCGCCGCCCTGCTTTAGCAGATCCTGCGCGACCGCCTTTTCGAACATGATCATCCCCGCAGGCAATGCGAGCTCGAGGCCCGTCGCGATCTCGACGAGCTTGGGCCCCTCGATGTGCGGCGGCAGCTGCGGTTCTTCCGCCGGGGCGGCGGCTTCCTCAGGCGGTGCCTCGGGCTTGTCCTCGGCCTTCGCCGTGTCCTCGCCCTTCACCTTCGGCGTGGGCTTTGTCTTCTTGGGCGGCGTCTCGGCAACAGCCAACGACGACGCGAACACGGCAACCAACACCAACAGACTTCGCATGCCGCTCAGTACATCACGAGTCGGCTGCGCGTACTGCGTCGACCAGCGCACGATCGATGTCCGGGAATTCCCATCGGAAGCCGAGCTCGCGCAGCTTTGCAGGTACGACATTGCGGCCATGCAACATGTACTCGGCGAGCTCACCTGCCGCGAGCTTGAGCGCGAGCTTGGGCACCGGCATCCAGCTCGGCCGATGCATCGCCGCGCCGAGCGCCTTGGAGAACTCGCGGTTGCGCACCGAGCCCGCGACGAGGTTGATCGGGCCGCGGTAGCGCTCGTCGATGGTAGCCGCCGCGTAGGCCGCCACCGCATCGCGCAGGTGGATCCACGAGAAGAACTGGTGACCGCTACCGATCCGGCCGCCGACGAACAGCTTGAACGGCGTGGTCATCTTGCCCAGCGCACCGCCGGGCCCGAGGACGATGCCGGTGCGCATGTACACGACGCGGAGGCCGAGGGCCTCCGCCGCATGGGCTTCTTTCTCCCAGTCGCGACAGAGCCGGCCGAGGTAGCTGTCCGACGGCTTGTCCTGCTCGGTGACTGCATCGTCGTCGAAGTCGTGCTTGTCGGACGCGAATGGGTAGTAATCCGCGCCCGAGGCCGAGACGAGCACGCGCGGGCGACGCTCGGCGGGCAGCTTCGCGATAGCTTCGACGAGTGTGCGCGTGGCCTCCACGCGGCTGTCGCGGATCACTTGCTTCTGGCGCGCATCCCAGCGCTTTCCCGCGATCGGCTCGCCTGCGAGATGCACGATCGCGTGCTGCCCCGCGAGCGCATCGCCCCACCCACCCGGCGTCTCGAGATCGGCTGCGATCGCCGTCACGTTTCCGAGCTTCGTGCGCGCTTTGTCGGGATGCCGGGCGAGCACCGTGACCTCGTCGCCGCGCGCCAAGAGCGCGGGAACCAGGGCAGATCCGATGAAGCCAGTCGCACCTGTGACGATCGTCTTCATGTCGCATGTCGTCCTACCACGACGAGCGGCGGCCGAACGTATTGTTGCCGCCGAGTGGCGACGGGAGTATTTGATCCGCATGCGCGGCGACGACTCCGAGCGTACGACGACCTTCGGTCCGATCGCGATCGCAGCACTGATTGCGATGTTCGTGCTGGTGGCGACCATCCAGGTCATCCAGTCGATCGCCTAGTAGAACTTGATCAGCGTCGCAGCGAAAACGCGACCTGCTTCTCGGTCAGCAGGGCCGCAGCGCCGTGCACCCTCCGTTGCGAGGACGGCAACAGTGCTCACACGACCGCAGCGGCGCCGCGCCCCGGGCGAACGGGGTTCGCGATCCGGTCGGCGACAAACAGCTTGGCCTGGGTGCAGGCCTCGACGAGATCAGCGCCGAGCGCGAGGTGGGTAGCGATCGCCGACGACAGCGCGCACCCCGTGCCGTGCACGTCCTCGCCATGCGGGATGCGCGGACCGCGTAGCTCGACCTTGCGATCGGGCTGCACGAGCACGTCGACGGACTCGCTGGTGCCGAGGTGGCCACCCTTCACGAGCACCGCGGCGTCGAGGTGAATGCTGAGCGCGTGCGCGGCCACGAGCGCAGTCTCGAGATCGGTGACCGCGCGCCCCGACAGATACGCAAGCTCGCGCGTGTTGGGCGTGAGCAGCGTGACGTGGCGTTGCAGCGCCTTGACCGCATCCCCGAACAAGCTGTCGGCGAGCGCGACATCACCGCGCGACGGATACATCACGGGATCCCACACGAGCGGCGCGTTGGTCAAATCGAGCGCGGCGGCGATCGAACGCGCGACCTCCGTCGAGCCGATCATGCCGAGCTTGATCGCGCGCAGCTCGACATCGGTGAGGAGCAGCTCGAGCTGATCGCGCACCACCCCGGGATCGACGGGGAACGCGCCGAGCACGCCGGTGGTGCTCTGCACGGTGAGCGCGGTGACGATGCCGCACGGCCGGCCGCCGAGCATGTGCACGACGCGCGTGTCGGCGACGAGGCCCGCGCCACCCGACGGATCGAGGCCCGCGCAGACCAGCACGTCCGGTGCCGCTGCATCGGGCGCCGTGCGATACGGCGCGCTCATCAGCCGTCGAACGCGGCGAGGCCGGTGATGTCCTGACCGACGACGAGCGTGTGGATGTCGTGCGTACCCTCGTACGTGTAGACGCTCTCGAGGTTCAGCATGTGACGGCCGCACTGGTACTCGTCGGTCACGCCGTTCGCGCCGAGGATGTCGCGCGCGTCCCGCGCGATGTCGCGCGCCATCGAGATGTTGTTGCGCTTGGCGAGCGAGATCTGGCCGGGCGTGAGCTTGTCGCTCTCCTTGAGCCGGCCGAGGCGCAGGCACAGCAGCTGCGCCTTGGTGATTTCCTGCACCATGTCGACGAGCTTGTTCTGCACGAGCTGATAGCCGGCGATCGGGCGGCTGAACTGCACGCGATCCTTCGCATACGACAGCGCCTCGTCGTAACACGCCATCGCCGCGCCGACGGCGCCGAAGCAGATGCCGAACCGCGCCTGCGAGAGGCACGACAGCGGGCCGCGCATGCCGGAGACGCCTGGGAGGATCGCGTCCTCGCCGACCTCGCAGTCCTCCATGATCAGCTCGCTCGTCACGCTCGCGCGCAGCGACCACTTGCCGTGGATGTCACGCGCCGTGAAGCCCTTGCTCTTCGTCGGGACGAGGAAGCCGTGGACCTTGCCGTCGAGCTTGGCCCACACGAGCGCGACGTGCGCGACGGAGCCATTGGTGATCCAGCGCTTGGTGCCGCTCAGGCGGTAGCCGCCCGCGGTCTTGGTCGCGGTGGTGAGCATGCCCGACGGGTTCGACCCGAAATCGGGCTCGGTGAGCCCGAAGCAGCCGATCATGCGCCCGGCGGCCATCTCGGGCAGGTACTTCTGCTTCTGCGCCTCGGAGCCGTAGGCCCAGATCGGGTACATCACCAGCGAGCTCTGCACCGACGCGAACGAGCGAATTCCCGAGTCGCCGCGCTCGAGCTCCTGGCAGATGAGGCCGTACGCGGTGGGGCTGATGCCGGCGCAGCCGTAGCCGGTCAGCGAAGGCCCGAGCAGGCCCAGCTCGCCGAACACCGGGACGAGCTCGTGGGGAAACGTACCCGCAGAGAAGTGCTTGCCGATCGTGGGCATGACCCTCGACGAGACGAGCTCGCGCACGGTGTCGCGCACCATGCGTTCTTCATGGGTGAAGAGCTCGTCGATGCCGTAGTAGTCGAGGGCCGCGTACGCCATGGGAGGCGGTATATCGCGAACGCGCGTCGGGGCCCAGGCTTCCCCAACCCATCCCCGAGGGAGAGCAACCGTGACCCGGGAACGTGAATTCTAGGAGCGACGGGCAATACTCCGGAAACTGGCGCTCCCCCGGCGCACCGTCATACTCGACGAGATGCGCTCGATCCTGGTCGCGTTGTTCGTCGCGAGCACGGGGGTAGCCACGGCCGCACCTGCGGACCTCGGGGCGGCCTTCCGCGCGTATGACGCTAACGACCTCGCAGGTGCGAAGGCGGCGCTCGCGAAGGCCGACCCCGTGGCCAACCGCGACTACGCGTTGTGGCTGCGCGGGATGATCGAGCTGCGCGCTGGCGATCCCGACGAGGCGAAGGCGGCGTTCGAAAAGCTCGCCAAGCAAGGCGGCTCGCGCTTCGCGCGCGAGGTGCCGTGGCGGCTCGCCGATGCGATGTGGGCCAAGGGCGATCGCGCAGGTGCCGCGAAGGCGTACCGCAAGCTGATCGCTGCCGAAGGGGCCGGCGAGCTCGGCGACGTGGGCACCGCACGCTTCCGGATCGCGGAGACCACGTCGGGCAAGGCAGCGCGTGATGCGTATCGCGTGGTGGTCATCGAGCACCCGGCGCACCCCCTCGCCAAGCGCGCGCTCGCGAAGCTCGAGGAGCTCGGCGCACCGCCGCTCACGCCGGCCGATCGCCTCGAACGCGCGAAGGCGCTGCAGGCCGCCCACCTGTGGGACGAAGCGGTCGCCGAGATCGGCCGGATGCCCGACAAGCTGTCGCCCGCGCTGACCAAGCAACGCGACTACTGGCTCGGTACGACGCTGTTCAAGATGCGCCGCCGCTACGGTGACGCGGGCAAGCTCCTCCTCGGCGTCTACAAGGACATGGGAAGCAACGCGGCCGAGGCCATGTTCCACGGCGCGCGCGCGCTGTCGCGTGCCGACAAGGATGACGAAGCGATCACCTGGTACCAGAAGGTCGTCGCGACCTATCCGTCGTCGGCGTACGCGCAGGAAGCCGCGTACCTCGCGGGCTGGCTCGAGTTCAACCGCGGCAACTACAAGCAAGCGATCGCGCCGCTCGAAGCATCGCTCGCGAAGTATCCGTCGTCGAAGTGGGTCGACGACGCGCTGTGGAACCTCGGCCTCGCGCACTACTTCCTCGGCGAGTGGAATCGCGCAAAGGCGCGGCTCGAAGCACTCGCCAAGCGCGGTGGCGCCCTCGAGGGCGGCAAGGGCATGTACTGGCTCGCGCGGCTCGACGAGCGGCTCGCCAACAAGCCGGCCGCGATCGCGGGCTACACGTCGACGATCCAGCGGTACCCGTTCAGCTGGTACGCGATGCTCTCGCACGCGCGCCTCGAGAACCTCGGCGTCACGCTGCCACCGTTCGGCCTCGAGAATCCCAAACCCCGGGGCAGCAAGCTCGCCGAGCGCGTCGACGAGTCCCTCGCCAAGGACGCCCTGATCGAGCGCGCCGACGAGCTGCTCGCGGCGGGTCTCGGCGTCGACGCGGGCTACGAGCTGTCTCGCGGCGAGCGCGCGTTCTTGAAGCGCCACGATCGAGGTGCCGCGTTCGCGATGCTGCTCGATCGCTACCGCAAGGCGGGCAACTTCCATCGCCCGTGGATGCTCGGCGTCAGCTACCACGGGGGCGCGCTCGACGGCCCGCCGGTCGGAGATGCGAAGAGGTGGTGGGAGAACGCGTATCCGCGTGCGTATCGCGCGCTGATCGAGAAGCACCAGCACCTCGGCGACAACCCCGAGGGCTACCTGTACTCGATCATGCGCAAGGAGAGCGGCTTCGATCCGCACATCCTGTCGTACGCCGACGCACAGGGCCTGTTGCAGATGATCCCCGCGACGACGCGACGCGTGGCCAAGGAGCTCGGCATCCCGTACGACGCCGGCTCGCTCTACGAGCCCGAATACAACATCAAGACGGCGAGCTGGTACATCGGCCACGTCCTCGCGAAGTTCAAGAAGCAGATCCCGCTCGGTGCCGGCTCGTTCAATAGCGGCCCGCGCCCCGTGATGCGCTGGCTCGACCTCTACGGCGACCGCGAGATCGACGAGCTCGTCGAGCTCGTGCCGTACACGCAGACGCGCGAGTACATGAAGAAGGTCACCGAGAACTTCGCGCGCTACCAGTACCTCTACGAAAACAAGGTCTACAAGCAGCCGCTCACCGTCGACAAACAGTACCTCGACGACCGTATAACGTACTGAGTGGACATCTTCAAAGACCGCGTCGCGTTCACGAACGACAAGCTCGTCGCGCTCGAGCGTCATCTCCTCGCGGAGCTGGGCCCGGACAGGGAGCGCGTGCTCAAGGACGACACCGCGATCTACGTGACCGGCTCGGGTGGGCGCGGCGAGATGTCGGCCGCGAGTGACGTCGATCTGTTCATCGCGCGGATCAGCGACCGCAATTCCCCCGTCGACGCGTTCCACTTCCAGCAAGCCGTCGCGCGGACGTTCCACGCGATGCAGCTGCCCGAGCCGTCCAACGACGGGCAGTTCCTCAAGGTGCACTCGGCGACGAGCCTGTGCGGGCTGATGGGCAAGCCGACCGACGACACCGAGAACACCCTGACCGCGCGCATGCTGCTCCTGCTCGAGAGTGCCTGTCTGCCGTCGACGACGCCCGCATATCGCAAGCTGTTGCAGCGCGTGCTCGCGAGCTACTGGAAGGACTCCGAATACGTCGCGCAGTATCAGCCGCTCACGCTCGTCAACGACATCGTGCGGTACTGGCGGACGTTGATCCTCAACTACGTCGCCAAGAACGCCGACAAGGAACAGGCGCGTTCGCTCGATGCCGCCGAGCGGCGCGCGCGCAGCTACAAGCTCCGGTTCAGCCGCTGCCTCACGTGCTTTTCGATGCTGAGCTACCTGCTCGCGCTCACGGGCACGGAGCCCAGCGTCACGCAGGAGCACGTGATGGAGGCCGTCGAGATGAAGCCGATCGAACGGCTCCACGGGGTGCGCACGCGCCAGCCCACCACCGCCGCGCTCGTCGATAAGCTCGTCGAGCTATATGGCGACTTCCTCGCGCACAGCGGCGTGAGCAAGCACGAGCTGATCGCAGCCTTCGGTGACCCCGACTATCGGCGCGCGCGCTCCCGCGAAGCCTCGGCGTTCGGCGACACGATGTACGACCTGCTGATGGAGCTCGGCAAGACGGACCGCGGCCTGTACCTGCTGCGCTACATGCTCGTCTAGGGCGCCCACTCCACGCACGCAACGCGCGGTGATCGCACGCGTGATGGCGGCACGCGGACTGCGTGTGGTGGCGAGGTGCGCCTCGTCGTCGTTGTCTCGCTGCTGCTCACGACGGCGCCCGCGTGGGCGTGGCGCTCGCGTGAACACCGCGCTCTCGGTACCGAGGCGTATATCGCCGTGTGCAAGCGCCTCGAGCCGCTCAAGGACCGCGATGCCGCGACCGCCCAGCGCTTCGCGATCGCGTGCAACAACCTCGACGTGCAAGCGCTGCTGTACGGCCAGGCCTGCAACGTCAGCGGTGACTTCGCGGGCTCGCCCGGCGATATGCTCACGGCGCTCGGTGCAGGCATCGTCACGAAGCGCTCGAACTACCTGTTACTCGCGCTGACGAACGGCGCGCACTTTCAGCCGATCGCGACGCGCGAGTGGCGCCACTTCCATCAACTCGCGCTCTCCGGGGCGCTGGCCGCGGCGAAGAAACAAGGCGCCGCGCAGATCGCGGCATTCGAGGAGGCGTTCTACGACTCCGCGTTCGGCGATCATTTCCTGCAGGACTCGTTCGCCGCAGGCCATATGGGCTTCAACCGCCATGCGAGCAGTGCGGCCGCAGCGAAGTCCTTCCACGACGAGTGGAACGAGCGCGGTCGCATGGTCAGGAATCGCAAGGGCGAGACCTGGCGTACGTACGGCGACAATTACCTCGACCGCCCCGAGAACGCCGCCGCGCGCGCACACGTTCTCGTCGCGACCACCGAGTCGGTGTACGGCGTGGTCGCGGCGTTTGTCCTCGGTGAATACGACCCGGCCTCCGACTTCGCGGTGTGGAACGAGGTCGCGTACACGATCGAAGATGCCGAGCTGCTGCCCACGTTCGAGACGCTGTTCGCGGGCTCGCAGGCGCTCGCGCAACCCGAGATGTTGCCGCTGCTCTCGGTGCAGCGCCCCGCCGTGAAGGACGGCGCGCTCGGCGTGTGGACCGCGTTCGCGATGCGCTTCGACGAGCCCGACCATCCGACCGGCGCGCTGCTGATCGGCGGCGATCTCATCATCCCCCGCATCGGCGTGCGCGCGGAGCTCGGCGGCGGCGTCGGGTTTGTGGGGTCGATGACCGAGCCCGCCTTCGCCGTCGACGCCAGCCTCGTGCGTCCGCTCGGGCTCAGCTGGTCGGGGCTCCTCAGCCACGAGCTCGACGTCGGCGCCCTGCTCATGATCGGCGGCGACGTCGACGCGACGCTGCGCCTGGCCTACCGCGGCAACATCGAGGCGGGTGACTGGCTGCTGCGCCTCGAAGTCGGCCCCGGCCTCGACCTCGGTGACGCCGAGTTCGGTCTGTTTGCCGGCCTCGGCATCCTGCGGGTCATGGGCGCCGCGGGCGGTGGAGGCTTCTTTTAGGGCCGCGCGGCTGCAGGTGCGGCTGCGTGAGCACGTCCGGTAGTAAGATCGCATCGAGCTGTTCGGCAGTGAGCAGCTGCGACGCAAGCACCACTTCGCGCACGCTGCGTCCCGTCTGCAACGCCTCGCGCGCGACGTCGGTCGCCTTGGCGTAGCCGATGAACGGCACCAGCGCGGTGACCATCGCGAGCGAGCCATCGAACTGCGCCGCGAGATGCTCGCGGTTGGCCGTGATGCCGCGGACGCAGCGCTCGGCGAGCACCATGCTGCCGTTGCGCAGGAGCCGCAGGCTCGTGAGGATCCGGTGCGCGATGATCGGCCCGAACGCGTTGAGCTGGAGCTGCCCACCCTCGGCGGCGAAGCTCACGGTGACGTCGTTGCCGATCACCTCGAACGCGATCTGATTCACCACCTCGGGGATCACCGGGTTCACCTTGCCCGGCATGATGCTCGAGCCCGCCTGCATCGCCGGCAGGTTGATCTCGCCGAGGCCCGCACGCGGCCCCGACGACAAGAGGCGCAGATCGTTGCACACCTTCGACAGCTTCACCGCGATGCGCTTGAGCACGCCCGAGAGCTGCACGAACACGCCGGCATCCTGCGTCGCCTCGACGAGGTTCGTCGCTGTCACGAGCGGCATCTTCGTCAGCTCCGCGAGGTGACGACGCACGGCGGCTGCGTAGTCAGGATGTGCGGTGACGCCGGTGCCGACCGCGGTCGCGCCCATGTTGATCTCGCACAGCAGCAGCGACGCCTCGCGCAGACGCTGCTGATCTTCGGAGAGCATTTCGGCGTACGTCGAGAACTCCTGCCCGAGCGTCATCGGCACGGCATCTTGAAGTTGCGTGCGCCCAACCTTCACGATGTCCGCGAACTCTTCGGCCTTTGCCGCGAACGCGAGGCGCAACACCTCCATCGCCTCGAGCAACTGGTAGATGTCCTCCCAGCAAGCGACCTTGAGCGCCGTCGGATAGACATCGTTCGTGCTCTGCCCGAGGTTCACGTGCTCGTTCGGATGCAGCACCGCATAGTCACCGCGCGCATGCCCGAGCAGCTCGAGCGCGCGGTTCGCGATGACCTCGTTCGCGTTCATGTTCGACGACGTCCCCGCGCCACCCTGGATCACATCGACGACGAACTGATCGATCAGCTGCCCGGTCTGAATCGCCTCGCACGCCTCGACGATCGCGTGCAGGTGCTCGGCGTCGAGCAGGCCGACCTCCGCGTTTGCGAGCGCCGCGGCTTGCTTGACCCGCGCAAGTGCCTTGACTAGCTCGGGGTAATACGAGAGCCGAATGCCGGTGATCGGGAAGTTCTCGACGGCGCGCAGTGTGTGAATCCCGTAGTACGCGGCGGCGGGCACCTCGCGCTCGCCGAGCAAATCGCGCTCGCGACGAGTGGTCGCGCTGAGGTCGCTGGTCGTTTGCATCGCACGCTCCCAGACAATGTCTGGCACAGCGTGGTGCACCGCGCGTGCCTAGGGAGCGAGGTGGAGGACGGGACGGATCATGGCGCGCCACGGACCGACGCGACCGTCGAACGCGACCCGGCTGACCACGCGCGTGAGAAACAGCATCGCCTCCCAGCCACCCTGCCACGGGTACCAGCGGAGCGGACCGCCGACACGCACGAGCGGCGTCGCGGTCCCGGGCGTGCGATCGGGCATGCACCAGGTTTCGTTGCTGAGGGGCGCGACCAGTCCGAACGGGTTGGCGCTCGCGAACACCTCGAAGGGGTCGAGGGCAGGCCGCGGCCGCCTTTCGACGGTCTCGATCCCGTAGGCCGCGGCGAGCTCGGCCGCATCCCCATCGAGGAGCTCGGAGATCGGGGCCGCGTCGTCGCCCCACGGGAACAGCCGCGCATCACCGGCACTCGCGGCCCACAGCAGCTCGTCGCTGGTGGGCAAGGTCTGACGGCGAGCGGCCAGCAGCGCGCGCGCGGTCGTCCAGCGGGCGAACCCGGGGCTCGGCTCGCGCTGCCAGGGATCCCGGGCGTCCTCGATATCGAGTGTGCGCGCGGCCATCCACAACGGTGCGATGTCGACCTTGGTCTTGTCGTCGACCTTGCATGCCACATCGGCGCCGAACGGCGTCAGCGCGCGGGGGAACTTCTTCTGGCGCTTCTCGGCGGACGGCCCCCACACGACCGTGAAGATCGTGTCGAGACGCGCGAGCTGCGCCTGGTCGAAGCCACGCCGCATCCGGCCGCCGGGCACGAGCACGAACGGGACGTCGTCGATCGTCGCCTCGACCACCTCGGCGCCGGCGACGTTCACCAGCACCGGCGCGGAAATCACCCGCCCGGTCGCGCGGACACGTTCGACGATCGCGCGGGCCACCGCGAGGCGTTCGGCTGGCCGTGTCGCGCGCCAGGTGTCGATGTCGCGCAACGGCGTGATGGCTTCTCCGACCGCGATCGGGGTCGCATCCCCGACGGACGCGGCGGGATCCGCTTCGAGCATCTCGCGCGCCGCGTGCTGGAGCGCGTCCCCGTCGAGCCCCCACCGCTGGCGCACCGGCTCGAGCTCGCGCATGGCGATCTCGATCAGGAGGCGACGCTTCTCCGCCGGCGTGGCGTCGTTCCAGCTGCCAGGCTGCACACCGACGTTGACCCGTCGATATCCGTCGAGATCCTCGACCACCTGTGAGTGCCCAGCAGGCAGCGACGGCGTGAAGGTGAGGATGAGCCGATTCTCATCCTGCGTCGGCTGCCATGCGTGATTGCACAACGCTTGCAGCACGCGCGTCGAGAATGCCCACATGCTCATCACCGGGATGAACGGCTCGCGGTAGAGCGTCCCCAGCTTGTCGCCGATCTTGTCGGGTACTGCCCCCTGCTTCGACTCTCGGACCCAGATCGCCAGCGTGCGCATCGCGACGAAGGTAGCAGCGATCGCGCGCTAGCTTTCGAGGGCTCAGCGATCGAGGCGCTGAGGCTCAGCTCGGTGCCATCATATCACCAGCGTCGTTCCGCCGAGCTCCGACACCGTGTTCCCGGTCTCGATCAAGAACCCGACGTCGTCCTCGCGCCCGACCTCTTGGCCACCGCGCAACGCCCGGGATCACAGGATGGACGTTTTTGGAAGCGACTACTGGTCGGCGGTCTTCACCGTGAACGACCCGGCCTGGTAGCCGTGGACGCCGATGTAGAGGACGCCGTTGCTGGTCGCGGTGTACGTGGCAGCTTCGTTGCCGGAGCTCGTCCACGCGCGCGCCACGTACGACGACGTCGTCGGTGCGGCGCCCATCTGGAGGTAGAGGTCGACGTCCTTGGTCGACGTGGTGCGCACGACGACCTTCTTGCCCGCGGGGACCGGCAGCTGGAACACCTTCATCTCGCCCTGCGTCACCGAGCCGGTCTGGTTGAGATGCGTGAACGTCGCCGGCGGCGTGACGGGCGGCGTCGTGCCCGTGCCCTCGGTGTACTTGATCGCGAGCGCGTAGTTGCTCGACGCGGCGTAGCCATTAACGCCGACGAAGACCTTGGCCGGGCCGACGATCGAGCACTCCTCGTTGGACCCGTTGCGGTACGGACGGCAGTCGTAGCTCGCCGCCGTGGGCGCCGCTTCCTTGCGGACGTAGAGGTCAGCGTCGGCGTCGCCGGTCATCACCACCGAGAACGTCGAACCCGCGGCGACGTTGTAGGCGCCGTACTGCTTCCACGCGCTCTTGGCGACCGTGCCGGCCTCGGTGAGCTCGCGCACCGTGCCCGTGCCCGGGTTCGAGCCGTCCTGCATCGACAGGTCGTAGATCGCCTTCACGTTCGCGTAGGTGATCTTGCCGCCCGCGACCGACGTCGCCGACGCGCGGATCGGGAGCCACACGAAGTCGGGGTGCTTCTTCTTCGAGGTACCGATCCACTCGCCGCCGATGATCTTGCCCTCGGCGTCGACCTCGAGGATGTAGTCGTAACGGTCCTGGTGCGTGTACGTGTTGATCGACCCGGCCAGGTTGCCGTCGGTGCTCGCCGACGACTCGGAGATGTAGTCGACGTCCATGTGCGTCTTGAAGAGCTTGACCGCCTTGTCGTTGAACACGTAGCTCGTCGGGACGGCGCCGCCCGAGGTGACCTTGATGGTGAACGTCGATGGCGTCGAGCCGTAGCCGTTGACGCCGACAAACACCTGCGTCGCGCCCGCGGGGACGGTCAGGTTGCACGTCTCGGTCGCGCCACTCTCGTAGGGGCGGCACGCGTACGCCGACGCGGTCGGCTCGGCCCCGAACTGCACGTGCATGTCGGGGTCGCCGGTGCCGGTCATCGAGACCGTGAGCTGGCTGCCCGCGGTCACGGGGAAGCTGCCGAGCTGCGTCCACGCGCCGTTCGCGACGGTGCCGGTGCGCTCGGTGGTGGTGCCACCCTCGACGGTGACGCCGACGAGCTTGTTCGCCTCGACCGCCGTGACCTCGTCCATCGCGGTGATGCGATACCCACGGAGCGGCTGGTTCCACACCTCGCCGTCCCACGTGCGGTCGTAGACGAACGACGCGCGCTGCTTGCCGAGGTAGTTCGTCATGAGGACGTGGAACGTGCCGGGATTGGTGTCGCGGCAGTTCGCGCCGTTGGTGCCGTTCGGGCGGCCGTACTTGTCGAACGTGATCTCGTTCGAGCTATCAAGCGCGTCGCAGCGCAGCGACACGAACTTGGTCTCGGTGCGGTCGTGGACGAGCGTCAGCAGCGCCTTGATGTCCTGGACCTTGAACTCGACGTTGTTGTAGGTGACGGCCTTCTTTGGCTCCGGGAGCAGGATCGCGGCGGGCGCCCACGCGTGGCAGATGCCCCACCAGGTCGGGATGCAGCGACCGTTCGTCTGGCCGGTGCGGATCGAGCACTTCTCGCCGAGCGCGCTGTTGCACTGGCTGTCCGTGGTGCACGCCGTGCGCGTCGCCTGGGCATCGATGCCGTGATACTTCGAGACCGCGTCCTCGATGCCGGTGACGTTGAACGCCTTGCCATACTTGGTGGAGGGAGCATCGCCCGCACCCCACGTGTGATTGATGCTGTCCTCGTAGACGGGCCAGTAGTTGCCAGCCCACGGGATGTTCTGCGCCTCGCCGGTGCGCGGCAGGGTCGCCGCCATGTAGTCGAGGTTGGAGTTGAACAGCGCGGGGTTGTCCGACGAGCCCCAGCCCTCGCTCTTGCCGTCGGGGCCGCCCTTGACGTCGCTCTCGTCCGGCTTCTCCTCGCCCACCGTCTCGTCGTCGACACACGCGCCGACCAGACCCAACCCGAGTGCAACTGTCGCCAGCTTGATCGTCTTCATCGCTCGTTCTCCCGTTTCCTGGTCGCGCCGAGGAGCACGGCCCGTGCCGACGTGTCCGTAACGCGGACGTCCCGGTGGACGGTGTGCAACTCGTTGTTACAGGCTGTTCCGATGTCCGAGCCCCTCGGACGTCGTGAACAGGTAGGGAGTCGCAAGGTGGCTAGCGAGCTAGCCGGGGTGCGATCTCCGCGCCGCAATTCGCAACGTTGCGGTCGTGGCCGCGCGTAACGCGCGTAAGCGATCTCACCCGCAGTTGTCTCGTCCAGCCGCGGAGCACCGCGCCCATCGTCTGGCGGCAGCGATTCGTGAGGAACTAGCCAGCGCGCCATCTCCAAGTGCCTGGAATCCGAGGTAAAACGATCTTTGCGGCGGATGGAGGAGTCAGCGCCACCGCCGTCGATCCGCGGCTCGAATAGCCGCCTCGGCGTGGAGCGGCTACGCTCTCGGACATGAAGCTCAAGGGCACGATCCGGAGGAGCGACCTCGAGGGTGGGCTGTGGCTGCTCGAGACCGAAGGGGGCGACAACTATCAGCTCCTGGGCAAGCTCGACGGCGCCAAGGACGGCCTCAAGGTCGAGGTCGAGGGCAAGGTGGACAAGGGCGCGATGGGGTTCGGGATGGCCGGGCCACAGCTTCAAGTTCAGAAGCTGACGGCGCTATAAATCAATGTTTCGCTAACCCAGACGCCACCTTGGCGCGCGCGAACTGCGCTAAGGATTGGCCGTGGGTCTACCGATCATCGACTTCGCCTCGGCGACCGGCGCACTCCGCGAGCTGTACGAGCGGATGCTCGAGCGCCCGATCCCTGCGGTGTATCGGCCTGCGCATGGCGGCGTGGCCGGCATCATCACCGCACACAGCCTGGATCCGCAGCTGATCCCGAAGGTGTTCGGGACTTCGACCACGCTCAATGGCGCCGGTCCGCTGCCGTGGCCCGAGCGCGAGTTAGTCAACGCGACGACCTCTCGCCTCAACCAGTGTTTCTATTGAACGGCCTGTCACGCAGAGTTTCTGCGTGTCGCGCTCGAAGGTAACGACGCGATTCCGCGCGCGGTGGTCGCAGGCGAGCCGCTGCCGCCTGGAGCTACGCCGCGCATGGAGATGCTGGTCGAGCTCGCGACGCTCGTGACCAACACGCCGTGGAAGCTGTCGCGCACGCATCGGGATCGCGCTCACGCGGTGGGCCTGGGCGATGACGAGCTCCTCCACGCGATCGCCCTCTCTGCCTACTTCGGTCACCTCAATCGCGTCGCCGACGCGACCGGCGTGCCGCTCGACTACCAGGTGCAGCTCCAGCCGGCGGCCGCAGATCCGTCGGTGCCCGCGCTCGCACCGGCCCCCGTCATGATCACCGCGCGCCCCATCATCGATCTCGCGCATCGTGCGGCGACCGCCGCCGCACTCACCGCGTGGCGCGCGTACGTGTTCGAGCGCGACGCGCCCCTGCCCCGACGCCAGCGGACGTTCATCGCGCGCTGGGTCGCCGTGTGGCTTGGCGACGGCGGCATCTCGAGCCCCGACGATCTGACGCAGAACCCGCTCGACGACGGCCTGCGCGCACTCGCCGAGGTGGTGACGCTCGCGCCGTGGCAGCTCGGCGATCACAGCTACGCCGAGCTACGTCGCGTGGGCTTCAGCGACGCTGCGATCTTCGACGTCGTCATCACCGCGAGCACCGCCGGCATGCTGTCGCGCATCGCCGTCGCCCTCGCCGCACTTGGCCGCGAGCGTACGTAGTTCCGAAACTGCCACTCCACGGTGACGCGGCGCTAGAGTCGAGGCATGGACGCCGTTCGCGTGGTCACGTTCACCGGCGGCGCAGCCGCGCTGCTCGTTGCCGCCTACGCGCTGCGCTCGTCGAGCTCGTCGACGCCGATCGCCACGCGCATCCCAGGGCCAGCGATCGCACAGCCCACACTCGGTTCGCCGCCGGCTGCCCCCGCCGCTAACGACGACGTCATCGGCGACCCCGAACCGCGCGCATGCGACTGCACGCATGCCGCCGGGCACGACGCCGCAGGAACGCCTCGCCCTTTCGCGCGCGTGCCAGCTCTCCGTCGACGACCACTGCAATGAACCATGGTCCGTGTTCACGACGTTGCCCGATGCCGTGATCGTCAGGCGCTCGACGGGCGACTGCGGCGGCTGCGGCGCGCTCGTCCACGCCAGTGTGTACGACGGGGACAAGCTGGTCGCGCATGCGGAGCTCGGTAGGTTCGGTCGGTTCGGCAATGGCCACGACGTGCCCGGTGCGATCGCCGAGCTGCAGGCGTGCGCGGCGATCGCCACGCGGATGGCGGCATCCGACCCGCTCAACGCCGAGTGGCAACGCTTCCTGATGATCACGTCGAGCAAGCACGGCGCCACGCTCCGCCTGACCGGCGATACGGCAGGGGCGATCGTTCAGTTCCAGGCCGCGCGCGATCAACGAGCGTCTCGTCGAGCTGGATCCGAGCAACACGATTCTGCACAGCGACCTCGCGGTGACGCTCACCCGGCTCGGCGACGTGCTCCGCGATCGCGAGGATCTTGCCGGGGCGCAGTCCGCGTACGAGCGCGCCGCGGAGATTGCCGCGCGCCTCGCCCCGACGCACACCGCGCATCAACGCGAGCGTGCGGTGGTCACCGCCAAGCTCGCGGGCGTCCTGCTCGCGCGGGACGCGCATGCCACGGCCGTCGTGCAATTCAAGACAGCGTTGTCGCTGTTCGCGGAGCTCGCGCGTCGCGATCCTGCCAATGATCGGCTGCAGCGCGACCTCTCGCTCGCGCACGAGCAGCTCGCTGATGCGTTCGCGGCCAGCGGTGATCGCACGACCGCAGTCACCGAATACCGGGAGGCCTTGGCCGTTCTCGAGGCGCGGCGGGCGCGTAGCCCTGGCGATATCGACGTGCTCTCGGACGTGGGCGAGGGGCACAAGTTGCTGTTCGAAGCGTTTCGTGCCGTCCACGACCACGCGCAGGCGCAGGCTTCGTTGCGCGCGGCGCTCGAGATCTATGCGGAGCTCGAGCGGAAGCAACCGAACAATCCCACCTGGGCCTCGGATCGTGCGGCGCTCGGCAGGTTGCTCTCGACCTACTCATCACGCGCCTCGCGATAAATTGGGCCACGATAGGTTCCGACATGCTCCGCAATTGCGTTGAACGGCGTGCGGCCCACGGCGAACGTTGGCCGCATGAAATACACGATGCAGCACACGGTGGAGCTTCCGAAGTTCTGCGATGCGCTGGCGGTCGCGCCCGACGGGAAGACGCTCGCCTATACCTCGACCCTGCCGACTGACAGAAAGCTGCGCCTGTACGACGCGGCGACACTCGCGCTCCGCAAGGAAGTCTCTGTGGGGGCCTCGGGGCTGAACGCGGTGACCATCTCTCCCGACGGGAAGTGGGCGGTGACCGGCGCAAAGTCGCACGCGGCGTATAGCGTGGTGACCGGCAAGAGGGGCGTGCAGTTCGCAGGCCACAAGCACGAGATCCGGTCAGCTACCTTCGCGCCCAATGGCAAGCGGTACTACACCGCGAGCTCGGACAACTACACGCCAGCGGATTGGTCAGTGCGTGCCTGGGATGCGGCCACGGGCGCCGAGCTCTCGCGGTGGAAGTGTCCCCGGCAGCTACGCGCGCTGGGTGTTTCCCCGGACGGCAAACTCGTGGCGGCCGGAGACAAGGACGGGTACGTGACGCTCTTCGACGCGGCGACGGGTAAGCAGCGTTGGGAGGTGAAGGCGTTGGGGGCGCCGGATGCCGAGGCGTTCGTGGTCGCGGTGGCGTTCTCGCAGGACAGCAAGCACGTGTACGCGAGTGCGAACGGCCCGACCCCGTGCCGCGGCGTTTCGGAGATCTCGGTGGCCAAGGGCGTGGTCACGAGGACGCTGGCGCCGAAGGGGGAGGGCATTATGGCGGTGTCGGGGAAGTTGCTCTTCATCGCTCACGCTACCGAGTCCGCGCTCCTGGTGGTCGACCTCAAGAAGGACGCGATCATGGCGCAGCTCGAAACGCAGCTGGGCGTCACGGGGCTCGCGGTTTCGCAGGATGCGAAGACGGTCTACGTTGGGTCATACGACCATCTGTCCTCGTTCGTGCGCAAGAACTGACGTGCAACTACGGAACCCCGTCGATAAGCGAGGATAGGACGATCGATCGGGGATCGTCGCGGGCGGCGCGATGAACGGGGTGAGCGTGATGGTCGCGGAGGCCGCGCGCGGTTGCAAGGATGGTGAGCGAGAAGACGGAATCAACACCGCGCGCGTGCGACGGGTAGATCCGTGGCGGCGTCGCACAGCGGGGGCACCGTGACGGAGCATCGACGCGGGAGTCAGCCCAGGTCGAGGTCGAGAAGGTCGTCGGTGGGCGGCGAGCGCGCGGGTGCGACGGGCGGAACCTCGGAGCGGAGGCCGAGGTGTTCGAGGATGGGGGAGGTGAGATCGGGGTGGGAGAGGAACGCGAGCACGCGGAGGTGATCGCCGCACTGCGGGCACCGGGTCACGTCTTCGCCGAACACCCTGCGTAGCAGCTGAGCCCAGTCGAGCCGTTGGGCGAGGCGCATCGGCGGCGGCGACGGCGGTGGTGGCTGCGGGACGGCGGGTGACCGCGGCACGACGTGAGGCCGCCATCGATGAGCCGAAGACAACACGCCATGGAACCGCGAGGTGTGGCTGCGCCGGGGCGGGATCAGCGTGGCGAGCCGGCGACACCACGAGGGCCCGTCGGTAACCCACGAGGTGCGGCCGGTCGGATCCGGGCGACGGAAGTGGTACTCGACGCGACCATCGGGACGCTGGGTCAGGCGGTCGGCGGAGATCAAGGGCCTCAGGAGGTAACGACACAAGCGTTCGAGCGCGGGACGGTCGGCGGCGTTGACCGCGGTGTTGGCGTGGAGGGAGAAGCCGTCGATGAACGCGCAGCGCCGCCGCGCAGAGGACGTGCGTGGCGGCGGATCGGTGGCCGCCATGGGGAGCGGCTGCTGGACCGCCTCGGCATGAGAGCACGTCGTCGTCGTGGTCGGCGCCCGCCGCGTCGGCGTCGTGCCGCGCGAGCAGCTGGGTCACCTTGTCGACGATGCGCGTGGCGATGGCTTCGACCTCCGCGTCGGTCGGCGGAGGCAGTGGGTGATAGCGGATCGCGCCTCGGCGTCCTCGTGCCACACGCCGTCGGGCACCAGCGTATGGAAGTGGAGGTTGGCGTTGGCGAACGAACCCGCCCGTTGAATCGCGGTCGCGGCGGCGGTCTCGCCACCGACGATGCCGCGGCGGCGCGCACGACGGCGATGCTCGGCCGCGACCGCACGCACGAACACCGGGAGCACCTTGGACACCAGCGCCGGATCGCAGAGCAGGCGGATGCGCAGCCAACGTGGGAACGAGAGCGTCCACTGCCGGTAGTCGACGTCGTGGGGCAAGACATGGTCGACCAGGTGCGCCGCGCCGTCTGCCATCCGCCGACCCTCACACGACGGGCACAGGCCACGGATCTTACAGCTAAACGGGACGAGCATTTCGTACCGACACGTGGCGCACTGGACCCGGGCGAAACCTCGCTCGACGATTCCACAGTCGAGGAACCGCCGGAAGCTTTGCTCGACGCTGCGCGGCAGCCCGAAGCCATGCGACGATCGATCGCGCGCGTCCTGCAGCATGGCTGGCGCGCATCATCGTGCCACCGTCGTCGCGCCGACCACGTTTCTCCCAGTGCGAATTGAGATGCCTACGGGTCAAACGTTAGTCCTTCGACTGCTGTTGCGCCGAGCACGAAGGCGGCCCGGCGATACAACGACGGACGATCCGCCGGCAACGTCATCAGCTCCGCCACCTTCGTCTCGGTCGTCTTCCACATGCTGGCGTTGGGTCGCCTCGTCGAATCCGTGGGGCACGTCGAGGAATGAGACACGGCCAGCCTGCGCCAGAGGGGTCGGGCGGACTCCGCGCAGCGGGTTCTGCTGCCCACCTGACCATAGCGCGATCGCTGCGTACGGACTGCGACGAGGAACCGGCATCGTGAGCAGCGGCGCGAACCCCATCGTGTCGTCGATCAGGTTCCCTGACGTCGTCCATTCCACCGCGACGTGAACGGTCTCTGGCGTGTGAGCTCCCTTTCGGAGATGCCAGCGCGGTGAGCTGCTTCTGAGACCGGAGAGTACATCGACGAGCACTCGCTCGCTCGTGACGAACGGCAGGAGCAGCACCGCGACCAAATTGGCAGCGGCGTACGTATCCAGCGAGTCATCTACTTCGCTAGTCGGAGGCTCGTCGTGGACTTCGAACGCGACCCGACCTCCGTACGCGAGAGATGCGGCGAAGGTGCAACCACTCCCATCGCGCAACGAACGCCGGAAGTTGTCGACGACGGCATCAGCGACCGGGCCGCTGAGATTCAAGGCTTAATGGCGGAGGGTTCGGCCGGCGGGATCGAGATGACCACACGCGGAGTTCCGTCGGCACGAGCTACGATCGCGCTGCCCGTCGCGACTGCGTGAGCAACAACGCTCTTGGCGTCGGCACGGTACTCGGCCTCGGTAAACACCCGGGACGGGGTAGATCCGTTCTGGTTGTCGTCGGCCATTCCATCTATCAATACACCGGGGATCTGGGCATGTCGACTCTCCGAGCTTGAGGGATCGGAACCTCGCGATGACTCGTCGAACGCCGAACCACTTTGGTAGTTGCGCAAGTGACGCTTGCGCAATTGGATGCCGAGCACGCGCGCATGGTGGCCAGGTCAATTTTGCAGCAGCCGCTGCAAGATTGCTCGGCTCGGTTCTCGAGGAGCGCCAGGGGTCGCCGCATCAGGCAATTGTGCAACGACTCGGTGCACAATTGCCCGGCGTGCTACGGCCACCTAGCTGGGTTCCTCCCCCAAACGTACGAACACCTCCCAGCGCAGGCAACGTGGTTCAAAGCCGTACGCGCTGACACGGTACTCGCCCCCGCCGACGCGCGCCAAGATGTCCGCGACGGTGACCGGCCCAGACACGTCGAAGCCGCGTCGTGTGCGACTACCTCTCGTCCCACGGTCAGGAGTTTTGCATGCGTTCGGCGCACCGATCGCAGGCGAGGTCGACGTGAGCTACTCGGCGGGCGCGCCGCGCAGGTAGTGCTTCGACATGATCGTGAGGCACTCGACGTAGTTGATCACACTCCTGGTCTTGCCCGGATCTTCGGGGGCAGCTGGCTTGCCGGCCACGGCCTTTTTGAAGTCGTCGTGGACCTTGGCGGTGCAGTCGATGTCTCTGCAGTCGCACATGCGCTTGCTGAAGGTGCTCGTGGCATGCGGATCGAGGACGCCCGGAGACAGCATCGCCATCATGCATTTCTCGTAATCGCCGAGGATGTCCTGGGCGCGATCGTAGCTCGCGGGGTCGGGGCGGTAGGACGTCTTCATCAGCTCGGCCACCCACCGCGCGCGCACGTCGTGCACGAAGGACGATCGATCGGGGATCGTCGCGGGCGGCGCGATGAACGGGGTGAGCGTGATGGTCGCGGAGGCCGCGCGCGGTTGCAAGGATGGTGAGCGAGAAGACGGAATCAACACCGCGCGCGTGCGACGGGTAAAAAAAACCGGGGACGGGCCCCGGTTTCTCCGCACGCGTCAAGCGAGTGCCGCTTACGGTGCGGGGGCCGCAGCCGCAGCAGCCGCTGGAGACGCCGCCGGAGACGCCGCGCCGGGGATCACGAGCTTGACCGTCGCGCCGTCGGCGAGCGTCGGGTCCGCCGGGCAGGACACCTTCACGGTCTCGGCCTGCGCATCGACGACCTTGCAGGCAACCGGGGCGCCGGAGCCCGCCACGTTAGCCGTGCCGTCGGCAGCGAGCTTCACGCCCGCGGGCAGCTTGAACGCAACGGTCGGCGAGGACGGCTGCGCGATCTTGGCGATCAGCGCACCGGCCTCGACCTTGGTGCCGGCGGCGACGGGCTCGGCGAGCTTGCCGTCGCTGGTCGCCTTCACCGCGAGCTTGTCGAGCTCACCCTGCTTCTGGGTCAGCGCCGACTTCTTCGCCTCGAGCGGCTTCTTCGCGGCGTCGAGCTTCCGCTGGGCCGACTTGACGCCGGACTCGTTGTTCTCCTTCTGCTGCTCGTCGGAGAGCTTGGCCTCCGCCGCGGTGACAGCAGGCTGAAGCCTCTCGACGTCCTTGGTCAGCTTTTCGATCTCCGTCTGCAGCGCCTTTGCGCCCGCGAGCCACGCGATCGTGTCGCCGGCCTTCACATCCTTGTCGGCGGGCTCGATGGTCTCGACCGCACCCGCGGCCGCGGCCTTGAGCTCCGTCGGAGCCGGCGCCTCGACCTTGATCGCACCCGTCACCTCGGGCGGAGGGGGCGGCGTGGGCGCCGGCGGCGGCACGACCTTCGAGCTCGGTGCCGGCGGGGCCTGTTCGGGCTTGTTGATGACGAACTTCCAAACGAAGAACGCACCCGCACCGACGACGACGAGGATGAGGAAGATCACCAGCGCCGCGTTCGGACCCGACTTCGTGGCGGGCGGAACGACCGCCGGCTCCGTCTTTTCGGGCTGCTTTGGCAGCTCGACCGGCTTCTTCTCCGCCGCCTTCTCGACCTTCGCGGCAGGCTTCTCTGCCGCCTTCTCGGCCGGCTTCTTCTCTGCCGCCTTCTCGACCGGCGCCTTCGCGGCGACCTTCTCGATGGGCTTTTCGACGGGCTTCTTCTCCGCCGCCCTCTCGACGATCGGCTCCGGCTGCTTCGCGACCTGCTTGACCGGCTCCGGCGCGGGCGCCTTGGCCTCCGGCTCGAGCGCGTCCATCAGGTCCTTCGGAATCTCGACGGCCTGCATCACCTTGGAAGCGCGGACGGCTTCCTTGACGTCATCCGGCTTGATGGAGAGGTGCTCGGAAAGATCGATCGAGACCTCGGACTGCGCAGCCTTGCTCGTGACGGGCTCGGGGCTTGCGCCCGACGCGCCGAGCATGAACTCGTCGTCGGCCGCCGTGGGCGATGCCGAGACGACGGTCGCGGCACCGGGCGCGCCGAGGTCGAAGTCTGCCGAGGGCAGCTCGTCGATCTGCGACGCAGCCGCGGCCACGGGACCCGACTGGCCGAGCTCGAGATCGATGCCGCGCGAGGCCGGCGCCGTGGGCTTGCCGACCACCACACCGGGCGCGAGCTCGTCGCCGCGCGACGCCGCCGCAGCGGGGGCCACAGCGACGGGCGCCGCCACCGGAGCCGAAGGCGCCGTGGGCCGCGTCGACGCGGCCTTGGCGACCTTGCCGTCTTCCGCCGTGGTGTCGATAAACTGGAGACCCTTGAGGGTCGAGATCACCGCCTGGACTTCCGACGCAGACGGCGAGAGGCCGAGCTCTTCCTGCGCCCACTTCACGATACCGGCGACATCACGTTCGCCGTCCATACCGCACGCGAGCGAATACTCGACCTCGTAGAACCGGAACATTCTCCCGCTGTCGGGATCCATCACGTCGACGAAGCGCGCATCCTGCTCCTCGACGAGCTCCGCGATCAGATGGTCGTGTCGGAAACGAGGACGCACTTGTGCCTGCATCAGGAGCCCTTTCGCAGCTCGGTGAGCACGAGCTTCGCAACCGCCTTCAGCGTGTCGAACACGCCGATGCCTTTCGGGGCAACCGCCTCGAAGCTCGGAACCTTCGTCGGGTTCAGCGCCTCTTCGAGCTCCGCCATCGGGATCGCGTTCGGCAGGTCGCGCTTGTTGTACTGCACGACGTACGGGAGCTTGTTGAGGTCGTAGCCCTGCTCCTGAAGGTTCTGGCCGAGGTTCTCGAGCGACTCGATGTTCGCTTCCATGCGCTCCATCTGCGAGTCGCCGACATACACGACGCCGTCGACCCCCTTGAGGATGAGCTTACGACTCGCGTCGTAGAACACCTGGCCGGGCACGGTGTAGAGGTGGAAGCGGGTCTTGAAGCCGCGGATCTCGCCGAGCGAGAGCGGTAGGAAGTCGAAGAACAAGGTGCGCTCGGTCTCGGTGGCGAGCGAGATCATCTTGCCCTTCGCTTCAGGGTTCGTCTTGTTGTAGATGTACTGGAGATTCGTCGTCTTCCCGCACAGACCGGGACCGTAGTAGACGATCTTGCAGTTGATCTCGCGCGACGAGTAGTTGATGAAGCTCATCGCGAACCCTCAATCGTTGAAGAGGTTGTCGATGTCGTCGTCGGTGATCTCCGAGAACACGCTCGGCTGACCCGAGCCTTCGGTGCTCTTCTTGACCATCGTCTCGAGGACGCCAACGAGCTCGGTGGTTGCCTTTCGAACGCGAAGGCGCACGAGACCGAGCGACGAGCGACCGTCGAACAGCACGACGAGGATGACGCGCTGACCCACGATCGATACGTGGTAGCTGGTCTTTTCCCCCTCGAGGAACTGCCCGGCGAACTCCTTCTCGGCGAGCAGCGACGCGATGCCGCCCGTGGCGGCCACGTTGCCTGCCGTGAGCGACGACAACGACGTGACGTCGAGCTCATGGACGTCGCCCGCCGACGCCATGGCCTGACCGTTCTTGTCGATGACGAGTACGGCTTTCGCATTCGAGTCTCTGTGAAGGACTTCGCAGATGTTGTTGATCTGCGCCAGTTCTTCCTCGTACATGACGAGCTGCTGGATCATCGCGCCTTGGCTCCTTGGCCGGTTCGCCCCGATGGTGGACCCAGACATGGTCCCCTTGAATGGAAGGCTCCCCGCCGACGAGTCACGGTACCAATGCACCGGGATTCGTTCAACCTTACCGGCCGCTTATAGCAGGACGTGTACCTCGTAGCTGGCCGAGGCTCGCTCGATGCTAAAACGCAGCGGCCTACATTGACGCCCGGCCAGCGAGCGCACGTGCGATGGTCGCTTGGTCCGAGTATTCGAGCTCGCCACCAACGGGTAGTCCGGTCGCGATCCGAGAGACTTGTACGCCGAGCGGCTTGATCGCGCGCGCGATGTACATCGCCGTGGCCTCGCCATCGACGCTGGGGCTGGTCGCGATAATGACCTCGCGAACCCCGTTAAGCCGGCGAATCAGCTCGGCGATCCGCAGATCGTCGGGGCCGATCCCTTCGAGCGGAGAGAGTAAGCCATGCAACACGTGATAGCGCCCGCGGAAGTGCCCGCCGCGGTCGATGGCGATCAGGTCCGGTGGTGACGCTACCACGCAGATGACGTCCGCCTCGCGTCGCGAGTCCGTGCACATCAAGCATGGATCCTCCTCGGTCATCGTCATGCAGACCGAGCACAGGCGGATCTTCTCCGTGACGTCGAGCAACGCCTGCGCGAGGTCTTGTACCTGCTGCGGATTGCCGCGAATCAGGTGAAACGCGAGCCGTGTGGCCGACTTCTCGCCGATGCCGGGCAAGCGAGCCAGCTCCTGTACGAGGCGGCGAATCGGGTCAGCAGCCATCGGGGCGTTCGCTAGAACAGGCCGGGCATGCCGGGGAGGCCGCCCATTCCGCCCATCACCGACGCCATCTTCTCCTTTGACGTCTCGCGAACCTTCGCCGCCGCCGCGTTGACCGCCGCGGTGATGAGGTCCTCGAGCATGCCGACGTCGTTCGGATCGACAACGTTCTTGTCGATCTTTACGCGCACGACCTCGAACTGACCGTTCACGGTCGCCGTCACGAGGCCACCGCCCGAGGCGCCTTCGCAGGTCATCTTCGCCAGCTCCTCCTGAATGCGGGCGACGTCGCCCTGGAGCTTCTGCGCCTGCTTCATGAGTGCATTGAGATCAGGCATCTTGGGGTTAGACATCGGTCTTGATCTCCTTGATCTGAGCGCCAAAGGTCTGCAGCACGTGCTTGGTGATCGGGTGTTCGCGGGCCTCGGCCTCGCGCCTGATGCGTTCGGCCTGTGAACGATCGCGCGTGGTCTCGAGCACGGACCGCACTCCGGCCGCCCCCGACTCCGCCGCATCGAGCATTCGCACAGAGACCTTGATGCCCTTGAGCTCGGGCCCGAGGTCTCGAACGATCAGGCGCAGCGCCTCGATCGTCTGCGTGTCAGCGGCCATCTCGCCCATCGCGTGGACCTCGACGGGGAAGCCGAGCTCGAGGGTATCCACCGTCCACTTCATCACGCGCGCGTGGCTGAACGGGCCGCTAATCGAGAACTTCTTCCGGTTCTCCAGCTCCTCGAGCACCATGTTCCACGCGCGCAGCGCTTCGTTCGCATCGCGCGGCACCTGGATCGTCGAGCGCGGCGCGCCATTCGCGTCGTGGGGCCCACTGCCGTTCGCCGTGCTCGTGGCGGTGGGCACCGCCTCCGCGGGCGCCATCTCGCCGGACCTCGCCGCCTGTGGCGCAGGTGCCGATGCGCGCGGGGGTGCGGCTGCTGCCGCTGGAGCAGGCGCGGCGCTCCCACTGGCCGCGCTCGACGCCGGCGGTACGCGTGACCCACTCGCCGCACTCGACCCACTCGCCACGTTCAGCGCCGGAGCTGTGCTCGCTCCACTGTTTGACGCCGGAGCCGCGCTCGACGTCGCTGCTGCACTCGATGCAGAGGACGCACGTGCACTCGGCGGACGTTGCTCGCCCTGCGGCGGACGCTGCGAGCGTCCACCGCCGCCGCCGCCACCACCCGATGGCCGCACACCATGGCCCGCGAGTCGCGCTTCGAGCTCGCCGAGCCGATCGATCAGATCGCCCAGTGGCACGAGCGGCTCGACGGTGGCTACATCGATCAACGCGCAGTCGAGCACGAGCCGCGGCTGCAGCGTCTTACCGAGCTCGTCGCAGCAGCGCAGCATGCGCTCGAACATCTGCGTCACGCGCGTGCGCTCGATCGCCTTTGCTTCACCCGCGAGCTCCGTGCGTTCCTCGTCGGACGCATCGACCAGCTCGGGCTTGTTCGGCGCGACCTGGAGCACCGACAGATCGCGCAGGTACCGCACGATCGCGCGTGCGAGCTGGACCTCGTCGACGCCGCGCTCGATCGCGGACTCCACCGCCGCGAGCGCCGCACCGGCATCGCCGGTCGCCAACGCGCGCACGAGCGTCCGGGTCAGCGTGCGATCCGCGACGCCCAACACCTCGGCCACGTGCGCCTCGGTGATCGCGCTATCGCCGACGTACGAGATGATCTGATCGCACAGCGAGAGCGCATCGCGGACGCTCCCGCCGGACTCGCGCACCAGCAGGCTCACCGCGCCCGCATCGATCTTCAGGCTCTCCTGCTTGAAGATCGACGTCAGGTGTTGCGCGAGCCGCGGTGCGGGCACGAGCTTGAAGTCGTACCGCTGGCAGCGCGACAGGATCGTGTTCGGCAGCTTGTGCGGCTCGGTGGTCGCGAGCACGAACGTCACGTGCGGCGGCGGCTCCTCGAGCGTCTTCAACAACGCGTTGAAGGCCTCGGTCGTGAGCATGTGGACTTCGTCGATGACGTAAACCTTCTTGCTCAGCACCGCGGGCTGGTACCGGACCGCCTCGGTCAGCTCGCGAATCGCGTCGATGCCGCGGTTCGAGGCGCCGTCCATCTCCTGGTAGTCGACGGCGCTGCCGTTCCCGATGCTCTCGCACGCACTGCACACGCCGCACGGCTCGGTCGCGCCCCCCGCTGCGCCGCCCTTTCCGAGCATCGTCTCGCAGTTGAGCGCCTTGCCGATGATGCGCGCGACCGTCGTCTTGCCGCACCCGCGCGGGCCCGTCATCAGGAACGCGTGATGGATGCGCCCACTGGCAAACGCATTCGCCAGCGTCCGCGTGACGTGCTCCTGGCCCACGACCTGCGAGAAGGTCGTGGGTCGGTACTTACGCGCGAGAACGAGGTACGACATGGTCCAGCCGACGGGCACTATACCCGCGGCACCCCTCGTGCGGGTGCCCGAGCGTCTCTAGAGCGAGATGCTCTCGCAGATCTTTCGCGCCTGGAGGATCACTTCGTCGCGGAAGTCGCCCAGCGCGCTGTCCTTGTATTGCGAGCCGTAGCAGACAAGCCGCTTGCCGCCGTACAGCACCACGATCCGAAAGCTGCTGCCGCCGGACGAATCGGTACCTTCGAGCAGCCACGCCGTCCCACGCTGCCGATCGGTGAGCACCTTGAGGATCTTCGAATCCGTCAGGAACTTCTTGTAGGCATCGCGATCGGCCGGCGCCTTCGGATCTTCGTAGCCGTAATAGAACTTGAACAGCTCGCTCTGGCCGGTGCGCTGCACCTTGACGAACAGCGAGATCGTGCCCGCTTCGCCGACGTCGCGATCCCAGTTCGGCAGGAGCGAGAGCTTGATGGCGGCGAGCTCGGCGGGCACCGGTGCCGGAACGCCGGCGGTGCCCGCCGTCGTCGACGCGGTCTTGGCCGTGCCCGTCTGCGATCCCGCTGTGCGGTCCAAGCCTGCCCCCGTCGCCGCGCCCGTGCCCGTTGCCACCCCTGAACCCGCCCCCACCGGCGCCGTACCGGTCGCCGGGGCCGATCCCGTCGCCGATGCCGAGCCCGGCGCCGGCGCAGCCGCCGAACCCAAACCTGACGCCGACCCCGAACCCGTCGCCGAACCCGATGCCGGCCCCGTCCCCGTCGCCGACCCCGATGCCGGCCCCGCGGCCGATGCCGAACCCGTCCCCGACGCCGACCCCGAACCCGTCGCCGAACCCGATGCCGTCGCCGAACCCGATGCCGTCGCCGAACCCAAACCCGCGGACCCGATCGCGAGATCCGCACTGAGGCTCGCACTGAACCCACCGGCCGATCCCTTGGGAGCCTCGGTCGTCACCGTGAGCTCGGGATCCGCGCTGCCCGCATTCGACTTGCAGCCGGCCGCGGCGAGCATAGCCCCCAATGCGAGCGCTCGAATCATCCTTGATCGATATACCGCGAATTCGCGCCCGATCACGGAAGCAGACGCTCCTGCATACGCAGCCTGCATCTCCGTCGACGGCGCGGACGAAGCGCTACGCGTCGTCGCCTCCGCGGAGCCTGGCAGAGACGCCGACTGCCCAGAGTGGGCCCAACGCGTCGTCGATGTTCCCTGAATGCGAACGCGAACGCCGGTCCCGATCGCCAGCCTCCGCCGCCCGACCAGGCCCGCCACTTGCTGCTACCGCAACACATGGTGCGCGAAGCCGCGAATATCCCCTCGGTCGGCATCCAGTTGCTCGTTCGTCACCGCCACCGCCGGCAGAAGTCGGTCACGATCGCCAGGATTTCGTCACTCGTGGCGCTCGGGCTCGCGGCGCTGATCCTCGCGATCGCGGCGCGTGCGCCGATGCTCGTCGCGGCGACCGAGTGGGGAACCCAGGCACCCACGAGGGCGAGCGCACCGATCGCCGTGTGGCTCGCCGCGGTCACGATGATGGTTGCCGTCCTCGCGACGTGGCGCCCGAGCCGTGGCTCGATGCTCGCGCTCACAGCCAGCGCGACGATGCTGCTGCTCGTCGTGATCGCGTATCGGTCGCCGATCGCATCCCTGCTCGGACCGCTAGAAGTCTGTCACGGTCACTTCGACCAGTACTGCACGAGCTTCGCAGTCCCGCATGCAGCACTGCTACTCGCGACGGCGTTGCAGCTGCTCGGTGCAGCGTTTCTCGCGCTCCTGACGACGGCCCGAAAAGCGACGAGCGACGATCTGATCGATCGTCGCTCGTCTAAAAGGTGGCCCCAGGCACCCACTATTTCCGCTACCGTTGCTCCCTTCCGGGCCTGGCGGGGTTCACAGCTTTCGCGTCACCCGGGACCATAAATCACACGCAAGTTGGTCGCGCCGTTGGCGGAGGGAGAGGGATTCGAACCCTCGGTACCTTTCAGTACACACGATTTCCAATCGTGCACCTTCGGCCACTCGGTCATCCCTCCAAACGGAGGTTGCGGTCAGAACGCGCGCCGCGTTAACGGCCAGTCTCTTAAATTGCGGAGGGGGAGGGATTTGAACCCCCGGTACTTGCGTACATCTGATTTCGAATCAGACACCATCGGCCACTCGGACACCCCTCCAGAAACGTCTGGGACGAAGAATCATCGATAGCTGGGTCCTCGTCGGAGCGCAGCGAAGAACGCCGACAGCTCCTTCGCGCAATCTGCCTCGAGAACGCCCCCGACTACCGCGACTCGGTGATTGAGTCGCGCGTCGGTCGCGATCTGAAACAGCGTCGCGATCGCGCCCGCCTTGGGATTTGCGCAGCCGTACACCAGCCGCGCAACGCGCGCATTGACGATCGCACCCGCACACATCGGACATGGCTCTTGCGTCACGTAGAGCGTCGCTTCGACACGCCACGTACCGAGCACACGTGCGGCTTCCCGCAACGCGACGATCTCGGCGTGTGCCGTGGGATCGCAGTCCGCCTCGCGACGGTTGCGACCGCGGCCCACAAGAGTGCCGTTCGCATCGACGATGACACAGCCCACGGGCACATCCCCCGCGGCGCCTGCGGCTCGCGCTTCTTCCAGCGCGACCGCCATCCAGCCTTCTTCATTCTCCATATCGAAAAGAGCGGATCCGAGAGGGGTCGAACCTCTAACCCCCGGTTCCGTAGACCGGTGCTCTATCCATTGAGCTACGGATCCTCAAAACGAACCTCTACCTTGTAGCAACCGAGCGGCGGAGAGGAAGGGATTCGAACCCTCGATACCAGTAAACCCAGTATGCCGGTTTAGCAAACCGGTGCCTTCAGCCACTCGGCCACCTCTCCTGAGCAATGCAGGAGCAAACGTTGTCGGGCTGGGACGTCGTCGCGCTGTAATTACGACGACGCCCCGCCCATGACCACTTGCGTGAGACTATTCGATTATCAAACCAGCGGAGGAGGAGGGATTCGAACCCCCGGAGCTTGCGCTCGGCGGTTTTCAAGACCGCTGCCTTCGACCGCTCGGCCACTCCTCCGGTAGCCCAGAGGCGAGGGGCAGTATAGGGATCACGGTCCTCTTGTAAAGCCGATCCGGAGACTTCGTTGCAACGAGGTCCAAATCCTGACCCGCTAGGACCGGGAGATGCGCTCGACGCCCCCCATATATGGACGCAGCGCGGGAGGCACGATGACGGAGCCGTCCGCTTGCTGATAGTTCTCGAGGATCGCTACCAGCGTGCGACCGATCGCGATGCCCGAGCCATTGAGCGTGTGGACCGGGCGCGGCTTGTCGCCCGCAGCTGGCCGGTACCGGATCTTCGCGCGACGCGCCTGGAAGTCCTCGTAGTTCGAGCACGAGGAGATCTCGCGATACGCGTCCTGGCCGGGTAGCCAGACCTCGATGTCGTAGGTCTTCGCGGACCCAAAGCCCATGTCGCCGGTGCACAGGGTGACCACGCGATAGTGAAGACCGAGGCCCTGAAGCACGCGCTCGGCGTCCGTGCGCAGCTTCTCGAGCTCGTCGTAGCTGGTCTCCGGCGTCGTGAACTTCACGAGCTCGACCTTGTCGAACTGGTGCTGGCGGATGAGGCCGCGGGTGTCCTTGCCGCTGGCGCCCGCCTCGGCGCGGAAGCACGGGGCGTACGCGCAGTAGTGCCGCGGCAGCGTATCCGGCTCGAAGATCTGGTCGTTGTGGAGGTTGGTGACCTGCACTTCTGCCGTCGGAGACAGGAACAGATCATTGTCGGCTACGTGATCGGGCCCGACCGCCATGTCGAGCTTGAACAGATCGGCCTCGAATTTCGGGAGCTGCCCCGTGCCCCGCAGCGACGCGCGCCGCACGATCGCCGGCGGCCACACTTCCTCGTAGCCCGCCTGCGCGTGCAGGTCGAGCATGTAGTTGATGAGCGCGCGCGTGAACCTCGAGGCCGCGCCGCGCAGCACCGTGAACCGCGAGCCCGCGACCCGCACGCCCGCCTCGAAGTCGAGGATGCCGAGGCCCTCGCCGACTTCCCAGTGCGGCTTGGGCTGGAACGTGAACGTCGGCTTCTCGCCCCAGGCGTGGAGAAGCTGGTTGTCGGCCTCGCTGGAGCCCGTAGGGACACTCGCGTGCGGGGCGTTGGGGATGTGCAGCAGGCGCTGCTGGCTCGTGCTCTCGAGCGTCGCGAGCTCTTGCTCCCCTTCCTTGATCTCCGCCGACAGCGCCTTCAGCTCGTCGCGCGCAGCAGCAAACTCGGGCGACTTCTTGTCGAGCTTGGACATCTTCTCGTTGGCCGCATTGCGGGCGCCGCGCTTGCCGTCGAGGTCCGCTTGCAGCTTGCGCCGACGCTCGTCGAGCGCGCGCCACGCGGAGATCACCGATGCCACGTCACCGCCACGGCGGAGGACGTCTTCCATGCGTGCAGGATCAAGCATAACGAGGAGTTGCAGGACCGTACATCGACGCCTGTGCTCCCGCAACCATGCGTGCGACTCGACGCTTTGCGCGTTGGTCGCGTGTGGGAACGCAGGTCACCGCTGCGAAGGATCCGCGCATCACCGTTACCCCGGCGCACTGGCCGGCATTGGGTAATCGTCGAGAGAGCGGGTTATGATATCGGGCGAATGATCGAGGCGAATTGCGTGGCGTGCGGGACGCTTAACCGCATCGCCGAAGGCGACGTGCCCCCCGGGGCGAAGTTCGTGACGTGCACCAGCTGCAAGTCGCGCGTCGCACTCTCGGCGGCGAAGACGACCCAGCTGCCGTCGCCACCGTCTAGTCCAGCGACGCCACCTCCTCTGCCGAAGCTCGGTGGCGTGCCGCCAATTCCAAAAGCGCCGCCCGCGGTGCCTGCTGTGCCCAAGGTCCCAGCGCCCGCGCCCAAGCCGGCTGCTTCGACGGCGTCGCTCGAGCTCGCGGATCTGCCCGCGCCGAAGCGCTCGGGCCCGCTCGGCGGTGAAGCCTCCAAGCCCGCGCCCAAGTCGGGACTCGCCGCTGCGCTCGACGAGGATCTGCCGGCGCCGCGTCCCAAGTCTGGCGGCGGCAGCATCGATCTCGATGACCTGATCGCACCCGCCGCCGCGAAGACCGACGACGGCATCTCCGATCTTCCCGCGCCCAAGGCCCGCACCTCCGCGCTCGATCTGCCCGCGCCCAAGTCGCGCGCGACCCCGCTGCCCAAGGGACTCGAGCCGCAGGGCGCCGATCTTCCCGCACCGAAGGCGCGCTCGGTGACGCCGCCTGCGGGTGTGTCTGCGTCGACGCCACCGCGCCCAGGTGGTGCGCGCGCGCTCACCGACTTCGACGTCGCCCCGCTCGATCTGCCCGCGCCCAAGCCTGCGACAGCCGCCGCCAAGCCAGGCCTCGATCTCGACGATCTCCCCGCCCCGCGCACCGCTGCCAAACCCGCCGCCAAGCCAGGCCTCGATCTCGACGATCTCCCCGCCCCGCGC
>JANRKM010000246.1:0-27124 GCA_033763475.1 Kofleriaceae bacterium
TTGATGGCGGCGTGCGCCGCGGCGAACGTGAGGCGCGCGAGGCGCGACGTAGGCTCGTTTAAGTCGCGGGGGACGCCCCGCGGGGAGGTGACGAGCCGGAGGCGCGGGTCCGTGAGGGCGGCCGCGAGCTGGTTGCCGACCATGTCCGCATTGATGTTGTAGACGCCCCCGTCGCCATCAGCGCCGAGGCACGCGATGACCGGGAGGTAGCCGCCGGCCCACAGGGTCTCGAGGAGCGGCAGGTTGAAGCCGGTGACGTCGCCGACGAAGCCCATGTCGACGGGATCGGGGCCGGCGTTCGGGTAGACCTTGGGCGGGCGGCGTACGGCGCGGACGGTCTGCGCGGAGGCGCCGTGGAGGCCGACGGCGGGGAGGCCGGCGGCGCACAGGATCGCGCACAGGTCGACGTTGAGCTTGCCCGCGAGCACCATCTTCATGACGTCGAGCGTGGCGGCGTCGGTGACGCGGCGGCCCGCGACCTGCTTGGTCTCGAGGCCGAGCTGTTTCTGGAGGGCAGTGGCCTGCGGACCGCCGCCGTGGACGATGGCGACGCGCGTGCCGCTGGTGACGAGGACCGCGAGATCCTTCGCGAGCAGCGCGGCTTCGCCCGAGCCGATGACCTCGCCGCCGAGCTTGATGACGAGCGTGTCTTTCACGGCCAGTTCCCCACGTCCTCAAGGCTCGCGCGCTCGTCGCACCCGAGGAGGATGTTCATATTCTGGATGGCCTGACCCGCGCCGCCCTTGATGAGGTTGTCGATCGCGGAGAACAGCGTGACGGTGCGCTTGCCGTTGGCCGCCGGGCCGACCGCAAAGCCGACCTCGGCGTAGTTCGAGCCAGCGACGGCAACGACCTCGGGGAGGCGCGCCTTCGGGCGGCGCGTGAACGGCTCGCGCGCGTAGGTCTCGTCGAACAGTGACGCGAGGCGCACCTTGTCCAGCGATTCGGGCAGCTCGACGAAGCAGGTGGCGAAGATGCCGCGCGTGAGCGGCGCCGAAACGGGCACGAAGCGCAGCTCGACGCCCTTGGCGCCGCCATCGCCGAGGGTCTGCACGATCTCGGGCACGTGCTGGTGCTCGAGCGGCTTGTAGGTCTTGAGGTTCCCCGCGCGGCTCGGGTGGTGTGTGCCCGCCTGCGGCGCGATGCCCGAGCCCGACGAGCCGGTGATGCCCTGGACGTGAACGGTCGTGTTGTCGAGCAGGCCCACGCGCGCGAGCGGCATGAGCGCGAGCTCGATCGTGGTGGCGAAACAGCCCGGCGAGGCGACGTACGTGGCCTTGGCGATGGCCGCGCGGTTGAGCTCGGGCAGTCCGTAGACGAACGTGCCGAGGAGCTCGGGGTGCGGATGCTTGGCGCCGTAAAACTTCTCGTAGGTGGCGGCGTCGCGCAGCCGGAAGTCGCCCGACATGTCGACGATCTTCACGCCCGCCGCGACCAGCTCGGGCACCTTTGCCGCCGTGACCTTGTGGGGCAGGGCGAGCAGTGCGACGTCGCAGCCCTTGGCCGCGTCGGTCGGGGACAGGTCCTCGAACACGAGGTCGGTCGCGCCATCGAGGTTGGGATGAACGGCGCCGAGCGGCTCGCCTACGTGGTCGATCGACGCCACGCGCACGAGCTCCACATCCGGATGGATGAGCAGCCGGCGCGCCATCTCCGCGCCGCCGTAGCCACTACCGCCGATGATTGCCGCCTTGAATCGCTTTGCCATCGTGGGCCCTGGTATGCCATGGCACAGCCAATGGGAAAACAGCCGGCGTCACTCGACGACATCCTCGCAACGGTCCGTTCGCACGAGGCCGAGATGCACGCGAACACACGGCGTTGGGTCGAGGTCAACAGCTACACCTCGAACGTCGAGGGCGTGGATCGCGTCGGGGCGATGCTGCGCGAAGCGTTCGCACTACCGTCGCTGAGCTGCACCTCGCTGTCAGGCGGGACGTTCGGGCAGCACCTCGTGTGGCGCACGTCGGCGTCGACGCTCAAGCCGCCCATCCTGCTCATCGGCCACCACGACACGGTGTTCCCCCCCGGCCACTTCGAGGGCTGGCGCGAGGAGGGCACGCGCGCGATCGGTCCCGGCTGCCTCGACATGAAGGGTGGACTTGCCGTGATCCAGGGTGCGCTCGCCGCGTTCGAGGCTGCGGGCGCGCTCGCCGACCTGCCGATCGTCGTGGTCTCCGTGTCCGACGAAGAGGTCGGGTCGCCCAGCTCGGCCGCGCACCTGCGCGAGCTCGCGCGCGGCGCCGCGTGCGCCCTGGTGTTCGAGTCGGGGCGCGCGAACGACCTCATCATCACGCGCCGCAAGGGTACGGGCGCGATGACGGTCACTGCCCATGGCAAGGCGGCGCACGCCGGCAATAACCACAAGGAGGGCGCCAACGCGATCTGGGCGCTCGCCCGATTCGTCGACGCTGCGCAGCAGCTGACGAACTACGAGAAGGGCGTGACGATCAACGTCGGCACGTTCACCGGGGGCACGTCGAAGAACACGGTACCGGAACGCGCGGAGTGCGCCGTCGATCTCCGCTACGAGACCGTGGCCGACGCCGAGGCCCTCGTCACCGCCTTGCACGCCGCTGCAGCGACGGCGGCCGCGGGCGTCTCGGGCGTCACGATCGAGACCTCGGACGGCGCGAAGCGCTTGCCGCTCGAGCGCACGCCGGCCTCGGCGGCGCTACGCGACGAGTACGCTGCGTGCGCACGTGCGGCAGGGCTGGGCGATGGTGAGGCGCCCCTTCTCGGGGGCGGATCGGATGCCAACACGGTCGCGCCGCTGGGCGTGCCCGCCATCGATGGTCTCGGACCGCGTGGGGCAGGGTTCCACACCACAAACGAGTACGTCGAGCTCGACACCTTCGTGCCCAAGGCACAAGCGCTCGCGCGGTTCTTGTTCGCACGCGCGCGCTAGGAGTACCGCTAGGGGGGGACGTCCCTCTCCACGCCTCCGCGGCGTCGCCATCGGGCTTCGCTCGCCCGGACTAAGGCGTTCGCTGATGTCGCGGCCCGGAATTCGGGCGATACTCGCTACATGGGTGACACGGGGGGTGGAGTGCCTCCAATCCACGAACGTGGGTTCGCGGCCGAGGTCAGTCTTGCCGACCCCGTCGCGCTGACGTTGCGGGGTAACGCTGATAGCTCGACATCCGATGCCCTCGCCAACCTCGTCCATCACCTGCACCGTTGCGTGGTCGAGCAACGGGCACGGGCGGTGCTCGTCGACATCACGCAGCTCGAATTCATGAACGCCGCATCCCTCAGCGTGCTCGTCGGCTGGCTGCTGCTCGTCGGGGAGCTTCCTGTCGAAGCACGATACGTGCTGCGGTTCCGTGCGAACTCGAAGCTGCTGTGGCAAGAACGTAGCCTGCACACGCTGGCGAGCGTCGCCTCACAGCTGGTGGAGCGCGAGGACTAGCCGTGGAGCTCCCCGAACACCTCGTCGAGCAGTTCCGCGCGGTCGCCCAGGAGAGGGTGGGGCGCATCGAGGCCGCATGGGCGCAGGTGCTCGTCGCGGTCGACGACGACGCGTCCAGTCAGCTGCACCGCGAGGTCCACACGCTCAAGGGTGAGTCGCGGATGCTCGGCTTCACCGACATCCACCTCGTGTGCCACAAGCTCGAGGATCTGCTCGAGGTGGCGCGCGCACGCGGCTACGCCGTCGACGATGACTTCGACCTCACGGTCAACATGGCCCTGCGCTTCATGACCATGCTCGCGCGCAAGAAGGTCGGCTCGCACCTCGGCGGCATCGACCTCCCGGGCTTCATTCGCCAGATCGATCAGACACTGTCGGAGAGTCGTCCCGAGGTCGCGCGCACGCGCTCCGGAACCATCCTGCCGGTCAACCGGATCAGCGGCGCGCCGCGCGTCCCGACAGCGCTCCGCGAGAAACTCGCACCGATCGCCCTCGATATGTTCATCGAGTACGGCTCGGCCCTCGGTGCGCGCCGTGACCGCCTGCGCGGCTCGTGGTTCGCCCTCCGCGAGATGATCGGTATGCAGCGCGCGATCGTTGGCCCCGCGCAGCTGGTGAAGCTCAAGTCCAACGCGACCGCGCTCGCCCGCGAGCTCGGCAAGCAGGTCGAGGTCAGCTTCGCGCTGCCCTCCGTCGAGGTCACTGCCGAGGTGCTCGCGGCGATCGACGTCGCGGCGCTGCACCTGGCGCGTAACGCGGTCGACCACGGCATCGAAATGCCCGCGGAGCGGCTCGCTGTCAGCAAGCCCGCGAGCGGCAAGATCTCGCTCCGCGGCGGCATCCGCGGTGACCATCTGATCGTCGAGCTCGAGGACGACGGTCGCGGCATCCAGTGGGAGCGAGTGCGCGCCCGTGGCGTCGAGCTAGGCATCTCACGCGCGACCGTCGACTCGCTCGACCACGAGCGCCTGATCGAGCTGCTCTGCCAGCCTGGATTCTCCACGCGCGCCGAGGCGACCGACATCTCGGGGCGCGGCGTAGGACTCGATGCGGTCCGCGCCGCCGTCCACGAGCTGGGCGGCACGCTCAGCGCGACATCGCGCGAGGGCGCGGGCACGATCTGGAAGGTCTCCATCCCGGTGCCACAGCTCACGGTCCACGGCCATGTCATCCGTCCATCGGGCTGTGGGTTCCCGGTTCTCGTCGAAGCGCGCTGGGTCCCGAGCGCCTATCGGCCGGGCGACCGCGTCATCGACCTCGCGGCCGAGCTGGGCCTCGGCCTGGGGACGGGCGATCTGTTGGCCTTCCAGCGGGGCGACGAGCGCATCGCCTTCCCGTGCGAACGCGCGGCAACGGTGGGACAGGGCCGCCGGCTCGTGGCCACGCCGCCTCAGTCGGTCGGTGAGATCGTCGTCCTCGACTCCCTAGAAGCGCTGCTGATTCGCGTCGAGCGCCTGTAGCTCAGTCCGTGCCGAAGATGGCCCGGACGCACTCGATCACGTGCGGCATCCCGAGTCCCTTGGAGATGTAGCCGTCGACCTGCGCCGACTGCGACCGCTCCTCGAGCTCCGCTGCATCGAGCGTGGAGAACAGATAAATCGGCGTGGTCACACCGCGCTCGTGGCGCAGAACCATTGCGACGTCATCGCCGTACAGCTCCGGCATCTGGACGTCCATCAGGATGAGGTCGAACCCCTCGATCGGCTGCGACATCAGCTCTTCGAAGCTGCTCCGGGTCGAGACCTCGTACCCCGCCTCGATTAGGGCGTGCGTCGCCGCCGCCTGAATGATCGGACTGTCATCGATGAGGAGGATGCGCTTCATCACCAGAGGATCTCGTCGCAGAGTTCGTGGAGCCGCTGCGGAAGTGCATACAGCCCGTCGTCCTTCGATACGTATCCATCGGCACCGACCTCCCGGGCAACTTCTTCGAGCTTCGCGAGTGGTTCGCTCGAACAGATGACGATCGGAATCCGGGACGTTTGCACCTGCTGGCGCAGCCACCGGCACAGCTGATCGCCATGCATCTCGGGCATGTTGAGGTCCGTGACGATCAAATGCGGCTGCCAATCGACCAGCGCATTCATGAACGACCGCAGAGAGCTCACCGCCCGCACCTCGAACCCCGACGCCATGAGCACCGCTTGCTCGGCCGCGAGAATGATCTCGCTATCGTCGATTAACAGTAGCTTACGTTGAGGGAGTTCGGTGCTCATTCCTCGGCGACGGTGATGAGCTCGACCGCAAAGCAGCGAAGCGAGTGAAGGCTGCGCTTCTGCCAGTGGAGCTGCGAGTTGGACTGGAACTTGACCCGGTACTGTTGTGCCTCGGGGAGCTCCTGGATCTCCGTGATCCAGGATACGAAACACTTGAAGCAGGACGAGTTCATGAACTCGAGCTGCCGCATATCGATCACCACCTCGGTCGCGCTGCTTCGCGCAGCCTCGGTGTGGGTCTTGTCCAGCAGCTTCTCGACCGCGTCGATCGCTGCGTAGTCGGCGTTGCCCTTGAGGCTAGCGACGATTGTCGCGCCCTCCTGGATCGCAACGCCAGTGAAGTCTTCGCCTTTGATCGAAAGGAGCTCGCTCACTTACTACCTCCAACGTGCGTGGTGGCTTCGAGCTCCACCACATCTCCATCGTGAACTCGAAGTGCGACCTTCATTTCGCCCTCTGCACAGATTCGCGCGAGGCCGAGGCCGGAGCCCTCCTTGACGCGAGCCTTGCTGACGATCAGCTTCTGGTAATAGGCGAGTGCGTCGGGCGCCGATGCGACACCCTCGACGATCTCGCGGATCTTCGCGACGTGCGCTTCCTCGGCGCGGTTGCGCAGGAGGATCGAGATCTCCCGGGGCTCGCCGCCGGAGGTGACCTCGATGCGGATCGTGGTTTCGCCGTCCTTGGAATACTTCACGGCGTTCTCGAGAAGCTCGTGGGTCGCGAGTGCGACGCGCGACGTGCCGTCCGGATCGCTAAGCGTGCGCTGATAGAACTCGGAGACGAAGCGGCGTACGACGGACACGAGCTGAACGTTCGGTCTGAAGTTCAGCTCGACGTACGCGTTGTTCGCCGGAGCAGGCATCATTGGCCTCGATAATGGGGCCTGGGGCACCGCGAGGTAAAGGGCACCCAGAGCCAGATCACTTGTTCATCAGGTACTTTTCTAGGAAGGCGATGGTATGTCCAACGGCCAGTACTCGGTTGGATCTCTTACTGGTTCCGTGACCTTCGTCCGCGAACAGGATCAGGCCGCCAGGAATCTTCCGTCTCTCCAGCTCCCGGTAGATTTGGATGGCTTCCCCGACGGGGACGCGTGGGTCATTCACCCCCTGGATCGACAGTAGGGGCGCCTTGATCTTGTTCACGTGGGTGATCGGGGACAGCTGGACCAGGGCGTCCTTGTCCTTCACCGGGTCGCCGTACTCGGAGATGCGAAGGATTCGCCGATACGGCGCCGTGTTGATGAGGAACGTGGAGAGGTTCGAGATGCCGACCGTCTGCACGCCCGCGTCGTACGCACCGGCGAAGTAGGTCATCGCCATCAGCGTCGAGTAGCCGCCATAGCTGCCGCCAATGACGCCGATCTTCGGCGCCTTGCCGTCGCGAGCCCAGGCGACGCGGATGTACTTCGCCACGTCTTCGATGTCGGTGATGACCGCGAGCCGTTTGGGACCGTTATCGGCGTGCAGCCAGGCCTTGCCGTAGCCCACCGAGCCACGCACGTTGGGCTGCACGTAGGTGAAGCCGGCGTCGACGTAGAGCTGGGCCTGCGGCGCGAAGCCGGCGGTCGACTGGCCCTCGGGCCCACCGTGAAAATCGACGACGACGGGGCAGGGCCCGCTGCAGCTCGCGGGACGCCGCACGAACATCGGGATCTTGGTCCCGTCGCGCGCCGGGTAGTACTCGAGCTGCGCGTTGGCGAACGTCGTCGTGTCGATCTCCGGCGTCATCGGCAGCTGCCAGGTGACCGCCTTGCGGGTCTGCCAGTCGTACGTGACGCTGGTCGGTGGTAGCCGCGAGCCGTCGACGGTGAGCTGGATATAGCGCCCGTTGCGCGACGCGCCGGCGTAGCTGACGTTGTCTGCCTTCAGCTTCGGCAGCGTCAGCGGCTTGAACGTCTTTGCATCGAGCGCGTAAAGGCGGCGATAGCCGTCCTCGTTGACCTCGTAATAGATCCGCGCACGTGGCTGGTCGATCGAGAACTGCGCGACTTCGTGCTTGAGCTCGGGCGTGATCGGGACGAGCTTCGCGCCGCTCGTGGCGGTGTCGAGGCTGTACAGGCGGTGGTACTCGCCGAGCTTGTTGGTAAGGACCAGGAGCTGTCCGGGCTTCGCACCGAACCGCGCCGCGTAGTCCTCGTTCTCGTTCTGGCCGAGCAGCGGCGTCAGCTTCCTGCTCGCGACCTCGAAGAGATAGATCTCGACCTGCGTGTTGCCGAGGCGCTTGGCGAGCAGCCAGGTCTCGTTCTTGCCGGTGCCCTTGTGATCCGCGACGTCCCACAGGCCGGGCTGATCGAACACCAGCTCCTTCTTCTTCGTCGCGACGTCATAGCGATAGAGCGCGTACGACGCCGCGTCGATATCGTTGGCACGGAACACCAGCGTCTTGCTGTCGTCGGCGATGAACTCGAGCGCGGTCTGAACCTTGGGCGTGTGTTGGATGACCTGCAGTGGTCCACCGTCGGGATTCATCACGTAGAGGCCCGGGTTCTCCTCGCCGGAGATATCGCGCGAGACGACGAGGTACTTCTCGTCGGGCGACATGGCGGCAACCCCGGTGCGATCCTCGCCGCCGGTGAGCTGACGCGCGAAGGCCATCGGGCCGTCCTGGCGCCACACCTGCGCGGAGCCCGTGATCGCCGACGTGAAGAACAAGCGGTTACCCTTGTTGGTGACGTGGCCGGTCGAGGCACCGCGCACGTCGAGCATCGCCTGGATCCGGCGCGACACCTTCGGGTCGAGCGGCGGCGGCGCGAACTTCGCCACCTCGGCGGGGCTCACACTCTCCGCGCCGAGGCCCGCGTAGCCCGTCGCCGGCTTGGCGAACGGCTGCCGGGTGGGCTGAGCAGAAACGGACGACGACGCGAGACAAAGCGAAAGGAGGAGCCGCCGGTTCATGCCGGCGACCCTACCACCCGCTGTGCGTCGCGTTGCGAACGAATTCGAGGTCGCAGTTCTTTACATCTCGACGTGGCCGCGGTGCTCGCGCTCGAGCGCGCGCTTCAGTTTGTCGAGCGCCGAGTTCTGGATCTGGCGGATGCGCTCGCGCGACAGATGGTACTGGTCGCCGATCTCGCGGAACGTGCGCTCCTCGTCGTCACCGAGCCCGAAGCGCTTGGTGAGCACGTCGGCCTCGATGGGCGAGAGGTAGTGCAGGAGCCGCTTGACCTGCGAGGTCAGCGTCTGGGTCGTGAGGTCATCCGCGGGCGAGTGCTCCTCGCTGTCCGGATCCGCGATCGTGTCGCCAAAGCTGCGATCATCGTCATCGTGGACCGGCCGATCGAGGGACATCGGCTGACCCATGATGTAGCGATGCATCTGGTTGAGCTTCGCGAGCGGAACCCGCGCAGCCTTCGCCAGCTCCTGCGGCGTGGGCGGACGCCCGAGCTCGCCCACCAGCGCCTGACGGACTTTTTCGAGCTGCTGCTGCGCCTCGAGCATGTGCACCGGGATGCGCACCGCGCGCGCCTTGTCGGCGAGCGCGCGACCGATCGCGTGGCGGATCCACCAGCACGCGTAGGTGGAGAACCGGAGACCACGGCGATAGTCGAAGCGCGATACCGCGTGCATCAGGCCGAGGTTGCCCTCCTGGATCAGATCCGCGAGAGGCATGCCGCCACGATCGTAGCGGCGCGCCATCGTGACCACGAGACGGAGGTTCGCGCGCACGAACTCGTCGCGCAGGTTGGCCGCATCGCGGTGCGCCTGCCGGACCTCGTCGAGGTACTGGCCGGCGTCCTTCGAGTTGCCTTCCGTCCACCACGTCTCGGTGCCCGCCGCGGCGGCCTCGCGCGCTCGATAGAGCTCGCGCAGAACCGCATCGATGTGCACGCGATCCAGGTCAAGAGCGCGCAGCTGCACTGCCGCTTCGTTGGCTGCCGCCTGAAGCTTCTTCTGGAGCTTCGGATCCTTCCGCTTCGCCTTCTGGCAATCCTCGACCGCCTTCTGCAGCTTGGGAAACTTCACCGGCTGCTCGAGGTTCGGCTCGACGAGAGCGAGCAATGCGTTGACGGTGTCGGGACGCGCGAGTGCGCGCTCCCACGTCAGGATCTCGGTGTCCTCGATGCCCTGCGAGAGCTCGCGCTCGTCTTCCGGCGAGAGCAGATCGTGCTCGGCGAGCTGACGAAAGTACGCGGCGAGGTGATCGTCGCTATCCGGTGCACGCACCGGGCGGACCGCCTTCACCGGCGCTGCCGTCTCGACGACCTGCGCGTCTGCTTCGGGAGCGGGCGAGGGCGACACAGCGCCTGATGACGATGCGCGGTTCTGTCGCGTGCCCACCGCAGAATGCGGACGCGCGTGTGCCGTACCCGTGGTCGTCCGACGCGTGGGGCGCTGCCGGCGACGAGTTGAATGGGCGGTGGACATGGCGTTATTGCTCCTGATCCTCGTGATGAGACGACGTGGGAAGACGAACCGTTGCATCCCGCTCGCGATTCCCTCCACAGGAGTACGAACGAGGCGGCATGGCCGTTAGCCGTGCACGTTGCGCACCGAAAGCAGTGGCGCCAACGCGGCGATCGGGTAGGCCCCGCTCGCTTCAAGCATTTCCAGGTGCTTGAACCGACCGCCGTCTCCCACGTCCGGAAAACAGCGGCGATGCACTGTGATCCGCGAACGCATTTTTGTCCAGCCGAAACAGTCTACGAGGCAAAACTGTCAGTTTTGGCGACAGCCGTCGGCGCAGCGACAATGCGACAGGGGAACGTCGCAGACTGCGTCAGTACCGCACGATCGCTGGTTATGCAGAGGTCTTTTCCGCCGCCGGCGCACGATTCGCGGGGTCGAGATGGCGCTGCAAGCGATCCAGTAAGGCGGCCTGATCCGGGTGAATGATCCGGCGCGCCCGCGTGATCTCGATGAACTCGACCTTGTCGACTTCCCACGACGCGCAGCGCGGCGTGACGCCGTCCGGGGCCGGACCGGCAAAGGCATGCACACGCTTCTTCGAACGTGTGTAATCCACATGACCGAGATCCACGAGCGGGCCGCCCACATCGACGCCCGTCTCCTCGAGGGTCTCTCGGCGCGCGGTGGCCTCGAGCTCCTCGTTCGGGTCGGGGGCGCCCTTCGGGATACCCCACGGCGCACGCCGGTTGTAGTTCCCCGCCGGATGGACCAGGAGCACCTCCACGGAGCCGTTCACTACCCGGTAGAGGAGGGTGCCAGACGAGAGCTTTGCGCGTTGGTCCGACATCCCTCTCAGACCGTGCAAGACAGCCGTCATAGAAGCAAGCTTCTAGCAGCGGTTTGTAGCGATCTCGATGACTTGCCGTGGTGCCTGCTGCATCGTGGGTGTACCGTCGGGCGCATGAGCCAAGAGCAACGGACCGCGTGGTTCGCACAGATGATGGAGTCGGGGCTGGAGCACCAGATCTTCGCGCCGAGTGACGTCCTCGCCCACGCCACCCCCGAGGTGCTCGCCAGCCACCTACCGCCCGAGCTGCTCGGTAGAGTCCTCGCCACATCCCTCGCCACCGGGTCGATGACGCCGGAGCGCGTGCTCGAGACGGTGACGCCCGAGCTGCTCGCCAGGCACCTCCCGCACGATGTGCTGTGGGCCTGCATCGTCGCAGCCGCAGCGCGCGCCGGAGTGACGACCCCGTGAACGCGAAGGCGTTCCTCGTCGACGCGTTGTCGTCGGCGCTCGAACTCGGGCTCGCGACGCCCGACGACATCGTGCGCTACGTGACGCCCGACGTGCTCGCCGCGCACCTGCCCAGGCCATTGTGGGCGCGCCTCCTCACGGCGTGCCTTGGTGCCCCGCGTGTCGATGCGGTGCTGATCGTCGAGACCCTCGGCGTGCCCAACCTCGGTGAGCACATCCCACCTTCGATCCTGTGGGCCTGCCTCGCCGAGGTCGGTGCGCGGGCGCTCGGCGGTACCTACGTCGTGGCCCCTCGCACGGATCACGTGCCCCGGCCTGCACCGGCTGCGCCACGGCCCTCCGTGGCGTCGGGCACGCCGTCGCCGCCAGTGGCCGCGGTCAAGCCACTCGCGATCGACAGCCCCCCGCCGCCTGCGCCGCCCAAGCCCGCACGGCCCGCCCCTGTCAATCCGGGGCCGAGCATCCCAACGCCGAGCTCGCATCCGCTTGCGGAGATCGCCGCGGACATCGACGCCGAGCTCGCGGCCACCTCGACTCCATCGACGGCGCGCACGCGCTCGCCGACCAACCGGTTTCGGCCGAGTAGCACGAGCACCAACATCGGGCGCCTTGCCACGCGTCGCCCGCAGGCCTCGGTGTCCACCCCTGAGCCAACCGTCGAGACCTCCGTAGATCCAGCGATCGCGGCCGTCGAGTCACCGCCGTCGCCAGCGCTCGGGCCTCACCCCGCCGATGCGCGCCGCGTGCGCCGTGGGGAGACCGATGCCGAGCTCGAGGTCGAGACCGCCGTCGCCGAAGCTGCTGACTGGGCCAAGAAGCTCGACGTCGAGGATGAACAACTCGTCGACTGGTCGGGCTCCGACGACAATCGCTTGGGTGACGACTCCCGAAAGCGTTAGGTGCGCTTGCATCTGCAACGATCTCTGGTCGGAATTGTCCGCCTTCGGCGTTCATTCCCGCCGCGCGGTCCTTGACCGTGCCCGTCGCTACGCGCCGACGACCGCTTCGCGGCCGAGCGTGAATTAGCCGCGGCGGCCTGCCGGCGCGCGCGTGCCGCGGCGGGTCATCACGATCTGGAACAGCTGCTGAGCGCGGGCGCGGAACGAGCCGGCACTCGCGAGCAGGTAGAACTTCCACATCCGAAAAAAACGCTCGTCGTAGTGCGCGCGTAGCGCAGGCCACGCGGCGTCGAAGCGCGCGAACCAGGCCATCAGCGTCGGATCGTAATCCTCGCCGATGTTGTGAACGTCCTCGGGGATGAAGATGCCCTCCATCGCAGTAATGAGCTGTGCGAGCGTGGGGAGCACGGAGTTCGGGAAGATGTACTTGTCGAACCAGGGATCGATGCGATCGCGCTCGCGGTTCGAGCCGATGGTGTGCACCAGCGCGACCCCGTCGGGCGTGAGGCAGCGATCGACCAGCTCCATGTACGCGCGGTAGTTCTTGGGGCCGACGTGCTCCATGAGGCCGATCGAGACCACCGCGTCGTAGATGCCGCTCGCGTTGCGGTAGTCGTCGAGGCGTATGTCGACGGGCAGGTGCGCGTAGTGGTCGTGCGCGTATCGCACTTGCTCGCGCGAGACGGTGAGCCCGACGACCTCGACGCCGTGCTTCTCGGCCGCGTAGGACGCGAAGCCACCCCAGCCGCAGCCGAGATCGAGGACGCGCATGCCCGGTCGCAGGCCGAGCTTCGTGCACACGAGCGCGAGCTTGGCTTCCTGGGCTTCGTCGAGCGTGCGTGCACCTGTCGACCACAGTGCGCAGGTGTAAAGCATGCGGCGATCGAGCATCGCTTCGTAGAGATCGTTACCGATGTCGTAGTGGTGCTGGCCGCTGCCGAACGCACGGCGCACCGTCTGGAGGTTGAGCACGCGCGCCTTGAGGACGTGCGGCAAGATCATCCAGTTCTCGCGGAGCGCGTCGACGACCTTGAGGCCCTGGAGGCGATGGATGGTCTCATCGAGCGCCGCGCTGTCCCACCAGCCGTCGACGTACGCTTCGCCCGCGCCGAGTGTGCCGTCACGCAGGATGCGCGCCCAAACCCGGTCGTCGTGGATGGTCACGTCCCAAGGGGCGTTGCCACCGACAGTAACGCCGGCTTCTGCGAGCATATCGATGCAGAGGTCGCGTGCGCGGTGCGGGTCGAGGCTCGAGATCAGCTTGGTGGTTGCGGTGGTTTGCATCGTCAGCCTCCGGCGGGCAAGAGGTCGAGCAAGCGATCGAGGAGGCGCGGCGCGGGGAGCTTGGCTCCTGAGAACATCCAGCCAAAGCCGCGCGCCACCGCGTACCGCGCGAGGCGAGAGGGCGTACGCGTCGGGCGGCGCTTGAGGCTGCCCGCGGCGGTGGCGAGCCGAAACACGCGCGTATAGTCCGCGATCACCTCGTGGCGGGCGAGCCGTGCGGGATAACCCGCCACGTCATCGGCGAGGATCGCTTCGGCTGCGACCCGGCCCGAGACCGTCGCGGGGAGGATTCCCTCGCCGGTGATCGGGTGCGCGAGCCCGAGCGAATCGCCCACGAGCAACGCCCGCTCGTGTGTCGCGCGCGCGAGGTGCGCCGGGTGATGCAGATAGTAGGCGTGGCCTTTGAGATGGGCGAGCTCCGCCTCCACCTCGTCCGGCAGGTGTCCCGCCTCGCGCAGGTGCGCGTGGGTGAGCTGCCAGGCGTCGCGGACGGTGGTCGCGTCGAGCGTGCCGCACCCGACGTTGAGCCAGCCGGACTTCGGCACGTTCCAGCCGTAGCCGCCGATGTCGTCGAACAGCACCAGCTCGGGCTCGCCGTCGTGGCCGAGGCGCGTGCGCGCGATGGCGCCGGGCGATGCCTGGAGCTCGCACTCTTGTACGCCAAGTGCGCGACGCGGGCGAGGAGGGGAGAGCACGCGCGCGACGGGACAATGCGTGCCGCCGGCGCCGACGAGGTGGCGGGCCCGCAGCGTGGTGCCATCGGGCAGTGCGACCGTCCAGAACCCCTCGTCGTCGCGCCCGACTTCCTTGACGTGCGTGCCGAGCCGGAGCTCTGCCCCCGACCGCGTGAGCAAAAAGTGATCGAGCTCGTAGCGACGAATGAACCATCCGTGGCCCGGCATCGCGTGGTTCATGCCCCGAAAGAACACGTGGCATGTCCGCCACTCCCACAGCTCGCGCGGGTAGGCGCGGGGCGATAGCTCGAGCACGTCCCAGATCGCGGGCGAGAGCCAGCCGGCGCACAGCTTCACGCGCGGGAACGCCGCGCGATCGATGACCACCACGCGCGCACCGCCCGCGACGAGGACGCGCGCGCAGGTGCTGCCCGCCGGGCCGCCGCCGACGATCGCGACGTCGTAGCTCGCTACCGGCATGGCTCGAAGCCCCGTCGCGGCATGAGCGTCGCGTACTCGCGCCCGCTGCGCGGGTCGAGGAGCGTGATCGCGTCCTTGTACACGCGCCCCGTTCGATGCAGCTCCTGGAGCGCGCGCCAGAGCGGCATCGACTGGTAGCGCCCGGGCCAATGCTTGCGCAGCAACTCGCGCACTTTGCGTGCGTGGCGCGAGCTCATCGCGGGAAATAGGTGGTGCTCGACATGGTAGCCGAACTGCAGTGTGAGCCATTCGAGCCAGCGCGGTGCCGTGACGCTGAGCCCACTGACGAGCGGGTCATCGATCTCCACGCGCGGCGACAGATTGTGATTCGTCAGGATGAACGCCATCACGATCACGTTCGCGACGACGAGCGGTGCCACGTACACGAACACGAACGGCACGAACCCGACGAGCGTTGCGACGACCGCCCATAACAGCACGCCGGCGGCCGTCTCGGCGATCGCGATGCGCCAGCCTCGCGACGACAGAAACCCGCGCCGCCGCGCTGTCACCAGCTGATGCGCGCTCTGCACCGTGAACCCGAGCACGAGGCTCAGCCCCCCGCGCCAGCGGCGCCCACCGAGCGAAAAGGCGTCGGTCACGAGCTGAATCGCGCGACTGCTGCGGTACTCCGCCAGCGTCGGGTACACGTCCGGATCATTCACCGTGTTCGTATTCGCGTGATGCACGCGGTCGTGCCACGCCAGCCACAGCCGCGGTGACAGTGTGAAGGGCACGAAGCTGATCCACCCCGCGACGTAGCGAAGAGGCCGCGCGCGCACGATCCCACCGTGCAACATCTCGTGCGCGATGAACGTCAGCCCCGCGAAGCTCGCGCCGATCGCGAGTGAGCAGAAAGGCACCACGAACCACGGCACCGCGCGCGACGCGATCGCGACCGCCGCGCCGACGATCACGGCGAGATGCAGCGGGATCCACGCGAGCCGCGACGTCGCCGGCCGGAACACGTCGACGGGCAGCTCGGGCCGCATCACACCCACGTACGTGGAGCGAGGCAGCAGCAACGCCTTCGCCAGATACGTTCGGTCCATGCTCGAACCGTACGTAGTTCCCGAGACCGCGGCCCGTCGCGCTCGCCGCGCAAAGGCGCTCGACGAGCGCCGACGGTGCAGCGCTCGTCAGTCTTCCGCGCTTGTACACGGCGCGGCGTCATCTGAATCTGGTGGGCGCTGCAGGGATTGAACCTGCGACTTATTCCGTGTGAAGGCACCGACGAGGGCCGGTTGCTCGTCGGTGCCGACGGAACCGCAGAGGAGAAACGGTGCGTAGTGGTGTAGGGTGGGGCGTTCGAGTGGTCATGAAGTGGTCATGGCCCCAAGGCGTCGATCCGTGATCGAAGCAACTGCCAAGCCGCGAGGACTCTCGATCCGGTTACTAGCTAGCTAGCTATCCCGCGTGCTGGATGTGCGCTCCGTCCAACGTGAACCCCTTTCTCTTCTTGGTCCGATTCGGAGGACGTCGGTCGGCTGTGAACGAAGCAGCGACGGCGTCGATAACCGGACTTCGCTCTCGGAGTCGAAAGTACGCGTGCGAACGGAGTGCGTATGCCTCCGGTCCGGAGATCGGCGCTGGAGCGTTCTCCCACCGGTTGATCGTAGCCCGGGCTACACCGAGCCGAGCAGCAAGTTCGTCTTGTGTGTCGCCCATTAGCCTGCGGAGGTAACGCGCCTCGATCGGAGCAATCTCAGTGAGCTGAAGAATCTCCACGGCAATCATCATTCCGATCTCGTCGAGCACGGAGCCGATCATGCTCACCTCTCCGCACTTGCCGCATACAAGGGCGGGCATGCCTCTAACCTCCACCCTGATCATGTCGAAGAGCGGCCCTACGTCGCGGGTGACTGCCTTTGGCTTGAGCCACCCCTTGCGACACGCCGAGCATCGGATCTTCTGTTTGCTTCCCATGTCGCTCCTCTTCATCCATCCATGATCGTGACGACGATGACCCACTTCCCTAGATGATCCTTGTACGCCTCAACGCCGAGTTGAGCGGTTGCCCCGTCGAGATCAGTGCCGACCACTCGCCACGTTGTGCCGCCAGCCAGAACAGGGCCGTCTGCGTAGGGAATACAAGCTGTTGCCGTAGCCACAACCTTCTTAGCGTCATGAAGGCTGAATCGCCGCTCCTGCACGCGCTTCTGAAAGTGGGCGTCGAGGATGTACCGCCCGCACGACATCGCATCCTGAATCCATGGCAGCGCCTCGGCAGGCGTCTTGGGGCCGGGCACGTCATGTAACAGTCTGTTACATGGGGCCCGCGGAGTCAATCGCTGTACGCGGACTGACCCGAGGGCCGCGAATGCTCAGCATGTTTCCGAGGACTCCGCGCGGAGCGGGCGCCGCTCGGTTGGCCCGGTCGAACCGCTGGCGGAGTGTTGTCGTCAATCTGCGCCCGCTTGCTCCGGCATGTCGCCGATCGTGTGCGCCTCGATCGCCGTCATTCCTGCGCTCTTCTTGAAGCCCATCCGATGCGTGAAATTCGACATCGCATCCGACGGGTCGAGGGCCTCGAAGTTGAGCCTTTCAACGGTGCGCCGCGGAGCGACCAGCGACAACACAGGAGCGAGCTCGGTATGTCCAGTTGTTGCGTTCAGGAGGTTCGTCCGCACGATCGCGAAGGTCCATTCGACCGGAAGGGCTGCGAACACTTCGCGACATGCCCGCAGTGCCGCGCCGCATGCGTAGTCCTGATAGATCTCGTTGGCTCGCGTTTTTGGCATCGCTTTCGTGGAGAGTTTCCCTGCCTTCGTGAGGCTGAACTGCTCGGCAGGCACAACGACGTCTGAGGATGGGAGCACGATCTCGACCAAGACGAGGTCCGGCCTGAGTGGCGCAGCTGTGACCGCCTGTGCAACGCCCTCGAGTTCCTCGAACGAGCTGACCCCCGAGAGCGCATCAAGGTAACGCGAAACGTCGCCCCTGAGGACCGCGCGTGCGAGCACCTTCGCGTCTTCGGCGTCCTGACAGGCCTCGGTGTATGCCTCCCGTGCGCCCTTGGTCTCGTCAGCGTCCTCTCGTTTCGCGTCCTCCAACGCTTGCGCCAAGCGAGATCGGTTCTTCTTCTCTCCACCGAACAGCTTCGCGAAGAGGCCCGGCCGGTATCCGTCGATCTCGGCCTGGACGGCGAGCGTCCGCGTGTTGACGGGTTTTGGCTCCGCCGGAGGGCGAGCGTTTGCTATCTCGTCCCAATCGATCCTCGGGCCGCACTCGTGATGAACGGTGGATAGCACTCGCAGTTGAAGCTCGTAGCGCCACACGGCGCGCTCTGCGACCTCACGCTGTTGCTGCTTTAGGTCTTCCTTGGCCTCCCGCGCGGCTTCGCGCATCTCACGACGAACGGATCGCTCCTGAGATCGCCTGATGGCACCGTAGGTTCGTAACGCTCCTCGCCAACCCATTGGGCGGGTCTCGCATGGCGCGGCGCGGAAGTCCAAGGGCCGGGCCCAAGGTTCGTTCGCAGGCTCGTCGATCGCTTGGCTGAAAGAGCGGCGGTTCAGAAACTGCGTTCGATCTCACGGCGTTCAAAGGACTGGAAGCTCTTGAAGCGATCGGGACCTACCCGATCGCAGCGTTGGCGCCAGGAGATTGGGGACCCACCATAAAGACCGCATGGCGAAATGGTAGACGCGCGGGGCCGTCAACCCCGTGGAGAAACGAGCGGGTTCGACTCCCGTTGTTCACACCAATTTGAAGCGCGAGCAGCTAGGTCACACCAGCCTGATCGCAACTGGCAACGCCCAGCGCATACGCGGAGCCCCGTGGACTGGAGTCCTCTGAAGAAGTGGTCATGGAAGTGGTCATGCGCGTCCCTCCGAAACGATCGACGGCCGGCGCTTCGTCAGCAACCGGCCGTCTTCGTTGTCGATCTTCAGTGGGCGCTGCAGGGATTGAACCTGCGACTTATTCCGTGTGAAGGAATCACTCTCCCGCTGAGTTAAGCGCCCGGGAAGGGGCATGGAATTACACCGAGCCGGAGCGGAGGTCAACCCTGTCTGATTTCTCACGTGGGGTAGATCGGGAGTTTTCGGGAGGCGTGCTAGGACCTTCAGATGGAACGCAGCATTGTGAGGACGCCCCAGGCGCCGGCCGCCATCGGGCCGTATTCGCAGGCCGTCGTGGTCCCGATCGGGGATAAGCGGATGGTGTTCTGCAGCGGGCAGATTCCGCTGGATCCGGAGACGGGCGCGATGATCGAGGGCGACGTGGTCGCCCAGACGCGCCAGGTGCTCGCGAACCTGTCCGCGGTGCTGGCGACGGCCGGGGCCGGGTTCGCAGATGTCGTGAAGACGACGATCTTCCTTGCGGACCTGAACGACTTCGCCGCGGTGAACGGTGTTTACGCCGAGCGGTTCCCGCTGGATCCGCCCGCCCGCGCGACGGTGCAGGTGTCGCGGCTTCCGCGCGATGCGCGCGTGGAGATCGATGCGATTGCAGTGGTCTGAGCGCTCGTAGCCAGAGGAGGCGTCATGTCGTCGATCGATTCGGTGCTCACCGAGACGCGTAGCTTTTCCCCGCCGTCCGCGTTCGCAAAGGAGGCGCGGGTAAAGAGCCTGGCCGACTACGAGGCGTTGTATGCGCGGGCCGAGAAGGACCCGGACGGGTTCTGGGCCGAGGTCGCCAGCGACCTGGCGTGGGCGCGCCCGTGGACGAAGGTGCTCGAGGGCGGGTTCCCGGCAAGCGCGAGTAGCCCGCCGGTCAAGTGGTTCGTCGACGGCGCGCTGAACGCGAGCGTGAGCTGCGTCGACCGCCATGCGAAGGGCGGCAAGCGGAACAAGGCGGCGATAGTGTTCGAGGGCGAGCCCGGCGACACGCGCGTTCTCACGTACGGCCAGCTGCATCGCGAGGTGTGCAAGGCGGCGAACGCGCTGACCGCGCTGGGCGTCAAAGCCGGCGACTTCGTCGCGATCTACATGCCGAGGGTGCCGGAGGCGGTCATCGCGATGCTCGCGTGCGCGCGCATCGGTGCCCCGCACACCGTGGTGTTCGGCGGGTTTTCCGCCGAGGCGCTGCGCGACCGCATCGAGGACTGCAAGGCGAAGCTGGTGATCACCGCCGACGGTGGGTGGCGGCGTGGGGCGATCGTGCCGCTCAAGGACAACGTCGACAAGGCGGTCGAGGGCACGACCGTCGACAAGGTGCTGGTCGTCGAGCGCTGCAAGAACAAGGTCGCGTGGGGCCCGCGCGACGTGTGGTGGCATGACGCCGTGGACATCGCTTCGGCGCACCACGAGGCGCAGGCGTTTGATAGCGAGCATCCGCTGTTCTCGCTCTACACGAGCGGCACGACGGGCAAGCCCAAGGGGATCCTGCATACGACGGGCGGCTATCTGACGTATGCGGCGTACACGACGAAGCTCGTGTTCGACCTGCGCGACGACGACGTGTTCTGGTGCACCGCCGACATCGGCTGGGTGACCGGACACAGCTATGTCGTGTACGGCCCGCTCGCCAATGGCATGACGGTGATGATGTATGAAGGCGCGCCGAATGCGCCGCGCGCGAAGGAGTACACGCACGGCAAGGACGGCGGTGCGGGGCTCGATCGGTTCTGGGACATCATCGAGCGCTGGGGCGTGACGGTGTTCTACACGGCACCGACGGCGATTCGCGCGTTCATGAAGTGGGGCGACGAACATCCCGCGAAGCACGATCTGTCGTCGCTGCGGTTGCTCGGATCGGTCGGGGAGCCGATCAACCCCGAGGCATGGATGTGGTACCGCAAGACGATCGGAGGCGACCGCTGCCCGATCGTCGATACGTGGTGGCAGACCGAGACCGGCGCCACGATGATCGCGCCGCTACCAGGCGCGACGCCGACGAAGCCGGGCTCGGCGACGCGGCCGATGCCGGGCATCCTAGTGGATGTGGTGACCAAGGACGGCGTGTCGGTGCCCGCGAACCAGGGCGGGTTCCTCGTGATCAAGCGGCCGTGGCCGTCGATGTTGCGCACGATCTGGGGCGACCACGAGCGGTTCGTGAAGACGTACTTCAGCGAGGTGCAGGGCTGCTACTTCGCGGGGGACGGTGCGCGCCGCGACCAGGACGGCTATTTCTGGATCATGGGCCGGGTCGACGACGTCATCAACGTCGCCGGGCACCGGCTCTCGACGATGGAGGTCGAGAGCGCACTGGTGAGCCACCCGAAAGTGGCGGAGGCCGCGGTGGTGGGCCGGCCCGACGAGCTCAAGGGGCAGGCGATCGTTGCATTCGTGACGCCGCGCGCGGGTGTGGCATCGGACGAGGCCCTCGCCAAGGTCCTGCGCGAGCACGTGGCGACTCAAATCGGTGCACTCGCGCGGCCCGAGGAGATCCGGTTCGCCGAGGCGTTGCCGAAGACGCGCTCCGGCAAGATCATGCGGCGTCTGCTGCGCGAGGTCGCGTCAGGCAGCAAGGCGCGCGGCGACACGACGACGCTCGAGGATCAGGGCGTGCTCGAGAAGCTCGCCCAGTCGTTTACGCAGGAGGACTAGGCGAACGGGCCGAGCTCGATCGGCGTTGGGTTCGGGTCGACGTTGCCCTCGGCATTGCGCGTGATGCTGCCGACTGGGCGCTTCAGCTCGCGAGGGTGGCGTCGTCGAGCGAGGTGCCACGCTGGACGAGCACGTGGAAGTGATGCGCCATCGCGCGGTGGTCGTCGCTCCAGGTGACGCCGCCTTCGCACTCTCGGCGGCGACATGCCGCGCCTCGCGCATCGACGTCGACCGTCTCGAACACCGGTTTCAGCGCGTCCAGATCGCCGGCCCCGAGGAGCTTCTCGAAGTACTTCGGTAGCGTCCTCTTCTTCGCCTTGGCTTTCGCGATGGCGGCATCCTACTCGCTACGGCGCATTCGCGGCTTCGGCGTCGAGCGCGGCTTCTGCTTCGTCGTGGACGTCGGTCGGCTCGGCGGGCGGCGTCTCCGCGGGCGCGAGCGTGGGCGGGTGTTCGGTCGGCGCGACGAGGGAGGACTTGCTGGTCTTCGCCAGGTAGGCGCACAGCGTGCCCATCAGCTGGTCGTGCGCGAGGCGCACGCGGTTCTTGTGCAGCGGCGCGTCGGTGTTGGTGACGAGCGCGAAGGCGAGCGGACGATCCGGTTCGATCTCGAGGATGCCCGACATCGCGATCGCCGTGCTCAGCGTGCCGGTCTTGCCGCGGATGCGAGCGCGAGCGCCGTCACGTCTGGTGAAGTTGCGCACGCGGTTGCGCAGCGTGCCGTCGGTGCCGGCGATGGAGAGCGAGTCGAGCCACGCCTGCGCGACCGAGGGGTCCGCCATGTTGCCGGCGAAGCCACCCGCGCTGCGCACGATCGCGACCAGCTCGGCCGGCGTGATCTGCGTGCGGTACGACAGGCCGGAGCCGGTGTCGATGACGAGGTCCTTCTTGGCGATGTGCGCCTGGCGCTCGAGCCAGCCATACATCGCCTCGAGCGCGAGGCTCATCGACGGCGGGGCGCGGTGGGAGAGGGCAGCGGCCGTGGTGATGACGCGGTCCGCGAGCCAGTTGATGCTCCACTTGTTGATCCGCGCGACGATGTCGGCGAGGCGCGCTGACTCGTGGCGCCCGAGCTCGATCGGCAGCGCGCCTGCAGCGACGGCATCCCCGACGAAGTCACCGAGCTCACGCACCTCGAGCTCACCGGTGACGTCGACCCCGTGGGCCCGCAGCGCGGCGCGCAATGCGTACGCGGCGGTGGCCGTGCGCTCGCGCGTCCACAGCGGATAGTTGCGGCTACCGCCCTTGCCGATGGTACCGCCGACGGTGACCGTGATCGTAGGGACGCCCCCAGGGGTGCGCGTGACGTCGGACTTGAACGTCAGCCGCGAGGACCGCATCGGCTTCTTCGCGGTCTTTGCCGTCATGTTGACGACGACGTGCTCCGCACCGACGGGTACGCGCGCGGTGGGTGGCCCCCCAGGCGCTCCCGCCGTGATCTCGATCGGGATGATCGCGCGGTAGATGCCGTCGCGCGTCGGGTCGGAGCCGACGACGATGTCACCCAAGATCGACGTGATGCCTCGGGCGGCGACCTCGCGCGCGATGTCGTTGAGGTCGGTGGTAGTCAGCGTCGGGTCGTAACTGCCGAGCAGGAACACGTCGCCCTTGACCACGCCGGTGTCGGGCGCGGGCCCGAGGAGGCGCGTCGAGTAGCGGAACTCGGGACCGAGCAGCTCGAGGGCAGTCGCCGTCGAGATCATCTTCACGTTCGACGCCGGGTTGAACACCTCGTCGGCGTTGATCGCGAACAGGGGCGTCCCGGTGCGCGCGTCAGCGACGAACAGGCCCGTGACGCCGTTGCGCAACGGACCGCGCAGAAGCTTCGCGATTTGCTTCGCCGTCTCTTCCTCGGCGGTCAGCGGCTCGTCGCGGCGCCCGATCACCTCGCGCGCGGGGCGTAGCTCGCCGGCGCGCCCGATCGCGATCCGCGCCGCGGCGCCCTTCTTGGACGCGGGGGTGGGCTGCTTGGTCGAGCGTTGCTTTGCGGTCGCGCGCGGGCCGGCCGACCCCACCACCGGGACCGCGAGCGCCAGCATTGCCACGACGAGCACGGCTCTCTTCATCGACCACCTCCGCGGAGACCTTGCAACATTACGTAGGTCGCGCCTTCGCCGCCGTCGCTGGGCACGGCCGTCGCCATCGCCCACACGAAGCCTGAACATCCACCGAGTAGCTCCCCGACGACGGCCTCGCGCAATGGCGCGCCATGGTCGGAGTGCGTGCCCTTGCCATGGACAACAAGCACACAGCGGAGACCGATGCGGTTCGCCTGGACGAGGAACGCACGCAGTCGATCGAGACCGCGGTCGACGGGCTCGCCGTGCAGATCGAGCATCTCCTCGACGCGGATCTTGCCGCTTCGCAGCTCGGCGACCTGCGTGCGCGACACGCCTGGCGCGCGCGCCGCGTAGCGCTGGCCATCCCCCTCGACGAGCAACTCGATGCCCGGCGGCAGCACGGCGGGCGTCGCGATCTGGTTGCGCGCCGGACGAACCGGCACGCGATCGCGACCCGCGAGCGGCGTCGTTCCGTCCATCGCCGCCGCGAACAACGCCTGGTCCTCTTCCGAGAGAACAGGGCGTTTGGGCGACATTCGACAATTGTGTACTGCGATGCGGGCTCGCTCGCCAGAAATCGTGCACGAGTCTGCGGCGTCGGGGTGCGGGTCACGGCACATGCCGGCAAGCCCGCGCGCGCCGGGGTCGCAGCGCGCGGTTCGATCGTCTCGCCAGTGCGCGCTCCGTTCTCGACGAGCGGGGTGATCGCGGGGTGCTCCGATGTCTCGACGTGGCTCGCCGACTGCAAACCCGTCCTGACCTCACCGGAGGACAGGATGGCCCTCGAGATCGATACGCGACCGCCGCCCACGATCGACCCCAAGCCCGCGCTCCCAGATGTACCGCCGCCCGTCTCCCCGCCGCTCACCAGCGAAGGCGCGGGCTCCGTTCCAACGCTTATCCACGACGAGCCCCTGGCACGGCTCCGGGTGGTGGACGCCGCGCGGGCCGTCCCCGCGCCCGAAGCTCCAGTCGTCGAGCCGCCGCTGCCCCCCGGGCACACATCGGAGCACCGGTCCTGGCTCCGTCTGAGCTGGCGCGCGAAGGGCCTCATCCAGCGTGCGCTGAGTGCGCTCCCAGGAGGTATGGAACTTCACTACCTGATGCAACGCATCGGGGGCGGCCTGGCCCACTTCGACCGTGAATGTGATGGCAAGGTCGAGGACTGGCGCCTGATGGCCACCCAGCTCCGCGGGGCCAACGTCGACCTCACGACCGCAACGTTCGTCGAGGTCGGTACCGGTTGGTATCCGACGTTCCCGCTGTGCTTGTATCTCGCGGGCGCGTCGCGCGTGCTCACGTACGACACCACGCGCCACATGCGGTCGGACATGGTGCGGCGGCTCGTCGCGCGCCTTGTGCATCACGTGCCGATGATCGCGCGGGTCTCGGGCACCTCCGAGATCGAGGTGGAGGCGCGTCGCGCGGCGCTCGCGCGCGCGCTCGGCCGGGGCGCGACCTTGCACGATGCTACGTGGGAGGTCGTCGACTATCGCGCGCCCGCAAGCGCTGCCGACACCGCGCTCGCTCCGTGCTCGGTCGACGTCGTGTTCTCGAACAGCGTGCTCGAGCACGTGCCGCCCGACGCGCTCCACGCGGTATTTCGCGAAGCATGGCGCGTGCTGCGCGCCGGCGGCCTCATGTTCCACTCGGTGAACTGCGGCGATCATTACGCGTACACCGACCCTTCGATCGATCAGCTGCACTATCTGGCGTACTCCGAGAAGCGCTGGGCGCGCTGGAATAACGCGTTCCTCTACCAGAACCGTCTCCGCAGCGTCGAGTTCACCGAGGCAGCGCGCGAAGTGGGCTTCGCGATCGAGCGCGATACCTCTCGCGCGAAGCCGGAGCGCCTCGCGCAGCTCGAGCGCATCACGGTCGATCCATGCTTCGCGGGCTACACGCGGGAGCAGCTCGCGATCACGAGCATCGACTTCATCGCGCGCAAGCCCGCGTCGCGCTGAGTGGGGCAAAACGTACGGGTGTTGCGTTCGGCAACGTCGACGAGACTCCACGTCGGTTTGTCTCCGAGCGGCTTGCACGCGATCGCCTGTGCGAGGCACGGTCCGGGGCTGGAGGTGACCTAGCGATGTCCTCGTGCCCTCGCGTCGCGTACTTCTGCATGGAGTACGGCCTCGATCCGTCCTTCCCGATCTATGCAGGTGGCCTTGGCATCCTCGCCGGCGATCACATGAAGTCGGTCGGTGATCTGCGCGTGCCGCTGACGGGCATCGGTCTGCTCTGGGACGAGGGGTACACGCGCCAGATCGTGGCTGCGGGCGGCGGGGTCGAAGATCAGTATCCCAAGACCCCGCGCGACGCCGTGCGGCGCGTCGACGTGCGGATCGAGGTGACGGTGCGTGGCAAGCCGGTGCCGCTTCGCGCGTGGAAGGTGGAGCGGTTCATCTCGTCGTCGCTGTATCTGCTCGAGCCGGAGCGCGAGGAGGACCGCTGGATCACGCAGCGCCTCTACGGGGGCGGCGCCGAGGAGCGGCTGGCACAGGAGATCGTGCTCGGCGTCGGCGGCGTACGGCTCCTCCAGGCACTCGGCGAAGAGGTGGAGGTCTATCACTTCAACGAGGGCCACGCCGTCTTCGCCGGGCTCGAGCTGCTGCGCCAGGCGAAGTTCGGCGGCGGCTCGTTCGCCGAGCGTCTCGAGCGGCTCCGCCCGCACGTCGTGTTCACGACCCACACGCCGGTGCCCGCCGGCAACGAGGTCCACGACCTGCCGCTCATGAAGAAGATGGATGCGCACCTCGGATTCGCGGACAACGAGCTCGAGATGATCGGCGGCGATCCGTTCTCGATGACCGTCGCCGGCCTGCGCCTCTCGCGCCTCGCCAATGGCGTCGCGGCGCTCCACGGCGAGACCGCGCGCGAGATGTGGCGCACCGTCGATGGTGCGGCGCCGATCATCAGCGTCACCAATGGCGTGCATCAGCCGACGTGGCAGGACGCCCGCATCCGCGCCGCGCTCGTCCCCGACAAGCCGCACTTCCAGCAGGACCACGAGCTGTGGACCGCGCACCAGGACATGAAGGCCGAGCTGCTCGCGGAGGTCGCGCGGCGGACCAAGGTCGAGCTCGCGTCCGACAAGCTACTGATCGGCTTCGCGCGGCGCGCGGCGACGTACAAGCGTGCTGATCTCGTGATCAGCGACGAGCGCGCACTCAAGCGCTTGTTCGATGCGGGCGTGCAGTTCGTCTATGCGGGCAAGGCGCATCCGCGCGACCTCGCGGGCAAGGCGCTGATCGGCAAGCTGCTCGATGCGGCGAGAAAGCATCCGACGCACGTGGTCTTCCTCGAGAACTACGACATGCGCCTCGGCGCCATGCTCACGCGCGGTACGGACGTGTGGCTCAATAATCCGCGCCGTCCACTCGAGGCGTCGGGGACATCTGGCATGAAGGCCGCGATGAACGGCGTGCCCAACCTGTCGATCCTCGACGGGTGGTGGCCGGAGGGCTGCGAGCACGGTGTGACCGGCTGGAAGATCGGCGACCCGGATCCCAAGGACGATGCGTTCGACGAGCGCGATGCGGCGCGCGTGGACAAACGCGATCGCGACATCCTGCACCACATTATCGAGCGCGAGGTGCTCCCCGCGTATCACGACCGCACGAAGTGGCTCGCGATCATGCGCGCGAGCATCGCGATGTCGCAGTGGCGGTTCTCGTCGGACCGGATGATCGAGGAGTACGTCGCGAAGGTGTACGTACGCTGAGCTCTCGGCGTGCCCCCCGGATCCGCAAACTAACCAGCATTATGGGCTAGAAGGCTGCTGAGAAACACGAGTCTGGGATCGACTCGGTGATCCGGTCCGGAGAGGGTCGGATGCATGCGCGGCACCGACGACGAGCAGGCGACAATGTTCTCGGTCGTATCCCCGGAGCGGAGGATCCCGGCCGACCACCCACTGCGGCGCATCAAGGCCATGGCCGACGAGATCTTGACCGGCCTCTCGCCGACGTTCGACGCCATGTACAGCTCGGTCGGCC
>JANRKM010000247.1:0-4231 GCA_033763475.1 Kofleriaceae bacterium
GCGCGGGGAGCGCGGGCGTCACGGGCGCGGGCGCGGGCACCCGCGGCGCCGCCGTTGGCGCCGGCGCCGGCGCGCTCGACGAGGACGACGGCGCGCTGGCCGCGAGCGCGACGACCACCGCCGCGATCACGCCCCCGGCGATGCCCGGCACCATCCACCGCGCGCGCGGGCGGGGGGGTGACGCCAGCTCGACGACCGGCAGCGACGCGCTCGGCGCAAGCTCGGTCCGCGCGAGCATCTCCGGGGTGCGCACGCGTAGATCCACCTCCGAGGGCGCGCGGGGGGACGGCGCCGGAAGCACGGCAACGGCGCCGGCGCTCGCGAGCACCGCGGTCGGCGCACACGCCGGCATCTGGCGCGACCGTTCGACGACCTCGACGGGCATGGCATCGCCCGCCTCGATCGCGCGGAGGGCGGCCTGCACCTCAGAGGCAGACGCGAGCCGGCGCGCGGGGTCCGCGTCGACCAAGCTCGCGAGCAGCGCCTGCAGCGGCGCCGGGAGCTCGTCGAGCCGCGGCGAGCGCAGCTGCTTGGCCGCGACCAGCGAGGCGAGCCCGATGTCGGTAGGCCACAGCGCACGCGCGATCACGAGCTCCGCGAGGACGACGCCGAGCGCGTACAGATCGCAGCTCACGGTCGAGGCCGCGCCGAGCAGGTGCTCGGGCGCCATGTAGCGGGGCGTCCCCACGATCAGCCCGGTCCGCGTGCTGCGCGACGCGGTGTCGATCAGCGACTTCGCGATCCCGAAGTCGAGCACCTTGACGCGATCGCGCCCGGCGGGCTCGTCGAGGAGCATGATGTTCTCGAGCTTGAGATCGCGATGCACGATGCCGAGCGCGTGCGCCGCGACCAGGGCATCGCAGATCTGTAGGCCGACCTGGGTGGCGCGCTCGACCGAGAACGGGCCGTCGGCAGCGAGCACGCGCTCGAGCGAGCGGCCCCGTACGAGCTCCATCGCGATGAACAGGCGGCCGTCTCCGGTCTGGCCGAAGTCGTAGATCCCCACCGTGCTGGGATGGTTGAGCTGACTCGTGAGCCGGGCTTCGCGCAAGAACCTGCGCGCCATCGCGACGTCGCGAGACTGTGCGCGATCGATCAGCTTGATCGCCACCTCGCGCCCGATCGACCGCTGCCAGGCCCGATAGACCGTCCCCATCCCGCCCTCGCCGAGACGGCCGCGGATCTCGAACCGCCCGTCGATCACCTCACCGAGCGTCGGATCGTGGTGAGGATCGATCTCGATCAGTGTCGCGCCACAGGTCGGGCACGTCTTCCCCGGGGCGGCGACAAGGTCGGATGGCTCGGCATCGCAGCTAGGGCACAGCAGGTGAGCGACCTCCGCAGGCACCCCGCCACGATGCAGGACATCCCGTCGCGCCCCCGGGTACAGGAGGGGGACGGCGGGCGCGTCACCGTCGTGTACCCCGGGGTAGCGCCCCCGCGCGGGCGCTCGAGAGGCGTCGATCAATGGCCCCCGCCGAGCTGGTGGTTGCGAGCTGCAAGAGGTTCGATGCGATGGCGCCGAGCAGCGCGACGCACGTGACCTTCGCGAGGCTAGCGTGAGCACGAACGCGTTGATCGTGCGGAGCGGCGCGCGGAGATCGTGCGAGACCGAGTAGCTGAACGCCTCGAGCTCGAGGTTCGCCCGCACGAGCTCGGCGTTGACCTGCTCGAAGTGGTCGGCCATCGCCGCGCGCTTCTCGACCTGCTCGCGCGCGGCGCGGGCCTCTATGCGCAAAGCCGAGCGCGATCGGCGCCGATACCGCGACTGGCGTGTACGGACGTAGTCGTGGGGCGGCGCCACAAACAGCGGCCCCGCGCCGAGTACCTGCTGGTTGAGCACGTACGCGATCAGTGCGCCGAGGAGGCAATACGCGAACTTGCGATAGATGATCCGATCGCCGTACGCGATCTCGATCGCGAACAGTGCAGCGGCGAAACACCTCCGAATTGCAGGACGTCGACGGACGGCTCCACGTCAAGTCGCTCGATCTCGGTGGTGTGGAGACGAACAGGAAGCGCCGTTAACGTCTGCCGCCTTGCGTCATCTGCCGTCGGCAGACCGTGAAGAACCACGAACATCGACGACGGCGAACTAAAGGGGCTTGGATCCTCGTCGAGGAGGACCGCATAGTGGAGGCATGAGAGCGATCCTCGCGTGCTTGCTCCTCGCGGCCTGCGCTGGCCCGAGTCAACACCAGCTCGCCGAAACGCCGATTGCCCGGACGCCGCGCACCAACGTGGAAGCGCCGCCCGCGAGCAGCAGCGACGACGAGCGTTATCAGCTGTACCAGCAGTTCGAAGACATGGAGGATACGCAAGAGGCGTATCGCGAAGCGCGCCACGAGGGCGGCTCCGCGCCGCCTACGCCGCTGCCTCCCGGCGTCGCCGAGCAGGCGGAGCCGCCCCTGGCACCGCCGGGACTCACGCCACCCAAGAAGGTCGGCCCCGCCGTCCAGGCGCCGCCGCCCGTCAGGAACGGCCCGGCGGTCCAGGCTCCGTAAGACTTTTCTCTGACTAGCGCCTGCGCGGTTTGGGGCGCTGCTTGCCCTTGCCGTCGATGAAGCGCGCGAGCCCATCGAGGACGCCCGCGAGGCCAAAGGCGAACGAGCCCTGCGGGTCGTGCGCGCCGTAAGTCTCGCCGGCGACCTGCCCGACGCGCGAGGCGACCGGATCGTCCTCGGCGGTGAACGCCTCGGCGAGGTGCGGCGAGCCCGTGTTCCACCACTCGGTGTCGGTCATGCCGGTGCTCTGCTTCACCTAGCAGGGCGTTGAGAAAAGAGGAGTTACGTGGCCGGTTCCGTGGCCGTGATCGACACCGTGATCGTGGCCGCGCTCGGGAACGGGAACGATACCGTGGTCCTGAGCGACACCGTCGACGATCAGGGATCGATGAGCTTCGTGAGCATTGCCACGATCCGCTCCAGCAACTCGATGCCACCGCGGGGAACCAGACAATTCGCTGCGAAGGCACACTCACGGGGACCAGCTGCAGCGGCGAATCGGTACACATGCTGTACGACGGCAAAGACCAGCTTCGTCGCGTCACCAAGAAGAACGCGAGCGGCACTGCCGAGGACCGAGACACGGTCGAGGTGCGCTGCAACAAGGTCTACGTCAACGGATCTGGCGTGGCCGAAACGCTGGTTCGCGAAGCCACCACCTTCGCCGATCCCGACGCCAACCCGACCGTGCGCGCCGCGAGCCTCTACCGTGAGAAGCTCGGAGCGCACTCCTACGAGACGTTTCACGAGCCCGAACGCCCCGACCACGATCGCCGTGGTGTGCCGCGCGCGGCCGAAGACAGCCACGACTTCCCAGCACTCGATGTCGAGCCGCAGCCACCGTTCTGCGACATGCGCAAGTTCCAGCAGCGAAGAGCCGAAGAGCTGCGCCCCCAAGCGCCCGAGGGCGTGATCGTCGAGACCGCGCGACCAGCCAGCGCGTGCCATCCGCAGCGCCACTACGTCGTACCCCAAGGGACTGTCTTCGTCCTCGGGGACAATCGCTTCAATGCGAACGACTCGCGATATTGGGGCGCGCTTCGACTCGACGCGGTCGTCGGAATCGCCGCACCTCCAGAGACCTGACGCATCGTAGAGCTTCGGCCAGCAGCGCGCTCTTGTTCGGGAGGACGGCGCGCGGTTGGGTCATCGCGCGGGCGAAGAGACGTTCCGGACGTACACCGGATGAAGCGCGCCATCGCCAATGCGCCACATTCACCCTCGGTCAGGGCCACGGCCCGGCGACGCTGTTCATCTCGCGACCCGACGCGTACACCGTCGTGATCGCGGCGCTGTGCGGCGTCGTCGGCATGCTGTCGCTCACGACCGCAAGCGCCGGCTCACTGATCGGCGTGTTGATCTCGGTCACCACGATTCCCCCCGCGGGCAACGTCGGCGTGGCCGCCGCCTACGGCAACTCCGACGAGATGTGGGCGCGCTGAGCCAGCTGAGCGTGAACGTCGCGGTGATCCAGATCGCCGGCCTGATCGCGCTGCGGGTCCAGCGCGCCGCGTTCGCCGCTCGGGTCGTCAGCGTCGTCGAGCGCCTCCGCCGGCTCCGGCTGCGCCCTACTTCGGCGGTAGCGTCAGACGGCCGAACCCGCGCCGGGTACGGCGGCCTCGCCACGCGGGCAGGAGCACGAGACCGAGCGCGAACAGCATGGGGCCGGTCGCCACCAGGGCCATGCCCACCTGGGCTCCGTCGATCAGCGCCGGGATGACACCCCG
>JANRKM010000248.1:0-29475 GCA_033763475.1 Kofleriaceae bacterium
TCGGGGTCCGGGAACGCGACCCCCAGCCGGCCGGCGTAAGACATCGGCTGCATGTCTCGAGGTCGACGTCACCGACATCGGCGCGTTCGAGGACTGGGGGATGCCCAAGGAGTCGGCCTCTACCTGGACAAGACCGATCGGCTCTCCGGCACGATGTACGTGACGGACATCCTCGGACGTCCGCCGCGGCGCATCGCGCGACGAGTGGATCGAGGGCCGCTCGCACGTCTAGCCACGGGTTCGAATCAGACCAAGCCCCAGCGACTCGTAGGCGCCCCCCCGCTGGCCGGGTTGCGGACGTCCAGCCGAATCTGGACGCGTAGTCATGGATTGGCGACGCGCGGTAATTCTCCCGAGCCCGCGCGTACCGAAGGCTGTGTAGCATGACGAACAACCTCGACCCCGACGGCGAGCGCACCCGCTTGCTGGCTCACATCGCGCGGGTGAGCCACGAGCTGCGGACGCCGATGTCAGCGATCATCGGCTGGGCGCAGCGCCTTCGCAGCACCGCGGACTGTGTGGCAACGCGCGAGCAAGCGCTCGTGATCATCGAGCGCAACGCACTCCAGCAAGCGGCCTTGATCGATGACCTCATGGACGTCTCACGCGCGATCACGGGCAAGCTGCACTGCGAACGACGACTCGTCTCCTTGCGCGAGGTCGTCGAAGCAGAGGTCGCCTCGGCGCGTCCGGTGTTCGATTGCAAGCAGGTGCACATCGAGACGTCCCTCGGCGCCGGCTGCCATCTGCTCGGGGATGCGCTACGGCTACATCAGGTGACCAGAAACCTGCTGTCGAACGCGGTCAAGTTCACACCGTCCTTCGGGCGTGTCGAAGTTACCTTGGTGGAGCACGATGCCTGGGTCGAGCTCGTCGTGGCCGACACCGGGATCGGGATTCAAAGGGACTTTCTTTCGCGCGTGTTCGAGCCATTCGAGCAAGCCGACAGCCGGGCGTTGTGCACGCGAGGTGGCCTGGGCCTCGGGCTCGCGATCGTCAAGGCGATCGTCGAGCAGCACGGCGGAGTGGTCACCGTGGAGAGTGCGGGCGCGCAACAAGGGACGACGTTCCGCGTGCGGCTCCCCGCGACGACGGCTGACGAACCGACGGAGCCTGCGCCTCTAGCGGCTTGTCGCGACGGTAGTGCGCCGGCGCCAGACCAACCCACCTCTTGAAGGCCCGGCTCAGCGCGGCCTCGGAGCCGTAGCCGACGCGGCCGGCAATCTCTGCGAGGCTGGCGGTGCTCGTGCGGAGCAGCGAAGCAGCGAGCTGGATGCGCCACTGCGCGAGGTACTGCATGGGTGGCGCGCCGACGAAATGCGCGAAGCGGTCCGCGAGCAGCGAGCGGGACATGCCGACACACTTCGCGAGCTCCTCGAGACTCCACGGGTGGGTGGGTCGCTGATGCAGCAGCTGGATCGCACGACCGATGGCTTCATCGCGTAGGCCCGCAAACCACGACACGTTGTCCGGGGGGAGCGCGGCGAGGTGACGACGCACCACCTCGACGAACAACAGCTCGCTGAGGCTCGACAACATGCTGTCGCTGCCCTGCGTGCGCGCGCTCGATTCCGCGAGCGCGAGATCGACGAGCCGTCGCAGCACGGAGCCATAGTCGCCGATGGCGCGGATCAGGATCATCCGCGGCAGCGAGGTCAGCAGCGGATTGAACGGACGTGCATCGCACCCGAGATACCCACAGATCACCGCCGCCTGTTCGTCCCCACCGCCCAGGATCGAGACCGGAATCGGCAAGGAGCGCTGGTTCACGGCGGCATACGGCACGCCATCGGGCGCTCCGCGCATCCCCGGTGCACTCGACATGACGTGCGGATCGCCCTGCGGGAACACGATGACGTCGCCCGCCACGAGGCGAACCGGCGGCTCGTCGAGCAAGCCGCCCCAACACGAGCCCGCGGTGACGACGTGATAATAGATCACGTGCTCTACGCCGGGGAGGACCTTGGGAGCCACGGAGGTGCCGCACGGTGTCTCCGCCACCCACGGCGACGATGCATCGACAGAGAAGAACACGGCACCGCTTAGCCGCACGACACGAAGGACGTCAGAGAGCGTATCGAGCTGCGTTCGCAACCATGGGAGCGGCCCGAGCACGTAGCAAGGTCCACGCGCAGCACCCGACACGTGCCGCACGGAGACCGGGGCTCCTGATTCCCAGACGCGGGAACACGAGCACGATGAGCGTGCCGCACGACGACCTCGAGCGAGCAAGCGATCACGTGCGCAGGACGATTTCCGAGGCGCCGCGCCACTTCGGCATGCCCGGCAGCTTAGGAAGCCCATCACGGATCGCGAGCACCGATTCGCTGTAATTGACGTGAACGATCGGCCGGAATGGGAACTCGGGGATCGTCGCGGCGAAGACATCCGTGAGCACGAGTCCAGGGTGCTCAGTGAGAACATGACCCCCGCAGTTCTTGCACCACTTGCGAATACTCCGGTCGGTGTTGCTGTACGAGCCGAGTCGAGCCAGTCCCGCTGTGATGGTCACGGCGCTCGGGGCCCACAGCGTGAACGCGTTTACCGGACTGGCCGACCAGGTCCGGCACGAAGCACAGTGGCAATAGCCCGCCGACACAGGTTCGCCGACGACGCGCAGCTGGACGGTATGGCAAAAACAACGACCCTGATATTCGGTGATCGACATCGCGTGTACTCCTCTAGAGCCACAGTGTTGGGCACCGTCTCGTCTATCGGAATGACCGCGCGTCCACGATCCACGTCCACGAATCTTGGCCGGCTCGGCTGCTCGCGATGCCGCCGGCGGCGCCGACACGATCGCGTGGCTCGCGGCGAGTCCCCGCGACTCGCTGAGCTCGCCGATCCCGGACGTTGGACCTCGGGCGATGCGACCTCGGCGTGTGGACCGCGGAGGGCGGTGTCGAGCGGGGTGTTGCCCCAGCGATCGCGCGGGTTCACCGCCCGATGGAGCGCAGTCCGCCCGTCTAGTCGGCGAGGTTGAGATCGCGCAATCCGACGATATCGCTGCCTGCGACAGGCGGCTTCTGCAACGAAGTAGACACACGTGCGTCACACATATAGCCGCGCATCTGGCACGAGCACCCGCGCTGTCTTGCTCCGGCGACCTTGGGATGAACGAGCGACGTCGGCCTGCGACGAAGCTGATGCTTGGTCGGAGTTGACGTTGGAGGGCAGCGTGTTGTCTGCTGGTAAGAATTTGCAACAGGAGAAAACCTCGTGATCCACGCCGTGTCGATCGACGGTGGCCCGAAGCTTCGCTATTCGTTCCTCGTCGGTCTCGTGTACCTCCTGCTCTCCTCGGTGGGAACCACCGCGCAGGCTCGCGAGCCGGTTCCTGCGCCCGCCTACACCGGCGGATCGGACTCGCGTTCATTGCATCGAGACTTCATGGGCTTGTTCATCGAGCCGATTCTGAATAGGTGCGTGCTTGATGACATGCCGAACCTCCAGCGGTCGCTCGCGGAGTTCAAACAGCGCGCCCAGCGGCTCAAGGAGCCGCTCGATCGGGAGAACTTCAAGGATTACTTCCCTGTCCTCGAAGCCTGGCTCGCGAAGCAGGTCGCAGGGGTCCCGGGTGTCGGCACGTGGCCCGAGCTCAAGGCTAGGTTCGCGGACCTCGAGCGACGCGCGCAAGTGACGATGCCGGCGCTGACCGCCGATCCAGCATCGATCGAAGCCGGGCTCGCTGCATACGCGGACTACACCAAGGTCGACGCCGACGCGGCGCAGTTCGCCGAGTTGCTCGCCAAGGAGACCAACTGCTCGCATCAAGTCGGCGATCTCCCCACGCTGCGCGGCAAGCTACTGCAACGTCGCGAGGAGTTCGAGAAGCCGATGATCAACGCCATGCGGACCGTCCTGTCCGAGCTCAACGCCTTCGAGGCCCTATCGAAGCCGACCTATGATGCAAGCGGGACCTGGTCGGAGGCAACTCAGAAGCTCGGCGCGATCACCCGGGCACTCATCGCGGCGCGCGCGATCTTGCGCAAGGAAAAGCTGATCACCGCGTTTGCGGCGTGGTCTCGGGTAGAGAAGCTCGATTCCGGCGAGTCGGACGCAGGGGCTGCGTGGCGCGAGCGGCTCGCCCGCGCGCGGATGATCGAGGAGGCTGCGCCGGCGTACCTTGTCAAGGAGACGTCGGAGATCGGCTTGCCGAAGCTCGCCAAGTCCGGCGCGCAAGCGTCGGCGTTTGCTACGCACCGCGCGAAGAACAAGCTTGGCAAGATCGTGGTGGGCCCGGTCTACGTGCCGGGTGCTGCGAAGCAGAAGTTCGAAGAGACGGAGGGCGGACGAAAGTATCCGTACACGCGGCACGTGGGGACCGCGTACTACGTGGCGCAGGACAGCGAACACACCAAGTCGGTCACGCTGACCCAGACTCCTGGTGTTCCCGACGGTGGCTGGTGCGAAATTCGGTGGCTCTCGTTCTTCCGGTACCAGGGAGGGCCACCGAGCTTCCGAAATCGACAGCAATGGGAGGTGTCGGTGGACGAGCATGTTGCGCCGATCCCCTGCGCGAAGGCCAAGGTCGTCGCCAAACGGCCGCTCTAAGTAGCGGCATCACCACGCTCGCGGGCGCTCGGCGCGAGCATCGCGAGTGGTACGGTGTCGCATGCATCGTCGCCGCGGCGGCCACCGCGCGGTGCGCACCACGGCCGCGGCAACGCGCGACCGCACCGAGCCTGCCGTCGAACGCGTCCGTCGCACGGCGACGTTCTGCCCATGGGGGCTGCCCGGCAGCGTTGTTCCTGCTATGAGGCCCGCGATGCTCGTCGACGAGGAAGCCCGTCGTCTCCACGACCTGTTCGCCGCGCGGCCTGCGGATCTGGTCGGCCACCTGTCGAATCAACTCGGGACGGTGAAGACCTATGCGCAGGTCCTGGTCGGGTTGTGTGGCCTCACCGTCACCGTCACAGGCTTCTCCGGCGCCCATATGATCCGGGCCGGCTCCCTGTCGGCGTCGTTCATGGTCGCCGGCATCCTGCTCGTGCTGGTCGGCCTCGCGCTGTGCATCCGCACGATCACCCGGTTGCGCTGGGTCAGCCAGGAGCTGCGCGATGACCTCGTCGAGACCGCGCGGGTCGTGATCCATCGGCGCAACCGCCAGCAACGGGTCCTGTCCTTCGCCGCAGTGTTCGTGATGGCGGGGCTCGCCTGCTACCTCACTGCGGTCGTGATCGCGGCGCTCGCGGCGGGCGACAACTTCGCGGGCTGAGCGCTGCGTCCTCCGAACCCGTACCCGACCCGTACCCGACGGCGTTGCCGGCCCCGTCCCCGATGCGGGCAGCGGCGGCACGCACATCGAGGCGATGTAACCAAGGTATCGTCACGCGATGAAGACCGTCACTTGTTGCGTCGCCGTGCTGCTCGCGGCGAGGCCAGCCGCGGCCGACCAGGCGAGCATTCACGCCAACGGGGGGCTCGAGGTCCTCGTCGGTCCTGATGCCACCAGCGCGGGCTTTCGGTTCCACGCCGGCTACGGCCGCTCGTTCGGCGCGGGGAGGGTCCAGCCGACGCTCAGCCTGGGCGGGACGTTCGGCGCTTCGGTTCTTGGCCCGGACCGTCCGGGCGCACTCGACGACAAAACGAGCCTGTGGTTAGTCGCGGCCGGCCCCGAGCTCACGCTCGCGTTGCGCTTCGCCGATGGGGGATGGGTCGACAATCGCGTGTTCGTCTCAGGTGCGTGGATGTACATCGACGTCGATGACGAGGTGCAGGCGCTGGCGATTCCAGGCCTCGAGGGCGGCCACGCGATGCGGTTCGGCGCCGGCGTGAGCTGGGCCGGCTCCATCGCGCGCGCGATGGTGGGGGCAAACCCGAAGAGTGAAGCCGCGTTCTTGTGGCTCGCCCCGCAACAGCTCGAGCTGGTGTTCGAGCGCAGTGGTGGCTTCGAGCGCTATGGCGCCGTAGTCGCATGGGGCATCTGAGCCGCCCCCGGAGGGCACGACCAGCCCGCGACGTGCAACATGGACAGCATGCTCCGCAGGCTCGTGCTTCTGCATACGTAGCGACACGCAGAGCGGTGTGAAGCCGCGATCAAGATCGCGACAAGCTTTCATCCGACGTGTGCGCCGAAGCGCGAGATCGCCGCCGACGACGAGCACCGGGGCTCCAGCATCTATCGGTGCACTCGGACGATACCGACGCTGCGCGCGGCGCCAGCACGCGCCGGATTCCCGCAAGATCTGCGCACGAGGAGCCGTGCGATGCAGAACCCGCGCACCAACGAGTGGTTGGGGCAGGCACGTCGGTTGCTCGTGGCTGGATGCATGGCATCGGAGTCTCCGCATCCATACGCAGCCGAGCGTTGGCGACGATGAGCGGCCGCGGCACGCCCGGCGCGAACGACGACGTGCGCCGCTGGGAGAAGCACTCGTGATTCGCGGGCGGGACAGCGTGACGACGCCAACGGCCACGTACTCGCCGTCGCTTGGCGCGGACGCGGGCGAGGCAGCGCGTTACAGCAGGCCCGCCACCGAGCCGGTCCTCGCTGCCCGTGGGCTGACGAAGCGCTATCAGATGGGCGAGGTCGAGGTCGTGGCCTTGCGGAGTGTCGACGTCGACCTTTACGAGGGCGAGCTCGTCGTGCTCCTCGGGGCGTCGGGCAGCGGCAAGTCGACGCTCCTGAACATCCTCGGCGGCCTCGACGTGGCGAGCGAGGGGCGCGTGGCCTACCGCGGCGAGGACCTCACGGGCGCCGATGCGGACGAGCTGACCTGGTATCGACGTCGCCACGTCGGGTTCGTCTTCCAGTTCTACAACCTGGTCCCGAGCTTGACCGCCTGCGAGAATGTCGAGCTCGTCACCGAGATCGCCGACGAACCGCTGTCGGCCGTAGACGCGCTCGAGCTCGTCGGGCTAGGCGACCGTCTCGATCACTTCCCGGCGCAGCTCTCCGGCGGGGAGCAGCAGCGCGTCGCGGTCGCCCGCGCCGTCGCGAAGCGCCCGGACATCCTACTGTGCGACGAGCCGACCGGTGCGCTGGACTTCCAGACCGGTGTTCGTGTGCTGAGCGTGCTCGAGCGTGTCAACAGGGAGCTCGGCACGACGACGGCAATCATCACGCACAACGTGCCGATCGCCGCGATCGCCGACCGCGTGATCACGCTCGCGGATGGCCGGATCGCCCGCGTCGAGCGGCCGGCCACGCACGTCACCGCCGCGGAGTTGCGCTGGTGAGCGCGCTGAACAAGAAGCTAGGCCGCGACTTGTGGCGGCTCAAGGGCCAGGTCGGAACGATCGCGATCGTCCTCGCGTGCGGGATCATGGCGATGTTGATGCTGCGGAGCGCGTGGCAGTCGCTGCTGGTTGCGCGCGACGACTACTACGCGACGCACAGGTTCGGTGACGTGTTCGCACGGGCCACGCGTGTGCCCGATGCGATCGCCGCGCGGCTCGAGCGGATCCCCGGGGTTGCCGGCGTGTACCCGCGCATCATGCGCGACGTGATGCTCCCGATGGCGGAGATGCCCGAGCCGATTCCCGGCCGCATCGTCTCGGTGCCCGACGACGGTGACCCGCCGCTCAACGCGCTCCACCTGCGCGCGGGGCGCATGCCGTCGCGCGGCGCCGACGAGGCCGCGGTGCTCGAGCAGTTCGTGACCGCCCATCGGCTCGCGCTCGGCGATCAGATCCCGGTCGTCATCGAGGGCGAGCTGCGGCGCATCCAGATCGTCGGTATCGCCCTGTCGCCGGAGTACGTGCTCGCGATGTCGCCGGGCGAGATGATGCCGGACAAGAAGCGCTTCGCGGTGCTCTGGATGGCGCGCGGCGCGGTCGCTTCGGCGTTCCGCATGGAAGGTGCGTTCGACGATGTCGTGCTCCAGCTCGAGCCCGGCGCCGAGGCCGCGAGCGTGCTCGTCGAGGTCGACCGCGAGCTCGCACCGTACGGTGGGTTCCACGCGATCGGGCGCGACAAGCAGTCGTCGAACTTCTCGCTGGCGAGCGAGCTCGAGCAGCTCCGCACGATCGCGCTGGTCGTGCCGACGGTGTTCCTCCTCGTCGCCGCGTTCCTTGTCAATGTCGTGATCTCGCGCCTGGTGTTCCTCGAGCGCACGCAGATCGCGGTGCTGAAGGCGCTCGGCTTCACCGACGTCCGCATCGCGCTGCACTACCTCGGCCTGGTGTCACTTGTCGTCGCGATCGCGGCGGTGGTCGGCGTGGCGGCGGGGACGCAGGCGGCGCGCTGGATGACCGATCTGTACGCGGACTTCTATAGGTTCCCGACCCATCTCTACAAGATCGATGCGGTGTTGGTCGCGGCGACGATCGGGATCGCGCTTGGCGCCGCGGTGATCGGTGCGCTCGGTTCCGTGCGCCGCGTGACCCAGATGCAACCCGCCGAGGCGATGCGCCCACCGGCGCCGCTCGGCTATCGCCGATCGCTGCTCGAGCGGGTCTCGATCGGCAAGCTCGTCGGCGCCTCGACGATGATGGTCGTGCGCGAGATCGAACGTCGCCCGGTGCGCTTCGTGATGTCGGCACTCGGCATCGCGATGGGCGTGGCGATCTTTCTGTTCGGGCGGTTCTCCTGGGACTCGTTCGAGCACCTGATGGACGAGACGTACATGCGCGAGCACCGCGAGGACCTGACCGTCGCGCTGCGGCGAGCCCGTCCCGCGTCCGCGACCACCGAGCTCGCGCGCATTCCGGGCGTGCGGCTGGCCGAGCCGCAGCGTATGGTGCCCGCGCGCATCACCCTCGGCTCGCGCTATCGCGACACGGTGATCGTCGGGCTTCCCGCCGAGCCCGCACTGCGCGTGCTGCTCGATCACGGCGTCCAACCCGTCGACGTGCCGCCGCAGGGCATGCTCGTCTCCGGGGAGCTCGCGCGCCGTCTCGCGATCCGACCCGGCGACCGCCTCGAGGTCGAGATCATGGAAGGTGACTGGCGCACGCGCACGCTCGAGGTCGCAGGGCTCATCGAGGAATCGTTCGGGATGATGGTCTACGCGCACGACCGCTGGCTGGCCGGCGTGCTCGGGGAGGAGCCACGCGTGACGACGGCGCTGCTCGCCGTCGACCCCGACCGGTTGGACGACGTGCGCACGCGGTTAAAGGCGCTTCCGGAGGTGCTGTCGTCCACGACCACGATGCAGGTGCGGCAGGCGTTCACCGATCAGGCGGGGCAGTCGATGCTGTTCTTCACGATCGTCCTCACGATCAGCGCCGCCGCGATCTCGGTCGGGGTCGTGTACAACAACGCGCGCATCGCGCTGTCCTTGCGCAGCCGCGACCTGGCGAGCCTGCGCGTCCTCGGCTTCACGCGGCCCGAGATCTCGGCGATCTTGCTCGGCGAGATCGCGGCGCAGGTCGCGGTCGGCATTCCGCTCGGGCTCGCGATCGGGCGCTACGGCGCGGACGCCATGGCGGCGGCGATGGCGAGCGAGTGGGTGCGCTTCCCCGTGTTCATCGATCCCGCCACCTACGCGACGGCGAGCCTCATCGCACTGCTCGCCGGCTTGACGAGCGCGCTGCTCGTGCGCGGGAAGCTCGACTGCCTCGATCTGATCGGCGTTCTCAAAGCCTCGGAGTGACCATGCCCGATGACATCCTCAGCTCGGCTGTCCACGGCGTCGCGCGCAAGCGGGGCTCTTCGCGGCGGCGTATGTTTATCCGCTGGGCCAAGCGCGGCACGTTCGCGCTGGTGATCGCGCTGGTCGTCGCGATGATCGTGCGCGCGTTCATTCCCCAGCCACTCGTCGTCGAGACGACCTCGATCGAGCGCGGATCGCTGGAGGTCGAGATCATCGAGGACGGGCGCACGCGGGTCCGCGAGCGCTACATCGTGTCCGCGCCGATCAGCGGCGAGCTCGAGCGGATCGAGCTCGATGCCGGCGCGCAGGTCGCGTCGGGGGCGGTGCTCGCCCGGCTGCGGCCGATGCAGTCGGCGCTGCTCGACGAGCGCACGCGCAGCGAGGCGAACGCCCGCCTCGACGCATCAAGCGTCGCCGAGCGTCAGGCGGTCACGGCGATCGCCCGCGCCCGGCTCGCCAGGGACGCCGCCGTGCGCGAGGCTGACCGCGCGCGCCGGCTCGAGCAGCAGGCCGCGATCACGACCGCCGAGCGCGAGCGCGCCGAGCTCGCCGAGCGCCTCGCTCACGAGGACCTTGCGACCGCCGAGCTGCAGCGCCAGGCGGCGCAGGCCGAACGCGCGGCGGCGCGCGCGATACTCGTCGCGCCTGCATCGCCGAATGCGAGCCACATCGTCGAGCTTCGCGCGCCCGCGGCCGGCAAGATCCTGCGCGTCCACCGTGATAGCGCGGGCCCGATCACGGCGGGGACGCCGCTCGTCGAGCTGGCCGACCTGGCGGGCCTCGAGGTGGTCGTCGACGTGCTGTCCAGCGATGCTGCGCACATCGCCCCCGGCATGGAGGTGCGGGTGTCCCCGGGCGGTACGGCGTCGATCCCCGGCGTCGTGCGCGTCGTGGAGCCCGCAGCGTTCACCCGCGTGTCGGCGCTCGGCGTCGAGGAGCAACGCGTGAACGTGATCGCGGCGCTGACTGCACCGCCGGCGAACCTCGGCGACGGCTTTCGCGTCGACGCCACGATCATCACCTGGCGCGGTGCGGACGTCGTCGTCGCGCCGGCGAGCGCGCTGTTCCGCGATCGCGGTCGCTGGGCGGTGTACGTCGTCGTCGGTAACAAGGCACGTCTCCAACCGATCGAGATCGGGCACCGTGGCCGGCTCGCGGTCGAAGTCACGCACGGCCTCGCCGTCGGCGACCGCGTGATCTCGCACCCGAGCGATCGCGTCACCGACGGCACGGCGGTCCGCCCGCGCTGACTTCTTGCTAGGAGCCGGCTACTGCTCGAGGTCGAGCACGAGCTGTTTGCCGTTGGTGAGCGTGATCTCGAGTCCGTCGAGCGAGCCCTCGAACGTCGGGAAGTTCGAGTAGGTCGCGAGCGTCACGAACTTCACCTTCTCGGCACGATAATCCCGCGCGCCGGTGACCCCCGCCGGCGTGACCGGTCCCGCTTGCAGCGTCGCTAGCGTGAAGAAGTTGTTCGCCGGTTGCACGCCCTGCTGGACGTTTGCGTTGCGGTAGTCCCAGAACTGGAGCTGATTGGTGCCGCTCGCCGTCGAATACGTGTTCCACGTGTCCGCCGGTGCCGACGGTGAGGCCGCCCAGTCGAGGTAGGCATGGAGCCTGCGACCGTACCAGCTCGCATCATCGTCGGTGCCATCGGCCCGGGTGTAGACGAGCACGGCGAAGTTGTAGGCCGCGCCTGCGGGGCGCCGCGTGCGCAACTTGATCGACGCGATCTCGCCGAGCGTGAAATCGCCGAGGTGCGTGCGCATCGGCTCCCACAGTGCATCGACATCCTCTCCGTCGGAGATGGCGAACGGGACATGAAACTCGAGCTTCTCGTCGGCAGGTGCGCCGGCGCCCTTGATGTATCGCCAAGAAGTCGCGCCTGCGTACGGCATCGAGCTCGAGGCCGTGCCGTCAATCCCATACGAGTTCCCATTGCCATGGCGCGCGCGCATCTGGGTCAGGCTGACCTTCGTGCGGTACACGTTGGAATCGCCGTCGAGGTCGATGTTCACGCCCTTGCCATTGTTCAGCACGAGCTCGATGCCATCGATCGCACCGTCGAACGCGGTGTTGCTCGAGAACGTGGTGAACGCGAGGTACTGGAGCTGTTCCGCTCGGTAGTCGCGCGCGCCGCTGATGCCGGCCGGCGTGATCGGGCCGGCCTTGATGTCGGCGAGCGTGAAGTAGTTGTTCGCGGGCTGGATGCCCTGGGCGACGTTCGCGTTGCGGAAGTCCCAGAACTGGATCTGGTTGGTGCCGGTGCTGGTCGCGTACTCGTTCCAGGTGTCGGCAGGCGCAGAGCGGGATGCCGCCCACTGGAGGAGGGCGTGAATGCGGCGACCGTACCAGCTCGCGTCGTCATCCGTGCCGTCGGGCTTGGTGTATGCGATCAGCGTGAAGTCGGTCGTCGTCGCCGCGCTGTGCTTGGTGTGCACCTTGATCGATGCGATATCGGCGAGCGTGATCGGCCCGAGGTGCTCGAGGATGGCGGCCAGCTCGGGCGGGGTGGTCACGTTGGGGAGCGACGCGAACGGCATGATCAGCTCGAACTTGTCGCTCGGGTGGCCGGTCGACGGCTTCGTGTATTGCCACGACGATCCATTGGCGCCGAAGGGTGCGATGCCCGATGCGCGGCCGTAGCTCGAGAGCGCGTCCTGCGGCGCCAAGGCGAGGAGATCCTCGAGCTTCAGCGTGATTCGCAGGATCGGCTCCTGGGGCGCGTCAATCGGCGCGTCCGGGGCCACATCCACCGGCGCATCCCCGGATGCGTCCGGCACGTTGAAGTTGTTGTCCCCGCACCCTGCACCCGACACCAGACCGTATACGGCAGCCGCAACTAGTGAATAACGCAAACGTACCTCCTCCGGAGCCGCCGCGAGTGTGTAGCGGTACGGAGGTCAGATCCAGTCCGATGACGGGTAGTCGAGGTCGATAGAATCAGCCGGCGCCGTCGCTCTTGTTGCTGCGGTCACGGCCGACGATCGACGCCTTGGCGTAGTCGCGGTTCATCTGCGCGATCACGTCACGCGAGATTTCCTTCGGGCAGGCGGCCTCGCACTCGTAGTAGTTCGAGCAGTTGCCGAACCCGGCCGCGTCCATGACACCGACCATCGACTTGGTGCGGTGCATGCGCTCGGGCTGCCCCTGCGGCAGCGAGCCGAGGTGCACGAGCTTGGCGGCGGTGTACAGCATCGCCGAGCCATTCGGGCACGCGGCTACACACGCACCACAGCCGATGCAGGCGGCAGCGTCCATCGCACGATCCGCGTTTTCCTTCGGGACGAGGATGTCGTTGGCGTCCTTCGCCGAGCCGACGTTCTGCGAGATGAATCCGCCGGCGGCGATGATCTTGTCGAAGGCGGTGCGGTCGACGCACAGGTCCTTGATCACCGGGAACGCATGCGCGCGCCACGGCTCGATAAAGATCTCGTCGCCGTCCTTGAACTTGCGCATGTGCAGCTGGCACGTGGTGGTGCCGCGCTGTCCGCCGTGCGGACGCCCGTTGATCATCAGCGAGCACATGCCGCAGATGCCTTCGCGGCAATCGTGGTCGAACGCGATCGGCTCTTCGCCCTTCGCGATCAGCTGCTCGTTGAGGATGTCGAGCATCTCGAGGAACGACGCATGCGTCGACACGCCGGCCACCTTGTAGGTGACCATCTTGCCGGCGGACTTGCGGTCCTTTTGGCGCCAGACGTGAATCGTCAGGTTGAGGTCGCTCACTTACTTGTAACTCCGGGTGGCGAGCTTGACGTTCTCGAAAGTGAGGGGCTCGGTGTGGCGCACGGGCTCGTTGCCGGCGCCAGCGTATTCCCATACGGCGACGTGGCAGAACCGTTCGTCGTCGCGCTTGGCCTCGCCCTCCGCCTGATGTTCGGTGCGGAAGTGGCCGCCGCAGCTCTCCTCGCGGACGAGCGCGTCGCGGCACATCAGCTCGGCGAGATCGAAGAAGTCGCCAACGCGGTTGGCCTTCTCGAGCGACTGGTTGAACGAGTCGCGCTCGCCGAGGACGGTGACGTCGCTCCAGAACTGCTCGCGCAGCTCGGGGATCTTGGTCAGCGCGTGGGTCAGCGACTCCTTGTTGCGCGCCATGCCGCAGTCTTCCCACATGATCTGTCCGAGCTCCTTGTGGAAGGAGTCGACCGACCGCTTGCCGCGGATGTTCATCAGCTTGTCGAGGCGGGCCTTCACCTCGGTCACGCTGTCGGTGAACGCCGCGCTGGTCGTGCTCGCGAGATCCTTCGCGTTCACGCCGGCGAGGTAGTTGCCGAGCGTCGCCGAGATGATGAAGTAGCCGTCGGCGAGACCTTGCATCCGCGCCGCGGCGCCGAGGCGGTTCGCGCCGTGGTCGGAGAAGTTCGCCTCGCCGAGGCAGAACAGCCCGGGGATCGTGGTCTGCAGGTGGTAATCGACCCACAGGCCACCCATCGTGTAGTGGACGGCCGGGTAGATGCGCATCGGCACGCGGTACGGGTTCTCGCCCGTGATCCGCTCGTACATCTCGAACAGGTTGCCGTACTTCTCGCGGATGACGTTCTCGCCCATCCGCTTGATGGCATCGCGGAAGTCGAGATAGACGCCGCGGCCACCGGGACCGACGCCACGGCCATCGTCGCACTGCTCCTTGGCAGCGCGGCTCGCGATGTCACGCGGCGACAGGTTGCCGAAGCTCGGGTACTTGCGCTCGAGGTAGTAGTCGCGATCTTCCTCGGCGATCTGGTCCGGGTGTTTCGCGACGTCTTCCTTGCGCTTGGGCACCCAGACGCGACCGTCGTTGCGCAGCGACTCGGACATCAGCGTCAGCTTCGACTGGTAGTCGCCGCTGACCGGGATGCACGTGGGGTGAATCTGCGTGTAGCAGGGGTTGCCGAAGCCGGCGCCGCGCTTCCACGCGCGGAGGCTCGCAGTGACGTTCGAGCCCTTCGCGTTCGTCGACAGGTAGAACACGTTGCCGTAGCCGCCGGTCGCGAGGATGACGGCGTGGGCGGCGTGCGACGAGATCGTTCCGGTCACCAGGTCGCGCACGACGATGCCGACCGCGCGGCCGTTTTCGACGACGACGTCGAGCATCTCGGTGCGCGGGAACATCGTGAGCTTGCCGGCGCCGATCTGGCGCTCCATTGCGGAGTACACGCCGAGCAGTAGCTGCTGGCCCGTCTGGCCACGCGCGTAGAACGTGCGCGAGACCTGCGCGCCACCGAAGCTGCGATTGGCGAGCGTGCCGCCGTACTCGCGCGCGAACGGGACACCCATCGCGGCGCACTGATCGATGATGTCGACGGAGACCTCGGCGGGGCGATGCACGTTGGCTTCGCGCGCGCGGAAGTCACCGCCCTTCACCGTGTCGTAGAACAGGCGGTGAACGGAGTCGCCGTCGTTCTGGTAGTTCTTCGCGGCGTTGATGCCGCCCTGCGCGGCGATCGAGTGCGCGCGGCGGGGCGAGTCCTGGAAGCAGAAGCACGCCACGTCGTAGCCGAGCTCGGCGAGCGTCGACGCGGCAGCACCACCGGCGAGGCCGGAGCCGACGACGATGACCTTGTACTTGCGCTTGTTGGCGGGGTTGACGAGCTTGAGGTCGAACTTCGCGGAGGACCACTTCTGTTCGATCGGCCCGGACGGGATACGAGCATCGAGTTTCACGTCAGGCTCCTGGGAGGCGGATCGCGCCGAGGTAAACGGCCACCGGCGGCAGCATGTAGCCAATAAACAGGAACATCGCGAGCGGCAGGCCGATCTTGTCGGCCGGGTACTTCGGGTGGCGCCAGCCGAGCGATTGCACCCAGCTCGACGCGCCGTGGCCGAGGTGCAGTGCGAGGAGCAGCATGCCCGCGCCGTAGAGCACCAGCACCCAGAGGTGCTGGAAGCCGTGCACGAACATGCCGTACGCGTCGTAGCGGCCCTTCGGGTCGAGCTTGTGGAAGTACTCGGGCTGCACCGTGCCGATGGTGAAGTGCAGGATGTGGAACGCGAGGAACGCGAACACCGCCAGGCCGGTCCACGCCATCGCGCGGCCGGCCGGCGACGACGTCACCGGCTTGAACTTCACGTAGCGCGCGGGGCGCGCGGCGCGGTTGCGCGAGACCAGCACGACGGCGACCGCGATGTGCGCGAACACGAGCGCGAGCAGCCCGAAGCGCACCGGCCATTTCACTTCCCACAGGTTCTGAAGGAAGTTGGCGTACGCGTTGTACATGTCCTGACCACCGAACATCTGCAGGTGGCCAACCATGTGCTGGATGGTGAAGAGCAGCAGCAGCAGGCCTGTCACGGCCATGATGTGCTTGAGCCCGATCGAAGAACGTAGATAGCCAGTCAGCCAACTCACCTTGGACCTCGTGGTTTGGATGCGGCGGGGCAGCGCATGGTCGCGAACCTACGCGGCAGGAAAAAACCCTGCAATGTCGCGGGGCAACTTATGCGGGGGCGATCACTTCCGAAGACGCCTTAGATGACGCAGTGGAGGACTCGTTACAACCGACGGCGCAGCTCAGGGGGCACCCCCAGCCGGTGCCGGGCCCCCCGGGCGGATCCAGCGCGCGCTGGCGTGATCGGTCGACCGGGTGGCACCGATCGACGTCAGCGACCCGTGCGCGCCCCGTGTTTCGGTGCACCAGGCTGCGCAACACGTGCAAGTGAGCGTGCTTCCTAGGATCGGTCCACTCTCCTCGGCGGGGCGTGGTCCGAGGTCTCGGTCTCCGCCTATCCCCGGTACGATCACGAGCAACGCGGTGCTGCACCTGTCGCCTGCTGCCAAGACCGCGCTCAAGCGCGTGACGGCAGCGGCTTCGGCGCGGTCGCGCAGCAGTACCTCCGGCGCGAAGGTTGTCTGGTCGACGGCCCGGATCGCGTCGCCCCAAACGCGCACGCGACGTATTCGATCACGGTGCAGAACACGGGCGCCACGGCATGGCCGCCGACGACGCGCGTGGTGGTCGCCGATGGTACGGCGAGCGAGATCTACGATCCCGCGAGCTGGACGTCGCCGACCGAGGTCGGGCCGATCAACACCACGATCCCCGCGGGCGCGACGGGCGTGATCGACATCGACATCGAGACCCCGTCGGTCACCGAGGAGACGCCGGTGTTCGCGCAGCTCGCGCTCTCGGATGGCAGCGCGCAGTTCGGCACATGCGATCATGAAGAGAGTGCGGAAGCGGGCGATCAGCACGATGACGAGTCGGCGCACACCACCGGTGTTTGCAATGCGGGCGGCGCGTCAAGCGGGTTCGCTGCGCTCCTTGGTCCCATGTTGCTCGGGGTGATCCGCCGCCGCCGCAGGTGATCGGACCCGCGCTACAATCATCGCATGCCGGTATTCCGGCTCGATGATCGACTCGTGTTCCCGCCGGTCCATCTGGCGGAGGACGGGCTCCTCGCCCTCGGGGGGGACCTACGTCCAGAGCGGCTGATCCTCGGCTACACGCAGGGCATCTTTCCCTGGTACGCCGAGAACCTGCCCATCCTTTGGCACTCGCCAGATCCGCGCATGATGATGACGACGCGCGATCTGATGGTGCAGAAGAGCCTGAAGAAGACGATCCGTCGGCGGCCGTACGAGCTCCGCATGGACACGGCCTTCACCAAGGTACTGGCGGGCTGTGCGTCGGTGCCTCGCCCGGGACAGACGGGCACGTGGCTCATCCCCGAGATGGTCGAGGCGTACGAGAAGCTCCACGAGCTCGGGTTCGCCCACTCGATCGAAGCATGGGAGGGCGACACGCTCGTCGGTGGTCTCTACGGCGTGTCACTGGGCGCGGCGTTCTTCGGCGAGTCGATGTTCGCGAAGGCGCCCGATGCGTCGAAGGTCGCGTTCGTCGCCTGCGTGCGGCAGCTCGATGCGTGGGGCATCGGCCTCATCGACTGCCAGGTCCACACCGAGCACCTCGAACGGTTCGGCGCGTACGAGGTGCCGCGCTTGCGTTACCTCGAGCTCTTGCAGACGGCGCTCGACGAGCCCACGAAGCGCGGCAAGTGGACCTTCGAGCTCGACCCGGCCGCCTTCGCGGTCTCGGGCGGCAACATCACGTTGCCCGGGTGACCTTGTTCTTCTACTACGCGTCGAGCCTGCGCTTCACGACGTCGATGAGCGCATCGATCCGCTCCAAGCCGTACGTCTTGCAGGTCGCCCGGATCACCTCGACATCTGCATCACGGTTCCGCTGGAGCAGCTCGATCACATCCAGCTCGTCCTTCGGGGCGCCGGCGTCGAGCTTCAGTGCGATCAAGTGCTCGAGCTTCGGGTAGCGCAGCGAGGGCAACCCGGCGAGGGGGCTCGCATGGCGGATGGCCTCGACCGCGGGATTGCGGCGCGGTCGGTGGATGTTCAGGAAGTTTACCACCTCGACAGGCTCCACCGGATCGCCGTCCTCATCGGCCTCTTCCCACACCACGACCTTGCCGCCGAGGTCGTCCTGTTCATCCGGCGAGTAAACGGCAACATGGAGGCCCAGCTCGGCGAGCTTGGTGGCGAGCGCTTGAAGCTCGGACGGTTGCACGGCACTTGCGAGATCGAGATCCGCGGTAGCTCGTACGTAGTCGTGCGCAGCGAGTGCATATGCGCCGATCAGAACCGTGTCGATGCCGAGCTCGCGCGCGGTGTCAGCGACGCGTTCAGCGAGCCGTAGAGGACCCTGTTCGTCCGGCATGAGCGAGCTTCTGGATGAGCCGTGCGCGGCGGCTCAGCCGGACGACTTGGTACATCCTGGCGAGCGGCGTCTTGCCCACGGCGTACCTCACCGCACGTGGGTTCCGCGGCTCCTTGGGCGCGGGTAGGCCGTCCATGGTCCTAGCTTGCGGGCCGAAACAACCTGGGTCAAGCACTGTGTTGGACGTGCGGTGAGCTTAGCTCGGCGACGATCGTCATCGTGACGACGGGCGCCAGGGCCTCTGCCAACGCGAGCGCGAGGCGCCCGAGGCCGTGTGGTCCGACGCGTTCCCACAGCACCGCATGCACCGCGAAACCGTCGGCGGTGGGTGCGGCCGCACGTGCGCCGAGGTCCGCCCATCGGACAGCTTCGGCGATCAGCCGCTGGCGGGCCGCATCGGCGAGCGGGGCCGGCACGACCTCGGCGACCAGCTCCGCGATCGCGGCGCGCAGCGGAGGCGGGAACTCCTTGCCGACGACGTCGCTAGTGCACGCGGGGAGCGGATGCGGACCGGCGAGCAGCACACCATCGGGGGAGAGCGTCGCGACGTCGGCCCACGGCGCGTCGCCGAACCATAGCTCGGCGTGAATACCGCCGTCGCGCGGCACGAGCCGAGCGGGCGAGCCATCGCGCTCGAAGCGGGTGCCCGCGAGCACCGCGCGCTCGAGGCCGTCGCGTAGCTCGGCGTGACCGCCGGGGAGTGCGACCCGCCGATGGGGCGCAGGGATGAAGGGGAACGGCAGACGATCGCGGGCGACCCGTGCGGCACGCTCGACGATGTTTGCGGTGAACTCCGCCTCGGTCGCCGGCGTCCGGAACGAGCGGACGAGCGTTCGATACAGCGCGGGCGTCGGATACGGACCGGCGTAGAACAGCTCGGCGACGCCCGCGCGCTCGGCGAGCAGCGCGAGCGTGTTCATGAGGATGCCCCCGGCGCCCGGCGCGAGCTTGCCGGGGGCGGCGATCGCGGGAATCTCCGTCGGGCGCGCCCAGTCGATCACCGACATCGTCGTCGCGCCTTCGATCACGTGCGCCGTACCGAACAGCGGATCGTCGACGACGTCACCGTGGACCACGGCACCGGGCACGACCAGGCGGACGAGGCGATCGCCGTCCCACGCGAGCTCTGCGTCTGTGAGCGTTTCTCTCTTCATCGGTAGGGCGATGCGGCGGGGTCCCCGTCTCCGTCGAGGAACTCGAGGTGGCCTTCGATCGGCTGCAGCGCGCCGGCATCTTGGACCCACCACTCGGCGAGCCCGCACTTCGTGCACACGTAGACCTCGAACACGCCCTGGACCTTCGAGCTCCACCAGCTCGGGCGGTTGAGGGCGAGCTTCTCCCGCGTGTCGCCTTCGGCGCGGTCGAGGACCTTCAGCGCATGCGCGATCTTCCGACACCCGCACGCGCGGCACCGGAGCTGGTTGCGCATCGTGACGTCGACGTGCTGCTGCGCGCGGAGCAGCTCCTTCTGCAACACCTCGAGCGCCTGCCGCATCTCGGCCAGCTCGGCGCGCAGGGCGGAAACCTCGTTCTCCAAGCTCATATCTGCACTATCGCACTCGGCCTTGGCGATCGTCTCGAGATTCATCCCGTGGGAAGTCGCCGGTCCCGTGGTCAGCTCTCGAACGGGTTCACGACGCTCACCCCGCAATCATCGAAGTCCCGCGTGTTGCGGGTCGCGACCGCTAGACCGTGCTGCGCCGCAGTGGCCGCGATCAACATGTCGGCTTGTGACCGAACACGACCGCGTGTTGAATGTTGCGCGCGAAGGATCCCGGCGTGGCGCGCGATCTGCGCGCTGACGTCGACGACGCGGCAATGGTCTTCGAAGAAGCGCTCGAACCACTGCTGAACCCGTGCGTTCTGCTTCGCTGTCAGGCCGAAGTGAATCTCCTCGACGGTGATCACACTGACCGCGAGCATGCGCTGCGTCTGCACCCAGCGAACCACGCTTGGGTGAGGGCGTGGCCGCGCCAGCTCGCTGATGACGTTCGTGTCTGTCAGAACGCTCATCGCTTCCGCCGTTTTCGCGCGGGCTTCGCGGGCGCGCGGTTTTTTCGCGGCGGGACGACGAGCTGGTAGTGATCCTCGGTGCAGATCTTCTGTAGCTCCGCGAAGGCGTCGGTCAGCGACGGGCGCTCCGCCTGGATCGCCTCCTCGGCGATCCGGGGATCGACCACGGTCGCGACGAGCTTGTTGCGGCGATAGACGCGCTGGGGCTCGCGGGCGGCCATCCCGATTAGCGTCGGGAGGTTGCGTCGCGCGCTCGCGATCGTCCATGGCTTCGTCTTGGCCATCATGTACACGCTGTCACACGAAGATGTACACGTCAAACGGGCCGTTCAGACGCGGCTGTCGCTCGGTTGTCAGCCGCCTGTGTTCTTGAGCACCATCACGTTGAACGTCGTCGCCTCGAGGCTAGCGACCGCGTGATCGCCCCGCGGACGCCACCCCTTGGTTATTGCGCTCGGTCCGTCTGTAGCCCGCGGCGCATGACGCCCTCGAACGCCGTCCGCACGGCCTCCGTGTATCTGGCGTACGGGTCGTCGTGGATGTCGACGAGGCCCCAGTTGTTGTTCTCCCCGTCGCGGCGGCCTTCGGCGGGCTGATCCTGCCACTTGTAGACGTGAACGCCGACGACGGCTGGATTGTCGAAGGCGTACTGCACGTAGGCCTCGAATGCCGCGCTGCGCTCGGCTTGCGTCTCGAACGTCGGGTACTGGGGCGGCCAGCTGTTGGGGAGCCCGGAGTCATCCGCGCGGAACCCGAACTCGCCGACCATCAGCGGCTTGCCCACGCGCTCCGCGATCGCAGCCAGACTCGGCTCCGCGAGGGGGCCGAACAGACTCTCGGCGGCCTCGGCCACACCGTCGAGGAACTGGTAGTCATTGACGCTCACGACGTCGAGGTGGGCGGCGGCGGCGTCGAGCACCTCGACGGCGGCGATCGGTACCGGCACGCGCGTCCCGAGCAGCAGGTGCGCGGGATCGACCGCACGCACGGCGCTCGTGGTGACCGCGAAGTAGCGCTCGGCGAGGATGCGCAGAAACGCGCGCTTATCCGCCAGCGCCGAGTCTTCGTCACCTCCGTTGCGCTGGAGGGCGTCGGTCAGGAGCACGTCGAACGACGCGAGCGTCGTGCCCCATGTCGCGTTGAACGCTGCCACGTCGCCGGCGTAACGTTCGCGCAGGAACTCGACGGCTGCCTTGCGTCCCGGGCTGCCCGGAACCAAGGCGAGGTAGTCGTCGATGAGCTCGCGCCCGGTGTCGCGCCAGTCCCGGGTCCACCGCAGCTCGTTGTCGAGGAAGTAGCCGACGAGCCACGCGTCGTTGGCGCGCGGCGCGACCTCGGTGCCGACGCGCTCGTGGACGTAGGCCTCCCACTGGGGATCGAAGTAGTCGGCCACGGTCCCCGCGATCCAGTCGGCCGCCGCCAGGTCGAGCACGACCGTGTAGGGCATGCGGCCGGCGAACGCGTCGACGTCTGACCACCCCCCGAGCGTGTTCAGATTCCACGCGTGCATACGCTCGACGACAGCATCGGCCCACGCTGCCGGCGAGCCCCACCGCGCGAGGACGTTCTGTTCGTACGGAGACACGCCGGTGTCCACGACGATGTCGGAGCTTACGCGGACGGCGTTGACACCCGCCGAGAAGAACGGGGAGCCATCGGGCGTGACGAGCCACGTGCGCCCGTTCCACGCCTCCAACCGGAACTGGGGACCAGGCCCCAGCTGAACGTCCGCGAGGCCACCGAACCGATCGAGGGTGAGCGACTCCGGCGATGCGCACCCAAGCAGCGCGAGCGCGGCGCTGCACATCACAGAAGGCATCGCACGCGGCATCGTGGCGACCCTATCTCGGCGCGTAACCGGGTTCGAGGGGGGGCTGCGCCGACGGCCGTAGGTATCGGCGATAGGACGCGGCGGGAGTCCCAGCTTTAACCCCCGGAACCCTTTCCCAGGGGCATTCAGTTTGGCAACCTCCCAGCGGTCCTATGAAGTTAGGCATCGTCAAGGAGACGCGAGCGGAGGAGAGACGAGTCGCCGCGTCGCCTCAGGTCGTGGGGAAGTGGGTCAAGGCCGGTTGGGACGTCGTGGTCGAAGGCGGTGCCGGTGACGAAGCCGCGTACCCCGACGAGCAGTACGTCGCCGCGGGCGCGACCGTCGTCGAGCGCGCGGCGGCGTGGCACGCCGACATCGTCCTCAAGCTGCGGCCGCCGACGCTCGACGAGGCGGGCCAGCTGCGCGAGGGCGGCACGCTGATCTCGTACATCCACCCCGCCGAGAACGACGACCTGGTCGCCAAGCTCGCCGAGCGCAAGGTGACGGTCCTCGCGATGGACCAGGTGCCGCGGATCAGCCGCGCGCAGAAGATGGACGCGCTGTCGTCGATGGCCAACATCGCCGGCTATCGCGCCGTCATCGAGGCGGCGAACCGGTTCGGCAGCTTCTTCACCGGCCAGATCACCGCGGCGGGCAAAGTCCGGCCGGCCAAGGTGCTGATCATCGGCGCGGGCGTCGCGGGCCTCGCCTCGCTCGGTGCGGCCAAGGGCCTAGGCGCGATCGTGCGCGCCTTCGACGTGCGCGCGGCCGTCGAGGAGCAGGTGAAGTCGCTGGGCGGCGAGTTCCTCACGGTCACTGTGAAGGAGTCCGGCGAAGGGCAGGGCGGCTACGCCAAGGAGATGAGCAAGGAGTTCCTCGACGCCGAATACGCGCTGTTCCGCGCGCAAGCGAAGGACGTCGACATCGTCATCACGACGGCGCTCATCCCCGGCAAGCCGGCGCCCAAGCTGTGGTTCACCGACATGGTCGAGCTGATGAAGCCCGGCTCGGTGGTCGTCGACCTCGCCGCCGAGCGTGGCGGTAACTGCGAGCTAACCAAGCCCGGCGAGGTGATCGTCCACAAGGGCGTCACGATCGTCGGCTACACCGACCTCGCGAGCCGCCTGCCGAGCGTGGCGAGCGATCTGTACGGCACCAACCTCCTCCATTTCCTCGACGAGATGGGCGGGGTGAAGAACTACAAGATCGACCACGAGAACGATGCGGTGCGCCCGGCGCTCGTGCTCGAGAACGGCGAGAAGCGGTGGCCACCGCCGCCGTCGAAGAAGGTCGAGACGCCGCCGCCGGCTGCTGCGGTCGCGAAGCCTGTCGCCGCTGCACCCGTGCCGCAGCCCACGGTCGCCGTGATCACCGCGCCGTCGACCAAGGGGCACGGCCACGGCGGCCAGATCTCGCCACCGTCGAAGACGGGCGGCATGGTGATGGCCGCGTTCGGCCTGGTCGCCGCGATCGCCTTCCTCTACCTCCGTTACGGCCGCGCCGATGCGATGGCGAGCCCGCAGACGGTCGCGCTGCTCCAGCACCTCACGGTGTTCGTGATGGCGATCTTCGTCGGGTTCCAGGTCGTGTGGAACGTGACCCCCGCGCTGCACACGCCGCTGATGTCGGTGACCAACGCGATCAGCGGCATCATCGTCGTCGGTGGTCTGCTCGGCTCGCGCAGTGACGGCGCCCTCCACGGCTCGACCATCGTCGCGATCGCCGCGACGTTCTTCGCAACCATCAACATCGCCGGTGGCTTCCTCGTGACCCGCCGCATGCTCGCGATGTTCAGGAAGTGACGCCATGCCCTTTCTGAACTCGGACCTCCTCATCAACGCCGCGTACCTCATCGCGGGCGTCCTGTTCATCCTCAGCCTCCGCGGCCTGTCGAGCCAGGAGACCGCGCGTCGCGGCAACCTGTACGGCATCGTCGGCATGGCGATCGCGATCGGCGCGACGCTCGCCGTGAACCCGAAGGTCGCCGGAAGCTTGCACCCCGCCGTCGCGGGCGCCCTCATCGGCGGCGGCATCATCGGTGCGATCATGGCGGCGCGCGTCGGCATGACGCAGATGCCCGAGCTCGTCGCGCTGCTCCACAGCTTCGTGGGCCTCGCGGCCGTGCTCGTCGGCTTCTCGCTCGATCTGTTCGGCGATGGCGCCGGCGGCCCGCCGCACCTCGCCCACCGCGTCGAGATCTTCATCGACGTGTGGATCGGCGCCATCACCACGACCGGCTCGGTGCTCGCATTCTTGAAGCTCCGCGGCTCGGTCTCGGGCAAGCCGCTGCTGCTGCCCGCGCGCCACTTCCTGAACCTCGCCATGCTCGGCGTCTCGATCGTCGGCGCGTACATGTACGCGAAGGACGGCACCCAGCTCGGCCTCCACATCGGCACCGCGGTCGCGTGCCTCCTCGGCGTCCACCTCGTCGCCGCGATCGGCGGCGCGGACATGCCCGTCGTCGTCTCGATGCTCAACAGCTACTCGGGATGGACCGCCGCTGCTGCTGGCTTCATGCTCGGCAACGACCTCCTCATCATCACCGGCGCGCTCGTGGGCTCGTCGGGCGCCATCCTCTCGTACATCATGTGCAAGGCGATGAACCGTTCGATCTGGAACGTCATCTTCGGTGGGTTCGGCGCGACGCCGCCCCCGAAGCCGACCGGCGACCAGCAGCCCGCGGGCGACGTCCAGGACATCGACGCGGGTGGCCTCGCCGAGCAGCTCGCGACCGCCAAGTCCGTCATCATCGTGCCGGGCTACGGCATGGCCGTCGGGCGCGCGCAGCACGCGGTGCGCGAGCTCACCGAGGTCCTCCGCGCGCGCGGCGTTCAGGTGCGGTTCGCGATCCATCCGGTCGCCGGCCGTCTGCCGGGCCACATGAACGTGCTCCTCGCCGAGGCGAACGTGCCCTACGACATCGTGCTCGAGATGGACGAGATCAACTCGGACTTCCCGGCGACCGATGTCGCGATGGTCATCGGCGCGAACGACATCGTGAACCCGGCGGCCGAGGACGATCCGTCGTCGCCCATCGCCGGCATGCCGGTGCTTCAGGTGTGGAAGTCGCGGATGGTGATCGTGAACAAGCGCAGCCGCGGTGCGGGCTACGCGGGCATCGACAACCCGCTGTTCTACAAGCCGGTGACGAAGATGCTGTTCGGTGACGCCAAGGACGCCGTGGAGAAGGTGGTCCAGGCGCTCAAGTCGTCGTCGTCGTCGAACGCGGCGTAGCGCGCCCGAAGGGGGAAGCCATGTTCGCGTGCCGCTCCACGCTGGAAGCGCGCAGGCACCCCTTCGGTCCGAGCTCGTACGAACGAGCGTTCTAACCGGATCAGCGTGAGGGCGTGTTCGGTAGCCATCCGCGCTCGATGACGCTGCATGCAGGTCAAGGCAGCGGCGCGCATGCGAGCGTCACGCCGTCATCGACGCAGGCTCGATCCGCAACAAACCACAGGCCCGTCGGTGCGGCTTGCGGGAAGACGGCGAGCGAGATCTGTGGGCCAAAGCCGACGCGTTGGCTGCGCGCGCACCACACGTGCCCGTCGCGCAGCTGGCACAGGTCGGCGCGGCCGTCGCTGTCGATGTCGTGGAGCGCGCCGAGCGACGTCGACACCGGCGCGGGTTCGACAACGCCACCGAAGGCGTAGCTCCAGGGGACGCCGTCAGAGGTGATCCAGCGGTTGTCGTCGCGGCCGCATGCGGCGCCGGTGGGGGTGGCCGTGCACCAGTCGGGGCGCTGATCGCCGTCGAGATCACCGGCCCACAACACGCCGTCGACCGACGGCCAGCGCGAGCGCACCTCCGGGAGAGCGGCGAGGCCGCGGGGGGCGCACATCACCCCTTCGGCGCCGAGGCCACAGATCATGTTGTCGACCGCGGCGAGCGAGCGATCGGCGGGCGAGGTGGTGCCTGCGCGCGCGAAGGTCGCGGTCCAGCGCTCGACGTCGGCGCTCGGCAGGGCATCGAGCGCGCGGCAGGTGATGCCTTCGTCGTCGCGGCCGCATGCGCGCGGATGACCGTCGAGCAGCGCGACGACGAGGCTCTCGGGCTCGACGGCGAGCGCGCCGTGATGCACGGGATCCGTGAACCCCGCGCCGCTCCACGTCGCCGACCACACCTCGCCACCGACGACGGCATGGATGCTGTCGTTCCAGCCGCGCACGGCGCGCCCCGCGCTCGGCAGCCAGCTGGGACGGGCGATCGCGACGGCGTCGTTCGCGAGCTGCCAGCGCGGCGCGGTGGGCTCACCACACGGTTGCACGCGCAGGCGATCACCGGCGACGACGAGGCAGGACAGGTGTGCGTACGGCCGCACGCCCTCGGGCGGTGGCGGTGCTCCGTTCCAGAGGCGGCCGTCTTCGTCGAGAAACCAGCGGCTCGCGGCGCTCGCCTGGCAGCTGGCGTCGACGAGGACCTCGCCCGAGGGCAGCGCGGCGAGGCAACGGCCACCCACCCGCAGCTGCCCGTCGCGCGACAGCTCGATCGCGTCGGACGCGGTGCAGCTGGTGCTCACCCTCGCATCCGCGCGCACGCAGGCGCCGTCGCTGCGCAACACGCCGCGCACGTCCCGGCGCATGCCGATCGCATAGCGCCGGCGCAACCACGCTTCGTGCTCCGGTGGAATCGTCGAGCACGCGGAGCCGCAGGTGTGACGGCCGCAGTCGCTCACGCACGCGGTGTAGTGGGCGAGGATCGACGCCGAGAATTCGTACAGCGGCGCGATGAGGGTCTCGGGCTCCGCGGCGGTTTCGTAGCCGCGAAAGGCGAGCAGCTCGCCGGTGAACCCTGCCTGCGCCGCACCGAGCATCGCGAGGGCGCCCGCGATCTGGTGATCGGAATGATCGCGGCCGTGTGTCGCGCCGAGATCGAGCGTGCGGATCGTGGTGGGGCGGGTGCGCTGGATGATCTCGGCGACCGTGGCGATCAGCTCGGCCTGGTCGTAGCGCGTGGAGCGATCGGCCACGGTGTCGGCGCTCTCGATCTCGCCGGTCCACAGGCGGAGCAAGCTGTGCGCGAGCTCGCCCTCCTTGCCGCCATCGGGATAGCCGAGGAACACGAGCGAGACCGCCGCTTCGTCGAGGCGGCAGTGTTGCGCGACGTGGCCCGCGATATCGATCCAGCCGCACGCCCACGCGGACTCGAGGTCGGCCGCTTCGGCGTAGGCCTCCATGAGGCCGCGGTAGCGCCGGTCTGCCTTGTCGACGCCGCTGTTGCCATTGCCGGCGGTCACGTAGACGTTGGTCAGGCCGCTGCGCGCGGAGGCGATCTCGAGGAGATCGGGCTGCATGAACAACAGGTCATCGTCCTGATGCGCGACGACCGTCACATCGGCACTCGCCGTGAGTGGGGCGCCGTCCGGTAGCAGGTCATCTCCGCATGCACCGACGAGGAGCAGCAGGAGAAGCGCGCGCACGCAGGCAGTCTTGCCGGTGTCGTCGGAGTGGTCAAGGCCCGACTCCGACCGCGGAGCGTGGTGTTTCCCGCCCGCCTGTCGTGACGCGTTGTTCACGACCGAATGGGTTCGCGGAGGGCAACTGCGCGAGGTTTCGAGTGGCCTGCGAGCTGCACAGCGCGGCCGCATGCGTCGCTCGCTAGCCTTTCTGCTCCTTGCGGGGTGTGTCGCCTCGTCTCCGCCGCCGTCCCCGGGGCTCTATTACCAGCCCCCCGGCACCCCGGCTCCTACGACCGCTGGCTCGCCACCCCAGCCGAACGCGCCGGCCCCTGTCCCTGACGCGGCCCCCGCGCCGGCGGTGCACGGGGTCGTTCGCCACGACAGCCTGGGTACGCTGTGCGACCAGATCGTGGCCGTGCATGCCGACGGTGGCATCGGTCAGCGCTGCTATTACGAACGCGAAGACGCGTGTGCGATCCGCCAGCTCGGTCCTGATGGCGAAGAGCGCGGCCGCAGTGACCTCTCGCCTGGCTCGTGCGGCAGGTGGCTGCCACGCAGCGAAGGCGGCGGCTACCTGGTGTCGATGCACCGCGACTACAAGTCGTTCACGATCACCTCGCTCGATAGCAACGGCAAGCGCCTCGCGACGACGCAGATGACGTCGAAGGACTCGGTGTTTCCCGACGAGATGCACCTCGCCGCCGACGGCGGTCCGATCGTCGCAGTCACGTTTCGCGAGGACCTGCGGTTCCGCGACCGCAAGCTCGGTAAGACGAAGTTCTCGACCTCGGGCTTCGTGCACTTTCCCCCGGCGCTCGATCGGCTCGGCTGGGTGAAGCTCTATGACACGCGCAAGACCTGGATCGCGGCGCTGCTGCCGTCGATGGGCCAGGGCGTGGACGCGATCGTCAACACCCGTGGACCGCTGGTGCCCGGTGGCCCGATGAACCCCGAGGTCAACCCCGCCGACGGCAGCATCTACGGTGGCGACACCTACGGCTGGAAAGCCGAACGCGTGTCGCTCGACGCGCGCGGCAAGCAGATCGCTGCGACGGAGCTCGCCAAGGGCGCGACCGTCAACAAGGCCACGCAGCTCGGCGACCTGTTCGCGATGTTGACTCACAAGCCGAACGACTACTCCCGCACCATCCTCACCACCCAGCGCGGGGACGCAGAGCGCCAGCAACGGGAGCTCGGGAATGTGTCGGGCTTTCAGGCGAGCGGTGGGCGCACGTGGCTCATCGAGTGCGCCTGCAAGTACGTCGACAAGAAGTACCAGGGCTCCTGGATCGCGCGCGAGATCGGCGGCATCGGCGCGCAGATCGTGCTCGGCTCGTACGAGGGGCCGAGGTGGACGTCCGTCGCGGTGAACGATGACTACATCGCCGTCGTCGGGACCAAGCCCGACCCGACGCTCGACATGCCCGTCGTGGTGACCGCCATGGCCAAGCTGCAGGGCTCCTCGTTCGACCTGTCGCGCCTCTCATTCCTCGACCGCGTCGGTGGTCCTGCCGAGTGCCAGGGCAAGCGCACCAAGTTGAACCAGATCGTGAACGCGAAGCTGATCGCCGAGCTCGAGCCGCAGCTCGCGGCGTGTGGTGTGCCCGAGAAGAAGTACGCGAACATCTCCGGTTACGCCGACGGCGGCCTGCGTACGTTCACGATCGACGGCGCGACGCCGGAGGCGACGACGTGCGCGCGTAAGCTGTTCGAGCCATTGTTCACGTGTGCGGTGGGTGGTCATGGCCTGTCGTTCGGGCTGCGGTTCCCTCCCCCGGCGCGGTAGCGTCGCGTGCGATGACAACCCTCGTATTCGCCCGGGATCGAGGTCTCGCCAAGCTGCCGGTCAATTAGCACTACTGCGTCATGTTAGCGGGCCGCGGCTCCGCAGGTGACGTGGCGCGTGGCAAGCTGGGCAACGTGGGAGCCAGCGCGCGCAATCGCGAGCCGCATGGTGGCGAAGCTGTCGGTGAAGTGACGCTCAGGCCGCGCGCGACTGCGCGTGGTCTTCCAGCGGCCTTCCGGCCGAGGGGGGGAAATGCCGCACACGTTCGGCGATGACGAACGCGT
>JANRKM010000249.1:0-16290 GCA_033763475.1 Kofleriaceae bacterium
GCGCGCCGCGCCGAGCCGCTCGAGGACCTGCTGGCGCGCGAAGAAAATGTCGACGTCGTCTCCGAACACGGCGGTCACCTGCGAGAAGCCGTTGCGCGAGAGCGACCGCGTGTAGGAGAGACCCGGGATGCCGGCGAGCGCCGTCTCGACGACGAACGTGACCTGCTTCTCCACTTCGGTCGGCGAGAGGGACGGGTCAAGCGTGTTGATGACGACCTGGCGATTCGTGATGTCTGGGATTGCGTCGATCGGGAGGCGCAGGAGTGCGTTCGCGCCGATCGCGGCGAGCGCGATCGTTCCGAGGACGACGAACCAGCGGTGCGCAACGGAGAAGCGGAGAAGGCGCTCGAGCATCGTGGCCCTCTATTCCTCTTCCTCGGCCTCGCTCTTCCCGAGCTCCGCCTTCAGGAGAAATGTCCCGGCAACCGCGTACCGCTCGCCGGGCTCGAGGCCCGAAGTGATTTCGACGATCGTGCGGCCCGCCCGCCCGACGCTGACGGTGCGGGGCGTGACGCGATCGCCCTCCGCCGTGAAGACGACGCTTTGACCGTCGACCGTCTGGAGCGCGGCACGCGGAGCGGCGACCGCCGCGGGCACTGGGTCCACGACGTAGCCCGTGATGAATGCCCCGGGGCGCCAACCGCCTTCCGGATTCGGAAGGACGACGCGCGCACTGGCCGCCCGCGTGGTGGGGTCTACGACCGGCGTGATGTACGAGATCGTTCCCTCGGCAGCCGGCTGTCCGGGGGACTCGTGGATCCGGATCGTCTGTCCGCGGCGGATGAAGGCGAGATCCGGCTGATACACCGTGAACGTGGCCCAGACCGTCGCGAGATCCGCGACAACGAAAGCTGTCGTCTCACGGCCGATCGCCTCACCCGGCGTCGCCGTCTTCTCGATCACCGTTCCGGCGAACGCGCTCTTCAGCTCGAAGGGAGCGAGCGTCTCGCTCTCGACGACGGCGAGGACTTCGCCAGGGCGGACGCTGTCGCCGACGCGTTTCCTCACCTCGCGAACGATCCCGGAGAAGCGGGGGGCGATATGCGCGACGCGATCCGCGTTCGGCTGGATCTCGCCCGGGAGCTCGAGCCCGAGATCCACCTCTCCGGGTCCCGCGCTCCCGAACTCGACGCCGAAGCGCGAAAGCTCCTCGGGAGAACGCTCGATCGCCCTTGATTCCTCGGCAATCTCGGGCTCTTCCTCGCCTTCGCTTGGCTGCTGGTGATCGCCGCAGCCGAACGCGAACGAGGCCAGCAGCGTGACCATGGTGGCTCGCAAGCGCCCTAGAGAAATGGGGCTTCTGCTTCTCACGGCTGCGTCTCCTCGTCGAGCGTTGGACCGGCCGCGCCCCCGGCGAGCCGCTCGAGGGCGGTGAGGGCGCGCTGGTAGTCCGCAAGCGTCGCGACGTACTGGTCGCGTAGGTCGAAGAGCGTCCGCTGCGCGTCGAGGACGTCGACGTAGCGAAGGCCACCCTGCGCGTAGGCCTCGGTCGCGGCCTCGTACGCGGCCTGCGCCTCGGGAAGAATCGTGTCCCGAAGGACACGCGCGTGATCGAACGCCGCGCGGAGAAGCTCGTGATCGCGCGCGAGCGCCGAGCGCACGGAGGCGTCGGCCGCGGTGCGTTCCAGGCGCGCCTTCGAGAGGCGCTCGTTCGCCTCGGCGATGTGGCCCTGTCTTCGATCGAAGAGCGGGAGCGGGACCGACAGCTCGACGACGGCGGCGGCAGACTCGTCGTCGGCGTAGTAGCGCGGGCCCGCGCCGACGCGAACGTCCGGGACGCGACCCGCGCGAGACAGTGCAAGCTCGGCCTCTCGGGATGCAATCTCCGTGGTCCAGCGCGCAAGGTCCGGGTTCGCACCGATCCCCTGGGCGAGGTCTTCGAGCGCAGGTGGCTCCTCGATGCGCTCGAGATCCCCGAGCACCGATCGAAAGCTCACGACCGGGCTTCCCCAGCTCGCGGCCATTGCCTGATAAGCCGCAGCCAGCTCGCGCTCCAAGAAGCGATGCTGCGCCTCGGCCTCCGCCAGGACCACTTGCGCGCGCCTTCGCTCGACCGGCGAAGACGCCCCAGCGCGAACGCTCGCCTCGACCGAGCGGAGGGACTCGCGCGCAAGATCGACCAGCTTCGCGGAGACGGCGAGCCGCTCCTGGCCCGAGAGAGCACTGATGAACGCCTGGGTCGCCTCGGCGAGAACGGTGGCCCGCTTCGACTCGAAGTCCCAGCCCGCGATGTCGCGCTCCAGCAGCGCCGCATCGCGCCTCTTGCTGCGCTTGCCACCGAGCTCGATCAGCTGCGAGAGACGGATCGTGGTCTCTGCGGTGCGGAATGCGCGGCGGGGACCCGAGCCCGCAAAGTCTTCGACTTCCGCCGAGAGCTCGGGGTTCGGGAGCAGGCCCGCCTGAAGAGCCCGCGCTTCGCGCGCGCGCGTCTCGGCGGAGAACACGGCGAGCTCGGGGTTGGCAACGAGCGTCGCCGCGAGCACCGCCCGCAGCGAAACGTCTCCAGTCGGCGGCTCGAAGAGGGGAGCCCCTTGGGCGAGCGCACCTTCAGCGAGGATCGCCGCCGCGATGCAGCCGGCGAGCATCCGGAGCCTCCGCCGCATCGAGCGATTCCGCATCGCCGCAGCCGCTCGCGGCACGAAGGCAAGAGCAATCGACTCCATCCACAATCCCCAGCGACGGGACGCCATGTCTCGCCGCTACCCAAGAGCGTCCGGAAACAACGCGTGAGAGGACGATCGACTGGGGATCAGGTCTGGAGCACGACGGTGCGCAGGATCTGGATCGCTCGCTCGGAGCCGCTCCGCCGAGCAGCGCTCACCGGCAGCGCAATGGCGGCTCGGCGCTCGAATGCCTCGCGCACAGCGACGAACATCGGTACCGGGATCCGGCCTTCGAGGCCCTCGGCAACGGTCGCCTCGCCTTCGCTCGCGAGTAGCTGATCAACGCACGTCGCGCCGATGCTGAGCGTCGGCGCCGTCGGTTCTGCGGGCTGCGCGAGCGCGGAGCGACAGCGAGCCGCCGCGGCGAGGCCCTCAATCTGCGTCTCACCATCGGGCATCGTGCAGCGGACGACACCAGCGGCCATGCCTCCACTGAGCGCCAAGATCACTGCGAGGCACAGCGAGGCCGCGATTCCCCGCGGAGCTCTTCGCCGGAGTGTGCTGGCCGTTCGCGTTTGCACAGGGACATATGACTAGCTAATCAGATATCTCGGTCAAGGGGGTTCGTCGGATGGCGCGCGCCGGCTCGCTCGATGCCTGCTCAGTGAAGCTCGTCGACGCGTCCCGCGTCCGGTCCGCGCGCCGACAGCTGACGCCCGAAGCGGAAATCGATCGCATCTGTTCCCTCTTCCGCCTTCTCGGGGACCCGACCCGCGTGCGCGTGCTCGAGGCGCTGCTCGTCAGCGAGGAGCTCTGCGTGTGCGACATCGCCGCCACGATCGGAGCCCTCGAGACCACGGTCTCGCAGGCGCTTCGCTTCCTGCGCGCGACTGGCGCCGTCCAGGCGCGGCGCGCCGGCCGGATGGTCTACTACCAGCTCGCCGATGGCACGGTGCGGCGTCTACTCGCCGACGCCCGCGAGGATGCGCTGCCTAACAAGGTCGATTCCAAGCCGAGACGGCGGTCTGGTGGACCGCGCTGAGGTCGCGGTCGCCGAGCTCGCCTAGGAGAGCGCCGAGGGGTACGGGAAGCGCCTCCACCTCACGGCCTCCTCGGAGGGGCTCGCGCTTGCCGCCGTCCTCGACGCCGGGGGACTCGCGGCCAGTGGTCTCGGTCAATCGGCCGTGCGCACCCTCTCTGGGGCCCCTCGCTCTGCGCCAGCGCGCGTAGGATGCCCCGAGCTTCGATGGCCGAGGCCTACGGGTGGGGGAAGCTCCTCGGGGATGGGGGTGCGCCTTGGGTTGTGAATGCCGCGAGCCGGCTGGCCGGCGCTGACGTTCGGGGCATCGAGGGCTTCTACATCCCTTCGTCCACGCCGTTACCGACCAGATCGGTGCGAGCGTTGCCGGCCTTCTGCTTCTGCGCCGGAGAACCCAGAGCAGCGCGGGTGCGTTGCGCGCGTTCCTCCGTCATCCGCACGCTTGCGGGACTGGCCGTGACCTTGATTGCACTTGCGGGCTCTTTGAGCCGCCGGCCTGCTCGGCTTCCAGCCGTCCGCGCAGATCCTGACGGCGCTAAAGACCATCGCCGCCAACCTCTGCTGGTGCCGCCACTCGCGGCCTGGCTCGTGCAGCGTCGGAGGAACAGCACCTCGCGGCGAATCAATACCCAACACATCTTCGCGGCGGCGTTCTCCGCCGGACGCGAACGTCTCGGCGCAATCACCCGAGAGGCGACGTGACGACGAGCCCGGAGGACCTCGAAGTCACGCGCTGGCTCGCGGACGCTGGCCGGCTTCTCGGCGTGACGCTGCTCGACCCCATCGTCTGGAGCCCCCAGGGCGGCCGTCACGCCAACCGCGAGTCCGACCCGCACGTGTTTCTCATGCGAGTGACCTGGGCGGCGCTCGGCGCGCTGTCGCTCTTCGTTGGGCGAGCGCCTTCGCTGCCCGCGGCGAGCGCGCAAAGCGCCCGTTCGCGAACTCCGCGAGACCCGATACTCCAGAGTGCTGCGTGCGCCGGCGGAGTCAAGGCACCGCGCGCTCGCCTTCGTCGTCCCTTGCGGCCAGGGCCTCCGGCTCTGGCCGCTCACAGCCGCTCGCCGGCAGTCTCCGTTGAGCACGCCCGGCGCGCTCAAGCGCGTTTCTCACCGCGAGATGCTCCGGGCGTTCGGGCACCACGTGACCGGGGACTGGGGGGACGTCTGTCCGGAAGGCGCCGAGGCCCACGGAGGCGGCGGTGCACGAGCGCGCGCGCCTTCTCTCCGCGTACACGCCCGAGGCGGGCGTTCGCTTCTGGATCCTTACGGAGGCCGACCGCTCGGTGACGACGGTGCTCCTGTCGGAGGCGTACTGACTTGGAGCCGCGTGAGGAAGGCCCTGCGCGCGGCGCCGGTGCCGATCCGGCGGCTCCGCTCTCGCCGCCCTGCCCTCGCTTCGCGACGCGCGAGGAGTGGGAGGCCCTGGCATGCGTCGCTGACGTGGGACGAGCAGCTCCGCCGCGGCGACCTCGACCGGCCGCAGCATGAGTACAGCGAAGCGCAGCGGTGGGATCCCGATCCGTTCCCCTATGTGGACGAACGCCGCGACGGTCCTTGGGCGCGCGTCGGCCAGATCGAGGCCCCTGCCCTCTCGAACACCTGGCGGATGGTTTCTGCCGCCGGCTATTCGCCGGGCGGCTTCGCGCGGCGGATGCGACCGGTCCCCTATCGCGAGCTGATCGAAGAGCGCATGCCCGCTCGTGCGCAGCGCGATCCCGCGGCGAGCGCTGCCTGGCTCCTCGAAGTGATCGAGCAAGAGGAGGCGTCGCTGCGCGTGGCTCTCAAGCGCGTGCTCCGTGAGCGCCACGGGCGGGTCTCGGAGGAGGAGCGCGGCGCCACGGTGCGCGCGATGGCTTGGTGTCATCTCCTCGCGGGTCGGTGCCAGGTTCAGGCTCTTCGCGAGCTCGCGAAGGCAGTCCACCACGTCAAGCTCCAGCGGCCGCGACGCCAGCTCGCGCTCTTCTGATCCTCAACGCCCTCGTGACACTTTCGCTCAGTGCGCGATTGCCCCGCGAACCCTGCTTCCCTCGCAACCCGGCGTTTCAGATCGCGAATGCGGGCCGCTCAACAGTCGTTCCTTGACCGCCGATACTCCACGAGTCAATGTACTTCTGTACCCTGGAGGACTCGATGCCGAGGCGCTGCCCGCCCAAGCCTAAGCTCGAGGACCGGCCCCTGCTGGCGGCCGATCAGGCATCCGCGCTCGCCGCGCTCTTCAAGGTGCTGGCGAACGACACGCGGCTGCGGCTCCTCCATGCGCTCGCCCGCAAGGGTGAGCTCTGTCTCACCGATCTCGCAACGGCCGTCGAGATGAGCCCTCAGGCAGTCTCGAACCAACTCCAGCGCTTGGTGGCGCAGCGCATCCTCGCCGCCCAACGAAACGGCAACAACGTCCTGTATCGAATCGTCGACCCGTGCGTCACGAACCTCCTCGACCAGGGCCTCTGTCTCAACGAGGACTCCGAGCGGAAGCGGCGGTGAGGAACGACGCCGATGTCCACCGAGCCGATCATGATGGAGGCTTCGCCGACCGACGAGGAGCTGTTCCTTCGGTATCAGGCGCGCGGCGACCTCGAGTCGTTCGGCCAGCTCTACGACCGCTACGGGCCTGCCCTGTTCCGATTTCTGCGCCGCTTCCTCGGCGACCGGGCAGCGGCAGAGGACCTCACGCAGCACGCGTTTCTGCGAATCCATGAGGCACGCGCATCGTTCGACGCGCAGCGCAGCTTCCGAACTTGGGCGTTCACGATCGCGCGGCGCCTGGCGCTGAACTGGCTCGACCGCGAACGGCGCGCTGCGAAGCCCAGCGTGCACAACGAAGCCAGCGATCCAGCACCGTCACCGGAACGAATGACGATCGTGCGGCGCGAGGTCGAGCAACTCCGGAGGGCGTTCGCCAAGTTGCCCCGCGAGGACGTGGAGGTCGTGCTGCTCGCGAAGTACGAGGGACTGTCCCACCAGCAGATCGGGGAGATCGTCGGCTGCTCCGCGGACGCGGCCAAGATGCGGCTGCACCGAGCGCTCAAGCGACTCGCCGAGCAGCTTCCAAACGTCGCCAAACGGAGCACTGGCTGACGTTGTTACGACCGGTGGGTTGGCCGGTAACAACTCTTGAGGATCCGCGCCGTCCCGCCGCGCTGCGCCGGCGCGAGGAGATCGAATAAAGATGGGTGCCGCGGGCCAACGGACCACCCTGCGCACACGCCTCAGGGTCACGAAGGGCTCCTGCCTGGACTGCGCTGGCGATGTCGCCGGTGCGCTGCGCGAGGTCCCGGGTGTGCGCTCCGTCCAGGTGATGGCGACTGCGGGGATCATCGTGGTCGATCACGATGCGCGGGCAAAGATCGCCGATCTCCAGCGGCGCGCCGCGGACTACGGTCTGCGGGTCGTTCCTGCGGAGAGTCGGACAGAGCATTCCGCCGCGCCGTGGTGGCTCCAACCGAAGTCTATCGCGCTCGCGGTCGCGAGCCTGCTGCTGATCTCAGGGCTGATCGCGGAGAAGGTGCTCGAGGTCGGACGCCCCGCGCTGGTCCTGTACTGGGCGACGCTCCTCGTCGGCGGCTTCTATCCCGCGCGGAGCGGACTCGCCGCCGCCCGTCGAGGGCGCCTCACCATCAGCACACTATTGGTAGCTGCGGCGGTCGGCGCAGTGATTCTCGGGATCGTCGAGGAAGCGGCTCTCCTCGTTGTCGTGTTCTCGCTCGGCGAGGTGCTCGAGGACTACGCTACGGATCGCGCGCGCGGGGCCATCCGGGCGCTAATGCGACTCGCACCGCCGGCCGCGCTCAGGCGCCGGCCCGACGGCCGGCAAGAGACCGTGCCGGTGGAGGAGCTTCGCCCCGGAGACCTTGTCATCGTGCGCCCCGGCGAGCGCGTTCCGACGGACGGGGTCGTCGCCGCCGGCACCTCGGCTGTGGATCAGAGCGCGGTGACCGGCGAGTCCGTCCCGATCGAGGTCATGCCTGGCTCGACCGTCTTCGGCGGCACCCTCAACGGCGCCGGAGCTCTCGATCTTCGGGTCGCCAAGGAGTACGCCGACACCACGCTCGCGCGGATCATCCGGCAGGTCGAAGAAGCACAGGCCAGCAAGGGTCGGGCACAGCGATTCGCGGACCGCTTCGGCGCGATCTACACGCCCGCGATGTTCGTTCTCGCAGCGCTGATCGCGAGCGTGCCGGCCCTGCTCGGCCACGACATTCGCGACTGGGTCTACCGCGGGCTGGTCGTCCTCGCGGTCTCTTGCTCCTGCGCGCTCGTGATCTCGGTACCGGTGTCGGTCGTTGCGGCGATCTCTCGCGCGGCCCGCCGCGGTGTGCTCATCAAGGGTGGCGCGCACCTCGAATCGCTTGCCGGTATCCGCACCGTCGCGATCGACAAGACCGGGACGCTGACGCTCGGAGAACCGCGTCTCACAGACATCACCCCCTTCGGCGGACGCGACCCGAACGAAGTCCTCCGCTTGGCTGCAGGCGTAGAGGCGGCCAGCGAGCACCCCCTCGCTGGCGCCATCCTGCGGGCGGCCGAGATGCGCGGCGTGCGATGGGAGGTCGGCCAGGACCTGCGCGCTACGGCAGGCGTGGGTGTAGAGGCGACCCTCTCGGGGGAGCGACTGTTCGTCGGCAAGCCGCAGGGCCAAGTGCCGGACGCGGTCACGAAGGGCCTCGCGGGGTACGCCGCCCAGGGGAAGACGGCCGTCGTTCTCGCGAATCGTAAGGAGGTGCTCGGTCTACTCGCGGTCGCGGACGAGGTGCGCCCGCAGGCGAAAGAGGCTGTCGAGTCGCTTGGGCGGCTTATCGACCGGGTCGTCATGTTGACCGGCGACAACGAAGCGACCGCCGCCGCGATCGCTCGGAGACTTGGCATCGCGGAGTGGCGCGCCGGGCTTCTACCGGAGGAGAAGACCGCGGCGGTCAAGGACCTGCAGCGCCAGTACGGACCGGTCGCGATGGTCGGCGATGGTGTGAATGACGCGCCCGCCCTGGCGACCGCGGAGGTCGGCGTGGCGATGGGCGCCGCCGGGACCGACGTCGCCCTCGAGACTGCCGACATCGCGCTCATGGCAGATGATCTCACCAAGCTGCCCGAGGCGATCGCGCTTGCCCGGCGTGCCCGTGCGAACATCCAGCAGAACGTCACGCTCTCGCTTCTAGCCGTCGCAGCACTTGTGGTGGGCGCGTTGGCAGGTCGGTTGTCGCTGACAACCGGCCTTCTGCTCAACGAGGGCAGCGCCCTCCTCATCATCGGGAACGGCCTGCGCCTGCTCGCGCCGGGCTCCGGATCGCGACGCTGAGGTCTTGGTGAACCGCGGAACCCGCTCGCGCGCCTCGAGCGGATCTCTCGAGCAGCGGCGAGACGCCCAGACGATGCTGTTACGGCATTGCGCCTTCCCGGTATACACCGGCTGAACCCGCCTGGCGCGCATCGCGCCCGGGATCCGTGGCCGGAGGCTTCGATGCTCTCATGTGAGAGCGCGAAATCACAGATGGTCGCCGCGCTCCGCGGCGACCTAGCAGAGCACGAGGCGGGTGCTCTCGAGAAACACGTTCGGACGTGCGCCGCCTGTGCCGCCGAGGTCGGGGCGCTCCGCGCGGCGTGGACGGCGCTCGATGCCGTGCCGGCAGTCACGCCGCCGGTAGCGCTGCGCAGCTCCGTACTCGCCGCGATCGCATCCGCGCGGAAGGGGGACGCGCATACGCGTCCATCCTGGCGCTCGGAGGTCCGGTTCCTCATCCCTGGAGTCGCCGCCGCACTTGCGTCCGTCGCGTTTCTCGTCGCGCCCGACCCGGACTGCCGAACACCGCTCGCGATCGCCGCGTGTGGCGCAGTTTGGGCCGGCGTCTACGCGCTCGCCTTCGCGGTGCTCATGAGCAGCTATCGGAAGGGCCCGGCACGGGTGCTCGCGGGTCGCGGTCTCGCGGCCGCCGCGGGAGGTCTTCTCCTCGTGCGGCTCTGCCCGACCGAGGACCGCGGGTCTGTGCTTCCGTTCCTCTCTGACCTCGCAACCCAGGCGGCATCCTCGCCAGCCATTGCGTTCGCGCTCGGATCCGCCCTGGCGGCCCTTCCCCTGGCATTGGCCGTAATCTGCATCCCAGCGCGTGCTGGAGAGGCGGGCCTGAGGGACGAGCTGGTAACCGGCGCGATGTATTTCACCCTGCTCGCCCCCGCGCTCTACCTCGGCTCGAGCTTCCTGGCCCTGGGCGGGCTTCTGGCGTTGCTTGGCGGTGCTGCCCTGGGCGCTCTCGCACCCCTGCTGGTGGAGCTCCTACTACGGCGGACGGCCGCCGGGGCGGTGTAGTGCACGTATGGCTCATCGTTGGGCTCGCCGGCCTGCTCTCGCTCGTGGCTTCCACAAGAGCCTCGGCGCAGCAGAGCGCGACGCTGACCCTCTCGGGCGGGCTCGACCTCAGAGCCGGGCTCCAGGTCGAGCCCACGGTCGAGACCGAGACCGGGCTCAGCAGCGCCTTCCTGAACGTCCGCACCGTGTTCGCCGATGCCCAGGGAGATCGCCTCATCCTCGTCGCACAAGGCGATGTCGAGGAGGGGATCGACAACTCACACCTCTACCAAGCGTACGGGCAGTACAAGGGACCCCTCGGGCGCTGGAATCTGCGGGCTGGGCGTTACCTCGTTCCGTTCGGACTTCTCGCCTACTACGACACGGAGCGCCTGCTGCTCGCTGCCCATGAGGTGGAAGCCCTGGGGATCAAGCTCGACGAGGGCGTGGAGCTCTTCGGCTACTTCGGCGCCTTCGACTACGCCGTCTCGGTCAGCCGCGGCTACGACGACCGGCCGACACCCATCGCACGGGTTGGATGGCAGGGGCAAGACGTACGGCTCGGGCTCTCGTACCTCTACGGACGGCTTCCCTCCTACGCGGACGACGAGGTCGTCCCGCTCAAAGACCTCCTTTCCGGTGCGCGGCTCATCAACAAGAACCGCGTGGCGATCGACTACGAGCAGCTCTTCGGGCCGCTCACGGTGCGCGCGGAGCCGATCGCCGGTACGGACGACGGCAGGTTCGTGGCGGGCGCGTACCTGGAGGCTGGCTACGCGCTCTCCCCGCGCTGGGAGCTCGCGGCGAACGCCGCCGTCCTCGATTCCGACCTGGTCGGCACACGCTGGCGTGCCGGGCCCGCCCTCTCCTTCCGCGTCCTGCCGGGCGTCTTCGTCCGGGGCGCCTACGAGCACCGCAACGACTTCGGAGAAGCGACGGACCTCTTCCTGGTGCAGGTCTACGGCGAGTACTCGAGAACGTGGGCATTACCAAGCAGGGGCAAGAGCCATGGCGCAGCACCCTGACGCGGCTGCAAGCGCAGGACTGTTACGGGGCGCCCACCGGCCGGTATCCGGCGGGAGAGGTGACGCAGCGTGGCCTGCATCCTAAGAAATCAAGCGACCGAGATTGCGGCCAGCCTGCTCGTGGCGGTGCTGGGCCTGCTCCTGGTACCGCTCGCGGCGCGCGCCGACGTCTGTGTCTGGCGGGACCCCGAACGCACGATGACCGAGCTGTTCCCCACGGCGACCGACTACCGAACCGTGACGAAGCGCATCACCCCCGATCTCGCGCGCGCCATCGAGGAGCGAATCGGGATCGCGCTCGATGATCCCGAGCGTGCGGAGTTCAACTACTACGAGATCACCGGCCGCGCGGAAGATGGCTCGCAGCGAATCGGCACGGTTCTCGCGCTGGCGGGTGCCGGCGACTATGGCGCGATCGAGGTGGTGATCGGCCTCGACCCCGGCGACCGCATCGTCGGCGTTCACATCCAGCGGATGCGCGAGCGCAACGCCGACAAGATCCGGTCGGACTCCTTCCTCGGGCAGTTCCGCGGAAAATCGAAGGAGGATCCGCTCCAGATCGGGCGCGATGTCGAGCCGGTCGCCGAGGCGCCGACAGCATCACAGACGATCGCGCTTGCTGTGAGAAAGATGGTCGTCTTCTACGACGTGCTCCGCTCAGGAGGAAACACATGAAGCATGGAATTGGGGTGATCGTGGTTCTTACTCTGGCGCTCGGCGGCCTCGGCGGCCTCGGCTGCGGCTCGCGGGCCCGAGCGAACGAGGTGCTCGGCCTCCCGACGCCGCCCGCGGGCTACGCCTCGACGACCGTCGAGGAGCTCGTCCGAGACGAGGGCCTAGGGGGCCAGCGAGTCTTCTTCGAAGGCGCCATCGCCAAGTTCGGCTGCCTCGGATGTGGCGGAGTGATCGCTGCCGACAAGACCTGGCGTATCTCCATCGAGCCCGAAGACCCGAGCCAGTTCCGCATCCCGGTGCGCAGTGGCGTGCGCATCCGCGTCTGGGGCGTCCTTCAGATCGGCAACCGCGGCTTCCGCGAGGTCAAGGCGCGGCGAGTGGAGTTCCCGGCCAGCACAGAGGAGGAGAAGTCATGAGGATGTTGTTGATCAGTGCGGCAGTCGCAGTCGCAATAGCGACCGGCTGCGAGAAGGAGGAGGCGCTCTTGGGTGAGGCCGTCCCTACCGGCGTGGAGCAGGCGTCCGTTCAAGATCTCGCGCAGGATGCGACCCGATTCGCGGGCACGACTGTGGCAGTGGAGGGGCGCATCAGCGGCGGCTGCTCGGACGGTGACGGGGTGGTCCTCTCCGACGAGACGTGGCGGATCGAGGTGAAGACCTCGCCGAGCGCGCGCTTCCAGATCCCGGTGCGCGCGGGCGAGCGAATCCGCGCGTGGGGGGTCGTCGGCGTCGAGAAGGAGGAAGGCGAGCACGGTGAAGAGGAGGCCGAGGAGACGCACGAGGAATCGGAGGTCGTCGTCGTGGCGCGTGGGGTCGAGTGGCTATGAACCTCGCGACGTTTGCCGTGAAGGATGTTCTCCGTCGTCCGACGCGGGCGCTGCTGACGGCGCTCGGCGTTGCGGTCGCCGCGCTGTGCCTGTTCACGGTCCTAAGCTTCGACCGCGGCTACGACGTAGCGCTCCGCGAGGAGATGGCGCGGTCGGGCGCGCACCTCTATGTGTCGACGGAAGGGTGCCCGCTCGAGGCGGCCTCGCTCATCCTGCACGGTGGTGAGATCCCGCGCTTCCTGCCGGAGAGCAGAGTCGAGGACGTGGCCCGAGTGCCGGGTGTCCGCGCGGCCGCGCCGATGATGATCTTCTCGGCGCCGACCGACGGCGGGAAGCTCGACCTCTTCTACGGCGTGGACCAGCGGATCGTCGGTCTGCGCCCGTACTGGAAGGTGCAGGGTGACTGGCCGAACGGCGCCGACCAGATCCTCCTGGGCGCGGAGACCGCGAAAGTCGAGAAGCGCGCCGTGGGCGACCGCATCTACTTCCCGAGCATCGACAAAGAATTTCGCGTAGCCGGCATCCTCGAGCGCACGGGAACACAGGACGACGGCTTCTACTTCCTGAACCTCCACGCGCTGCAGGAGATCTTCCACAAGCCCGGGCAGATCACGGCCGTGGCCGTCGGGCTCACCGACGTGCGCGAGCTCGACGCGACCGTAGACGGCATTCAGAGCCGAATGCCCGATGTCTACGTCGTGACCGAGCGCGCGATGACGGAGGAGATCGTCCGCCTCGCCGGCGGCAGCAAGACGCTGATGTACTCCATCGTCTTCATCGCGATCCTGGTGAGCGTTCTCGGCGTGCTCAACACCGTCCTGATGTCGGTGTTCGAGAAGCTCCGCGAGTTCGGCTACATGCGCTGCGTCGGCGCAACGCGCTGGGACATCTTCAAGCTCGTTGCCGTCGAGACGGCCATCGTCTGCACAGGCGGGGCCGTTGCCGGCGTCGCGCTCGGAGCGGCGTTCTCCTCCCTGAGTGATCACTTCGTCCGCCAGCTCCTTCCCTACGCGCCCGCGGGCTCCCTCGTGAAGTTCGATCCGCAGCTCGTCCTCGTGACCCTCGTGGTGACAGTGCTCGTGGGCGCGCTGGCCGGCCTGCTCCCTGGAATCAAGGCCGCGCGCGTCACCCCGATGGAGGCGGTCCGCCATGAGTAGTGTGGCCGAGCTGCGGGGGGTCTCGAAGACCTACCGGCGCGGCGCCGAAGAGATCCATGCCCTGGACGACGTCTCCCTCGACATCGATGCGGGCGAGCTCGTGGCGGTCGTCGGCCCCTCGGGCAGCGGGAAGACGACGCTCCTGAACCTCCTCGGCTGCGTCGACTCTCCGACGAGCGGAGAGCTTCGCGTGGGTGGGAGGGACGCGACGAGGCTCGGCGATCGCGAGCTGGCGCGACTGCGCCAGAGCTTCATCGGCTTCGTGTTCCAGCAGTTCTTCCTGGTTCCGACGCTCACCGCGGAGGAGAACGTGCTGATGCCCACGCTCTTCTCCCATCGGCGATGCGATGCTCGCCAGCTCCTCGACCTCGTCGGCCTCGGGGAGCGCGCAGGCCACCGCCCGGCCGAGCTCTCGGGCGGCGAAATGCAAAGAGTCGCCATCGCGCGGGCTCTCGTGAACGAGCCGAAGCTGCTGCTCGCCGACGAGCCGACCGGGAACCTCGACTCCGAGCGCGCGGAGAAGATCTTCGCGCTCCTTCGACAGATCGGCGCCCGAGGGACCGCGGTGGTCATCGTGACCCACAATGACGAGCTCGCACGCGCGGCCGACCGCGTGATCCGACTGCGCGATGGGCGGCTCGCATTGCCCGCGCCGCACTGACTGCCTCCTGTCCAGCAGCGGGGCTGCTCGCGCGCCGCCGTCCTCACCCGGATGAGGTCGCCCGTGCGCGGTCGGCCGCTCGATGAGGCGGGGAACGCCAGCCTTGCGAAGGCAAGGTCTTTACGCTCGCGCGCTTCAGCGAAGCGTTCTGCGTGACCTCTGGCTCGCGGCCGCGGATGCAGCGCTCGTCGATGGTAGGCTCGCAGCCGAAGCTTGAGGCGCGTCTCGCCGGCTCATCGGCCGGCCCGCTCGGTCAGCGCCCTACCCTTCCAGAACGCAAACAGCGCCGGGTAGACGAGCAGCTCGAGCGCGAAGGAACTGACCAGGCCGCCGACCATGGGCGCTGCAATGCGCTTCATCACGTCGGCGCCGGTGCCCTCGCTCCAGAGCAGCGGCACGAGGCCGAGCATCATGGTCGCGACCGTCATCAGCTTCGGGCGGATGCGGCGCGCGGCTCCCTCGACGATCGCTTCCTCGAGGTCGTTCGCGCTCTGCAAGCGACCCGTCGCGGCGCGCTCTCGCCACGCGAGCGTGAGGTAGAGGAGCATCACGACGCCTGTCTGCGCGTCCAGGCCAGCGAGCGCGATGATCCCGACCCACACCGCGATGGAGAGGTTGTAGTCGAGCGCGTAGAGCAGCCAGATCGCGCCGATCAGCGAGAACGGCACGGCGAGCATCACCATCGCCGTCTCGACGCCAGAGCGCGTATTCATGTAGAGCAGCAGCGTGACGAGCAGGAGCGTGATTGGGAGAACGACCTGGAGCCGCGCCTTCGCGCGTTCAAAGTACTCGTACTGCCCGACCCACGCGATGCGCGTGCCAGGCGGCAGGCTGACGCGCTGCTCGACGAGCGCGCGCGCCTCGTCCACGTAGTCGACGATCGGCCGCCCCGCGACGTCGACCGCCACGAGCCCGACCACCTTGCCGGCCTCGCTGCGCACCATGTCGGGGCCGTTCGTGAACTCGAGCTTCGCGAGCTCGCGCAGAGGAACGAGCGCTCCGTTCGAGGTTGGCACGAGTGTTCGGCCAATCGCTTCCGGATCGTCGCGGAAGTCGCGCGCGTAGCGCACCTGGATCGCGTAGCGCTCACGACCCTCGACGGTTTGCGCGACGGTCATTCCGCCGATCGCCACCTCGAGCGTCGTGTTCACCTCCTCGACCGAGACGCCGTAGCGCGCCGCAGCGGCGCGGTCCGTCTTCGCGTCGAGGTAGAACGCGCCCGTGGCGCGCTCGGCGAAGGCGTTGCGCGTTCCCGGAACCTGCATCAGCGCCTGCGCGATCGCGACTGCGGCTTGCTCGACCTGAGAGATGTCGTCGCCGAAGACCTTCACGCCGAGCTGGCTGCGCACACCGGTTGCGAGCATCTCGGTCCGCGTTTGGATCGGCATCCACCAGAGGTTCGGCATGCCCGGATAGCGGAGCTTGTCGTCGAGTTCCTGGACGAGGCCGTCCCACGTGAGCCCGTCGCGCCACTTCTCACGCGGTGCGAGCTGGACGATGGTCTCGACCATCGTGAGCGGCGCTGGATCGGTCGGCGTTTCGGCGCGGCCGATCTTCCCGAACACGCGCTCGACCTCGGGCACTTCGCGGAGCTCGCGGTCCATCAGCTGGAGCACGCGCGAGGCCTCGCCCACCGAGATCCCGGGTGGCGCCGTCGGCATGTAGAGGAGCGTTCCCTCGTTGAGGGGCGGCATGAACTCCGAGCCGAGCGAGAGAAACGCGGGGACTGCGGTCGCGAGCAGGACGAGCGCACCCGCTACGACAAGTCCGCGCCGACGGACGACGAGGCGCACGACCGGCGCGTAGCTCTCGACCAGCCATCGGTTGATCGGGTTCTCGTGCTCTCCGCGGATGCGGCCCCGAATGAGAAGCGCCGCGAGCGCGGGTGTCAGGGTGACGGAGAGCACCGCGGCAAAGCCCATCGAGTAGGTCTTCGTGAAGGCGAGCGGCTTGAAGAGTCGCCCTTCGGTCCCTTCGAGGGCAAAGATCGGAAGGAAGGAAACCGTGATCACGAGCAGGGCAAAGAAGATG
>JANRKM010000250.1:0-22003 GCA_033763475.1 Kofleriaceae bacterium
ACGCAGCGTCCGCGGTTCTCGCTCGGGCTGAATGCGCTCGGAAGTGATGCCGAAGGACTGCGGGCGCTCGTGCGCCAGCCCGCGCTCGCCGGGATCGAGCAGCTGGCGTTCGCTGGAATCTACCTCGATGAGGGAGCGGCAAGAGCCTTCGCGGCCTCGCCCTTCACTCGCGAGCTCACCGGACTCACCATCTCCGACAAGGACCTCAGCATGGCGTGCGTCCGCGCCTTGCTCGCTGCTCCGTTTGCTCGATCGCTGCGGCATCTCGCGCTGGACCGCTACGTTGGAGATATCGGGGACCTGCTCGACGTTCTCGACGGTGGCCCGCTCGAGTCGCTCGAGCTCCCGCACGACGAGCTCGGTCCCAGGACCGCGGCCGTGCTCGGCCGTATCCGGCTCCCTCAGCTCACGAGGCTCAGTCTCAGCTACAACGAGATGCTCGGAGACGATGGCTGTGCGCATGTGGTCGGCAATCCGAGCTTCGGCAATGTGCGCGTCCTCGAGTTCCTTGGCACCGGCGCGGGCCTGCGGACTGCGCACGCACTCATCGGCAACAACGCGCTGACCGCACTCGACAAAGTGCGCCTCGGCGGCGAGGTTCCAGATGCGGCCGCACAGGTCCTCGAGGGTGCGGCGAAGCTGCGGCGCGTACAGCGGCTGCAGCTAGTGGGCGCCTCCGACCAGGCGATCGAAGCGCTCGCGCGCTCGCTCGATCTCACGTACGGAGTGACCAACAAGCTGCTCGCTGCCTGACCTGCCGCGCGTGATGTGGCTGCGCCAGCTCGCGACGACGCGATGTAGAGCCGCGACAGGATCAAGCACGCGCGCTGCGCGCGGGGTGCGAGCCGATCAGCAGGCTTGAACACGGCGCTTCGCTCCACCGACCGCTCCGCGCGAGCGCTTCGCCTTGCTCGACGTGCGTGCGCGCAGGATCCGCGAAAGCGCTGTGAGCGAGCGCTGCGCAGCACCTGTCTACCGAGGCCTCGCCGCCCTTCGATCTCGGACCGCCGCTCGGATAGCGGCGTTGGGGCCCGAGCTCAGAACGTATAGCCGACCTCGATGGTTGTCGGGAAGCTCCACGAAGATGCGCGACCCGAGGTGCCGGTGTACACCGGGTTGAGCGGATGGATCCCGAGCGTCAATGACGATACGAGCCGCACGCGGACCCCGGCGCCGAACCTCATGTACAGGCCAGCGCGACCAACTCCGCCGAGCTGATAGGCGAGTGGGAGGCTGATCCGGCGCCGCGCGTCGAGATCGAACACCATCCCGAGGTGGAGGAAGCCGCCATATGTTCGCCGTGGGGCTTCGCTCGTATGCTGCCGCCACAGCTGGCGGACTCCGCCGCCGAGCTCGAGAGCTTCGAGCGCACGCACCGCCAGCGTCGCGTTGCTGCCGAGCTCGTCGCGGTGCCGCACGTCGCCTCCCGATTCCAGCGCCAGCACGGGCCTCGCCACGGAGCGCCACCGCTGCCACGTACCGAACATCGGTCGGGTGTCGCTCGGCGGTGTTGCGCTGGTCGACGCGAACCCCACGGCGGGATCCCGGGTTCCGAACGGAGGCTCCTCGCCGCGCACCTCGGTTCCCGTACCGGCGCCTTGCGCCTTCGCTGGGGCCGCGCTCGGCGACGACGTCGTGTACGCGCCGCTCGCCAGGTTCTGTCCCACGGCCATTCCTGCCGACAGCGCGCCGCTGGCCAGCCCGCCGCCGACGAACGTCAGCAGACCGATCGCCGACGTGCCGACCGACCAGCCATCCACGTAGGCTACCTCGACCGCCTGGATCTCGTCCCACCGGAGCCCATCGGGCGCCAGGAACCCATGCTCGAGTACGTCCGAGATCCTGTAGCCCTCCATCGCCGGGCCCCATCCCCGGACGCTGAGGAAGCGCCAATCCCCGTAGCCGCCGACAAAGTCGTGCTTGTTCGAGCGCCCTGATGCCAGCACGAAGGCGCTCACCCAGTCGACAAGCTGCGCCGAGCTCCCGTACAGCTCGTACGTCCCGTCGGCGAGCCGGACCATCGACGCATCGCCGGGCGCCGCGCGACGCAGGATCGCCAGCAGCGGAGGATCGAGATTGGCGACTCTAATTTGCATCACGGCGTTCAGCGGCACGCGTACGCCGGTGTTCGTTACCCCCGTCGTCGACACCGCGAGGTCGCGGGCCTCGAAGCCGCCGGTGTACGAGCCGTCTGCACGCTGAAACCTCACGTACGACCGGGGCCCGAGCCGCACCGGTTCGCCATCGTCGGCGCGCAGGATGATCTCGGCATCGCGCCCGGACCGGTGAAGATGCGCTACCTCCGAGGCGGCGATCCGTCGCTTGGTGTAGTGCGGGACGTAGCAGGCCGAGGTCGCGAGCGTGATGGCAATCAGCACGCATCGTCCGCAGACGTTCCTCGACACCACCGGAGTATAGTCGGTCGTCGGGAGGACTCGGTCGGCAACTGTTGGCGATCTCCTCCCACCGCGACGGCGGCGAGGAAGTTCAAGCGGGGTTCGCGAGGTGGTCTCGGGAAGCCGCGAGGGCACGTCGCGAGTCGTGCCTCTTGGCTCGATGACACGTGCGTAGGGGCGGGCGGCCACGTTTGGGTAGGTGCGGGCAGACTCCTCCGGTTCGGATGCCGGCAGTCCCTACGTGGCATCGTCCCAGGGTAGGTCGGCCTGGGGCGAGGCGCGCGCCGGTGCGAAGTTGACGGGTTCGGTGGCGAGGCCGAGGCCTGCGAGCAGGGCGCGAGCGAGCAGCCGCGCGGGCGAATGGCGACGATGCTGCGACGCCCGCCGCAGGGGCACTGCAGCACGTCGTCTGCGAACACGCGTTGCAGGGGGGCAGCGCACGGGAGGCGGCGCGCGCGTGACGCGGTACTCGCTGGAGGCGGCTCTGCGCAGTGGGCCCCGGCCTGCTGCGTGGGGATCCGAGGGCACGCGCGTGCGCAGCTTCGCGCGCAGCTTGCTCGCAGGTCCGAACACACCGCTGTAGCGGACGAGGCCGAGCGCAGCGAGCAAGCGACGGCTGGATGATACCGACGAGCACACAGAAAGCGACGGGCTCCATGACGAGGTGGATGCGCGCGTCGGGCCACGGGCGCTTGAGCTTGTAGGCGATGCGCCCGTTGGCGGTCCACGCTCCTGCGCGAACGCGGGCCGCGCGCCGTACCTGCAGAGCCGTTCGAGCGTGGCGCGATCGTGCGCAGCGGCGACCACGAAGGTGACGGCACCGGTCCGCGGCGCAGGGAGGCCGCGCTTGCGCGCGACGCGACGTTGCCAGGCGCAGATGGCGCGAACGACGAGCGCGCCGGTCCAGCGCGTCCAGGCGGGATCACGCGCGAGCACGAGCTGGGCACCGTAATCACCCACTGGCGGTACGGCGCCAAAGGCACTTACTGCACTCGTTGAAACTGCCAGTCGTAGTACGCAGGCGAGATCTCCGGGCTCGGAGCCTCGACCTGACCTGCGCGGCGCAACACCACCGCGGTTCCACCGGGTTGGGCGTTCTGCGTCCGTTCGTCGAGGAACTCGAACACCAGCGGACGCTGGACGTTATCGCTGCAGGTGGCGTCGATCACCAGCGTCGTCTCATCGGAGGTCTGCCAGGTGTCGGCAAATCTACAGAACGCGTTGCCGACTCTGACGTTGTCCGAGCAACCCAGTCCCGTATTGAAGCAGAACTGATCTTCGACGAGATGGATACGACCTTCCTCGTCGAACACCGCCTCGAGAGGATGTGCCGAGCCGGTGATCTTCCAGGTTCCGACGAAACGCTCCTCCGAGGGAGTGGACGTACACGAGGCGAGTACGAGTAACGCGAGGAGCTCCTTCATGCCGGAACCGTATCACCAGTACGCAGGCGCCACTGATTGAGAGGCCAAGCATGCGCTTGGCCTTCCCGTGGTGAAGACCACGGCGGCCGCCTCGAGCCGCTTACGATGGTGTGCTTCGACGGTGCCTTCGCGTCAGGCGGGGGAGGGCAGCCGCCGGACGTCGACGAGCCGCTGCGCGAGGGCCGTCGGCTCCGTTGCGGGCGCGAACGTCACCAGGTCCTCGAGACCTATTGCTCACGCGAGGTTGCACGGCGGCTGTAGCCGTCTAGCGAGTCAGCTAGCCACCCGCACCGGAGGCAACTGGCGGAGATCACGAGCCGGATCGATGGCGTGGCCCTTGCTGAGGGCGGCGACCATGCGCTCGCTTATCGACCTCCTGCTTCCCGCGGCCCTACTGACGGTCACCACGATCACGGGATGCGGTCTATCCGCCGAGCCCGAGGGCGATGGCGAACACGACGCAATCCCCACCGGCAAGGGAGACGGTTCGTACGAAGAAGGTAGCTGGCAGGCGATCTCCGTGCTGCGCGCTGCGAATGGAGCCTCGCTGGAGGACCTCCGGCGAGCGGTCGCTGATGGGGGCGCCGGCCTGAGCCGCAATGCGGCGCGCTCGATCGTCGCGTTCCGCGCAGGGGCCGACGGCGCGCTGGGCACGATGGACGATCGCGAGCTCGACACGCTGGGGCAGCTCGACGCGGTTCCCTACGTTGGCCCGCTCGCGTTCGAGCGCTTGCTCGATTACGCGTGGGAGAAGGAGCTGGTCGTGAGCTCCAAGTTCAGCTGCAAGGACAGCGCGGCCCCCGACGCGGTGATCGAGGGTCAGTGGAGCAACCGCGACGACGAATGGGATCTCCAGATGGTCACGACCGAGGACGGCATCATCAGATCGCAAGACTGCGGGCAGTCGATCCGTCAGTCCTCGTCGACGGCGATCCAGTTCGGCTGCTTCATCGAGCCCGAGTGGACGTTCTACGAGCCGAGCTACGCGCTAACGTTCCCGAGCGATGTGCGCACGCGTACGACGCCGTACAGCGTGAAGGTGGTCGATATCACGTCGGATGATCGGTATGTCGACGGTTATCGCGAGGTGGCTGACACCGAGCGCACGCTGTCGTGCACGCCCGGAACGCCGGGGACCTGATCGGCAAGCCCGCTTCAGCGTCCGCGCTCGCGTGCGTCGTACATGCCGTGGAACGCCTGATCGCGTGCGATGGTCGACGTCTACGCAGAGCTCGTCGCGATCCTACGAGCGTTCGATGACGCCGGACTGGATTATGCGCTGTGCGGTGCTCTCGCACGTGCCGTGCACGGCGCTCCGCGCGCGACCAAAGATATCGACCTGATCGCACGCAAGGAGGATGCTCCGCGTATCCGGGAGGTCGCCCGGCAAACCGGGTTCTTGTTCGAGGCGACATGTCCCCCGAATCGATCACGCATCGGGTGATGGAGCTCGCCGAGATGTCCAGCCTCTGCGTGGAGCTGGAAGCCGTGGGCGTGGCGGTCGCGACCGGGATCAACGCGAGCCGATCGCCGTCGAACGTGGAAGGACGTTGACACGAGCGAACACGCCAGACGCTCGCCGCTGCGGACGGCAGGGACGCTGTATCACGGCAGGAGGAGCACCCTCGGTCCGGGTTCCTGGTTACCCGTGGCCGGGATGGTCCTCACCCAGCGCGCCCCAGAACACCTCGGTAGGCAGCTCCCGCCATGCGAGCAGCACGGTGCTGTCGTAGCCGCCGCGTACGAGGTCAGGCAACAGGTGCTTCCATGTTTCGGGCGTTCCCTGGACGAGGTTCTCGCGCGAACGCGTGGGTTTGGCGAGCTCGTCACGCAGCCTCGCGAGCGCGATCGGGTCGGTCGCCGCGATCTCGCCGTACAACCCCCATGCCTGTGGCCCGAACGGGCCGTCGAATGCCTGCTCGAGTGCGCGCCGCGTGTTGTCTGCCGAACGCACGCCGCAGCGCCAGCGCGCCTCGCAGTCCCAGACGTAGGCGTCATGCGCGGGCACGAGCTCGGGCAGCGCTCGTACGATCGATGACGCCCGCTGACCGATGCGTGCGCACGCTTGGCACACGATGGCGGTCCATGCGGGATCGCAACCGACCGCCGACATGGCGTCGAGGAACCGATCCTCGATCGGGGTCACCTCCAGTGCGAGGCCGATCCGGAACTGCGCGATGACCTGCGGCGCTGCCAGCGCCAGCGCGCGGGTCAGGTGTGCGGAGTCGCCGCCGAGACTCCACGACGCGTACTGTGCGAGCGCGTTCTCGATCACGCCGCCGGGGTCATCTCCGCGTTCGGGAAGGTGCTCGATCTGCTCCCGCACCTCGACTGCGTCGATCCCGATCGCGGCGAGCAGCGCCGCCGCGCGCCACGCCATCGCATCGTGCTGCAGAAATGGCTGCAGCGATCGCGTGATCGAGCGCAGCGACGTGCCGGCGCGGGCGATGTCCAGCATCAGGCCCTCGAGGTCGAGCTGCGCGCCATAAGACGAGATGCCGCCGTCGAGCGCCGCAACGAGCGCACGCTCGATTCCGGCGATCACGGTGGACGACAGCCGACCAGCGCCGAGTGCGAGCTTGATCGACGGAGACGCGATGTCGAACGATGGATGCGCTGCGAGCCTCTCGATCTCGGGCCATGCAGGTGCCAGCAGCGTTCGGAACCGCGGAGCGCGGCAGACTTCGCCGAGCACGCGAAGCGCCAGGTCCGCGTCGGGTCCGCCGAGCGCCGCGACCGCTGCCGGCACGAGGCGCGTGTCGAGCTCGGCGACCAGCATCACGCTCAGGTGATAGGTGACCGAGTTGTTCTCGGCCAACCGGACCAGCGGAAGCCAGCGATCTGAGCGCAACAGCCTCGTGAGTCCCCTCGCGACATCGGGCTCGTACGCGGGCGACGCGAGGTCGTCATCGTCCTCATCGCCCAGCACGTCGACGACTTCCTCGGCGGTGAGGTCGTCGCGCGTTTCGAGACCCTCGAGGAAGCGCAGGCGTTCCAGGATCGGTCGCTCGTGGTTCGCGAGCAGCGGAGCGAGCCAGTCGGTCATCGTGCACGAGGCTAGCGCGCACCGTCTAGCGTCCGAGCGATAGGTTAGGCCGTGCCGATGCTCCGTCACGGTGATCCGTGGGCCCGACCGCGGCTGATGGACCACTCGAAGAAGCAGGTCCGCGTCGACCGCTGCAGTGCGGGGCAACAGGTTCTCGATGATGTGGATCGCCAAAACTGTGCGTCGGTCGCTCCACGTCTCGTGGTAGGACGGCTGCATGATGCGTCGGCTGCTCGTCGTGATTCTCGGTTGCGGGTTCGGCTGTGGCGGATCCTCCGGTGGCTCGACAGACGCGGCCGCGGACGGCGTAGCGCCCGAAGACGGCGTAGCGCCCACGGATAGCGACAGCGCCGCGCCGGACGGGCCCGTGCAGTGCGGCGACCTGACCTGCCATGCGGACGCGACGTGCGACACGAGTGGCGCAGCGGCCCAGTGCGCGTGCCGCCCTGGTTTCACGGGCGACGGTGTTGCGGCCTGCGTGGCCGACTGCGCAGCGCAGTGCGATCTCCAGATCGCGAGCAACCAGGCGAGCGCGAGCCTCGCGAGCCTCGCGCCCGGCAGCACCGTGTGCCTCGTCGGCGACGCCCGCGGTCCGCTGACGTTGACGGATGCGGCGGGCGCCGACGCGATGCCGATCGTGATCCGGAACTGCGGAGGAGCGGTGCAGATCACATCGACGACGACCGCGGCCGCCCTGGTCGTGACCGGGCATCACTTCAGGATCACCGGCAGCGGCACCGAGACGGCACGTTACGGGCTCCAGCTCGCGGCTCCGGCGTCGTCGCGGGCGCTGTCCCTCGGCAAGGTGCACCACTTCGAGGTCGACCGCGTCGAGGTCTCGGCATCGATGTTCGCCGGCTTCATGATCAAGCGGGACCCGGGCTCGACGACCTGCCAGACCGATGATCGGCGCTTCGATACGTTCGTGATGCAGGGGGTATCCCTCCACGACAACTACATCCATGACGTGGACGGCGAGGGCATCTACCTCGGCAACAGCTTCTACAACGGGGCCACGTTCTCGTACTGCGCCGCCAACGCGAGCTGCGACTGGAGCGCGTGCGACAACGCTGGCTACACGGTGCGCGCGCAGTATCCGCACCCCGTGCGCGGCGTGCGCGTGTATCGGAATCGGATCGCGCGCACCGGTTGGGATGCGATCCAGGTCGGTGCTGCCGACGACGATTGCGAGATCTACGACAATGTCGTCGAGGACTTCGGCCAGGCGAACCAGGGCTCGCAAAACCACGCCCTCCAGGTCGGTGGCGGCTCGAGCTGCCGCGTCTACGGGAATCGGCTCGCGCGCGGTCCCCAGGGCCTCCACCTGTCGGGCGTCGGAGCGACGTGGGCGTACAACAACCTGCTCGTCGACATCAGCGGCGTCGGCATCATCCCGAACCCGGCCCCGCCGTGCGGCCTGGCGGGCCAGAACCCGTGCGACGTCAAGTTGCGCCCGTACACGCCGTTCGGCGGCACCAACTACAAGGGCGGGATGTACGTGCTCAACAACACCGTCGTGAGCTCGGTCGCGACGGGCCGTTCGATGCGGCGCTCCGGCAACGAGCACTACCCGGAGGAACAGGCGAAGAACAACCTGTTCGTCATCGACCGCGTGGACCCGATCGAACGGCCGGAGGGATGGACGCTGCAAGCCAACGTCGCCGCTCGCACGCCGGCGGCGGCGATGTTCGTCGACCCGGCCCAGGGCGACTTCCACCTCGCGGCGGGCAGCCCCGCGATCGATGCCGGGTTGGATCTCACCGGCAGCGGCGTGACCGTGGACCTCGACAAGACGCCGCGGCCGCAGGGCAGCGGGTTCGACTGTGGCGCCTACGAGCGCCCGTAACACCCGCGGATAAGAACGGGGCAGACGCCTCCCGATCCATACGGGCGCGAGCTCTACCGCGCGCGTAGGGGATCAGCTCCCTGTAGGAAACGCTCGAAGATCAGCAGGCCAATCACCGGCTGCGGCGCGACGTGCTTGTGCGAGCTCATCCGAGCGGCAGCACTGCACCGCGGATCCACGCTCGCGACGACCTCAGCGGCGTCGTTGTTGCTTGAGCGTTGATCGGTGCACGGTCGTACGCACCACACCACCTTCCGCGCGTCTCTCGGACATAGGCTCGCGCACCGGTGGAGCGACCAGCGCCGGCTCCGGGACTGGTACCTACGCGGACTCGGCGGCACGTACTTTATCGCATTCACCTCGCTCGCGCGGCAGCTCGAGGGCCTCTACGGCAAGCGCGGCATCTTGCCGATCCGCGAGGTGCTTACGGCCGCGAAGGCGCTACCACCGAAGCAGCGCCTCGCCAGCGTCCCGACGGTGTTCTGGCTCGACGCCTCAGATGCGGCCCTCGTCCGAGCGTGCCGCGCCGGGCAGCTGTCGTCGCTACTCCTGTCCCTGGGCATCGCTCCGCGATGGACCGCTGCGGCGTCGTGGCTGCTCTACCTGTCCTTCGTCTCGACGGGTCGCGATTTCCTCAGCTTCCAGTGGGACGCGCTGCTGCTCGAGAACGGCCTCCACGCGATGGTCATCGCGCCGCGCTCCCGGCGATCGGCGCGCACCGCAGAGCGTCCCCCGTGGGCCGCGACGCAGCTCATGCGATGGCTCGCGTTTCGTCTCCAGTTCGAGTCCGGATACTCCAAGCTCGCCTCGGGCGACCGCACGTGGCGGCGGGGAACTGCGTGTTGCTATCACTTCGAGACCCAGCCACTACCGACAAGACTCGGTTGGCACGCGCACCAGCTGCCGCGCTGGGTGCAGCGCCTTGCGACACTCGGCACGCTCGCCGTCGAGCTCGGCGCGCCGTTCCTTGCGTTCATGCCACGCCGTGTACGCCGTGCGGGCTTCTGGTTGCTCTCCGGGCTGCAAGCGGTGATCGCGGCGACCGGCAACTATGCCTTCTTCAACCTGCTGACCGTCCTCGACAACGTGTGGCTGCTCGACGACGAGGCGCTGCCCTGGCAACCCTCTCACCGCCCACCCGCGCGCCGCGCGCCCGCACGGCAATGGCTCGCCACCTCACTCGCGACAGTGCCGCTGGCGGTGCTCGCGGCGGCGATGCTCGTCGCGCGCTTCCGGCCGGAGCACCGCCTGCCGAGCTCGGTGAACCGCGCCCTCGCTGCGCTCGCACCGCTGCGCTCGATCAATGCGTACGGTCTGTTCGCGGTCATGACCACGCATCGTCCCGAGATCGTGATCGAGGGCTCCGATGACGGGGTGATCTGGCACGCGTACGAATTCCGCGACAAGCCTGGCGACCTGAAGCGTCCGCCGCGTCTGATCGCGCCGCATCAGCCCCGGCTCGACTGGCAGATGTGGTTCGCTGCTCTCGGCCCGCCACGCGGGTGGTTCGTGCGGGTTCTCGCGCGATTGCTCGAGGGCTCGCCCGCGGTGCAAGGCCTGCTCGCCGCGACTCCGTTCGCCGATCATCCACCTACGTACGTGCGTGCGTTGCTCTACGAGTACCGCATGACCGATCGCGAGACGCGTCGCCGCACCGGTGCCTGGTGGCAGCGCGAGCTCATCGGCATCTATGTTCCCCCGTGCGCCGCCGGATAAGCCGGACGTTCGAGCGGCGCCGGGCAGCTATTCGACGGTGACGCGCAACGCGTCGAGCGGAGGCTCTACGAAACCAAGTGACGAGTTCCGATGCGCATGCCTGGCTCGATCGTTGCTCTTGAGGGAGTCGTGGTTAGCAATAAAGAATCGCCCGGGCACTCGCCGGCGCCTCCCCGGTCAACCACGCTGTTGCCGCCCGCGAGCGCTTTCCTGACGCCGGTGCTCGAGAGCGTCACCGAGGGAATCGTCGCCTGTAACGAGACGGGCATTCTGGTGCTGTTCAACCGGGCCGCCCGCGAGTTTCACGGCCTGCTCGAGACGCCGATTCCACCCGCGCAGTGGGCAGAGACGTACAGCCTGTTTCGTCCCGACGGTACGACGCCGCTGCCCACGAACGAGGTTCCGCTGCTTCGTGCACTGGGAGGCGAGGTCGTCCGAGATGTCGAGATGGTCATCGCTCCCGCTGGGTTGCCGATGCGCCGTGTGCTGTGCAACGGCCAGGCCCTGTTGGGCGAACACGGACAGAAGCTCGGGGCGATCGTCTCCATGCACGACATCACGAAGCAGCGGAGGGTAGAGGAGGAGCTTCGAAAACAGCAGTTCCTGCTCCAGTACATCATCAACCTGGTACCGCACTGCGTCTTCTGGAAGGATCGCGAGGGCCGGCTGCTTGGTGGCAACAAGGCATTTCTCGACAAGGCAGTAAGGGTCGATTCGGTCGAGAAGATCATCGGAAAGACGGACTACGACTTCTTCCCGCCAGAACAGGCCGACCACTTCCGCAAGTGCGATTTCTCCGTCATGGAGACGGGCGTCCCGATGCTCGACATCGAGGAACCCCTGCGCCAGCGAGACGGCAACACCCGCGTCTTGATCACGAGCAAGGTGCCGCTTCGCGACCAGCAAGAGGAGATCGTCGGCGTCCTCGGAAGCTTCACGGACATCACCGAGCGAAAGCGCATGGAGCAGGAGCTCGCAACCGCCCGGCAGGCGGCGGAAGCCGCATCCCGCGCCAAGGACGAGTTTCTGAGCATCGTTAGCCACGAGGTCCGGACGCCACTCACCCTGATCCTCGGGCCACTGGAGCTGCTTCTCGCCGCGAAACAGCTCCCGCAGGAGGTTCGGACCGAGCTGCTGCGGATCCGCCGCAACACGACTCGGCTCTACGCGCTGGTGAGTGATGTCCTGGACTTCGCGAAGCTGGGTGCGGGAAAGATGCAGGCGAACTGGGAGCGCGTGGACGTCAACGAAGTGATTTCCGAGATCGTCGCCGATGCCGAGACCTCGGCACGAGAGGCGGGACTGACCCTCGTGTTCTCAGCGGCGCAGGACCTACAGACCGTCACGCTGGATCGACGGAAGTTCGAAAAGATCACGCTGAACTTGCTCGGCAATGCACTGAAGTTCACGCCCAAGGGCGGACGGATCGACGTACGTCTCCAGACCGTCGGTACTGACTACGAGCTATCGATCCAGGACACGGGGCCAGGGATTGCCCTCGACAAGCAAGAATTGCTGTTCCGAAGGTTCCAGCAGATCGACGCCACGACGACGCGAAAGCACGAGGGAACCGGCATCGGCCTCGCGCTCGTCAAGGAGTTCGCGGAGCTGATGGGAGGCCGCGTCGGGGTGGAGAGTGCGTCAGGAAAGGGCGCGCGGTTCTTCGTCCGATTCCCGAGAGACTCCGACCGCGTGATTGCTTCCGGGACCCCCGCGGCATCGCACCGCACCGCCTACCCGGGCTCCGAGCGCGCAGTGACCCAGCCACTCCCCACGACCGCGATCGAGAGACCCGTGGAAGGACACAAAGCGGTGGTCCTCGTGGTCGATGACAATCCGGACATGCGCGCGTACGTCTCCGAGATCTTGAACACCGACTTCACGGTCGAGACCGCCGAGAACGGCGTCGACGCGCTCGCGCAGATCGACAAGCACGCTCCCGAGCTCGTGGTCTCCGATGTCATGATGCCGGAGATGGATGGGCATCAACTGGTCGCGCATCTCAAGGGAGATCCGGATCGGCGGCACATCCCGGTGATCCTGCTGACTGCCCGGGTCAGCCGAGAGGAGCTGGTTCGCGGGCTCGAGCTCGGCGCCGACGACTACGTCGGCAAACCGTTCGCACCCGCAGAGCTCAAGGCTCGCGTCGTCGCCGCCATGCGCACGCATCGGCTGTATCTCGACCTACAGGCTGCCGTATCCAAGCTGAAAGAGAGCCAGGAACAGTTGATTCAATCCGCCAAGCTCGCCGCTCTGGGCACCCTGATCGCGGGCCTCGCACACGAGTTGAACAACCCCCTCGGCGCGATCTCGGCGAGCGTCCAGCTGATGCTCGGCGAGAAGCCGCTCGACGAGCCCCTGCTGAGACGGTGTCTCGCGACGATTCAGGCGCAGACCGTTCGGTGCTCCGGGCTCGTGACGTCGCTGCTCGAGTTCTCGAGGAAGGGCCCCCCCAGCTGGGAGGTCTTTCCCGTCGAGACGCTCTTCAAGAACCTCGAAGGCCTCGCACAACCGATGGCGTACCAACACGACATCCGGGTCGACATCAAGAACGATGCCGCGCACAGGGAGATGTGCGCAAACCGGCAGGAGCTGGAGACCGCGTTGATCAACCTCGTGAGCAACGGCCTCGATGCCGTACCGCCCGGTGGCTTGGTCTCGGTCCGAGCAGTCGAGTGTACGAGAGATGGGAACGATGGAATCGAGATCCGCATCACGGATACCGGTAGTGGAATCCCCGGGTCGATCCTTCCGCACATCTTCGACCCCTTTCTTCACCACCAAGGATCCTGGCAAAGGCACTGGGCTGGGGCTGTCGCTCACCAAGAGCATCGTCGAGTCGCACGGTGGACAGATTCACATCGACAGCGAGGTCGGGAAGGGGACCGACGTCCGAGTCTGGCTCCCGCTGAAACCAACGGAGCCGGCATGACCCGCGTGCTGGTGGTCGATGATGACCGAGCGATGCTCGACGTCCTCGAGATGCTTCTCACGCTCGAAGGATATGACGTCTCGCTCGCTGACTCTGGACCCGCGGCGCTCGAGCTGGCGGGCGTCATTCGCTTCGATGTCGCGCTGACCGACCTCCGTATGCCGGGCATGAGCGGTATCGAGACGCTCGCTGGTTTGAAGCAGCTCGACCCTGGGCTGCCGGTGATCGTGGTCAGCGCACATTTCTCGGCAGAAAACGTTGTCGAGTGCAAAGGCCACGGTGCGTTCGAGTTTCTGAAGAAGCCCTTCGACGTCGAGCACCTTCGCGCGGCGGCCAAGCGAGCGATTCGCTCCACCATCGAAGACGACGCTGGCTCTGCGCCATCCGGCGCGGCTCCATCGTAACCGCGCTCACTCGGGTGCCTCGATCCGCTCGATGCCTGCGCGGCTGAAGACGACACGCCAGCGCTTGAGCATGGGTTCGCCGCCGGGCGTACTGACCCGCGCGACCACGTTGAGGTGATAGACCTTCGCGAGCGAGTGACGCGCGAACGTCCCGGCGGTGGGACTGTAGTGGTGGACCGCCTGGTCCCGATCGTCGAGCCGCGTCATGAAGTGGCGAAGGCTCAGGCGAATGATCTGGCGGAACGACGTGTCGTCGGTCGGTGTTCCTTTCGGCGCGGGGGCCAGCTCGAGCTGGCGCCGGTAGAGCAGGATCGATTCACCGCCGACGTGAGCACCGGCGATCCAGCGGCTGCGTCGTCGAGCCGCCGCGACATCGTCCGGGGCTTCGTTGATGAAGCGAACGCGCTCGCGCAGGCGGCCGCGCAGCCGACCCAGACCAAACTTCTCCAGGTGCGATCCGACCAGCTCGGTCTCCTGATCGAACGCTCGCATGCGCCGGATCAACCACTCCTTGGTCAGCTCCTTGATCCGGTCCTTCGCCACGTATGCGACCACCGGCAGCGCAAACATCAACGTCTGCGTGGAGCTCGAGAGCGCCGACATCCGCGTGGGGAGCTGGGCGATGACCGCCCAGGTTGCCGCGAGGCTCGCTGCCACCATACCGGCAGCATTGCGAACGTAGTTGTCGGCGGGCCGCCGTCGCGTCTCGACCCACAGGGCTTGCTGCACGGCCTTCTTGAGCAGGGAGCGGCGATACAAGAAGTACTCGCGATGAGTCTCCGATCCGCCGTCGAGATTCACGAAGCCCTGCGCGTGGCGATACGCAGCCTCGTCCGTCGCACACGCCGAAAGTACTTGGAGGACATGCGCCGTCCATCCCGACCCGTCGAACAGCACCGGATGGGCCTCGATCTCGAGGGCGGTACCGGCGAGTGCGCCGTCGAGAAACAGGCTCGCGTACTCGTCCGTGCGCTGGAAGACCTCCCAGGCCTCGGGTGCGACCCGGCGGAACGGTGAAAATCGACGCTTCGTCTCCCGCAGCCGCTTCAGCGCGGAGCGCGCGGTGACCGCGAGCTCGGTGACGTCGGCGAGTAGCTTGCTGCGCCAGCCTGCGCCGACGGTGACGTCCCCCTCGATCTGCGCATCCCCCTCGCGTCGGGCCCCTGCGCGAATCTTGTGACGAAGCCGCTTGCGCTCGCGGCGCACCGCCTCCGTGAACTCGTGGCCGAACAGCTTCACCGCGGTCGCGATCGGATCGGCGGTGCCGAGGCCGTTCGCCAGCCTCGCGAGGTCGTCCTCGATCGTACGCAACGGAGACCGGATCAGCGTGCGTAGGTCGTCCAGCTCGATCTCGGGGAGGTCGAGGCGCAGGTACGTCGTGAGGTCGTTGTAGAACTCGCTGCTCGGATAATTCGCCGAGGTCAGTCCGACGTTGCGCGGGATGAACAGGTAGAGCTCGACATCGTGAATGCACGCAGTGGTCGCCGCGACCGATGAATGCTGGATCTCGACCGCGATCTGCTCGTGGTCCTGCGCGTCGAGCTGGACGCGTGTCCCTTTCGTCGAGGTAGTCATGCGCGTCGCAACGTCAGCCAGATCGCTTCTTTGCCGCGGGTGTGCTCGGCGTGCGCCTCGGCTCCCAACAGGCGTGCGATCCGCGCCACGGGAACCGGGTCGGGGCCGACGCCCTCGACGCGCACGCACACCGACGTTCCCGTATGTTCGACGAGCAGCGCCGGCGAACGATCGGGGGTAGTCGCGACGACGGCGTGGTGGAACAGCATGCGCACCGAGCGAACGGCCAGGCCTCGGCGATCGACGATCTGCACCGAGGGAATCTCGGTGGGAAGGGGCAGCTGGGCGACGAGGTCGGTTCCGATCGCCTCGCGTAGTACGGTCTCGAGTGCGATCGGGGTTGGCGGTGCGAGCGATTCACCGAATGCGGCGACGAGCTCGGTGACGGCGCGGTGCAGCTCCGCGAGCTGCTGCGTCTTCGGTAGCTGCGCCTCGGCTTCCGCGAGGGCACTGACGCTGGCGTGGAGCTGCGTCGGTGCTTCGCTGCTCGGCAGCGTGACCAGCCAGAGCGGCTTCGATTGTGGGCGCGCCAGCGCCGTGACCTGGAACTTGGCGCCGCTTGCAATCCCAGCACGGGTCAGCGCACGGATCGGCGTTCGCTCGAGCTCTCGGCCCTCCGCGATCAAGGCGGCGAGCTCCTCGCGCACCTCGTTGAACACGCTCTCCTCGAGACCTGGGCTAAGGTCTGCTGCCTTGCGCAGTGCACCGTTGACGGCGATCGGGGCGAAGGCCTCGTCGAGCAGCGCGGCGGGGATGGCGAGGCTATCGATCGCCTGCAGGGCGAGGCCCTCGGCAGCTCCAACCGCGACGAGCTGCCCGCGCAGCTGACGGCCGAGCTCGTCGAGGGCATCGGCCAGCTCCACCAACTCTCCCCCGGCGCGCGGTCGTTTCACCTCGACCCAGTTCCGGACCGCGAAGGCGCGAGCGACATCGCGCAACCGTCGAAGTGGCACCGAGACGGACAGCACGGATAGCAGGCTCAGCACCAGGGCCGCGGAGATGCCGATCCCGACGCCGACACGGAGGGCGAGCATCGCATCGGACACCGTATTCGCGATGCGCTCGCGCTTGGTCGCGATCCGTACGATCGGTCCGTCGGGACGGTCGCGGTCGATGGGCACGGCGGCGTACACGAGCTCGGTCGCGGTAGTCGAGCTGAGCCGTGCATGCACGCCCTCACCGTGCTCGCGCGCGCCGAGGATCTCGGGACGCGCTGCGTGGTTCTCGACGCGAGTGAGCGACCCGGAGGAAACGTCGGAGTCCGCGGTCACCCAGCCCGCACCGTCGATCACGGTGATCCGTGCCTGCAGGATGCGGCCGAGACGCGTCACCTCGTCTTGCAGGACCGCAGGCGGGTGCAGACGCAGCTCGTCGGCGATGCCGTGCAGCTGGGCCACCAGGTCTTGTTGCCCTGCGCGCTCGAGTGTGCCGCGAAGCGTCGCGCTCAGCGGGTAGAACGTGGGGACCGCGATCAGCGCGGCGACCAGCAGGTAGCTCAACATCAGCTTGAGCGGCAGCGGCAGCCACACCCTCCGTCTCCTCCCCATCCTTAGAGCCTAGGTCATGCGCGGCCGCCGCGGAACAACAACGATGAGCCCCTCCCGACAGAGCCGTGCCGCTCCTTCTTGCTCACTCCTTGGTGCTCACTCCTTCGTGAGCGTGAACACGGTGCCGTCGTGGGCCGTGAGGTCATCTTCGACGTGGTCTTGGTCGTGATCCGGAGCGCGGTGAACTCCGTCCCGCGATACGCGTAGATGACGCCGCGCGTGCCGCCCTTCGGATCGTTGGCGATCTGATAGACCCCGCACGTGGGACCGTTGTTGACGTTGGGCGACAGCTCGCGGAACTCGTTGGTCTTGGGGGCGAACGTGGCCTTGTGCTCGGCACAGCCGTTCGAGCGCGGCGCGATCGTGCGCAGCGACGACGACGCCCGCGTGCAGCGAGAATCCTTCACACCACGTGTGGAGCCTCACAACTCGCGCATGTTAATGCGTTCGGACACAGCGCTCGGCGAGGTGGGGGGGGGGATACCGATGGCCGCGTGTGGATCGCGCGAGCGGGTCTTGCGGGGCCGTGATCGAGTAGGCTGGCATGGCCGTGCGAGGTCTTCGAACGATCCCATTGCCGACGGTCGATGAAGTGCTTCACGAGCTCCCACACCTGCTCGTGCAGAGCGGGGAGCTGTCGCCGCGCAGGCTCACAGGGCCCGACGGTAAAGCCTTCCGCACCGACTACACGTATCGAGTCCTGAATTCACTGTCCCCGGCGTGGAGCAACATCGATTTCGAGCCCGAGCTCGGACGCATCGCAGAGTTGGAACGCTACTTCCTCGAGCGACAGATCGAGCGATCCCATCGAGATGCTCTCCTGGCACCGTCGCGCCCGTCCCCGTGGGTGCTGACCGAGCTCGAGGTCGCGCCGCTCACCGATTGGTCGATCCGCGACCAAGGCGAGCCATGGGGCGTGCTCGCGTTGGAGGTCCCGGTGCTGAGCATGGATCGGCGTCACGCGGTGCTCCGGGGCCAGCGCTGCGAGTCGTTCGCCGCGGCGGACTTCGAGCATCGGCTCGAGAAGGTACGGGGACGGTGGATCCGAAGGTAGTGTCGCGTGTGGTCGCGTCGGCAGTGGCCTCGCTCGGTCTCGATGGTCCGCTGCGGCCGTGGTGGTTGTTGGAGGCAAAGCCGCCCCGCCCGGTGCGGCGCATCGCGGTGCTCGCCTCGCCGACTCCGTCCCCCTACGACCTCGACCCGGCCTTGCTCCTCGCAGCGTTCCCCGCCGCAGATCGCGCGTCGATTGCCAGACAGATCGACGCGTCGTATCAGCAGCTCGTCGTGCTGTCCGCCCAGCGCAAACAGCCAGCGACGCAGCACGACAGGAAGGTCGTCTGCGTGCAGCTGGGCATGCCGCTGCTCGGACGAGACCGCGTCCTGATTCGGATCTGCACGCGCAACTCCTACGGTGATGGGCAGTTGGTCACCGGCGAGTTCCACGCGTGGCTCACGCCCGACGGGAAGGAACGCAAAGGGACCAGCCCCGCGCAACAGCAACTCGCGTCGGCATGGCCGCGCTGGGTTGTGGGCCGTTCACCTGGACTCGGGGCTGCGGTCGACCTCAACGCGGCGAACGAATCCGAGCTCCTGCGACTGCCCGGGATCAACGAGAAGAAGGCGAGAGCCATCATCGCGTCGCGGCCGTTTGCAACGACCAAAGAGCTCGCGGATGTGAAGGGAATCGGGATGGCCGGAGCGGACATCCTTCGTGATCTGGTAACGGTGTGATGTCTCGTCGCCAGTATCACGCCGCCGCACCGCTTCGCGATTGCGTCGAGCTCACCGTACGTCGCCCATCGCCCGTGCCTTGGGTCCCGATTGGCAGTTTAGGGATGACAATCAGTTCGAAAGGGACGCCATTGTTCGAGCGGGTCGGTCGCCGCAAGCTGCGAGCATGCGTCTCGCCACCCACGTCCACGGGCCGTACTTCTCGACGGTGAGCCTGCGTCCCGACGCAGTTCCGATGGGACACGTCCTGAACATCGACCACTTTCACATGTCCAGGCCGACGTTCCGGCCGCACCCGCATGCGGGGTTCTCCGCCGTGACGTGGATGCTGCCGTGGTCGCCGGGCGGGTTCACGAACCGAGATAGCCGGGGCGATCGCTCCTTGATCCGGCCGGGTGACTTGCACTGGACCCTGGCGGGCGCGGGGACGATGCACGAGGAGATTCCCGAGCATCCCGGCACGGACTGCGAGGGGCTTCAGATCTTCGTCAAGCTACCGGAGCCTGAAGAGCTCGTCTCCCCACAGGCGTATCACGTCGAAGCTGCCGCACTCCCGCGCATCACGAAAGGGACGACGATCGTTCGCGTGCTGGTCGGCGAGCTCGAGGGCATGACGGCAACGACGCCCGCGCACGGCGACACCATGCTCGCTCACGCCAGCGTGAGGGGGGCGCTGACCCTCCACGTGCCCGCGCAGCGCGATGCCTTCGCGATGGTGCTTCGAGGGAGCGGCCGCGTCGACGGCGTCGAGAGCGAGGCTGGCACGGCGCTGCCGTTGACGCGCACCACCGTCGAGCTCGTGGGCGACGCGCTCGAGGTGCTCATCGGGGCGAGTCGACCGATGCCGTCTCGTCCGGCGTTCGCCGGCCCCTTCTGCATGTTCGATCGCGCGCGCTTGCGGGAGGCGGCGGAGCGCTTTCAGGCCGGCGCGATGGGACGGCTCGCGCCATCGCCCGTCGAGTGGTCGTGAGCGTCAGGACGTGCCGGCGGCGATCGTCTGCGCGACCCGAGTCTGAGCGTCGCGCGAGATCCACATTGCGCCGCCCTTTTCGCCAAGTGCCCGTCGACGATGAACGTCGTGCATGGCACCGTCGCCTGATGTACCTCCGACGCAGAGCGCGCTTCATGCACAAAGGCGACAAATTCCTTGTCGTGCATCCGACGTCGTCAGCGCTTGTGACCATGGACGACTGGCCAAAGGCGATCTTCCTGGCCGCCGACGGAGCTCGCACCATCGAGGAGTTTCTCGCGTACGCATGTGACGGCATGACATCGGTCGATGCTGCGCAGGTCCGGGAGGTCGTGCCTGCCATGCTCCAAGAGCTGGTCAACGCGGGTCTCATCGAGCTCTCGGCGACGCCTGGCAGCCTCCCCTTCTATCTCGAACGCTCCATGACGGAATACGATCGCAAAGAGGCAGCCGCGGCGATGGCGCGCGACGGATTCATCAAGACCTAGACACCGCCGCTGCGCATCCTCGAGGATCTTCGCGACGACCACGGCGAGAAGGTTGGCCGCAACCGCGTCATCCGCTTTCTGCGTCGAATGGGCGGTCAGCGCGGTCAATGACCGGCACCTGACGATGCGTCTTCTCGAGGCAGCGCTTTGTCGTCGGTGTCCAGGCGCAGGCCTTCTGCATCACAGCGACCAGGGGGCGACATACGCGAGTGAGGACTACCAGGACCTCCTCGACGAGCACGGCCTCGTGTGCGGCTGGTTAACCTCAACGTCCGCGTCCACCTCGTCGTGACGCATCGGCGATCGCCCGTGTCGACGCATTGTCGTTCGAGAGCGCGGACTGGGAGGATCAGTTCGATACACGCAAGGTCCCTGGACGTCGCGCCGCTACTGGCCGAGAGACTGCTCGAGCGCCTCGAGCTGCGCGTCTGTGCCGAGAGCGAGCAAATGATCGCCTCCGTCGAGCACGAGATCGCCGCTTGCGACTGTGACGGTGCCGGTGTCGCCGCGCAGCACCGCGAGGATCGTCGCTCCGCCGGCGCGCTGGCGCAGCATGTCGAGCGAATTGCCGGCTGCAGTCGACGACGAGCCGATCTGGATCTCGCCGATCGATATCGTCTGCGCGCCGCGGTGGAGTGCGGTCTCGAAGAAGTCGACGACGCGTGGGCTCAGGATCAGGTGCGCCATGCGGCGGCCGCCGATCGCGTACGGGCTGACGGCCCGGTTCGCGCCCGCGCGTTCGAGCTTGGGGACGGCGCTGGTGTCCACGGCCCGCGACACGATGAACAGCTGCGGCGCGAGTAGCCGTGCCGACATGACGATGTAAAGGTTCGCCGCGTCGTTGCCCGTCGTGACAATCAGGCCCTTCGCTCGCTCGATCCCGGCGACTCGCAGCACCGCGTCGTCGCTCGCGTCACCCTTGACGTACAGCCAGCCGGCCTCGGCAGCGCGCTCCAGGCTCTCCGGTGCGGTGTCGATCACCACGATCCGCTTGCCGCTCTGCTCGAGCTCGAGCGAGGCCTCGCGGCCGACGCGGCCAAAGCCGGCGAGGACGAAGTGTCCGGACAGCTCATCGATCTGGTTCCTCATGGAGCGTCTCCTTCGCGCGGCCTGGATCTCACCGCTCGACAACCAGTCGAGCGCGATCGTGAAGCTGTAGAACAGACTGCCGATGCCGCCTGCGGCGATCGCCATCGTCAGCACGCGCCCCGCGGTATCGAGCGGCTTGACCTCACCGAAGCCGATCGTCGCTACGGTCGTGAATGTCATGAACAGCGCGTCGATTACCGTCCCACCCTGATCACGCCACAGAAGGTAGTAGCCGACCGTACCGATAACGTGCGTGGCCAGGAGCGAGATCAGCGGGATCGCGAGCCGCCGTGCCAGGCTCGCCCAGACCCATGGCTCACCGGGACCCATGGGGCGCACGCGAAGGCAGACCGTGGTGGCCGTGACGCTGCATGGTCGCTCGCCATGCGAACGGCGTGCCTGCACGGTCCGGAGTTTCGAGCACAGTTCGCCGGCCGAGGTCGCGCAATTTGGGCGTCGACGGCGCAGTCACGCACGATCCGCACCCGCTGCGCGATGCGTCGCAGTACCCCGAACGCGCAATTCGCGCACGGTGCGAAGCGCTACCGCGCGTTGTGCGACGTCTGCCACACGATGCACGGCGCCAGCTCGGTCGTCGATCTAGCGCGCGACGCGGCGCTGCCAGGCGGCGATGGCGCGGACGACGAGCGCACCGGTCCCGCGCGTCCAGGCGGGATCACGCACGAGCACGAGCCGCCGTGGCTTGGGCACGGTGAACACCCACTGGCGGGACGGCGCCCAAGGCAGGATTCGATCGATGAGGTGCGCGGCGGTGTCGGCCATGCGCCGCGACGTGCAACTCGGGCACAGGCCGCGGCGCTTGCAACTGAACGCGACGA
>JANRKM010000251.1:0-13535 GCA_033763475.1 Kofleriaceae bacterium
TCCCGATCGACAACTCGCCGACAGAGCGCGAGTTCCAGAGCTTCGCGAAGCTCAGGCTCAACATGCTCTTCGCGGGCAGCACCGAAGGTGCCCACCGCGCGTGCGTGCTGCTCGGCATCGTCGCCACCTGTCGCGCGATCGTCTCGAGCGTGGCGGAGGAAGCCCGCCTCGGCCGGCTTGGTCGCATCCGGTTCGCGTCGGGTCTCTCCTTGGCCGACGGAGTCGTTCGCACCCAGCTGATCGATGTCGTTCCGGGACGCTACCAGCTGTGCGTTCGCCCGGGCGACGCCGAGCTCCACTGTCAATCGTTGACTGCACCATCGACGGCCAGCGACGATCCCATCGAAGTCGACGTGTCGCTCTGACCGCGCTGTGCGCCGTGCCGTCACGATGCACCGCAGCGACCCAGCCGACGAGCAGGAGCGCGGGATCGCCGCCATCAATTGCGGGCGTGTAGCCGAGCGCTCTGCACGCCTCGGTGCGACCGTCGGTTCGACGCAGGTGCAAGCCGAGGCGTAGGACCTCGCGGCACTGGCCGGCGTCGGCGAGGCGACGCCGGCGAGCGCTCGAGCCGCGCGCTCTGGACGGAGCGAAAGGCACGCAGTGTGCCATTTCGCAGAAGGAAAATTATGTCAACCGACGCCCGAATCGCGCTGCGTTTCACGGCTGCTCGGGGCGGTGCGCGGTGTTGATTATGTCAACTCTCGAATCGCGTTCGGGCCATGAAGGCGCTCCGCCCAGAACACGATGGTGCGAAGGTCGTCCGCGAACACCGTGCCTGCGAGGCGCGCGCGGAGCGCGTCGAGACCGTGCTCAATGACGATGAGCGCCCACTCGAGCGCGAGCGGCATCGGGAGCTGGGCGAGCGGCAAGCGGAGCTCGCGTGCGAGCATCAGCAGGTTGCCGATGGCGTGCCGACGGACCTCGCAGGTCGACGCGCACGCTGACGCGGTCGCGCACCCGTGCGCCTCCGATCTTCGCGGGTTCGAACACGACTGGGCGGGTCGCAGAGGACCTTGGACGTCGCTGGATCTCGATGGAGGAACGTCGAGACTATGCCGCTCTTTCGGCGTTGCGTTTCCTTGACGCGACCGCAGACGTGGAGGCGATCGAGAAGACGGTCGGTTCGATCGAAGCTGGGAAATCGATCGAGTTCGAGAGCGGCTCGGTCGAGACCACGGCCCCGCTCCGGAACGGCCGAAGCGTTGGTCAGCTCGACCTGCTCGGGAAGTAGAACAATCCCACCGGTCGCGAACACGAAAGGCCGTCCTGAGCATGCGACTCCGGGGGGCCTTTCTGTGTGCGGGCGGGCGTTGAGGAGCTAGCGTCGGGTCACGCGCGCCTTGAGGACGAGCGCGCGCAGGCACTCTCGCGCGTCGCGCGCGCGGAGCCGAGCAGGCGCGACACGTTGCGCTCGTAGAGGTCGAGCGGGATCTCGCCGAGCGCATCGACGCGTGAGGGTTCGGGTCAGTCGATGCGCACGATGTCGAAGAAGAGCTCTTCGCCGGGGTAGTTGAGGTGCTTGATGATGAGCCCCCGACGACCGGCGCGCACCGGAACGGCGAACACAGCGAACACGTCGGTGTCCGCATACTCGTCATCGAGCCAGTCGATCACTGCACTCTCGAGCTTGTCGTCGTCGCCAAGGGTGAGCTGGAGTTCGCCGAGCCAGAGCTCGCCCTCGCGGTCGAACGCATGCGCGACGAACGGCTCGTCGACCTCGGAGTCGAAGCGTCCCTCGGCGTTCAGCGGCGCGAACAGCACGAGCTTGTTCGGGCCCGGGCCCTGGAGCGTGATTCGGTGCATCGGCACCGCTCGATGCACTGTAAGCGATCCATCGCGAGCCCACGCCGGGGTCGTTGCATCCGTTACAGGCTGAGGTCGGCGAGCGACCCCGGCCGCACGAAGCCAAGCGCCGACTGGCGACGACGACCACGAGGCAGATACACTGCAAACGTGCCGGTCGAGGTGCCGATCTCCAACGGCAACATCCGCAGGGCATTCCTGCGCGCGGTGGATCCGACGCCCCAGGGGCGAGGCCACTTCGTTACCGGCCTCCGCGCCACGCTGCTCGATGCATTCGGCACGGCAATGACGGACGCGGGTATAGCCACACCCTCGTGCGAGGTAAGGCCCCAGCTCTCGCGAGCGCGCGCCGTGGACTCGAGCTCACCGATCCAGCACCGCTCCGGCTGTCGGTGGGAGCTGCAGTCGTTGGATGCAGCCTTCTGCGCTGGCTACGGCATCGACGACTACAGCGCGTCGGCGATCAACTACCTGTGCGGTACCCACGCGAAGCTCCCTTCGCTCCGCGCCTTCCTCGAGATCGACAGGTTCAGCGCTGGGAACATCCTTGTCGCGCTGCCGCCTGGGTCCGGCGAGGTGTGCTTCGTGCCGAGCGCGCCGATGAGGATCGTGGGCCACATCACGGATACCGGGCCGCGCAAGCGGAAGCCGTACGTGGTGGCGCTCGGCGTCCACTTCGAGAACTCAGGGCTACGAGACCTGCTCGGTGACGCGGTCCAGCTGGTCGAACACGCTACGTGCGACATCGCCTGGCTCGACGAGGTCGTGGTCGACTGCCTTCGGTTCCCGATCTTTTACCTCTGTCGGTACTGCGGCAGGCTCCACACCTGTGAGTGCTTCCGCGCTCACATCGATCGCGACGAGCACCGGCGGCACCTCAGTGGACGTTCCGAACTCTCCGAGCGACTCGAGTCGCTCGAGTTCGTCGCTGGACTTTGCCACCTCTGTCGCGGCGGGGTTCCGCGGCACAGCTATGGGCACCCCATGTACTACTCGAGCTTTGGGCAGCGCTACCTCCCGTACATCGAGCTGTTCGCGAGGCGCGCGGGCGCCCGCGCAGACGCCGATCGTCGGGCAGCCGAGAACGAGGCCCGCACGCAATTCGGCTTCCCGGCAATCGGTGAGCGCTGGACCTCGGAGACGGTCCTTTTTCGCGTCGTCGAAGCGCTCGTCGCGCCACGCGAGGTCATCCACCACTACCGCGGGAAGGAGCTCGAGGGACTCGAGCTCGACGTGTGGATTCCAGAGCTGAAGGTGGGAATCGAGTATCAAGGCGAGCAGCACTACGCAGCCATTAAGCACTGGGGCGGCGATGAGGGGCTCGCCAAGAGGCAGTCCAACGACCGCCGAAAGCGCGCGCTCTGCAAGCGGCTCGGCTTCACGCTGATCGAGTTCCGCTTCGACGAAGAGCTGACCGAGGCCGCTGTCTTTTCGAGACTCAAGCGTCACCTGCCGTCGAGCGTCCCAACGTGACCCCGGAACTCGCCGCTGCTGCCCTCGTCGGGCATTCGGGAGTTCGTCGGTGGCGGCGACAGCTGCGCCACGAGGATTCGGCGCGCCGCTCGCACACTCGTCGACGGTGAGGGTGACGAGTAGCATGAGGTCACGACGCGCTCGTTATCGAGCCCGTCATCGATATCCAGAGCACGCTGCCAACATGCCGACGCCACCCCACCCTATCCAGCGTCGCTACCTCGCCGAGGACCTCGTGCGGGTCCGCCCTGCCGACGAGCAGCGGCGTTATGTGGCCTCGCAGCGCTCCGGGCGCATCGACCCGAACCCGCATCAGATCGAGGCGGTCATCTTCGCGCTCAAGCGCATCCCCGAGGGCGGCTGCATCCTCGCTGACGAGGTCGGACTCGGAAAGACGATCGAGGCAGGGCTCGTGCTCGCGCAGCTCCTTGCGGAGGGGGCTTCGCGGATCCTCGTCATCAGCCCGAAGGGACTGCTCGGGCAATGGCGGCAGGAGCTCTTCACGCTGTTTTCGATCACCGCGACGGAGTACGTGCCGGGCGTGGACCTCGCGTCGCCGGGGGTGTTCCTCGTAACGCGCGACTTCGCGGGCGGCGAGGCGGGCGCGGAGGCGCTCTCGGGGGTGCCGCGCTTCGACCTGTGCGTCATCGACGAGGCGCACGAGATTTTCGCGGCGATCTACAAGCGCTACGACCGCTGGGGCGCGTACCAGGCTGACTCGGAAAAGGCGAAGATGGCCGGGCGAGTGCGCTCGCTGCTGCTCGACACGCCGGTGCTGCTGCTGACGGCGACGCCCATCCAGAACTCGCTGACGGAGCTGTGGGGCCTCGCGCAATTTGTTGAGCCGACGGGTACGCTGCTCGGGAGCCTTCGGACGTTCCGCGAGATGTTCACGGCCGGCGACGACCGGCGGCTCGCCGAAGGGCAGGAGCGCGAGCTGCAGAAACGCGTCGCCGAGATCTGCCAGCGCACGCTGAGGCGCCAGGCGCAGGAATTCATGAACCGGCCGTTCGTTGGCCGCCGCACGCAGCTCTTCACGTATTCGATGAGCTCGGAGGAGCAGGCGCTCTACGACGAGGTGACCGACTACCTGCTCCAGCCGGGGATCTGCGCGTTCCGCGGCAACCAGCGGCGGCTGCTCCTCATCGGGTTCCACCGGCGCATGGCGTCGTCGCTGCCCGCGCTTGCGGCGAGCCTCGAGAACGTCGCTGCGCGCCTCGAGAAGATGCTCGCAAGCTCGTCCCCAATCGACGAAGGGGAGACGGCTTCGGAGCTGCTCGACGACCTCGAAGAGGACGAGCGCCCGGCCGAGGACGACGTCGTTGACGTGGGCGAGTTCCTGCCGCCGGAACAGATCCGCGCCGAGCTCGACCGCGTGCGCAGCTACGCGCGACGCGCGCGCGAGCTCCCGAGCGATGCGAAGGCGCGCGCACTCGTCCGCGCCGTCAAGATGGTTCTCGATCGCGGCGCGCGCGGCGAGGGCAGCGGGCGCGTCGTCGTGTTCACCGAGTCGATCACGACGCAGAACTACCTGCGCCAGGTCCTGTGCGAGAGCGGCCTCCTTGAAGACCGCGACATCACGCTGTTCCGCGGCGTCAACGACGGGCCGCGCACGTTCGAGGCGCTCGAGTGTTGGCGTGCCGAGGAGCTCGCGCACCTGCCGAAGACAGCGCACCCGTCGAAGGAGATCGCGATCCGCCTCGCGCTCGTCCACGAGTTCCGCATGCGCAGCAAGGTCTTTATCTCGACCGAGGCCGGCGCCAAGGGCCTGAACCTCCAGTTCGCGGGCACGCTCATCAACTACGACCTCCCCTGGAACCCGCAGCGCATCGAGCAGCGTATCGGGCGCATCCACCGATACGGCCAGGAGAACGACGTACTCGTCATCAACTTCGCCGCCGAGGGCAATGCGGCGCAGCAGCTCACGCTCGAGATCCTGGGGCAGAAGCTCGACCTATTCGGCACCGTGCTCGGCGCCTCGGACGAGGTGCTGCACCAGCCGACGACGGACTCGCCCGAGACACTCGCCGGCGCGCTCGGCGCCGACTTCGAGACACGTCTTCGCCGCATTTACGAACGCGCACGCACGCGCGAGGAGATCGAGGCGGAGCTCGTCGCACTGCGCGAGTCGATCGGCGAGGAGCGCGAGCGCTTCGAGCGCACACACGCGCGCACGGCGAGCCTGATCGAGAGCCGTTTCGACGAGCAAGTGAAGAAAGTCTTCCGCCGCATCCAGGACGCCCTGCCCGGCGAGCTCGCCGCGTTCGACCGCGACCTCGAGCGCGTCGTGACGGGGTACCTCTCGGCGATCGGCGCGCGTTTTCAACGCACCGCCGTCCAGACCGGTGCGCGCCTCACCGTCGACGCGTGCGAGCGGCTTCCCAAGGATCTGCGCAAAGGGTTCGCGGCGCACCTCGGCGACGCGCGCGGCGCCGACGACGTGGAGCTGCTCCACCTCGGCCACCCGCTCGTCCATGCGGCGCTCGAGGAGGCGCGCGCCGCGACCGCCGCGACGCTCACCCTCCGTCTGCGCGCCCCCGACGGGATGACCGCTGGCGCGCGTGGCCGGCTGCGCCTCGTCAAGGTGCGTTACGCGGGATACGAGCCGGTCGAGGAGCTCCTGCCGGTCGCGCTGCTCCAAGGGGCGCCATCCCCTCTCGATCCGGAGCACGCCTGCACACTGTTCTCGGCACGGGCTGAGGACCTCGACGCGCTTGATGTCGAGGTGCCGGATGAGGATCTCGACGATGCGCTCGAGGAGATCCTCTTCGACGCCGGCGAAGCAGTGGCCGCGCGCGAGCAGGCGCGCTTTTCGCGGGCGCTCCAGCAGATTGAGACATCGATTGAGGATCGCGTTCTGCTGCTCGAGCGGCAGCGCGCCGACGCGCTCGAGCGCGTGGATGCAGCGGAGACCGCGCGCGACGCCGCGGTCGGGGCGGACGCGCGCGGGCGCGCCGAGGCCGCGCTCGTGAAGGCGGAGGCAAAGCTCGAGGAGATCGAGGCCGACCTCGATCGCCTGCGACGGCGTGAGGACGACGACTACGCTCGCTGGGTGGAGCGCGCGCACGAGCGGCGGTCGAAGCCGCCGACGGTGGAGACGCTCTTCGACGTTCGATTCGAGTTGGTCGCGTCAGAGGTACGCTCCTCCGATAAGGTGGGGGGCGATGCGTGACCCGAGGGGGGACGAGGTGGCGCTGAAGGTGCTGCACACGGCGGACTGGCACCTCGGGAAGTCCTTCGTGGGCTTCGACGAGGCCGACCGGCTGACGCTCACGCGCGCGCGGCTCGACGTTATCGACGCGATCCTGAACGTGGCCGAAAACAATCAGGTCCACGCGGTGCTCTGCGCGGGCGATCTCTTCGACGGGCCCCAGCCGGAGCCGCATTGGTGGAAGGGGCTCGCGGACAAGCTCGCGAAGCGCCGGTGGAAGGACCGCCCCGTCGTGCTGCTCCCCGGCAACCACGATCCGCTGACCGAGAGCTCGGTCTACCACCCAAGCCACCCTTTCCGGCGTGCCCTCCCCGATTGGGTCCGCGTCGTCGATCGCGACGACTTTGAGCTCACGCTCGGCGAGGATGCGGTGCTCGTCGCGCGTCCGTGTCGCCGCACCAGCGGCCAGGACGACAACGCTCTCGCGCTCCCGGCGCGCGCCGACGGCGACGAGCGCATCCGCATCGGAATGGTGCACGGCTCGACGTTCGAGATGCCGAACTACCAGTCCAACTTCCCGATCGCAAAGGACGCCGCGGTTCGGCGCGGCCTCGACTACCTCGCGATCGGCGACACGCACGCATGGAAGGTCTATCCGCCGGACGCGGCGCCGACCGTCTATCCGAGTACTCCCGAGCAGACGAGCTTCGGCGAGACCGACACCGGCAACGTGGCGCTCGTGTTCTTTCTGCGGCACGGGCGCAGCGCGAAGATCCGCAAGGAGCGCGTCGCGCGATGGACGTGGCGTGTCGAGACCGTCCACGACGTTGAGGCGCTGCGCACCCTGCGCGACGACCCGTCGCTACGTCAAAGCGTGATGCGGCTGAAGCTGAAGTTGCGCGTGACGCCCGAGGAGTACGAGGAGGCCGAGCGCATCCTCGAGGAGCTCGAGGGCACGCCCGCGCAGCACGGCCGCGTCGGCGTGCTTCAGATCGAGCGCGAGGGCCTCGAGCTCGACACGCGCGACATCGAGCAGACTTTCGAGAAGCTCCCGCCGGTGTTGCGTGCTGCGGCGCGCCGGCTCAAGGAGGAGGAAGCCACGCAACCCGAGGTCGCGCAGCGCGCGCTCTACCACCTCTACCGGCTCTCGCGCCGCGCGGAGGGAGGCGCCGCGTGAAACTCGTCCGCATCGAGGTCGAGCACTTCGCCTGTATCCGCAGGGCGGCCGTCGAGCTCGGCCCCGGCCTCAACGTGCTCTACGGCCCGAACGACCTTGGCAAGTCGACCCTGGCGCAAGCGATCCGCGCCGCCCTGCTCATACAACACACGAGCGCCGCAGCCGACGCGTTCATCGAGTGGGAGAGCGCGGAGCAGCCGTTCGTGCGGGTGACGTTCGAGGTCGATCGTCGCTACTTCCAGGTCGAGAAGCGCTTCGGTGGCTCGGCCGGCAGCGGTGCCTCGCTCCTGCGCGAGTCGAACGACGGTGTCGCGTTCTCGGTGGTCAAGAAGGCGCGCGAGGTCGACGAGGAGTTGCGCACGATGCTCGGCTGGGGAATCGCCCCGCCTGGAGGCGTAGGCACGCCGCGCGGGCTCCCGCCGAGCTTTCTCGCGACGGTGCTCCTCGGCGAGCAGGCCGACGTTACCGGCATCCTGCAAGCCACGCTCGACGTCGACAGCGACGAATCCGGGCGCGCGAAGCTCACGGCGGCGCTTGAGGCGTTCGCGCAGGACCCAATCTTCAAGGCCGTGCTCGATCAGGCGCAGGCCCAGGTCGACACGGCGTTCACGCCCACCGGTAAGAAGAAGAAGGGCCAAGTTTCGCCGTTCCGGGAGGTCACCGACGACGTTAAGCGCAAAAAGGAGCTCCTCGAGCAGATCGCAAAGCGGGTTGCGGAGACTGACGCGGCTGAGCGCACGCTCCAGGAGTGCCAGGCGAAGCTCGCGCGGTGCGCCGAGGGGCACGCCGACGCTGTCGCCCGGCTCAACGAGCTGAAGGTCGTGTGCGCGCAGGCTGCCGCGGTGGGAGAAGCCGAACGACAGCTCGCCGTAGCGCGTGGCGAGCTTGCGCGCATCGAGAGCGAGGTGACCGTCCTGTCGCAGAGCGAGCTCGCGCTGGGCGAGACCCGGGCGAAGCTCGAGCAGAAGTACGAGGAGAAGGCGAGGGTCACCACGAAGCGTGACGATGCACTCGCTGCGCAGAAGGCGGCCGAGGAGGCGCTGCGTGTCGCACGCAGCGATGACGCCGAGAAGGAACGCCGACTCAGGCAGGGCGAGCTCGAGAGGGAGCGCCTCGAGCTCGAGGTGAAGGCGAGGACGCTGCGGAGTGAACTCGACGCGCTCGCGAAGGCGCGCGAAGCGGAGGCGCACCTCGCGAGGACGGAGGAGCAGCGAAACCAGGTGGTCGCCGAGCTGGAGCGCCTCGCGGTCGAGCGTGAGGCAGTGCGCGCGCAGCAGGAGGACGCCGGTCGTCAGCTCGACGTTCTCGATGTGGCCACCCGCGTGGTGGATCGACAGAAGACGCAGCGGGAGATCGAAAGACTCGAGAAGGTGCGCGCGGACGTCGAGGTCGATCGGGCGAGCGCAGCGGAGAAGCGCGAGCAGGCCGCCGCGCTAGAGGCCGACGTGCCGGCGGGGCTGCCGTCACCGGACGAACTCGCCGCGCTGCGGAGCCTCCGCCACGAACTCGAAGTTGCCGAAGCGCGGCTCGGCGGCGGGATCGCCATCGCGGTCGAGCGGCTGAAGAAGGTCGCGATCGAGGTCCACGTGGACGGCACGGTGCGGGACGTCCCCGCCGAAGGAGCCTTCACGCTCGAGGTCGAGCGCACGCTCGGCCTGCGCATTGGCGACCTCGCGAGGGTCACCGTCACCGCAGGCGAGAAGGAGGCACGTGCGGCGGCCGAAACGCTCGCGCGCCGCTGGGCGACCGAGTCCGCGCCGATCTTCGAGAGCGCGGCTGTCCAAGACTTCGACGCGCTGGCCGAGCGGGTCTCCGCGGCCGATGAGGTCCGGCGACGGATCGCCGAACTCAGGAATGCGGCTTCCGGGATCGAGGCGCGCATCCCCGGCAACGAAGCGCAGTTCGCGCGGCTCCCCGACCTCGAGTACGAGGCTGCCGCGTTCGATCGCGAGCTCGGCGGAAAGCCTGTCGGCGAAGCGGAGAAGCTCATCGAGGAGCTCGGTGCGGGATCGCTCGACGGGCGGCGCTCGAAGCTGCGCACCGCGCGCAACGAGGCCGAGTCAAAGCTTCAGAGGCTGAACGATGCGATCAGCGCCGCCGACCGCAATCTGAGCGCGCTCGGCGAGCGCCTCGACGCGGTCCGCCGCGACGTTGAGCAGCGCGGCATTAAGCGCCCCGACGCGGGCTGGGACGCTGAGGCCGCCCGGCTCGCGGCCGTCCTCGATGCCGTCGGACGGAATCTTGGCGCGATCGCCGCCGAGCTCGGCACCCTCACCGCCGAGCGCGCCGCCGAGGTGGAACGCGCCGAGACCGGGGTCAAAACGGCGAGCGCCGCGGCCGAGAGCGCGACCTCGTCACTGAACGCGATCGCGGCCGAAGTGGACGCGCTCCGGGCGGAAGCGGCCCGACTCGAAGGCGTGATCGAGACCCAGCGTCGGCTGCTCGAGCAGCGCGATCTTGACGCGGCACGTGGGCGCGTCCACGCGGCCGCCGCCGCGCTCAATGCGCTGCCCGAGCCTGCGCGGCGCGTCGACGACGACGAGCTCGCCGGCGCCGAGAGGACTGTTGACGAGACGAATCGCGCGTACGAGACCGCGAAGGACGAGGCGCGCAAAGCCGAGGGCGCGCTCGAGACGGTCGGTGGCCAGGTCGTGCGCGAGGAGCAGCAGATCACGAAGGAGGCTCTACGTCTCGCCGAGCAGAAGGAGCGCGACGTCGAGGTCGAGTTCGACGCGTGGCGTCTCCTCGTTGACAAGCTTCGCGAGGCCGAGACCGTCGAGGGCCAGCACCTTGGCGAGGCGCTCGCCGTCCCTGTGTCGCAGCGCTTTGCCGCGCTCACCGGTGGGCGTTACGGCAAGCTTGAGGTCACTCCGCAACTCGAGACGAAGGGCGTGCGCGCCGCCGGCGCTCTGCGCTCGACCACGAGCCTCTCGGTGGGCACCCAGGAGCAGCTCGCGACTCTGCTCCGACTCACTGTCGCCGAGCACCTGGGGAGCTTCCTCGTCCTCGACGACCACCTTACTCAGACCGATTCGGCACGCAGCAAATGGTTCCTGGACAAGCTCCGCGAACACGCCGATAAGGCGCAGATCGTCGTGCTCACGTGCAGACCGCTCGATTACGTGCGCGAGGTCGACCTGCCAGGAGAGGAGATCGCGGTGACGCGCGCGGGAGGGCTCGTGCGGGTAGTGGATCTCGATCGTGTGATCGCGAGCTCTACCCGTTCTCCGGAGCGCTTCATTGTCGGTCTGCGGCCCACGACTCCCGCGGGCGATTTATCGTGACCCGGTGCGGCAAGTGATCGCGGAGCGACTCACTGAGCTCGTGGGCTCGTCGTTCTCGCGCACTCGTCGCTTCATCGCCGTGACGCCGCTCCTCCGTCGAGTTCAGGCCGCAGACGTGGCGCCGTTTTGCAGCGCGCTCCGAAGCGCGCGAAGGTCGGCTTCGACCTTGCTCAGGATCGGCTCAGCGCACGTCTCGCAGTAGTTCTTCTTGCCGCCGAGCTCGTCGATAACCACAAGGCACGTCTCGCCTTTGGCGATCGCGTGGCGCTTGTCGCGGTGGCATTTGCGCTTGCGCTCGGCGACTTCGATCGTGACGTCCTTCAGCAGCGAACGTACCTGCGGCATCGGCCCCCCTGTCTGCTTCGATCGTCAGAGCTTCGGCCGAAGCCGCCGCACCAAAGTATCGGCGATCGAATCGAGGTCGTTGAATGCGCGCTCGACGTCTTCGCGCGGCCAGTCCTTCCGCGTCTTCGACTCGCGCCCAACGTGGTCGTTGACCGCTTGGTTGAGGAGCGTGGTCATCAGCGTGCCGTTGGGGACGCGTCCGCTCTTGCCTTCGGCACGCGCGAGCTCGCGTCCAGCGCGGCCGAGATTGAGGTCGGCGAGCGCTCGCGCCGCAACGGACCCGATGCGCTCGTCCAAGCGTTCGCGTGCGACCTGCCGCTTCTTCTGCGGCGCTACCGGCGTCACGGGTGCGGGCGGCTCCTCTCGCGGCCCGCGTGCGGCGAACTTCTCACGAAGAGAAGCCCGAAGTTGCTCCGCGGTGATCACGTCCCGCAGCTTCAGCGGCAGGCCGGGCAGCTCGCTGTCGAGGAGCTTCTCGATGAGGCGATCGTCCTCCGGGTTGAGGAAATCATCGCGCACGAAATGGCTAATGACCTCGCCGGCGACCGACGGCAGCGTATCGAAGCGGCGCGGTTGACCGCCGCCGGTGCGTTCGCCGCGTTCCTGGTCGCTCCCGTCCGCTTCTTGCTCGTGGAGCCAGCGCTTCACCTCGTCCTGGTCGGCGAGGTCGAAAGCCCGGAAGTCGTCCCAGTGCTCCTCGTTGTTGAGGCCGACGTGCGAGACGACGAATCCGTGGTTGTTTGGGTCGCCGGGTGCGCTTTCCTTCACGACGCGCATCACGCGGCCGACGAACTGGATGTATGGCGAGAGGCTTCGGTAGGGCCGAAAAATCGCCGCGACGCTCAGGTTCGGGTGGTCGAACCCCTCTCCGAGCATCTGCACCTGCACGATGCAATCGAGGCGCCCCTGTCGAAGCAGCGCGAGCACCTGGTCGCGCTCCTCTTCGTCCATCTCGCCGTAGATCTCTCGTGCTCGCATGCCGCGCTCTTCGTAGAGCGCGCGCACTTGTCGCGCGTGGTCAACTGAGCAAGCGACGGCGATGAGCTGATGCGGGTGCCCCGTCTCGGTGCGCAGCGCCTGGAGCTTCTGCAGGCTCTTGTCGACGATGGCGCGGTTGCACTCGACCGAGAGCGCGACGCCCTTGCGGAACCACTGCTCCTCGCGCAGAGCAAGCACTTCTTCGAGCGTGTGCGTGCGCGTGTCGCCGCGATAGCTGAACGTGAGCTCGGCCGGGGCGGCGTTGTAGGCGGTGATCGTCTTGATGTACCCCTTCATCATCGCCTGCGTGAACGGGTACGAATAGACGAGCTGCCCGGAGACGGGCTTGCCGTCGGCGCGGAACGGTGTCGCGGTGAGGCTCACGACGCGCGCGTCGGGGAAGCGCTCGAAGACCTTCCGCCAGCTCGGCGCGGCGTTGTGGTGGCCTTCGTCGATCAGGATGAGGTCGAAGAATTTCTCGGGGAACTGCGGAAGCCAGCGGTCGGCCGAGCTCGCGAGCTGCTGGATGTTCGTGACGACGAAGTGGCTCTCGATGCAGTCGTGAAGGTTCGCGCGAGGGCCGTCGAGCACGGCGGTGAACGGCCCGTCTGAGAAGTCCGTCAGCGCGCCGGTATTGCGCAGGAAGTTCTTCGGTCCGTTCAGCTCGAGCGCTTCCACGATGCCATCGCGAATCGTCACATTTGGTGCGATGACCAGGACGCGGCCACGACAGAGACCGAAGGGCAGAAGCGTCATGAGCCCGGTCTTCCCGCAGCCGACCGGGATCTGGATCGTCGCCGGCTCGCTCGACTGCCCGAAGTGCTTGAGCACTTCACGATGTGCGAACCGCTGTGGGTCACGAAGGTTCGTGTTCGTTCCGATGCGGGCGGCGGTCGTCACGAACAGGTTCGGCGCCGCTGCGCTCGCAGCGTGCGCGTACGACGGTCGGAACTGCTCGAGGTCCGACACGCGATAGAGCCGGTAGGCGTTCGCAGGGTTTCGGACCGCTCGGAGCTTCCCGTCGCTGTCCCAGCGGCGCAGCGTAGCGATCGACACGCCCACGCGCGCGGCGGCCTGTTGGATGGTCAGATACTCGTCGGACGAACCGTCGTCAGTGTTGCTCATCGCTATGCAACCCTACACAACCATAAGCATCTATGCAAGCGGGCCTGGATGCTGCCCGATAACTTCCCATTCTCGGGACGTCGTGCGGTTTTCGTGGTCGACTGTTGCGCGTCGGCTCGGCGTGCCTGCGCACCGGCGGCGAAGGCGCGGCAACGGTTCATGCGGCGGTTCTGAACGCGTCCGCCTAAGCGACACC
>JANRKM010000252.1:0-19929 GCA_033763475.1 Kofleriaceae bacterium
TCCTTCCGACTAGCCGGTTGAAAGGAGAGGAACCCCTCGGTGACTTGAATGGTCAAGTTCTTCGAGGGGCTTCCGCTATTTCCCCTCGCGTTGCGTGCTCACGTCGCTCGCGCTGACCCTCGAATAGAGCGCTCGCGCTCATGCTGAGTCGATTCTTCTTCCTCACATTTCCTGCAATTGATTTCGCCGCACCCGATTCGGAGGCCGAGGTGCACGCCGGCGAGTTCGCGATCCGCCTGCAACCGAAGGTGCCGTTGGGCGACATCTCCTACTTCGCATCCGTCAGCGCGTTGATCGCATGCGAGGGTCTATGCAACGCGATCTTGCGCATGCCCACGTCAGCGTTGCGAGGTGAGCTGAACATCCGAAAGCCGGAGGGGTGGCGGCGGGTCGAACGGGACGTCGGCTTCCCCATCCGCTTCGAAGGTCCGGCCATCAGGCTCTTCTTTCCGCAGGCACTGTTGACGAGGTCACTGCCCGGAGCGGACCCGCTCAATCATCCGCGTCTCGTTGCCCTGTGCGAAGAGGTCGCGCGGAGAACCCGTGTCGAGCCGACCCTTGTCAGCCAGGTCGTCTCGTTCCTCGAGAGAGAGCAGAACCTCGCCTTGTCGATCTCGCAGGTCGCGAGAGCGCTGGGTTACTCCGAGCGGGGACTGCGCCGCCACCTCGTGCGGTCGGGCACCACCTTCCGGACGTTGACCAACGAGCTCCGCGAACGAAGAGCCCGCGAGCTGCTCTACAACCCCGCGATACCGATCAAGACCATCGCGCACGAGCTTGGTTTTGACACCTCGTCGAACTTCACGAGGAGCTTCAAACGGTGGACTGGCCACTCACCCTCGGCCTTTCGCCTCGCTCACGCTCGAAGGACGTCCCTGTCCGAAACGGAATAGCAACTGGCCGATCGAGAACTTTTGTTCGGCGTCGCAGGCGGCTACTCCCTGGGAAGGCGGAGTCGCTGTGTCGAAGTTATCCCCAAGAGCGCCAGTCGCTGCGGCCTGTGCGGGCCTGTTGGCCGTCAGCATCGCGAGTGCCACTCCAGCGATGGTGCAAGACCGGCGCCCCAACATTTTGCTGGTGCTGCTCGACGATGCCGGCTTCATGGACTTCGGCGCGTATGGCAGCGACACCGCCACCCCTCGCATCGATGGGCTGGGCCAGTCGGGTGCCATGTTCACGCGCTACTACACGCACCCGCTCTGCGGCCCCACCCGCGCGTCACTGATGACCGGGCAAGACAACCACGTCGTCGGCGCAGGCACGCTCGGCGAGGTGCTCACCCCGGAGATGGAGCGTCTACCCGCCTACAGCATGACGTGGGCTGACCACCAGAAGACGATCGCATCCCGCCTGAAGGCTGCCGGTTACCAGACCTTCGTCACCGGCAAGTGGGGCGTCGGTCGGGTCGGCGTGAACTTACCCCATCGGTTTGGCTTCGATCGTTCGTACGTCCTCGATGCGACCGGCTCGGACAACTACGGGGCCAAGCCCTACGTTCCCGTCTACAAGGAGGTGAAGTGGTTCGAGGACGGGAAGCGGATCTCGCTTCCGGCCGACTTCTACTCCTCGCGCAACATCGTCGACAAGATGATCCAGTACGTCGATGGCGCCGACCCCGAGAAGCCGTTCTTTGGCTACCTCGCATTCCAGGCCATCCACGTCCCCGTGCAGGTCCCGCGTGAATACGTCGACAAGTACGATGGCGTCTTCGACCGTGGCTGGGACGTGATGCGAGCGGAGCGCCTGCAGAAGGCCATCGAGCTCGGGCTGGTGCCCAGGGGCACTCGCCTCTCGCCCCCTGCGTACAACCATCGGAAGTGGAACGACCTCAGCACCGATGAACAGAAGTACTGGGCTCGCGCGATGCAAGTGAGCGCCGGGATGATGGAGGCCGCCGACCATCACCTGGGACGACTGCTCGATCACCTGAAAGCGAAAGGCATCCTCGACAACACGATCGTGATCGTCGCGTCCGATAACGGCCCCGACTACAACACCGTTGGCAAGACGGCAAAGGGCGCGCTTCTCCACATCGAGCGCGCCTGGATGCTTGTCGAGGGATGGAATGTCGACCGCGACAACCTCGGCCAGCGCGAGAGCTTGGCAGCCATTGGACCCGAGTGGGCGACCGTCTCGGCCGCCCCGTTTCACCTCTTCAAGTTCAATGCGACCGAGGGCGGCCTTCGGGTCCCGATGGTCGTCTCCGGACCCGGCGTCGAGAAGCTCGGGTTCGTCGATAGTCGCGCCCGCGTAACGGACATCGCGCCGACGCTCCTCGACGTCGCCGGCGTCGCCTACCAGCCGAGTGAGTTCGATGGTCGCAGTCTCATGCCGCTGCTTCGACGAGAGAAGCAGGCAGTCTACGGAGAGGAAGAGTCATTCGCGTTCGAGACCAGCGGGACGGCGGCCCTCTTCCGCGGCAACTGGAAGATCACGCGAACGCTGCAGCCCTACGGGGACGACGCCTGGCACCTGTTCGACATCTCGGTGGACCCGGGTGAAACGACCGATGTCCAGGCTCAACACCCGAAGCTCTTCCAGGACATGGTGAGCGAGTACCAGGCGTACGCGACACGAGTGGGCGTCTACGAAATGCCACCGGGCGAGAGCGCCCGGAAGCAGCTCACGATCAATTCGCTCAAGAAGATCCTCAAGAACTACTGGCATCTGGTTCTGGCGATGTTGCTCGGAGCATTCGCTGTGCTGTTTGGCGCGTATCGGGGCGCGCGGTTTGCGTACCGGCGGCTCAAGAAGGCATGAACCATGTCCTGGTTGATCTATCTACTCGTCGCCATCATCGTCCTCGCTGTCGTCGTCTACGTCGGCCTGCCTCCGGCGCTGCGCGCGCTTGGCCTTCACCGCCACTACACGATCCCGACGTTCGACCTGACCGGGCGGCGCGCGCTGGTCGTCTGTACGAACCACAACCGGCTCGATCCATTGAAGAGAGATACCGGGGCGTTTGGCTCCGAGTTCACGGTTCCCTACTATGCGTTCTTGAACGCGGGCATGGATGTGGACATGGCATCGCCCAGAGGCGGTGAGATCCCGATCCAGCCACTCTCCTGGTCGTGGCCGCTCGCCTGCGACGAGGATCGTCGGTTCATGGCGGACCGCGACGCGCTCTCGAAGCTGAAGAGCTCGAAGAAGGTCGGCGAGATCAACCCTGCTGACTACGACGTCATCTTCATGGCTGGAGGATGGGGCGCAGCGTACGACCTGATGCAAAGCGAGGAGCTCGCCGATCTCGTCACCAAGGCCAACGCCCTGGGCAAGATCATCGGCTCGGTCTGTCATGGCGCGTTGGGCCTGTGCAGCGCCAAGGGCACCGACGGTGAGCCTCTGGTAAAAGGGCGCCGCGTCACGGGCGTGACCAACGATCAGATCAACACCTTTGGCATCGCCGTCACGCCTCGGCATCCGGAGGAAGAATTGAGGAAGGCCGGCGCGATCTTCGAATGCCAGCACGCATGGCGGGATCCATTCGCGACGCACACGTCGATCGACGGCAACTTGATCACCGGCCAGAACCAGAACAGCGGCTACGAGACGGCTCACCGCATTCTGGAAAAGATCGCGACCCGGAGAGACGTCTAGGCACGTCCTGATGCGCCGACGGCGACCGAACACGATGCACGTCACGCAGCACCGGGACTGGAATCCGGGCGAACAGATGGCCTTTGGCTTGATCTACGGCGCGATCCTGGTGCTGAGCATCTTGATGGCGCTGGCGGAGGCCCCGGAGACTCCATACCGGCCCGCCACGGTGCTGTTTTCATCCGTGCTGGCTGTAACCTTGGCAAAGGCGTTCTCGGAGCTCCTCGCCCACGCCATCCAATCGCGCGAGCGACTCCTGACACGCACGGCGTTGACCGCCGCATGGCGACACGCTCGGCCAACGCTCGCCGTCGCGAACGTGCCATCTCTGGTGCTCCTCGTGGCCGGGGACGGACTGATGGATTTCCAGGTCGCGGTCGCCGCTTCTCAACTCTTCTGCGTGACGATCTTGGCCATTCTCGGGGCGCGAGTGGGATGGGCGATCAGCCCGAAGTCATGGCTCCCCGTCGTAGGTGCGACCCTCGCCGGTGGGATTGGCTCTGCCTTGGCGGCTCTGAAATATGCCATCCACTGAGCACAAGCTGGAGATTGCGCCCGGGATGGGCACTCGCCGCGAGCGGTCGCTCGACGCCCGACGTCCGATCGTTTTCGCGGCGGCAGCAGTGCTCGGAACCACCGCCGCCGGGCTCGCGACCGCTGCGGTCGTGGGATCGCTCGAGCTCTCGCGGTCGAGGTCGGAGTCTGCACCGTGCCATCTCGGCCCGGACGACTTGGGTACGTTCGTGGATATCCCGGGCGGCGGGTTCGTTCAGGGCGCAGATCCGCGGTACGCCGACGAGGGCCCACCTCGCAAGGTCTTCGTCTCGCCGTTCCGTCTGCAGGCCCATGAAGTGACCAACAGCCAGTTCGCCGAGTTCGTCGAGAGCACCGGGTATGTGACCGAAGCCGAACGAAAGGGTGGCTCCGCGCGGTTCACCAAGAGCGACACACCTGAGGTCTTTCTGTCCTGGTGGTCCATCGACTCGGGTGCGACGTGGAGGACACCGGCGGGTGCGGGCTCCACACTGGAGGGCCGCGCGCTCCATCCGGTCGTCCATGTCACGCTGAACGACGCGAGAGCCTATGCGGACTGGGCCGGTGGGCGCATCCCGACCGAAGTGGAGTGGGAGTACGCGGCAAGCCTCGGCCTCTTTGACCCCCTGAAGCCGGAGTCGGGCGCACACCGTCCCGACGGCACGCTGCGCGCCAACATCTGGACGGGGGCCTTTCCCATCGTGAACTCGCGTCTCGATGGTCATGAAGGGACCGCGCCGGTGGGGTGTTTCGAGCCCGGGCGAACGGGCGCCTACGACATGATCGGCAACGTCTGGGAATGGACCGCGACCCCGCATGCTCCGGCCATTCCCCGGTTCACCATCAAGGGTGGCTCCTACCTGTGCAGTGAAGACCATTGTCGCCGATATCGCGTGAGCGCACGCGAAGGCCTCGAAGCGGACTTCAGCACCGCCCATGTGGGGTTTCGACTCGTTCGAGACATGCGGTAGACGATGGCCTCCTCATCGAACACCCCGACGCTCCGGAGGGAGCCGCCCACTTGCAACGTGACAGTCGAGACCGGGATCGAGGTGCATGGCACTACGACCAACCGTCTCGCGTTCGTGCCGTTCAGCGCGGGGGGCACGTTCAATGTCCGTCTCTTTCATGCGGAACGCCAAGATGAAGAGGGACGCTCCAACGAGCTGCCCCCCGGGTTTGTCGCCTCGTTCGGTTTGATCCGTTGGTTGAGCGAACGCGTGTCGGTCGGACTCGAGTGGGGCTACGGCTGGATTCCACTGAGCAGTGTCGTGGAACACGAGCTCGGCGGGTCGCTTGTCACCGGGTACTCATTCTGATGCGTGTCCTCGGTCCAGCTCGACCACGCAGGCCGGAGCCTGTCTGGCCGCTTCGGGCCGAGGTCGCTACAGATCGTCAACCCCAAGAGGACAACGTGAAGACAGCCATTCTCGGTTTGACCGCGGCCTTGCTCGGGTGCACGACCGCAACGCAATACAGGCAACTGCGATCGTACAAGCAGACTCTGGCCGACTCGACTCCCAGGGACACGACCGTCACGCAGGTGACCGCGACGACCGATGCGCGCGGCAGAGAGGCACGCCTTCGCTCGGCGTTCTTCGGCCTGGATGACGCATTCGAGGGACCTGCGAACAAGGCGATCTGCGAAGGTGCGAGCGGCAAGGACGGGATGCCGATCATCTTCTCGCACGAGATCGACGTCAGCACGATGCAGGCGGGGGACTTCAAGGTAACGACGGCGTCCGGCAGAGTCGGCACGGTTCACTGCGTGACGCTTGCCCCCGCCGACGACAACGGCGAGCTCAGGACCGCCCTGCTCGTGGGCCAGTACGGAAGTGCGAGCGACCAGCCGTCGAGGGTCGAGATTGTCGGCAACCTGCTGTCGATCGACAACACGGTCAACTTCAAGGGAGCGAGCATTGCGGTCACGGCGCTCGAGGAGGGCCCGACGATCGTGTTGGCGGAGCTGCTCCCCGAGGACAGGCTCGAGCTTGGCAAACAGCCCACGGAGCTCGCATGGGGAGGCGGCAGCGGGTGCCCCGTTGGCACCAAGCAAGTGGTCAACGTCACCTGGGCAGGCGGCGTCAGCAAGCCCGGTGGCGGGGAGGCGAATGACGTCGAGCGCGTTCACTACAAGGTGAAGATCGCGCAACCTGACGGCAGCGAAGCGACGGTGACTCCGTTTGCGCTGGCCGACCTGGTAGACGGAGACAACAACCACCGGCTGTGCCTGGATGTAGCTGGCACACCGACGACCGTCTTCTTTCCGAAGGGACACCTGGTCGACCCGCGGAAGGATCTGAACCCAGAGACGATGATGTCGGTCACGAAGCCGTAGCTCGACGGTCGCTCGACCCTGGCGAATCGCTGCTAGTTGATCGCAACCGATCGTCGGGAACCGACCGAGGCCGTGCACCCTCCAACCCAGTGAGCGTGCTGGTCTACGTTTCCCTGCTGGTGAACGTCGTCGTCCTGGTTCCAGTATGCCTGCGGCGATCGTCCGTCGCTTGCAGTTGTGAAAGATGTGCGCGGCCTCGTGGACGATGAAGTCGGCGAACGGATCGCCTTCGGCGAAGTAGTCCGGTGAGACGTAGCAAGTGGGCGCATAGAGGCCAGGCTTCGATCGAGGAAACGGGCGAGCGCACCTTCGTCGGGGCAGCTCGCCGCGGTGGGCGTGACGTCGCCTAGAACCCGCAGAATACGAGCTCTGCGTCGTTGATGATCCACACCGCGTCGTCCAGGCACAGGTCCACCGAATCGAGGACGCACTCGGCGTCGGTGTCGTCGATAACGCGGATATCGTAGGTGTCGCACTCGATGTTGCTGAGCTCGAGCACGTCGCCCGGATCGAGCACGTCGGCGCCGAGCAGGTCGGGCCCCCAGCTCGTGCTCGAGGTCGGGCTGAGCTGAATCGACGTCAGCGTGTACGTCGAGTCGTTCTCGATGGTCAGCGTCGAGTCGGTACCGCACGCCGCGAGCGAGAACGCGAGGAGGAGTCCGAGGCGCTTCATCGGGCATCTCCCGTCGCGACGCCGGCGCCCCCGCACGAGACGTCGACCGACATCGGCGAGTACAGACCGAAGGTCAGAATCGAGAAGATCCGATCGCCGACGCCCGTCTTGCTCTCGATCGCGGCGACGCCACCCGGGCACATCTGCTGGAGGTCGACCTCGCTGCCGCCGGCGAGGCCCCACAGGTAGAACGATTGCTTCGCGCTCCTGGGCGCGCCGTTCGAGGCCACCGATGGGTTGCGGTAGTGAATCTTGTGCGTGGCACACGCCGACGTGACGAGCGCGATCGCGAGGAAGGGAATTAGTCGCTTCATATCCAAAGCTCCTTGGCGTTTTTCGTGGTCGCCTCGGAGATGCGGAGCGGAGAGGGTGTGTAGCGATCTTTTTTGGGTGCGGGTCTTCGGCGGCGACCGAAACCTGATCGATTCGGCGAGGCTGGTTTCGGAAGCGCTGTCCGGATCGAACGCGAGCGGGTAGCGTTCGCGGCCTGATGTCGCCAACAAGCGCCGCGAGGGTCGCCAATGACAGCCCGTTCTGCGAGGCTCACGCCGCGATGGACAACCTTCTGGGGAGGACGCGGTCGACGAGGTGAGCGGCGGTGCCGGCCATCCGGCGACTGGCCGCGGCGATTGGCGCGGCGATTGGGGACGGTTTCAACTTGTCCAACTTTGTGCGTCGTAACCTGGCGATTTAGCTCGTAGCTCCGGGGACGGATTCAACTTGGCGCCTGAAGGCGTCGGCAGCCCACGTCTTGGTGCGGTTGCGGACGGTAGTTGAAACCGTCCCCCCACCCTCGAACAATTTCGAGTGGATACCGCTGGCAATGTTGGACAAGTTGAAACCGTCCCCTTTCGATCGGTACGGAGGACTCACCAGCGCAGCGCCGCGCTCGGTGCCGGTGTCGCGCGAGTGATGGTCGTTCCGTCACCGAGCTGGCCGAACGTGTTCTCGCCCCAGCAATACGTCTCGCCGTCGCTGGCGCGCGCGCAGCTGAAGTGTTCTCCAACGAACAACTCGATCGCCGCGGCGGGAAGCGGCACGAGAAACGGCGTGGTTCGGTCCTCATTCGTGCCATCGCCGATCTGTCCCGACCGGTTGTGCCCCCAGCAGAACACCTCGCCCGCGTTGCTGCGTGCGCACGTGTGAAAGAAGCCACTCGCGATCTGGACGATCTCGCCGAGCACGGGACCCTGCGGTGCGGGCTTGGCAACCAGCGTTCCATCGCCAAGCTGCCCGGCGGAGCCCGCACCCCAACATGAAACCTCGCTTCCGACGCGCGCGCAGCTGTGCTCGGAACCGACGGAGATCTCGCTGGCGCCGGCGAGGGACAGGACACGCGTCGGCGTCTCGGTCCTCATGGTCGTTCCGTCGCCGAGCTGACCCTGCGAGTTCCACCCCCAGCACCACACGTTGGCGCCTCGATCGATCACGCAGGTGTGCTCGTCGCGAGTGACCACGCGATCGACCATCAGCCCGGCGACGACGGTCGGAGCGAGATGGTCGCCAAACCCCGGCACACCGGCCTGGCCGTTGAGGTTCGCGCCCCAACAGGCGAGCTCGCCGGGCATGAGGCGCGCGCACGTATGCCGCCACCCTCCCGTGACGTCCGCGACATTTGCGATTCCCGAGACTCGGACGGGACGCGGGCTATCGACGCTGGTGCCATCGCCGAGCTGGTTCGAGTTGTTCCAGCCCCAGCACCAGACCGTGTCATCGGCGACGCGCGCACACGTGTGATAGCGGCCCGGGTATACGTCCACCGCAGGGACATCGAGGGTGACCTCGACGGGGAGTGGCCGATCGATCGTGGTCCCGTCGCCGAGCTGTCCGCGATCGTTGTGTCCCCAGCACCAGACACGACCCTCACGCAGTACGGCGCACGCATGCTCGCCTCCGCCTGCGATCCGCACGACGCTCGGCAACGGCGCGTCGGGCTCGAGCTCGTCAAGGTTGTCGAACCCGATCCGCCCACATCCGGCAGCGACGGCGATCGCACTTGCCGCACATCGCTGAATGCGTCGACTCAGCATCGAGCAGATTATCGCACACAAGCGTCTCAGCCCGTCTCAGCCCGTGGCTGCGTCTCGAGCTCCCTGCGGGGGATGTAGTCGAGCGCAACCCGCTCATGGGCGCGATCCCGACCGGGCCGCGATCCCGACCGAAGGTGATCGACTGCCCGGGACCAAGAGGTCGGCATCACGTGTTCGACGGCACGACCGTGCGGCCGAGCATCAACCTCGGCCACGACCCGGCCGTGACGATCGACTGGACCTACGCCGGAGGAGTCCGGCGGTTCTGCTGCAGCTGCTCCGGGCAAACAGTGCGCTGCACCACCCCGGGGTGGGCGACTTCCGCAAATTCACACGAGCCGAGCGCGCGCGTCTTGGTGGCATCGGCTCGAACGCGCTGCCCCGCGCCTGGTACGCGCGGCACGCGTCGTCCTGCGGCACGCGTACCGGTTCATCGGCGGGCCTCCTGCGGCGGTGCCGTTGCAGGTGCGCGCCGAGTCGGCCCCCGTCGCGAGAAGATCCAGCGGGGCACGCGTCAGAACTGGAGACCGCCCCAGAACCCGGGCGCGAACCCTTCCTTGATCCACCAGCTCGCGGTCCCCAGGAAGCCGATCGTGGGGAAGTCGTCGTCGCCTTCTCCAATCCCCTCCAGATCGGGCGAGGCGACCAACACGCCCATGTTCACCCCGCCCACGATCTGGATATGATCCGTCAACCGGCCGTGCCAGTACGCGCCGAAGTCGATCCACGCGTAGGTCCCCTCCGGCACGTCGATCGAGGTCTCCGGCTCGACCAGCGTGCGCGCGACCGATGCCCCACCGTAAAGCCGCCAACCGACCCGGCGCGTCTTCAGCGGCGTGTCGGGCCCGTCCGCCTTCCGTAGCTGCAGCGCGACGATCGCGCCGACGCCGAGCCCGCTTGCCCCGTACCCGACCGCTGGCTCGATGGTAAATCGGTCGGCCACACGCGCGACGTAGCGGATGGCGCCGTAGCCACTCGGTCCACCGAGCCCGAGCTCGAACCGCAAGCTATGCCTGCGCTCATCCGCGCGCGCCGCTGCGTCGACATCGACCGCAGATCCGGGCGTGCCGTCGCTCGCCGCAACCAGCTTCGCCGGCGGCTCGGCTGCGGCGCGATGCGCCGGCGGCTCGTGCATCGCGGCAGCGACGTGATTCGCCGGCGGCGCGCGCTCCTCGCCTGCGTCATCACCGTCGGAGGCCGGCTCCGCGCCCCCGAGGCCGAGCCCGTCACTCGAGCGCGGGTCGACACCCTCTGCGTGCGCGACAGTGGAAGCGATTAGAACCACCAGTGCGTATGGCGTCACGCTGTACATCTTCACTCGCTTGCTCGCATTGATTGAGCGCGCATTGTGGCAACCCCGGGCATTTGTGCTCTGCCGAGTTGGATAGCGACGCCGCCCGCATCCTCGGAGTCCTTCACGCGCCCATTGATCGGGCACTTGTCCGCGTTGCTGTCGACGATCTTGTACCAGTCGCCCGCGGCGTCATCGAAGATGAAGTCACCGATCTCGGCGTAGCCGACGAAGATGTTCGCGTCGATCGTCAGCTGATGCGGCTGCACGGCGGTGAGCGCGGAGTTGCAGACCAGACGGACGCGGTGCGCGGCGACACGTCGACCGCGCACGCGATGTGGTCGATGGAGTACGACGCCGCCGCGGCGATGGAGGGCTGGGCCCACTCATCGGGGCCGCGGCGTTCAACGACCGCGCCGGCGACAACCCGGGCGCGGTGTTCCGCTACTGGTCGAGCGCCAACACGATCGACGTCGAGCAGTCCTCGCCGAGCTTCCCGTCGAGCTACCTCGACACGGTGTGCAGCCAGATCTCGATCGCGCTCACGACCAAGATGGGCGTCGAGCTCGACTGGCTGCGCCACTTCTGGGACTACTACACCAACGCCCTCGACGTGGATCCGGGCGCGCGGCCGACCGTGTCGCAGATGATGGCGGAGATCGACGCGGCGCCGGCGTGGAGCCGCGGCACGGCGTGGTCGAGCATCCGCCAGGGCATCGAGGCCTACAGCGGCGTCGAGCAGCGCGAGCGCTGGGATCAGCACGGCGCCTGGAACGGCGTCGACTAACCCGCCTGCGGCTGCTGGTCAGGCTCGCGAGCACGATGATCGCCTGTCGGCAGATCGGCGCACGTCGGTCCCCACGTCGACGGAACGCCAGCGAGCCCGCTCCGACAGCACGCGTGAACGCAGCTTCACTTGCGACCACACCACAGCCTCGGTCGAGCCCGCCGCTAACCCACGGGAATCGCGATCACTCCTCGATGGCCCCGGGCTTGCGAGGACACGCGAGCATGTCCCTGCGGCTCGCATGTATGACCCTCGCGCTCCTTGGCTCCACCGCCTGCACGGCAGGCCTCGGGCTGAACAGCATGCTCGCGCCGACCCCGGTCCAGATCGGCAGCGTGGGCGGCGGTGGTGGCGCCTATGCCCATGCGCAGGTCAACGTCCACGTCTCGTTCTTCGGCATCCCGCTCGACGGTGCGCAGGACGTGGTGTTCGTGCTCGATCGCTCGGGCTCGATGAGCGGCGTGTCGACCGGGTTCGCGGGGCAGTCGGTCGGGATGTCGAAGACGCAGGCGGTGCTTGTCGGCCTCGGCGGCACGCTCGCGAACGGGATCGCCGGCGGACCGCTGCCCTCCAAGCTCGACGCGGCGAAGCAGGAGCTGATCGGGACGATGCGCGCGCTGCCCGACGGTACGAGGTTCAACATCATCTGGTTCGACGACGAGCTGAAGGCGCTCTCGCCGCACATGGCGGTGCTCGACGGCCGCTCGCGGGCGGGCGTCGAGGCATTCATCCAGCGGATCGACGCCGGTGGTTCCACCGCGGCGGTGCCCGCCCTCGACCTCGCCTACGCGATCGGCGCCGCGCGGATCGTGCTGCTCTCCGACGGGCTCGCGAACACCGGCGGCGGCGGCGACACCCTGATCGCGCGCGCGCGCACCGCGATCGCCCACGGCGTGCGGTTCGACACGGTCGGCCTCGGCATCGACCAGGACGCCGACCTGATGCAGACGCTCGCCCACGAGAGCGGCGGCCTCGCGATGATGCGATAGAGAGGCGTGTCGGCAGCGCTGCGCGGATGCGTTGCCAGAACGGCGAGCTGTTGCGAGCGCATCTGTCAGGTTGACCGCGATCGGCCGGATCCCCGGGGAGGACGTGCCCAGTTACGCTCGGCATCGCGGTTGCTACTCGCCGCGTACATGACAAGCCGATTGGGGACGGTTTCAACTTGTCCAACTTTGTGCGTCGCAACCTGGCGATTTAGCTCGTAGCTTCGGGGACGGATTCAACTTGGCGCCTGAATGCGTCGGCAGCCCGCGGTCTTGGTGCGGTTGCGGACGGTAGGTTGAAACCGTCCCCCCCACCCTCGAACAATTTCGAGTGGATACCGCTGGCAATGTTGGACAAGTTGAAACCGTCCCCTTTCGATCGCTCTCAGTGCTCCGTCCAGCGCGTCCCCGGCGGAAGCGCGACGCACGTTCTCGTCGCCGGCGCGCCGGCTGCGTTCATCGTCTCACGGCACAGCGAGTGGTCTTCGCGCCACACGAGCTTGCAGTCACGAACGCGCGTTCCCGTGCAGCGATGCCGGGTGATCGCATGCGCGCCGAACGCGTCGTTGCGCGTGTCTTTGTAGTAGCGGATCTCGCAGCCGCCGCCGGGATTCGAAACCACGGTCGCCGACCAGTAGAACGGGCCGCTATCGATACCGTGATACGCACCCATGACCTGCGCGGGCTGGCAGCTGCGGAACGCTTCGATGAAGCATGAGTCCTGGGCGAGGAACTCCTCGTACGTTGTCGTGACGGTGCCGCAACGCCTCAGTGCGCTACCGGCAGGGGCCAGGTCTTCGGCAACGGTGGCCTCGAATGACTGCAGTACCTGCGCGCGTCGCGACGGCGGGTGCGCGCACGATGCGAGCGCAGCCATGGCGACCAAACCGCGCACGACGAGCGGCGTCGCCGGCGGGGTGACCGCATTTTCGACAACACCCACGAGAAGGAAGCTACGTCGTGCCACGCGCGATCACAACCCCGGTCGGGTCTCCTCGGCGGCCCAGTGCGGGCACTCTAGGTGCAGATGAGCTCCGAGGAGGAAGTGTGGAAGCCGTCCGAGATTCGTCGCCGATATCAGAACGGGGAACGCGTCTTCCGGGGCCTCAACATCGACGACGCGGACGGCGCGGAGTCGTTCCGGAGACGCAGTGCTCGAGGCAGCAGACTTCAGTGGCGCCTTCGTGGTCGCGGACTTCAGCAGGGCGCACTTGCGCGACTGCCGATTCGTCGAAGCAACGTCAAGACCTGCATAGGGGACAGCGCCCCGACCCACGAGGCCACGACCACTCCCGACCATCGACGCGGCCGCAGGCTCCAGGCCCTCGCTGTGAACGCGCTTGCCGACGCACGCACCCGCGCTCGCCTCCGCGGCGGGGGCATCGACGGCCGTGACTGCGCCCGGCCGCTGCATCGGGGTGCTCTATGGAGATGAGACGGCTCGCCCAGGTTGTGATCGAAAGAGGCAGCACGCGGTCGTTCGCCCCCCGGGCCCTACCACCATCATCATCTGCGGCGCCCAAACCTTTGGCGCAGCATCTGGACGGTGCGGATCACGGGGTGGGTCGTGGATCGCTGAACACGTTCGTGTCCACGTACGAGTCGAATGACGTGAACTCGCCATCACCACTCCACCGCATCGCGAGCGCGTCGTGTTCGGGTGACGGCGAACTGCCACCGGGTAGCACGAGACCGGTCGGCGCGACGACGGCGCCGCCTTCGACGTAGAGCGGCCCGGTCGCCGCAAACGAACGCTCCCACGTGTGACCACGGTGATCGGTCATGCGAAACGTGAGCGTGCCGTCGAAGCTTTCGTCGATCGCAGCCTCCGAGCGCGCAGGCGCCCGCGAGGATACGAGCGTGGCCGTTGCGGTGAACGTGGTGCGCCCCAACGTGACCTGTGCTGTCGACTGACTGGTGCCACGGAACACGGCATCGCTGAGCGGAAGTTCGAACACGAGCTGCTTGTCCTGCTGGTTGGGCCCACGGCCGTAGAGGTTGATCGTCGCCTTCAGTCGCTGCTCGAAGCCAGCGGGAAGCAGCGTGGTCTCGCTCGGCGCAGGTGGTGCTGCCGGTGTCCCTGCGACCACCGCGCGTGCCGCGGCGAGGATCTCCGCGGCGAGGGCAGGCGGCGGCGTGGCAGCCAGGAGGAGCTCGGCGCCGTCGCGCTCGGGACGAAATCTGATCCAGTTCAGCGGTGCCCCCAATCGGGGCCAGCCGAACCCGCTCATCGCTTCGGCTGGGTGCCCGAGCTTGGTGAGCTTTTCGTCGACGGCATACGTCACCGTCGCGAACCATCCTGAATTGCGCCCCTCCTTGTTGTGTTGGATCAGCTCGTGAACTTTCACGCTGCGGAACATCCCCTCGTACGCGATCCGCCAGCCTCGAGTGCTGCGGCAGCGGCCTCGTACCTCGGCGCCAAGCTGACGCACCAGCGGTGCCACCTCGGGCGGCGGTGGTGCAGCCGGGCGGTCCGGCGGGATGGCGGGGCCGCCCCACCACGACGATTCGGTCGTGATGTGCAGCTTGCCGCCGCTATCGCGAACGACGGCGAGCCGTGCGCGGACCCATTCGTTCCGTGCGTACCAGACCGTGAAATGGTGGCGCGCTGGCCCGACGGACTCGACGGCATAGTGGTTGCGAAATGGCGCCCCTACTGGGCGGGCGCGAGCTGCTTCGTGCGGGTTCGCGAGCGCGTCGCGCGGTGCCTCCAGCGCGTCGTCGAGGCGGCAGTTCCCCCGACTTGACTGGAGACTGCCCGCGCATGCAGCGAGCACGACGAAGGGCAGCGGCAGGAAGCGGATCACGAGAAAAGTAACGGCTGAGACCCGAATAACGGGCACATCTTTTTTTTGGCGGCGACTACGAGGTCGGGCCTTGCTCCGTTGCGCATCGTAGGCACCCAGCCGCCAGACCGCTTTCACCTCTCGTTCGTATGCCGATTCGCGCGCTCGCGGTCGGCGCTGTAGACGTACTCCCAAGGAGATGCGGCGATACTCGAGAACTCGGAACAGCGCGGCAACCCGCGTGGATGGTACTCGCTCCGCCTTCGCGACGAGCGCGCCCTCTGGGCGAGTACGGCCACTCGGAGCACACGACGAGTCGACATTCCGCATGGTGACGACGATCGACTGCTTCATCATTTTCTAGCCCGGCGCGATACACTCGTTCCATGCGCTGGCTGATCGCCCTCGGAGTGCTCGGGGCCTGCCATCGGGTGTTCGGGGTGACCCCATCTTCGAACGATGCCCTGACGGAGGCGTGCTACGGGACGTTCGTCACCGTGTGCACCGAGGACTCGCCGATCGAGCGGATGATCACTGCCGACACCACGCTCGAAACCAGTGGCGGATCGGAATGTGCAACCCTCTCGCGCGGACCCGACGTGTGCCTGGTGCTCGCGACCACCTTTGACATCTCGAGCGGCGCAACGGTACGAGGAGCCGGAGCGCGGCCGCTCGTGGTCGTCGCGACGCAGACGCTCTCGATCGCGGGCACCCTCACCGTCGCCAGTTACGCCTCCGATGATGCCGGCGCCGGTTCGGGAGGCGCGCCATGCAGCAGCGGCACGGCTCCTTCGGCGGCCGACGGAGTTGGCGCGGGTGGCGCCGGAGGATCGTTCGTGACGATGGGGGGCATCGGCAGGCGTGGCCGACTCACCGACGATACGCTCCCCGGCTCCGAGTCACGTCCGGGCCCACCCCAACCGTTGCTGGCAGAGCTGCGCGGTGGGTGTGCCGGGATCTCGGGGGCGGGCACGACTTCGGCGCCCGGCGGTGATGGGGGAGGAGCCATCGCGCTCATCTCGCCGATCATCAGCGTCGCCGGGAGGCTCGACGCGTCGGGGAGCCCGGGCGCAGGTGGCGCGACGAGCCGCAACGGCGGTGGCGGTGGTGGTTCAGGCGGGATGATCGTGCTCGACGCGGCGACCATCTCTGTCACTGGTAGCGTCCTCGCGAACGGCGGTGCGGGCGGGGAAGGGGCGACCGGCTCGAGCAACGGCGAGGACGGAAAGTTGTCACCTGACTGGGCGAGCGAGCCCGACGGCGGCAACCGCCACATCGGCGGCAACGGCGGCGATGGCGCTTTCCTGTCGTTCGAGGCGGAGGATGGGCGCAGCCCGAGCGGCGCCAACGACGGTGGACCGCACCACGCAGGGGGAGGCGGAGGGGGAGGAGGAGCCGGCCTGGTGCATGTCGTGCCGTACGCGCCGGTGCCGAGTACGACCCCACCGCCGATGCCGGCGCCATAGCAGCGCCCGCTCACAAACCCGGTCGGCGGTCTCTACCAACCATGTTCCGTCGACTGTTCGCCACTTCCCCCCTCGACCCGGCCACCCGCGAACGCGAGGAGATCGGGCGCGCCCGAACCCTGCGCCCCGGCGAGATCATGGCCCCGCAGGTCCCTCCCCCCGAGCCCGACGCCGCCGAGATCACCCGGATGGGCTACCAGGTCCGCGATCACGACCCGCGCAAACCCCAACGCTAACGCGCGGCTCTCCACCAGCGCCGCACGAGATGCCCGCGGTGCGTCGGCCGAGCGCAAGTCGGGGTGCAGCTCGGCGCCCGCTGCTCCGCGCGCGTCGTCCCCGAAGTTGCGCTGCCTCGGATCGGGCACCCTGCCAGCGGCGAAGTCTTGCGCGCGCGCCGCGCGCGAACGCGATCGCTAGAGCGAGATGCTCGAAGACGCGTTCGACATTCGCGCGATCACACAGCAGCACGAGCATGCGCCCTCCATTCATCTTGCCCTCGCCAGCGTCCGTCACGAACAGCTCTGCGCTCTGGTAGACGAGTTTGCGCTCGCGATCTCGCCGTCGCGCGTGACTACAGATTGCCCGCGACCGCAGCCTCGAAGACGTCGGCGAAGTGCGCGATGTTCGAGGCGGCGAGGGGAATAAGGCACTCGGTGTTCTCGCCGCAGACCGCCAGCTCGCCGCACGATGAGCCGTCGGGCAGCGGGCGCGGAACATACTTCTTGCCGCTGTTGAACGACAGGATGCCATCGACGACGCCGGTCGTAGCGTTGATCAGCGGCCCGCCCGAGTTGCCACCGAAGGCGTCGATGTTGGAGACGATGACCGGCGCGCGCATCCCCCACTCCGGGAGCTCGATGACCTGGCCGTCGGTGTACTTGAGCGGAAGGCCAGTCGGAGCGCCGATCGCGACGAGCTCCTCGCCAACTTCGGGTGCGCCTTGACGTCGGAAGTCGAGCGGCTTCCGGTACCCCTCCGCCGGGCGATCGAGCTCGATGAGCGCATAGTCGATTCCCTCGCGCGGCTGATTGCGCAGCGCGAGGACGCGCTTGCAGCGGTGAACCGACAACGGGTCCACCACCAGCTGCGCGTCGGGCTGCTCGGGCTGCTCGAAGTACGCGTGCTCGAAGACGATGCTGAGGCGCGCGCACTCTTCTTCGCCACCTGGCGAGGTGCTCCGGCTGAGGCAGTGACCGGCGGTCGCGAAGACGGTCGGTGAGATCAGAAAGCCCGTGCAATGGGCGTCGGAAGACTGATGAAAGAACCGCTGATCGAGGCACAAGCCAAACCGCGCGCCCAACTTTAGCGGCGACGCGACCCCGATGAAGCCGCCATCCTCCTCGAACGCGGTCAGCTTGCGGGAGTCGTACAGGCTCCCGATGCTGTATGCGAAGCGACTCACCACCTCCTGCGGAGCCTCGTAGAGCTCGCGGCGATTGTCCGTCCCCCAGACATCACACTTGGAACCGACGCAATCAGAGGATCCGGCCTCGAGGCTGGGCTCGTTCGAGGCGCATGCAGCAACGAGCACCGAGCCAAGCGCGATGCAAACGCCGAAGAGGTTCTTAGACATGCGAACCGGCTGTGCAAGCAGAAGGCCGCTCTTCATCGTCACCTCGCCGTCGCGACAAAGCTCTGAGACGTCGCCGCGTTGGCCCGTGCCGGCGAACTGCCGGCGACAAGGCGAGCAGAGTTGCCACCTGCCGACGAGATGGCGATAGTTCGTGACGCGCGGCCTCCGACGAGGCGCCATTTCGCGCCATTTCACGCCCGCGCGGCGGCGAGCACCGCCACCTGACCGATGCGCTCGATGGCCGCGCACGCGGGGCAGCGCTCCGAGTGCGCGTTCGGTCTCGTCGAGTCACGCCGCCACTGCGGAGCTTGGACGTCGCGCATCTTGCCGCGCGGGCGATAGACGCGCTGCCAGTGCGATAGGCGCTCGGCGCCGACGAAGCACGCGTTGATGTACGCCGCGCGCTTGAAGCTGATGACGCCCTTGCGCGACCCGTCGGCGGGTGTTCCGCACGAGACCCGAGAGCAACCAGCCGTTGTCACGCTGCTGCACCTGTGGCGGCAACGTCTGCGGCCGCGCGAGCAACCGGCGCACGAGTGGACGCACCTCGCCACCCCCGCCGCGGCGCCTCGCTCGGCACGGTGTCGTCGTACAGCGCAGATCCGATCAGCCGAAGCGCCGATGGGGCGACGCAGAAGGCCGGCCTAAAGGGCGGAGACTTGATCGTTCAGATCGGGACGACGGAGATCGGTAGCGGCAGCGATCTCATGTACGTCCTCGGCGCGGCGAAGCCGGGTGAGAAGACGACGAGCAGCAAGACGGTCAAGGTCGACGCGATCTTCGGCGCCCTGCGTAGTCGCCAGAAGACGAGCTCCGTCGAAGAGTAGCCCGCTCAGCGAGTTACTCCTCGAACACGCAGCGGAGCGTGCCGCTGGTATCTGCGGCGGTGACCGCGAAGGTGGCGAGATCCTCGAAGGTCTGGACCTCGATGTAGCGCCCTGTCATCGCGTACCGCGTCCTCGTGGTGCCCGCGTCGCCGGCCTCGGACTTGATCAGCTGGCCTTGCGGGCTCCGCAGGTGGATCGTCTTCGTGGTGCCCTCACGCTCGAGCTCGACGTGAGCGTATCCGTCGAAGGTCGGCTCGATGACGAGACGCAGGGTGCAGGTGCTTTGGAGGTTGCCACTCGCGATGGTCGCGTCGATCATGTCCTGCACGAGGTCCGAGCTGGTGATCTCTTGCTCGGCCGTGTCGGAGGCGGCGCAGGTGTCTGCATCGACGCATCCCGCGTAGCAGCTGTTCAAGACCTTCTGCACCTGACCTGCGGGGCACGTCGGCGGAAGGATCTCGCAGGTCGCGATCGTACCGTCGCCGCACTGACCGTCGGCTTTGCCGCCGGATCCTTCGGTTTGTGATGCGCCGTCGTCATCGGCGACGCAGCCAAAGGTCAGGGCGCTGATCAAGGTGAACATGGCGGCTTTCATCATGTGCGGGGGTTCGAGCAACTGGTGTGCCTCCCATGCGGGAGACGTGGATTCGCGTCCTTGTGTCGCGACGGCGGCGCGAACTGTCGGACTTCGAGCCCACGGCGGCGCGAACTGTCGGACTCCGAGCCCGACCGAGGCGCGAACTATCGGACTCCGAGCGCGATCCGGCGCAGATGATCGGCGGCACGACGCTGTCGCTCGGCACCGCAGAGCGGCGCGACGGTCCACTCCGGCAATGGCTACATCGTCATCGAAGGCACGACGGTCACGGGCACCACGGTGCCGACGGCGACCCCGCTCTGACGAAAACCCTGCGCACTCCCTGTGGCTGGCGCGTCATCCTCACATGATGCGAACCCTCGTCCTGCTCGCGGTCGGGTGCGGAGCCCAGGCCACGCCGGTGGCTCCGACGCCTCCGACGCCCCCTGCGAGCGACGTCCGCA
>JANRKM010000253.1:0-6040 GCA_033763475.1 Kofleriaceae bacterium
GAAGGCGCGCGAACGCCATCCAGAACGATGGGCCGGTCCTACTCGCTCGTGGGAACGCCCCGACACCGTCACCCTCAACCCGGAGGCACACACGAACTGACGTCGACAACTTTCATGCGACAACAACCTTGATTTCGACCGGCCTCCTCACGCGAAATCGCGGCGGGTACATCGAAGGCGCGCTGAATCTCCAGCTCGTTCGAAGGCACCACCACGTCATGAACGACGAGTTGCGTCGACGGTGCGGTGGAAAGGAGCACGCGGCGCCGGCGACCTCCGCGCTCATCGCGAGGTTTCGCCGAGCCGATAGCGATGTGCGACGCGAGGCATCACGATGCGAGGCGTCCACGACACAGCGTTACAGCTCAGCGTGCGTCGGCGACATCACTGGGTGGCTGACACGGCCCGACGCGCACGATGCGGCGTGGCACGAGACTCGAACCGAGACGGCTGCGAGAGCCGCCGAGTGCGAATCGAGGACCGATCAGTTCAAGTCTCACAGCTGGAGCCCCACATGGCAAGCATCGAAGCATCGATTAGTTCCCACCCCGACTTCGTGTCGACCGGGTCGTTGCCTGCGAACGACCAGATCGCGGCCTTGGTTCACGAAGCGTACGAACTCTTCAAGGACAACCGCGATGGGAAGAGCTCGCAGGTCTACCCAGCGCTGGCAGCAGTACCGCCCGACTTGTTCGGCGTGTGCGTCGTGGATGTCCATGGCGACATCCACGCGGCGGGGGATGCCGAGCACGAGTTCTCGATCATGAGCGTGTCCAAGCCGTTCGTGCTCGCGGCGGTGTGCGAGGTGCTCGGGGCCGAGGAGGTGCGGACAAAGATCGGGGTCAACGCGACGGGGCGCCCATTCGATTCGATCGCCGCGATCGAAGGTAGCGCCACCGGCGCGACCAATCCGATGGTCAATGCGGGTGCGATCGCGACGACGAGCCTGGTCCCGGGGGCGTCGATGGAGGCCAAGTGGCGTTTCATCCACGAGGCGATGTCCCGGTTCGCCGGGCGCGAGCTCGCGATCAACACCGAGGTCTACACGTCAGCCTCCGCGACCAACTTTCGCAACCAGGCGCTCGCGCGCATGCTCCAGAGCGTCGGCCGGATCTTCATCGACCCCGCCGATGCCGTCGAGCTGTACACGAAGCAGTGTGCCCTCAACGTGAGCGCGAAGGATCTCGCGATCATGGGCGCGACGCTCGCCGACGGCGGCGTGAATCCGATCACCAAGGAGCGCGTCGTCGACCCGCTCGTCTGTCACTACACGCTCGCGGTGATGGCAACCGCCGGCATGTACGAGACCTCCGGCGAGTGGCTCTACGAGATCGGCCTTCCCGGCAAGAGCGGCATCGGCGGAGGCATCGTCACGGTGTCTCCCGGCAAGGGCGCGCTCGGCACCTTCGCACCGCCGCTCGATGCCATCGGCAACAGCGTGAAGGGCCAGCTCGTCGCGCGGTTCTTGTCGCGGAAGCTCGGACTCGATCTGTTTGCCTCGACCGCGACGGCCTGAAGCCGCTGGCGCCGCGCATGCACGCTCGATCGGCATGACCGATCACTCGAAGCCTATCCAGGCGGAATCCACGCACGAACACGGCGTGCTTCAACGCGTCCTCGACGGTATCGAGCGCGTCGGCAACAAGATCCCACACCCGGCGGTCTTGTTCGTGATCCTGATCGGGTTCCTCGCCGTCCTGTCGCACCTGTTCTACTGGTCGGGCGCGACGGTCACGTACGAGGCGATCGATCCCGACACCGATCAACTCGAGACGATGACGACCTCGGCGCAGAGCCTGCTCACCGGCAGCGGCATCCGGTTCATGTACGAGAATGCCGTCGGCAACTTCATGGACTTCACGGCGCTCGGCGTCGTGATCGTCGCCATGCTCGGCGTCGGGGTGGCGGAGTCATCGGGGTTGATCAAGGCGTTGATCCGGAAGCTGGTGAAGGTCGCGCCGCCGAAAGCGCTGACCTACATCATCGTCTTCGTCGGGATCCTGTCGAGCGTAGCCGCGGACGCGGGCTACCTCGTCCTGATCCCGCTCGCAGCCAGCGCGTACGTCGCGGTCGGCCGGCACCCGCTCGCGGGTCTCGCGGCGTCGTTCGCCGGCGTCGCCGCGGTGTTCGGCGTCAACCTGTTGGTCAAGCCCGCCGACGGGATCCTCACCGAGATCACCAACGACGCGATCCATCTCGTCGATCCCTCGATCTCGATCAGCATCACCGCGAACTGGTGGTTCGGTGCCGCGTCGGTGGTGATGCTCGCGGTGTTGTGCGCGTTGATCACGGACAAGATCATCGAGCCGCGCCTCGGCACGTGGCGCCCTGAAGACGGCACCGCCCCGGACCCGAACGCGGAGGACGCGGGCGAGCGGGAGCCCGCGCCCGAGGCGAACGCGCGCGGCCTCAAGTACGCACTGTGGGCGACCCTCGCGACGCTCGGCGTATTCGCGCTACTCGCGCTCCCCCCCGGGGCTCCTTTGCGCAACCCCGAGACCCACGCCTTGATCGGCGACTCGCCCTTCATGAGCGGGCTCATCGTGCTGATCACCCTCGTCTTCTTCGCGGCCGGTGTCGGCTATGGGGTGGGCGCGCGAACGTTCAAGTCGACGACCGATGTGACCTCGGCGATGGAGAAGGCGATCGCCGGCCTCGCTGGCCTCATCTTCCTGCTGTTCTTCATCAGCCAGTTCGTCGCGTACTTCAGCTACAGCAACCTCGCGACGCTCGTCGCGGTCAAGCTGGGTGACGTGCTCGAGTCCGCCGGCGTGGGAGCGCTTCCCTTGCTGATCGGCCTGGTGGTCGTGACGCTGATCCTCGATCTGTTCCTGTCCGGGATCATTCCCAAGTGGGCCATCTTCGCCCCCGTGTTCGTGCCGCTGTTCCTGCGCCTCGGGGTGAAGCCCGAGGCGGGCCTCGCCGCGTATCGCGTCGGCGACAGCCCGTTCAACGTGCTCTCGCCGCTCATGCCCTACTTCGCGCTGATCGTGACGTTCGCGAAGCGCTATCAGCGCTCCGCAGGCGTCGGGACCCTGGTGGCGCTGATGATGCCGTACGTGGTTTTTGTGACCCTCGCGTGGATCGTGCTGCTCGTCGTGTGGGAGCTGACGGGGCTGCCGTGGGGCTTCTGAGCACAAGCAATCATTCTCGATCTGTGCACGGCGCCGGCGACGACCGCAGCACAATCGCCAGATGAGACCGACGCCGTTGGGGCGCCGTCACTTGTCGAGCTTCAAGCCATGCTTGGCAGCCAGCGCATCGACCTCGGCGATGGTTCCACCCGAGTACTGCGTGAGCCGTCCGGTGTCGTAGAACTTCACGGACCAGGTTCGGCCGTTGTCAGTCGACCGCGCTTCGATGCTCCTCTTATCGCCGCTGTATCTTCGAATCATAAAGCCTCCTAAGGTTAGTCTTCGCGGGCCGGTCAGCAATGCCTGCCCCCCGGCGTCGGCGCAGCGTCGAACGGGACCGCGTCGCTCCCCCACACGCTGGCCCGCGACCGGGGCCCCCATCGCCAGCCCGACGGAAGCGACCAGGCGACCAGTCGTCATGGGACATTTTACCATCGGGGGCTCTGCCGAGCGCTACGACTTCTCGATGTGCTGCGGATCGGCTCGCCCCTGCGCCGGGGTTGCGCGGGCCAGGTGCTGCGCGTCACGGCGAGTGCGCAGACCTTGCGCGAGCCCCCGAATCCTATGCGCTCGGCGAACGGACATCGTCGGAAACCGCGTGCGGCTGGCGCGTTCTTGCAGGCTCGATTTCGACTTCCCTTTCGTTCGGGGTCTGCCGCAACGGCCTCTCGCATTGACAGGGCATGTGACGGCGGCAAGGTCTACACGTGGAGCTTCATGCCAGGTTCCTCCGATCGATCCTCGCCGGCGATCTGGCAGGTGCGCTCGCCATCGCGCGTGAAGCGCGAGCCCACAGCCTACCGTTCTTCTATGAAGAGATTGTCGCGCGCTCCCTTGCCGAGGTCGGACGGCGCTGGGAGATCGGCGAGATCTCGATCGCCGACGAGCACGTCGCAACAGCGGTCGCGCAGAGCGTGATCGCATCGTTCTATCCGTCGTTTCCGTGGGCACCAGAAGGACCGAAGGGTGTCGTCGCCTGCCCTTCCGGCGAACGACACGAGCTTGGCGCGCGGATCGCGGCGGATCTGCTGGCCAACGACGGCTGGAATGTGCTGTTCGTCGGGGCGGACGTCCCGGAAGACGCACTGCTCGCGCTCGTCGCCCGTGAACGGCCGCGCCTCGTCGGACTGTCGATCGCGTTGCCGGAGCGCCTGCCGCGCCTGCGCGAGACCATCGCGCAGCTCCGCAAGCTCGCACCCGCGCCGAAGCTCCTCGTCGGAGGACGCGCGGTCTCGAGCATCGCCTCCGCTGACCTCGGGGTAGACGCCGTCGCGATCTCGGCGGCGGACGTGGTGGCGCTTACCCAGGGGTGGAAGTCGTGATCCCCCTCGATCTACTCGTCGAGCGCATGCCTGAAGTTCTTGCTCTCGTCATGCGGGACGGCCGGGTCGTTCGCTGCAGCAAGGCCGCAGGCGAGCTACTCCACGCGGAGCCCGGAACACCGGTCGACCGGCTGTTCGACAGCCGCTCGCACCGCAAGCTCGAGGACGCACTGCTGACAGCACCGACATCGTGTGAGCTCCAGGTCCGCAACGCCGAGGCCGAGCTCGTCGCGGTCCGGGTCGCGATCGCCCCGCTGGAGGCAGGCGGTCATCTGATGCTGATCGCGCGCATCGGCGAAGGGTACGCCGATGCGATGGCGCGCCAGCTCCTCTCGGCCAATGCTCATCTCGCGAACCTGACCCGAGAGCAGGCGCGCCAGTCATCGGAGCTCGAGGCCGCGCGACGCCGGTTCGAGTCGCTCGCCGAGCTGCGCGAACACTTCATCTCGATGCTCGCTCACGACGTGCGCGGGGCGCTGCACAGCATCCTGCTTAACAGCGAGATGATCGAGCGTGCGAGCGGCTCGGCCGAGGTCGTGTGCGCGCGCATCGAACACATCCGCCGCAGCGCGGTCCGCGTCAACGAGCTGGTCGACAAGGTCCTCGAAGCAGCGCGCACCGAGACCGGACGCATGGTGATCGACACGCAGCCGGTGTCGATGCGAGCCGTCGCGCGTGACGCGACCGAGGTCTATGGCGCCATCGCGGAGCGGGGAGGAATCGGGCTGAGCTTCGTCGATCGAGCGGAGCGCGACGTCGTCTCGGGCGATCGCATCCGGCTCGGCCAGGTCACGGGCAACCTGATCGAGAACGCGATACGACACTCGCCGAAAGGCGGCACGGTCACGGTCGAGCTCTCGTCCGGCCCGCGGCTCGTGCGCCTCGAGGTGCGCGATCAAGGACCCGGGATCCCGCCCGAGCTGCGCGAGAGGATCTTCGATCGCTTCGTGCAGGGGGCGGAAGCCAGCGGTTCGCTCGGTCTTGGACTCTACGTCGCGCGCAAGCTCGTCGAGCTGCACCACGGCCGCATCTTCGTCGACAGTGTGCCCCATGGCGCCGCGCTGGTCGTCGAGTTGCCGGCTGCCAGGTCATGACGGACCAGGTCGGCCCGACGCGGCTACGCAACCGCTGCCGGTTGACCGGACGTTCGCGCGGGTACCTGCGCAAGTTCGAGCTCGCACGCAACGAGTTTCGGCGGCTCGCGCTGCAAGGTGACATTCCGGACTGCTGTCCCGCGGGAGCGCCTCGAGCCGGGTGGGATGATGCCGCGGCATCCAATCCAGGTCCGCCGTGATGAGCTCGAGGAGGCTCGGCATGGGGGCAACCCCTCCTCGCGATAGGAAGGCGCCGCCGGATCGCTGGCGCAATACTCCACTCCGGCAATGGCTACATCGTCATCGATGGCACGACGGTCACGGGCACCACGGTGCCGACCCCGCCCTTACGAAAACCCTGCGCACTCCCTGTGGCTGGCGCGTCATCCTCACATGATGCGAACCCTCGTCCTGCTCGCGGTCGGGTGCGGAGCCCAGGCCACGCCGGTGGCTCCGACGCCTCCGACGCCCCCTGCGAGCGACGTCCGCA
>JANRKM010000254.1:0-51509 GCA_033763475.1 Kofleriaceae bacterium
CCTGCGATCATTGTCGATCACAGGTAGATGCCGGAAGCGGTGGAGCCGCATGACGTCCTCGGCGAGCGGCAAGGTCTGCTCGGCGAAGAACGTCACCACGTTGCGGGACATGATGTGCTTGACCAGGACGGCCGGCATTAGAGGGGGATGGTCCAGTCGACGGGACGCATGATCTTTGGAGCTCGTGTAGGAGACGGGGCTCGCGAGGCGAGCGCGACGGCGCGTTTCAGGACGATCTCCCCGAGGACCGAGAAGTCGTACGCGACGACGACGTTGGAGGGCTTCATGCGATGCATGCTCAGCAAGCCGCGAGCCAGGGGGCTGCGCGTGGTGGCGCGACGAAGCGCGCAAAGGCTGCATGAGTCAGTGCCCACCGCGCAATGCCTCGCGGCGAGCGCTCACCACAGCGGGCCGCCCCCCGTGAGGCGCACGGCGGCCGGAACCAGCGTCGACAGGCGCAGGCGATCGGGCGCGACATGCGCCGTGCAGAACCAGCGTGCGCCCTCCGATTCTTCGCGGACCTGCATACAGTCCGGGCATTGCGGCTGGGTCTCTGGCTCGCTGCCGCTCAAGCCGACGACGAGCACGGGGCGGCGCGTGCGCGCGAGGATGGCCTCCGCGAACGATCGTCGCGGGTGGTGCACGCCAAATCGCCCCATGACGATCAGGTGGGCGTCGACCTCCTCGGCGAGCAAGGCAATCTCGTCGGCGCCGGCACCTACGCGGACGTGGAGCCGGGTCCGCCACCGCGTCGCGCCGGCACGGAATGCGTCGAGCATCTCGAAGACGCTGCGCGTCAGGCGCTCCTTGGTAGCATCCACATCCGCCTCACGCTCCACGACCGTGAGAACGTGGAGATCGACGGTGTCGCGCTGGGCTGCTTGATCGAGCGCATGCTCGAGGACGATCTCCGCGTACTCCGAATCGTCGAGCGCGATGACCATGCGATAGCGATGGGGGAGCTTGCTCATGCGCTGGCGACTTGCAGGATGAGTGCCTCCGCCGCTACGCGGAGCCCCCCTGATCGGGCCCGCACGGCAACACCGTCGCTTCGACCGGTCGTCCCCCGCCCGTCGGAACGACCTCGCGTTGCGTGGTGCGGTCAGCGCAGCGGAGATTGCATGGGGTGAGCCAGCACGTGGTGTGCGCGGGACGGATGGCGGAGAACGCGCAGGTGTTGCGCGCTCGGCGAGGGAGGCGCAACCCGTGCGTGTCAGGCTACGTGGTCCGCTCGAACGCCGGTACGCGCGCCGCTTCGAGCTCGGCCACGTCGCGCAGGCGCATCCCGGAGAGGGCGCGCCGGCGGCCCAGGCAGGGAGGACCGCTCGGTGAGCTGATCCGCGCGCTGGTCGACGCCTTCGTCGGGCACGACGTGGGTCGCGAAATGGCTCGCGATCCTCGTGCCTCGCCAGGCACACTCCGTCGATGCTCGAGGACACGACGGACCCGCGACACTGGAGAAAAGACGGCTGGAGCGCACGCGTCGTCAAGAACGAGGACGATGATGGCTGGGCCGTCGAGATGATGCGCGCGGGGGATGACGAGCCTGCGCTTGTCACCCCGTGGACGATGGGCCGCGACAAGAAGAATCCGAAGCCGCTCGATCAGAGTGCCTTCATGACCCTGGTGAAGACGGCGCGCGAGGTGCTGCTACGCCACGAGCAAGCGGCGCGTGCGCGGCTGCACAGGACGTTCAACTTCGCGATGGACAGTGGACAGCGGATCCGCGTCGACCTCGACATCGTTCCCGACGACGATGATCCGCACGCGCTCATCAAGGCGTTCGACGAGGTGACGAACGAGCTGATCCGCGAGGGCCGCACGAGCCCGGCGTTCAAGCTCACCGCGACCTCGGCCGCGCGCTTCGTCGAGACCGGGGAGGCGTGAACGGCCACGTCGTACCCTGCGACTGCTAGAGTCGCGCGCGCATGAATCGTGAATTCGCATTCCCGGGCACCCGCCAGCGGTGGGCCCCGGACCGCGTCGTCGATATCGGCCACATCGCGCTCGCGATCGAGGTAGATCCCGCCAAGCGCACCGTGCGCGGGACCGCCACGCTGCGCAGCACCGTGATCGCCCCAGACACGCGCTTCGTCGAGCTGGATGCGGTGGAGCTCACGATCGAGAAGGTCACCGTCGGTGGTGAACCAGCGGTGTTCCGCCACGACGGTACGAAGCTGCGCATCCAGCTGCCGCGGCCCGCGGCGACAGGGACCGAGCTGGTGCTCGAGGTCGGGTATCGCGGCGCGCCACGCCGCGGCCTGTATTTCATTGGACCGGACCCGGGATATCCCGACAAGCCGACGCAGGTGTGGACGCAGGGCCAGGACGAAGACTCGCGGTACTGGTTCCCATGTTTCGACGCTCCGCTCGAGAAGGCGACGAGCGAGGTCATGGTCACCGTGCCGGCGCATCTGTTCGCGCTGTCGAACGGCACGCTGGCCAGCGACAAGACCGCCGGGGGCAAGCGCACCCTGCACTGGCGGCTCGACGTGCCGCACAGCTGTTACTTGATCACGCTCGCCGTCGGCGACTTCGCGGCGATCGAGACCACGTGGCGCGATATGCCCGTCGTGTACTACGTGCAGCGCGGGCGCGAGGCCGCCGCCGAGAGGACGCTCGCGCGCACGCCCGCGATGCTCGAGCTGTTCTCGCGCCGCTTCGGCGTCGACTACCCGTACCCGCGATACGCGCAGGTGTTCGTCGCCGACTTCATCTTCGGTGGGATGGAGAACACGAGCGCGACGACGCTGACCGACAGCATCTTGATCGACGAGCGCGCGGCGCTCGATTACGACATCGACTCGCTGGTCGCGCACGAGCTGGCGCATCAGTGGTTCGGCGATCTGGTCACCTGCCGCGACTGGGGTGAAGGCTGGCTCAACGAGGGCTTCGCGACCTACTCGGAGTACATCTGGCGCGAGCACCACGAGGGGCGCGACGCCGCCGACCTCGAGCTCGAGGACTGGGCGGACATGTATTTCGGCGAGGACTCGGGCCGCTATCGCCGCACGATCGCGACGAAGCTGTTCGACGAGCCGATCGACATCTTCGATCACCACCTCTACGAGAAGGGCGGGCGCGTGTTGCACATGCTCCGCCACTTGCTCGGCGACGACGCGTTCTTCGGGGCGCTGCGGTTCTACTTGAACAAGCACCGCCACGGCGTCGTCGAGTCGCGCGACCTCGCGCGCGCGGTAGAGGAGTCAACCGGCAAGAACCTCGACTGGTTCTTCAGCCAGTGGGTGATCGATGGCGCGGGGCACCCCGAGCTCGAGGTCGCGTTCGCGTGGCATGCGGACGACAAGATGGTCACGGTCACCGTCGAGCAGAAGCAGAAGGTGGACGCGCGCACGCCGCTGTTCCGCATCCCTGCCAAGGTCCGGTTCCGGATCGGCGACCGCGACGTCGACCAAGCGATCGACATCCGCGACCAGCGGCACGTGTTCTACCTCCACGTCGGAGAGGAGCCGACGCAGGCGATCTTCGATCCGGGACGCGTGATCCTGTGCGCGCTCAAGGTCGACAAGCCCGAGTCGCTGTGGATGAACGAGCTGTCGTTCGCGACGCTCTGGATCGATCGCGGGCACGCGGCCATGGCGCTGGCCAAGCGCGGCGGGCCGACCGCAGAGGCCGCGCTCGCCGACGCCCTTGGCACGGAGCAGTACTGGGCGGTGCGCGGCTCGGCGGCGATGGGGCTTGCCTCGCTGCGCACCCAGTCCGCACGCGACCGGTTGATCCAGGCGCTCGGCACGGAGGTGCATCCGCGTGCTCGCCGCGTCATCGCGCGCGCCCTCGGTGACTTCGTGCACGACGAAGCCGCCGGTGCCGCGCTCGCCAAGATCGTCGAGAAGGGGGACGCGAGCTACTTCGTCGAGGCCGAGGCCTGCCTGTCGCTCGGCAAGACGCGCACGCAGCGCGCCCCCGAGTTGCTCCGCCAGGCGGCGACCCGCGAGTCGTTCACCGACGTGATCCGGCAGCACGCGTATCGCGGGCTCGCCGAGGCGCGCGACGACAGTGCGCTCGGGTTGCTCGTCGAGGGCACGCGGTGGGGCAAGGTCACGCAGGGGCGCCGCGCGGCGATCAACGCGTTGTCGCAGCTCATGCGCGGTCGGCGCGATCGCGAGGAGCGCGACGTGCGCGAGAAGATCGAGCTCCTGCTCGCGGATCGTGACTTCCGCGTGCAGGCTGCGGCGATCGAAGGCCTCGGTGTGATCGGCGATCCAGCTGCTGTCGCTGCACTTCGCCGAATGACCGAGCGCGAGCTCGATGGACGCCTGCGCCGTCGCGGCAAGGAGATCATCCGGGACCTCGAGGAGGGTGCCCCCCTCGCCGACGAGGTCCGGCGCCTGCGCGACGAGGTGGGCGAGCTGCGCACGCTGGCGAACGCGCTGCGCGAGCGCCTCGATCACAGCGAGGCCGCCAAGCAAGCCCCGCCGCTGCAGCTCGTCGAGCCCAAGTTGAAGGGCAAGAGCAGGGACAAGAAACGCGACAAGGCGAAGCGCAAGCGCCGCTAGGCCTGTACGCGAACGTCGGCAGCCGCGGCTAGTAGATCACGCCGGACAGACAGTCGATCGACGTCTCGATGCGGAAGTTCGACTCGGTGGTGTGCCGCTCGGCGTGAAACACGTCGAGCGCGTAAACCGTGCCCGTCGAGATGCCGAGCTCCGCTGCTCGCGCGTCGAAGTCGATCTCGTCTTCTTCAGGGCCGTGCACGCCGCCGAGGTCGAGCGCGAGCTTGTTGTTCACGAATACGAACACGTCATCGTCGCCGCGGAACTTGAACTCCTCGCCGCCTCGATACAGGAACGTGCCGTGGATCTCCGTCGTGAAGTGGAAGTTATGAGGGTTGCCTTCGTCGCCAAAGCCCATCCCGTCGAGCGGGAAGAAGTCGGCGTCGTCGAACTCGAACACACCCGGGGCCGTCTCGGTAAGCGGTAGCGGAATCTCGAACCGCTGGTTCACGCCGTTGACGTCGTTGTACCACTGGTTAAACGAATCCGGCCCCGCGACCGTGTTGCTGGGTGACACACCCGGATACGCGTAAACGGGCTTGTGATCCGTTCCGAGCGTGTCTGTGACCAGCCCCCGCTCGCCGGCGACGGTGCCCTCGAAGTCCGACGGCATGCCCGATTTGAAGTCGCGAATGATCGCGTTGAGCTGGCCGCACGGCTGTGCGTCCGAACCGCCGCCGCCGCCGCCATCACCATCACCGCCGTCACCATTACCATTCCCGTTGCTGCCATCGGGGTTGTCGCCCTGCCCGCCTCCACAAGCGATGAGCGTGACGGCGATGACGCTCGCTGACAGGGAGAGGAGCGTGTCCATCCAGAGAGCGTAACACCACTACGTCTCGGCGAGCTCTTTCACGATCGAGGCGAGCGTGGCCTGCGCACGCGCCAGCTCGTCGCCGCGCAACGTGACACCTCCGACCACAGCGTGCCCACCTCCGCCATGGCGTGCGCACAGCTCGCCGATGTCGTGACGGCGCGGCTTGCCCGCCCACGGGTTCACGCCGACGGAGATCTTGATGCTCTGCGCGGTGCGCGTCGCCGACACGGCGTACAGCGCCGTGGGGAACAGCAGGTAGCCGAGGAAGCCCGGACTGCGCGCGCCCACGTCGGAGAAGCGGTCGAACACGATTACGTCGCCGGCCCACACGCCGAGGCGCTTCACGTCGTCGAGCTCGCGGGCGCGCTCCTCCTCCACGGCCTTGAGGGCTGGCGCGATCTCGGGCCGCGCGGCGACCTCGGCGAGCGACGCGCGGGAGAGCCACTCGATGTACTTCGCGGTGTCGAGCGGCGACCGACCGTGGGCGAGCCACGCGGCGAGGCGCTGCGCCGGATCGTGGAGCGCGATGGCGGCCTCGGCGGTCGGGAACTGCGCGGCATCGATCGTGTCCGCCCACCGGACAGCTTCCGCGAGGTGATCTGGCGCCGACCAGCCATAATGCCGGAGCAACGAGTCCCGGATCAGGCCCGCGCAGGACGGCGACTGAGGGTCGAAGAACCACGTCGGCTGATGCTCGCGTTCGAACACGTCCCGCAACGATGGCGGCTGGAACGCGGTCGGATGATGATCGAACCACCACCGCATTTTCGGGTCCGCGCAAAAGCGGAAGTCCACACACGCGTGGTCGTCGGCATCGAGGGGTATGCCTTCGAACGGATTGCCGTCCTTGTGGACCATTCCGATGGGCCGGATGTCCGCGTCCCGGGTCTCGTGGGCACGGTAGAACGCAGCAAACAACGCTGCCGAGGTCGTGCCATCGAAGCAGGCGTCGTGGAAGTAGATCTTGAGGACCTTGGCCACGTCGGCGGGTCGAGCATACCGCGATCCTTCCTGATACGTTGCGGGGGATGGACTCGACCTACCAGTGGCTCAAGTCAGCACATTTGATCGCGCTGTTCCTGTGGATCGGCGGCCTGTTCGCCGTCTACTGGATGCTCCGACTGCACGCGCATGCGCCCAAGGACGTCCATGAAAAGCTGACGCTCATGGAGCGCTCGATCGCGCTCTCGGCAGACATCGCAGCCGCGGTGGCGATCGGTACCGGCATCGGGATGATCTTCAACGCGCCCGGCGGGAACATGCTCGCGCAGAAAGGCATGGGCTGGCTCCACATCAAGCTCACGCTCGTCGTGCTCGGCATCCTGCCCGTGCACGGCATCCTGCGCGGCAAGATCAAGAAGTTCGGCCAGGGTAACGTCGCGCCGGTGCCGCAATGGCTGTGGAGTTTGTTCCTCGCCGCGCTGACCGCGATCGTGATCCTGGTCGTGCGCGGACCTTACATGTTCAGCAAGTAGATGGTGCGCACGATCCTGCACGTCGACCTCGACGCGTTCTTCGCAGCAGTCGAGCAGCGGGATGATCCGAGCCTCCGCGGCAAGCCCGTGCTCGTCGGCGGCTCCGCGCGCCGCGGCGTGGTGGCGGCGTGCTCCTACGAGGCGCGCACGTTCGGCATTCATTCGGCGATGCCGATGGCCGAGGCGCTCCGCCGGTGTCCCAAGGCGATCGTCGTGCGCCACAACATGGAGCGCTACGCCGAGGCGTCGCGCACGTTCTTCGACATCCTCGGAACCTATTCGCCGGAGGTCGAGGGGCTGTCCCTCGACGAGGCGTTTCTCGACGTCACCGCGAGCGAGCGTTTGTTCGGCGACGGCAAGACCATCGCACGCGCGATCAAGCAGCGCGTACGCGACGAGCTCTCGCTGGTCGCGTCGGTGGGCGTCGCACCGATCAAGCTCGCCGCGAAGATCGCCTCCGACATCGACAAGCCCGATGGCCTGCGCATCGTCACCGAGGACAAGCTGCTCGATTTCCTCCATCCGCTGCCGGTGACGCGCCTGTGGGGCGTTGGCGAGGCCACGCGTGGTGTGCTCGCGACGCTCGGCCTCTCCACGATCGGCGACGTCGCGCGCTATCCCGAAGCAGCCCTCGTCGCGCGCCTCGGCGAGACCACCGGGCGACACCTCGCGACCCTCTCGCGGGGTGAGGATTCGCGCGAGGTCATCCCGGAGAGTGATCCGTTCTCGATCGGGCACCAGGAGACGTTCGACGACGACATCGACGACAAGGGCGAGCTCGCGGTGATCCTGCTCGACCAGGCCGACCGAGTGGCGCGCCGGCTGCGCGAGGCAACCCTGCGCGCCCGCGCGGTGGTGCTGATCGTGAAGTACGACGACTTCCGCCAGATCACGCGGCGCACGACGCTCGAGGCTGCCACCAGTGACGGCGGCGTCCTCGCGCGGACCGCGATCGATCTGCTCGCCAAGGTCAGCATCGAGGCGCGCAAGGGCAACCGTGTCCGGCTATGCGGCATCTCGGCCACCAGCCTCGAAACTCGCGATGCGCCGCGCCAACTTGGCCTGCTCGACGAGAAGTCCCGCGAGCGCGGCGAACGGCTAGGCGAGACGCTCGACAAGCTGACGGCGAAGTTCGGCAAAGCCACCATCCGCCGCGCAGTGCATCTCCCCGAAGATTAGGAAGATTAGAGCAGGAAGATTAGGGTCGGACCCTAATCGCCCAACTTGCGAGCAACTTAGCGGTCGCAAACGTAAGGCTGAACCCATTTAGGGTGTCTAACTGGCGAGTTAGTTGCGCGATTAGGGTCCGACCCTTTTCCGCAGAGTGCCGGTTCCCAAAACGCGAGGGTCGCGTGTCATAGGCTCAAAGCCCGAGGCTCTCATGCTCCGCCCTGCCCTCTTTGCTACCGCCGCGTGCGCCGCCTCTCTCGGGGTCACGCGTGCGGAGACGCCGCCGGGCGTCGTGACCTACGCGCTGGTCGTCGGCTCCAATGCGGCTGGCCCCGGCCAGAGTAATCTCAAGTACGCTGAGGACGATGCCCGTCGCATGGGCAACCTGCTCGTCGAGCTCGGCGGCTATCAGGCCGAGACCGTCGACGTCCTCGTGCATCCTACGCCCGAGGCGGTGCGCGCGCGCATCACCAAGCTGTCGGAGCGCGTGCATGCCGACCTCGCGGCTGGCAAGAAGTCGCGCATCCTCTTCTATTACTCGGGGCACGCGCGCGCGACGGCGCTCGATCTCGGCAACGCTCAGCTGCCGCTCGCCGAGCTGCGCACGCGCCTGTTCTCGGTGCCGGCGACGCTTACCGTCGTCGTCCTCGATGCGTGCCAGAGCGGCGCGTTCTCGCGGGTAAAAGGCGCGGCTCCCGCTGCCGACTTCTCGTGGAACTCGCGGAGCCAGCTCGATGCGAGCGGCATCGCGGTGCTCGCGTCATCGAGTGGTAGCGAGCTGTCACAGGAGAGCGAGCAGCTGCGCTCCTCGTACTTCACGCATCACCTGCTGGTCGGCATGCGCGGCGCCGGCGACGGGAACCGCGACGGTCAGGTCTCGATCGACGAGGCCTACCGCTACGCGTATCACCAGACACTGCTCGCGACCGCCGAGACCGCCGTCGGAGGTCAGCACGTCAGCCTCGAGGTCGACCTCAAGGGTCACGGTGAGGTGCCGCTCTCGTTCCCGCGCGCCGCGACCGCGTCGATCGCCCTGCCGCCCGGCATCGAAGGCAAGGCGCTGGTCTCCGATCGCCGCGCCAAGGCGGTTGTCGCCGAGACGCAGAAGGCTAAGGGCGACACCGTCCGCATCGCGGTCGCGCCCGGTGACTACGACGTGATCGTGCGCCAGGGCGACAAGCTCTCGCGCTGCGCGATCACCGCGACGCGCGCGGACGCCGAGGTGGATCTCGCGAAGTGCACGACCGAAACCGTGGTCGCCACGACGACGAAGGGCGGCGCCGTGTTTCGGCCGCGCACGCGGTTCACCGTGTTCGGCACCGCGGGCGGCGAGCATCGCGACGACTACACGCAGACACTCGAGGACTTCGGCTACGCCGAGACCACGGGCGTCGGCTCGAGCCTCGGCCTCGCCGTGACGCGCCAGATCTCCTCGCGCCTGTGGGTCGGCGGCTTCGCGTCCGACGGACGGGCCAACGGCTGGGAGCGCATGGATGGCCCCACGACGCTCTCGATCGAGTGGAACACCTCGACCGTCGGCGTGCTCGGTCAGGGGTTCCTGCCGTTCGGCACGACGGGGTTCTGGGCGCGCAACGGCATCTATGGCCAGCTCGGCTTGGGCATCGCGATCGCGCGCACGCACTTCGTCGACGCCGACGAGACGAAGACGCGCGAGATGTACTTCGGTCCCGCCCTTACCGCGGGTGGCGGCTATTACGCACAAGCGGCGTGGGTACCCGCGCTCGGGGTGACCATGGGCTACCAGTTCGACTACGCCCGCGCGGTCGACAACCTCGTCGGCGACACCCACGGCAGCGGCGGCCACCGCTTCTCGCTTGGCCTCTCGTACACCTACTGAGGTCGTCATGCGCCTACGCTTCTCCTTCCTCCTCCTCGCGCTCGCGCTCCCCCAGCTCGGTGCGACCGACTGCGGCGGTATCACGCGCGACCCCGGGTTCGATCTGTGGTGCGGCGACGAGCTTTGCGCGTGGAAGACCGTGCGCGGAGAGATCCGGCGCGCACCGACGTGGCACGAGAAAGACGCTGGCGTCGAGCTGCTCGGCCCCGATGCCGCGATCGCGCAGCTCACGCCGGTGACCAGCTACGACGCGACATGCATCCGCTTCGATCTCGTCGCCAACGTCGAGGAGAGCGCCGAGGTAATGGTAGGCATCGACGTGTTCGGCGACGGCCAGATCGAACGCGAAGAGCGCATCCCGACGGCGACCTGGAAGCCAGTGTCGTTCAAGGTGCCGATCGAGGGCCCGTACAGCGGCATCCGCTTCGAGATCGCGAAGCGCGGCACCGGAAGGGCCGTGATCGCACAGGTCGAGGTCGTGACCGCGCCGGATGAATGCGTCGGGCTCGAGCCGGCGCCGAACCACCCCGCGCCCCTCGGCTCGTCGTGCAACTCCGATGACGATTGCGCGAGCAACATGTGCCGTCGGACGTACGCGCCCGGCAGCTGGTTCGGCATGGCGATGCTGTGCGTCGGCTGCGACCCACTCGCCTCCGCGTGTGGTGTGAACGAGGTATGCGGCGTCGACGATGCGTTCTCGCCCGTGCAGTTCCCGGCGACGACCTGCATCCCCGCGGGCTCGCGCGAGCTCGGCGAGCAGTGTGGGAAGGGCGTCGAGTGCGCCTCCGGCGTGTGCAACAATTCCATCTGCTCGACGTGCAGCAGCAACGTTGCCTGCGCGAACGGCGAACGGTGTGGCGGCGCATGGGAGGCGGACTACGCGCCGTTCGTGTGCTCGCCAGGCCAAGGCGTACGCGCCAGCGGCGAGCCATGTGGCGCCAACGCCGACTGCGCGAGCGGCAGGTGCAACGGCGCCGTGCGCAAGCAGTGCAGCGACGGGCGCCCGTGCAGCTCCCCCGCGCAGTGTCCGTCGGACGGCGTCGAGAACGGCGCTTGCGAAGAAGTCGGCATCCAGGGTGGAAGCTGTCAGTGATCCTCAATCGGCCTACCGCGCGTACGGGCCTGCGCTCGTGCGCAAGGCCGAACGCATGCTGCGCAGCCGCGAAGACGCGGTCGATGTCGTGCACGCCCTATTCGTCGATCTGATCGCAACGTGGAGCCGTGACGTGGACCTCGCGTACCTATATCGCGCTGTGACCAACCGCTGCCTCAACGTCGTGCGCGACCGCGGCACGCGCGCGCGGCTGCTCGAGCGCGAGCAGCAGGCGGTGGCGCCGATCGGCCGCGTGCGTCTCGAAGATCAGGTGGTCGGCGTCGCGTTGCTCGCCGCGCTCGCGGACCGGCTCGACCAGGGCCACATGGAGGTGCTGATCGCGCGCTTCGTCGACGACATGACACAGGAAGAGATCGCCACGCACCTGGGTCTCTCGCGCAAGACGATCGGCAAGCGCCTCGATCGTATCCGCGACGAGGTCATCGCGCTGCGCGGCACGGAGGCGACCGCATGACGCCCCCGCATGCGTGCATCGGCGAACCCATCTCGTGGCTGCGGCTCGAGACGTTCGCGCGCGATCGCGATGACGCCTCGATCCGCGAGCATCTCGGCGCGTGCCCGGCGTGCCAGGCGTGCCTCGACGAGATCGAGCGCGATGTGGTGGCATTGCCGCCGCTCGCCGTACCCGCACCCGAGGTGTCACCGTGGCGCCGCTGGCTGCCCCGGCTCGTCCCGGCCTTCGCCCTCGCGGCGGCCGCGGTGATCGCGCTCGTCGTGTGGCGCGGCGGCGCCGCGGGCGTGTCGACGCGCGAGGATGTTGTGAGCGTGAAGGGCGTCGGCGAGGTCATCCTCGGCGTCGTGCGCGAACGCGGCGGTGTGGTCCGCGAAGATGCGCGGTCGTTCGCCGCAGGCGATCGGTTCAAGGTCATCGTGACGTGTCCGCCGTCGGCGCACGCGCTCGTCGAGGTCGTGGTTACCGAAATCGCCTCGGGGACGCGCGATCGCCCGCTCGCACCGGCGCGGATCGCGTGTGGCAATCAGATCGCCGTCCCCGGGGCGTTCTCGCTCTCCGGCGGCACGCACCGGGTGTGCGCACGGATCTCCGACGGCACGAGCGCAGGCGGCACCGCGTGTCTCACGCTCGCGCCGGAGTGATGCCGAGCTCTCGGGCTAGCTCGCTAGGGGAGTGACGACTTCCAGGTCGCAAACGTCGCTTCGGGCCCGACGGCCACGCAGGTGAACGGGCCCTTGCGCCACGAAATCCCGTGCAGGTCACCTTCGGTGCGCTCGGCGTGTTTGGGCGCGACGCCGCGCGCGCGCTGCACGAGGTACGTGAGGTGATCGCTGCCGACCTGGACGCGCACGATGGCGGCGCCACGCTTGAACACCTCGATCTTCCGCGCGCCCTCGATGATGCCCGCGGGTGGCATCGGCGCATCCTTGCCGACGACGCCGAACATCCACGCGCGGAGCTCGGGCTCCTTGGGCGCGGTGAGGTCCCACGCCGGAGATGTCTCGCGATGCTGGGCGAACGCCTCGGTCATGAGCACGTTGTGGCGCGCGGGAAACGTCATGTAGATCGCGACGACCGTCCCGGTAAGCACGGTCAGCGTGAACAGCAGCGACACGGAGACGCGCCGGTGTGGCGGCCGCGGTGGAGTCACCAGCGGTGCATCGCCCTCGACGGGACCTACCTCTTCGGCTTCGACCAGGTTCATGAGGTCACCTCGTAGGCTGGCACGGTGCCGAACCGGCGTACGAACTCAGCGCGTAACTTCGCACAGAACACAGCGAGGTCTGTAGCGGCGTCGATCTCGATCAGATGTCGACACACCAGGTCCTTGCCTGCGTGCGCCTGGGCCAGGGCGAGCGCTGTCGCACGGCTGTCCTGCGAATGGCCGTACCACAGCATGGCGCTCTTGCCGCGCGGGTAGTCGACGAGCCCACTGGCGAGCCGGACCTGCAAGACGTTCTCGCTCGCAGGCGTGTGATCTCCTGCGGTGGCCAGCGAGTACCACGGACCGAAGCGCACGGCTGTATTGTAGCCGCCATGGAGACCGTCACCGAGATCGGCGAGCCGCGCATCGAGCGGGTGTCGTTTGGTCGCAACGGTTCCCCGGATCGCCTGGTCCTGGGCGATGCCCTCGCGGAGGCCGAGGCCCTGTCCGACGGCGTGCTCGACGCGATCTACATCGATCCCCCGTTCGGGACGGGCATCGTGCGCCAGGGGCGCGGGCACCGCTACGCCGATCGTGCAGACGACCCCGACGCGTTCGTCGCGTGGTTGCTCCCGATCCTCGAGCACAGCCGGCGCGCGCTCACCGCGTCGGGCTCGCTGTTTGTCCACCTCGACTACCGCGCCGTCCACTACGTGAAGGTCGCGCTCGATCGGCTGTTCGGCCGCGACCAGTTCGTGAACGAGCTGGTGTGGTGTTACGCCGTCGGCGGCAAGAGTCGGCGCGGCTTCGGGCGCAAGCACGACACCATCCTGTGGTACGCGCGCACCGACAACTGGGCGTTCTACCCGGATGCCGTGCGCGTGCCGCGGCGTGGGGGCTCGCACATGCGGGTCGTGCTCGATGGTGGTGAGGCGGTTCAGGAGAAGACCGACAAGCGAACCGGCCGCGTCTACCGATACCCCGTGGCCGCCGGGAAGGTTCCCGAGGACTGGTGGACCGACGTCGAGACGCTGAATCACTCGGATCGCGAGCGTACCGGATGGCCATCGCAGAAGCCCGAGCGGCTGATCGAGCGAATCGTACGCGCGGTCACGATCCCGGGTGACAGAGTAGCCGACTGGTTCTCCGGTTCAGGGACCACAGCGGCGGTGGCGCAACGCCTGTCACGCGGGTTTCTCGCGGTCGATCGCGAGGAAGCGGCGATCTCCGTAGGGCGCACGCGCCTCGTCCAACAGGGGCACACGCTCGCGGAAGCTGGTAGCCCGCCGCCGCCCCTCGACATCGTCAGGTGAGCATTTGGTTCCCAGCGGTTGCGGGCGGGAGGAGCACGGGTGAGAATTCCAAAGCTCAAGGCACCTGATGGCCAACCCTGCTGAAGAACAGACGTCGCGAGTGAAACTCGACTCGTGGCTCGTCACGGACGTTGGCGTTGTGCGTGACCACAACGAGGACTCCGCGCACATGGAGGCCGCTCGCGGCTTCTTCATCGTGGCCGACGGAATGGGTGGCCACGCCGCTGGCGAGGTCGCCTCCGCGATGGCCGTGCAAACCGTTCGCGAGTCACTCGCGAAAGCGGCCGACGAGATCGAAGCCTTCAAGAGAGCGCCCAGTGATGCTGGCCGGCGCGCGATCGTGCAGCTCCTACAGAACGCGGTGCTGTCGGCCCACCAGGCCGTGTTCCAGCGCGGCCAGGCCGAGCCGGACAAGGCGGGCATGGGTACCACGCTGGACGTCGTCCTGGTCGCGGGCCCCGAGGCCTTTGTCGCCCACGTCGGTGATAGCCGCACGTACCTCGTCCGCGACGGCAAGCCCTCGCAGATCACCACCGATCACACGGTCGCCGAGGTGCTCGTCATCGAAGGCAAGCTGACGATCGAAGAGGCGCAGGTCTCGCCGCTCCGCACGATCCTGGTCAACGCGATCGGCGTGTCCGCCGACGTCGGCGTCGAGATGGCGCACGTGACGCTCAAGCGCGCCGACCGGCTGCTGCTCTGCTCGGACGGCCTCCACGACTACTTCCCCGCCGACGACGAGATCGCGCAGCGCCTCAGCGCCGACGCGCCGGGTAAGGCCCTGGCGGAGATGGTGGAGCTCGCGAAGCAGCGCGGCGGTCACGACAACATCACCGGAATCGTCGTCCAGATCTTCGACGTCGACGACGCCGTGCCCCGGCACGACGACGGCGAGACGACCCATCCCGTCGAGATTCCCATCGCGAATCCGTTCACCGGGGACGACACGACGGAGACCGCGGCGGCCACGCCTCCGACCACGCCGCGTCCGGCTCCGCATCAGCGCGCCACCCAGCCGATGCGGGTGGTGAGTGGCGCCGCGCTCGGCGACACGATTCCGCCGCCGGACAAGATGATGACCGGTAAGGACGTCCGCTGGGATGCTCCGACCGAGGAGCACAAGCGCCTCGAAGCCGACTCCGAGTCCGAGTCCAAGTCCGACAAGGATGACGACAAGGCGCCTGACCAGGACGACTGATGTCCGTCCTCGCGGCGCTCGAGGCCGCCGTGTACTCGGCGACCCGCGCAGCGATCGGTGATGCTCCGCTCGCAACGGTGAAGCTGACCCGAGCGATCGTCGACCGCTCTCTCCGCTACACGAGCGACCGCGCACGCCTCGCCGCCCCCGCTGACAGGGTCGGTGACCTCGCCGCCCGCGCTGCCTTCTTCACGATCGCGGACGCGATGAAGATCGCCGTGCCCCTCGACGAGCTGGCCGCGCGTGATGCCCTGCCGGCGGCGCGGCCGCTGCGCGTGCTCGATCTCGGCGCGGGTTGCGGAGCGATGAGCCTCGGCCTCGTCGCGACGATCGATGCGGCCATCGAGATCACCGCGATCGATCGCGATGCACCCGCCCTCGGCATCGCCGCGGCGGCCGTGCGCGAGCTCGCCAGGACCCGGGGGCTCGAGGTCACGATCACCACGCGCGTCGACGACGCGACGAGCGCCAAGCTGCCTTCGGCCGATCTCGTCATCATCGGCACCATGCTCAACGAGCTCGCCGAGGACGCGCCCGTCGCCGTGGTGCGCCGGGCGCTCGCGGCGATCGCAGCCGACGGCGCCGTGATCATCATCGAGCCGGCGCTGCGCGATACCACTCGCGCGCTCCATGTCGTCCGCGACACGCTGCTCGCCGACGGTGCAGCGCACGTGTTTGCGCCATGTACGCGGCGCGGCGTCCCCTGCCCTGCCTACGCTGCCGACGACTGGTGCTTCGAGCATCGCACCGTGGTGCTGCCGCCGCGCACCGCCGAGCTCGCGCGCCTCACGCACCTGCGCGACGACGGCCTCAAGTTCTCGTACCTCGTGTTGCGGAAGGATGCGAAGCCCCTCGCCGACGCACCGAACGCATGGCGCGTGGTGGGCTCGCCGTGGGCGCAGAAGGGCAAGGTCGAGGTGCTCGCGTGTAGCGACGCGGGGCGGATGCCGATCCGGTTGCTCCGCCGTCATCGCAGCGCCGCGAATCGCAGCATCGAGCGAGTGGAGCGCGGCGACGTGCTCGTCGTCGATGCCGCGCCCGACGACGAACGCGTCGAGGTCCTCGATGAGACGGCGGTGACGAAAGTCGGCCGGTGACGCCGACCGCCGGGTGGAACAGCGCCTTCGTCATCATCGGCGCGGGATTTCGGGCAGCGCCTCCGGCGCATGGCTCATCGCGTTCGTGCTCGTGCCGCTGCTCCGCCGTCGCCGCAAGTTACGGCACGAGCTTCAGCGTCAGCTCGGCGAGATCGCCGGCGACCACGCTCACGGTGCCCTCGGCCTTCATTGCCGGATGCCCACCGCGCGCCGGCAGGATCGCGCGCACGATGTGGGTGCCTGGGGGCACGTCCTTGACGAGCACGGTACCACTCGCGTCGGTGATGGCGCCAGCTCCGCCCGCGACCCACGCGCTCTCGGCGCCCTGGGCGTCGGGGACGAGCTCCACGAGGTCATCGCTCGCGAGCGGCAGCGTGACGGTGTGGCCCGCGATCGGCAGCTGGATCGTGCGCGTTGCGAGCTTGATGGCGACCGGTCGATCCGCGATGGAGTCGAGCGCGAGCGACGTCCCCACGGCGATGCGCGGGGTCAGCGCACAGTCGGCGTAGCGAACGTGGGCTTCGGTGGTGACGGGTGGCGCGCCCTCGACGACCACGAGGACGTCGGGGATGCCCCACGTCGTGCTCGGCGCCACCGCGGGGGAACGCGGCGTCTTGCACGAGGTCAGCCCCGGCGACGTGCGCGCCGCGACGGGGACGTCGGCCCACTCGATGCGCACCTGGACATCGCCCGTGGTGGCGGTCGCGGAGCGTGCATCGATCGGCATGGCCGCATCGCCGGAAGGCGCCGGCTTGCGTGCATCCTCGACGACGCGGGGCTTGCCGCTGCCACACGCGGCGAGCAACACCAGCGCCAGGCGCTCTACCACGAACGAACCTCGTCGACGATCACGTCCGCGTCGGCGCACAGATCGTTGACGCCGGGGCCGCGATAGTCGGCGCCCGCGAGCACGATGCGATGGGTGCGCGCCGCCGCGACCGCAGAGCGGACGAGGTCGCGATGGCCGAGCGGATATTGCGCGATGCCGCGCTGCCATCGCACGACACTGGTATGCGTCGGCGTACCCGTGGCACCGAGGACCTTCTCGATGTCGTGCACCGCGTGGCCGATCAACGCCTCGTCGGAGAGGCCCGTCGCCAGTGGGTCCCGCCCGCCGCCGAAGATGCAGCGCAGCAGCAGTTGCCCGACGGGCGCCCGTCCCGGCCACACGATCGACTCGAAGACGACCCCGAGCACGCGCAGGTCCTCACCGAGAGCGGTGAGAAAGCCAAAACCGTCGATGGCCTTCGGCACCGCGGACTCCGGGTAGCCCAGGTAGACCAGCGCGGCGGGCGCACGATCAAACGCCGCAAGCCGACTCGCGAGGTGCGGCACCGGGCCGACGATCGAGGCCGCATCTTGTGCGGGCACCGCGAGCACCGCGGCATCCCACACCTCACCGTCGACCCGCACGCTGTTCGCTGCGGGCGCGAGCTCGCTGATGCGGCGGCGCGTGTGAATGCGCCCGCCGAGCTTGGCGACGAGGCCGTCGACGAGCGCCCCCACGCCGCCCTTGGGCGCGAACAGGCCTGCCGGCGTGCGCTGGCGCTTACCACCCGCGAGCCGGCGGACCAGGGCCTTGCCGGCCTGGCGCGCGGTGCCACGCACGATGCCACCCGCGGCGTCGAGCTCGGCGAGGCGCGGGAAGCCGGCCTCGAGGCTGATGTCGTGCGCGTCGGCGGCGAAGATGCCGGTGACGAACGGAGCGACGATGGAGCGCGCGGCTTCGGCGCCGAACCGGCGCGCCGCAAAGGCGTGCACGGATTCGTCGTGCTCGCCACGCGCGGGGCGGAAGGGCTCGCGCAACAGGTCGAGCTTGCCTCGCCAGGTCATGAGGTCAGAGCGCACGAGCTCGACGGGGTTGCGCGGGACAGCGCGGAGCTTGCCGTCGATATAGATCCACCGCCGCTTCGCGCGGGCGGAGGCTTTCTCGACGGGTACCCCGAGACGTTCGCAGAGGGCACGCGCGCCCCGCGCGGGTGCGCCGAGAAACGAGCTGGCCGCGTGCTCGCGCACGAAGCCGTCGACGGTCGATGTCTGGATGACACCACCCGCGCGCTCGCTCGCCTCGAGCACGTGCGCATCGAAGCCCGCCTCGACGAGTGCGTGTGCTGCAGACAGGCCGCCGAGGCCGCCGCCGATGACCGCGATCCGCATCAGCCGTGCGCCGATAGCTCTTTGACCGCGTTGACCATCGCGCGCACGTGCTCGGGATTGGTCTCGGGCAGGACGCCGTGACCGAGGTTGAAGATGTGGCCCGTACGGCCCGCGCGCTCGAGGATGTCGGCGACGCGCGCACGAATTTCGGCCGGGCTCGCGAACAGCGCGCCCGGGTCGAGGTTGCCCTGCAGCGCAACGCCCTCGCCGACGCGGCGGCGGACTTGATCGATACCCACCCGCCAATCGACACCGAGTACGTCGGCACCGCTCGAGGCGTAGTCGTCGAGGTACGGCGCGCAGCCATTCACGAAGTAGATGATGGGCACCGACGTTTGCTTGAAGGTCGGGGACGCGCGCAGCATCTCGATCACGCGCTTCGCGTAGCGCAGTGGGTACTCGCGGAAATCGCCAGGCGAGACGATGCCACCCCAGCTATCGAAGATCTGCACGGCGTCGGCCCCCGCCGCGACCTGCGCCTCGAGGAACGTGGCACACGTGCGCGCGAGCTTGTCGAGCAGCGCATGCGCGTCGGCCGGCGCACCATAGAGAAGCTTCTTGGTGTTCGGATAATCTTTCGAGCCGCCACCCTCGACCGCGTAGGTCAGCATGGTGAGTGGGGCACCCGCAAAACCGATGAGGGGCACGCGGTTGTTCAAGCCGCGCTTGATCTGGCGGACCGCTTCGAGCGTGTACGGCAGCTCTTGCTCCGGGTCGGGGACCGCGAGCGCATCGATCGCCGCGCGCGTGCGTACGGGGTTGCCGATCTTCGGCCCCGCTTCGGGGAACGCGACCTCGACGCCCATCGCCGGCAGGGTGATGAGGATGTCGGAGAACAAGATCGCCGCGTCGAAGCCGAACTCGTCGATCGGCTGCAGCGTGACCTCGCACGCGAGCTCCGGAGTCCGACATAGATCGAGGAAGGACGCCTTCGCCCGCACGGCGCGATAGGCCGGCAAGTAACGCCCCGCTTGCCGCATCATCCAGATCGGTGTGCGCTCGACGCTCTCGCGGCGGCAGGCTCGCAGGAACAAGTGCTCGGACATCTCCCGCATCGTACGTTTCCGGTATCGTCGCGTCCATGGATCGCAGGCTCGTCATGAGCGCGCTGATCGCAGTGGCGATCGCAGCCTGTGGCGGGGAGGATGTCGACGGCCCCTACGACGCCCTCCCGCTCGAAGGTGACTTCACCGTGGGCGTGTCGCGCGTGGTGCACGTCGCGCGCGACAAGTACGGCATTGCCCACATCGACGCGCAGACGCTGGCCGATGCCGCGTTCGTCCAGGGCTACGTGATGGCCCACGATCGTCTGCCGCAGATGGACATCCTGCGCCGCTATGGCGCCGGCACGCTCTCCGAGCTGTTCGGCGCCCTCGATCCGAGCGTGATCGACACCGACCTCGAGATGCGCATCCACCGAATGCGGCCGTTCGCCATGCAGGCGTGGGCGCAGATGCAGGCCTCGACGGGCGAGGATGATCGGCAGCTCGTCGTGCTGTTGCAGCGGTTCGCCGACGGGGTGAATGCCTACGCCGATGCCATCCGTACCGACGCGAATCCCGGCGGTCCGTGGGATCTCGATCCCAACATCACCGTCAGCTTCGACGCGAGCCGGTTCGTCGACTGGGAGCCCGTCGACTCGCTCGTGCTCGGCCGGTTTCAAGCCTTCGCGCTGTCGTGGTCGACCCCCTACGAGCTCGATCTGACCGAGCTGTACAACGGCCTGCGCGAGACCTACGACCTCGCCTCGCCCGCCGCCCCCGAGGTCGCCGCGCGCCGGGGGATCGCGAAGGACCTGATGGCCTTCACCCCGGTGGGCATCGAGTTCACGATCCCGAACTTCCCCAACGTCGACAGCGAGACCGGCACCACCTCGAACGGCAGTGAGCCGACGACGACGCGCACGCAAGCGCCCCACGCCGCCACGGGCACCAAGCGCCCGCACGTCCCGCACGACGTGATGTCGCGCGCGCGGGCGTTCTTCTCGCGCAACCTCCACACCGGGCCGTTCGGGGCGCTCGGTCCGCACGCGTTCATGCGGCCGTTCGCCGGGTCGAACAACTGGGCCGCCGGCGGCCTCCTCGCGACCGACCAGCACCTGCAGCTCGCGAATCCGTCGCTGTTCTATCCGACGCACATCGTCGTTCGCGACATCATCGTGGCCGGCGGCGACGACGACATCGTCGAGAACGACGCCCCGCTCGATCTGCTTGGCGTGACGTTCCCTGGCATCCCCGGCATCATCCTCGGCAGCAATGGGTTCCTCGCGTGGTCGGGCACCGTCGCCGAGCACGACGTGAACGACGTCTACGCCGAGACCATCGTCCCGTGCGGCGTGGGCGCCACGCCGTGCGTGAGCTTCCGCGGGACACAGGTCCCGGTGCAGACGTTCACCGAGACCGTGCGCGTCGGCGTGCTCGGCACGCTCAACCCGAGCGAGGAGCGCACCGCGGTGTACGAGCTCGTCCCGCACCACGGCCCGATCATTCCGGAGATCGATCGCGGGACGCACGAGCTTGTACCTCGCACGGGGGACACGGCGCTGTCGGTGGCGTACACCGGGCATCAGCCTACGTTCGAAATCCGTGCGATCTGGAACCTCGCCAAGGCGACCTCGCTGCAGGACGGGTTCGCCGCGCTCGATGACTTCACCTACGGCGCGCAGAACTGGCTGATGATGGATCGCAGCGGCGCCCTCGGCTGGACCACCCACGCCAACGTGCCCGTGCGCGGAGACGCGGCGTACACCTGGAACGCGGCGACCAACCCCGATGCGCCTGCACCGTTCTTCGTGCTGCCCGGCGACGGCGGCACCGAGTGGCTGCGGGACGGCAGCACCGCAGTCGTCTCGATGTCGCCCCGTTACATTCCGCACGCGCGGGACGGTGGAGCGGCGCCTCCGCTCGCGTACCTGATCACCGCGAACGCAGACCCCGTCGGTGCGACGGCCGACAACGATCCGCTGAACGGCCCCGTGCGCGACGGACACCCTCTCTACGCGGGCGTGAGCTACGCGGACGGCCTGCGCGCCGCCCGCATCGGCGAGATGCTCCGCGGCGATACCGACCGCAGCATCGAGTCGATGGCGCGCATGCAGCACGACACCCGCTCGACGCTGGGCGCGAAGCTGACGCCGTACCTCGTATCGCTGCTATCCACCCTCGAGACGCCGACGCTTCCACTCGATCTCCCCGCGTACTTCCAGAGCTTGACCGTCGCTGATCGCGCGCGTCTCGTCCAAGCGCGTACGCTGCTCGCCGGCTGGACATACGAGACGCCGACCGGCTTCGAAGCCGGCGACGTCGGTAACGACAGCGCAGCGACGGCGCTATTCAACGCGTGGGTGCACTTCTTCGTCGAGGGGGTGTTCTCCGACGAGCTCGCGCGGCTGCCCGGTGGCTACGACGTGTGGCGGCTCGGCAGCAGCATGGTCGCCCGCCTGGTGTGGGCGGTGATCGGCTCACCGCAGACCATGATCGCGAGCGCGGTGACCGGTGAGCCCATCGTATGCGGCGTGATCGGCGAGGCGGATGCCAGCTGCGGCAAGGTCGCGATGCAGGCGCTGGTCGCAGCGATGACACACCTCGAGTCGCCCGCTGGCTACGGAACCAGTGACGTCGCGCGGTGGGCGTGGGGTGACAAGCACCGCCTCCAGATCCAGCCGCTGTTCCCCAACACCGCTCTCGATCTTCCTGGTCCCGGACTCCCCGGCTTCCCGCGCCGCGGCGACACCAGCGTCGTCAACCGCGCCGACGCCGGCTGGAATGATCTCGATTTTTCGCAGTCCGCCGATGGGCCAGCGCAGCGGTTCATCGCCGTCGCACCCGGCGATACGTTCAGCGAGAGGCCCGAGCGGATCTCCGTGAAGTGGGCGCTGCCCGGCGGCGTGATCTTCGATAGCCGCAGCAGCCACTATCGCGACCTGCTCGACGACTATTATCTCCCCGAGAAGCACTTCGACGCTCCCTACCTCCGCGAGGAGATCGTGCGCGACGGCGAGTCGCGATGGGTGTTCCGATGAATGATGTAGCCGCGATCCTGATCGCCCCCCAAGGTGTTCTCGGCCCGCTCCGCGAGCTCGTCGATCGACTCGCGTCGATCGGCATCACGCTGTCCATCGTCGACGAGCTACCCGCCGCGGTCGAGCAAGCCAACCTCCGCCCCTACCCGCCCTGCATCCTGCTCGACCTGATCGACACCTCGCCGGGCGAGGTCGAGGACATGCGCGTGGCGAGCGATGCGATTCGTCGCGTCACGCGCGCCTTGCCGACGGTGAGCCCGATCCCGATCGTGCGCCGCGCGAGCTCGAGCCACGTGCTCGCGTGTATCCGTGCCGGCGCAGGCGACATCATCGATCTCGAGCTCGAGGGCACGGCCTCGGCCCGCGCGGCGGTGCAGCGGATCAATCAGCGCCAGAGCCAGCGCACCACCGAGCTGAGCATGCTCAGCTCGCAGCGGGCGATGATCGAGGACCTCCTGAAGGACCTGATCAAGACCGAGCGCCGCACGATCGAGACCGAGGAGAAGCTGGCCCGCCAGCGCACCCACGGCGACGAGTCCCAGGGCGAGACGCGCGCACCCGCGATCCTGCTGGTCGAGCATGACCGCGACATCGCCGACGAGCTCGCCGACCGACTCGAAGCAAGTGGCGTGGCGACCTTTGCATACGTCACGGGCGAGGAAGCGGTTCGGGAGGCAGAGGCCCTGGCGTCTACGACCGGCCTCGATCTTGCCCTGGTCGCCATCCAGCTCCCGGGAATCGACGGGCTGGAGGCCATCAAGCGCCTGCGGGCCCGGATCCCGGGAATTCCGGCGTTCCTGATGACCTCGGTGGTCGACGCGGAGCTCGCCTCCATGGCCGCAAATCTCGGAGTGGTCGGATTCGTGCAAAAACCGCTCGCCGACCTGGATGAAGTGGTAGCCCGGCTGTCACAGCTGGCCGTGGAGTCACTCCAGCGGACCCGCGAGCAGGACTACGTCCAGAGGATCAAAGAGCGTCACGAGCGCGTACTCGCGCGCTACCGCGCGTTGCCACGGGAACCGTGATCGGCCTATGATCTCGCGGACATTCCGATGGCCACTGGTCCGCTAAGCATCAAGCTCAGGTGCGCCTCCTGGCAGCAGCTAGCGACGATCTACAAGCGTGACCTGAGCCGCGGCTCGATGTTCCTCAAGGCATCGACACCACCGCCGATCGGCACGCACGTTCGCATCGATCTCGCACTACCGAGTGCATCGGTGATCGTGCTCTCGGGAACGGTGAAGCAACACGTCACCGATCCCGCGCGCGGTCAGGGTGTCGAGCTCGAGCTCGCACCGTTACCTGCTGGCTCGGTGTGGATGATCGAGAGCGCGCTCGCCGCCGAGAGCAAGCGCATCCAGGAAGCGGCGCTCGCGCCCACCGCGAGTGCGGCCGCGCCTGCGCCACCGTCGGGTGCGAGCACGTCGCAGCCGTTGCCCGCGATGAACGAGGGTGACGAGCAGGTGAACGCCGAGCACGATCTCGTGAAGGCGCTGCTCGCCGAGGCCGAGTCGCTGCGTAAGCTGAACCCGTTCCTCGTGCTCGGTGTTGGCTACGAGGCGACAGATGCCGACGTGCGCGCGGCGTTCGGCGAGCTCACCAAGCGCTATCACCCGGATCTGTTCGCGCGCTACGAGTCCGCGGAGCTGCGCGCGACCGCCGCGGAGATCTTCATCCTGATCCGCGACGCGTACCGCCGCCTCGGCGACGAGACCGGTCGCGCGCAGGCACTCTCCGCGCTCGGCCGCACCACCACGCCAGCGCCCCGCGCCTTCCCACGCGCACAGACGCCACCGCCGGTGCCAAGCCCGGCGAATCCGCCCGTGCGCCCCTCGGCGAAGATCCCTCCCCCGTCGCCCAAGCGCGCGCCCACCAGTCCGCCGGTCGGCCCGATCGACGAGAAGACGATGGACGTGCCCACCGTCAAGCCTGCCGAGTTCCCGGTGCCCGAGGCGGCGCGCCCCACCTCGCCGCCCACGCCGCCCGCAGCCGTTACCGTGCGCGCGCCGGTGACGACGAACGCGAGCCAGAGCGGTGGGCTCCCCAAGAAGGCCCTCGAGGACATCGACTCGAGCCCGTACGAAGAGCTGATCGATGCGGGCAAGCTCGACGAGGCGCTGGTCGGTTACCGCGCGATGTCGAAGAAGCACCCGAACGACAAGGTGTCCCGCGCCGGCATCGAGCTCGTCGAGGGACTGAAAGCACTCGCCCAGCGCGACCGACTCGAAGCCGCGCAGCGGTTCGAAGCGGCGCTCGAAATCGATCCATCGAACGAACGCGCCGCGCGCGAGCTCGCGGACATGCGCCGCCAAGCGACCAACGAGCGCAAAGGCCTCCTCACGCGCCTCATGGGGAAGAAGGAGTAGGCCGTGGCGCGAATCATCGGCATCGATCTCGGGACCACGAACTCGTGCGTCGCGATCACGGACGGCAAGGGACACCCGAGCACGCTCGCGGGGCTCGACAACGAGCGCACCATCCCGTCGTGGGTGAGCTGGTCGACGAGCGGCCAGGTCGCGGTCGGCACGCGTGCGCGCCGACAAGCCGTCACCAACCCGTCGGCGACGATCTATGGCGTGAAGCGGCTGATCGGCCGCAAGGTCAACGCCGATGATGTCTCGTGGTTCGCGCGCCTCGCGCCGTTCCGCATCGTCGCCGCGCCGAATGGAGACGCGTGGGTGCGCGTGCACGGCCAGCCCGTCAGCCCGCAGGAAGTGGCGTCCCACATCCTGCGTCGCGTGAAGCAGGTCGCCGAGGAGTCGCTTGGCGAGCCCGTCACGCGTGCCGTGATCACGGTGCCCGCGTATTTCGACGATGCGCAGCGCCAGGCGACGCGTGATGCGGGTGCGATCGCCGGCCTCGACGTCGTCCGCATCCTCAACGAGCCCACGGCGGCGGCGCTCGCGTACGGCGCACATCGCGAAACGGGTGGACGCCGGCTGATCGCGGTGTTCGACCTCGGCGGCGGCACGTTCGACATCTCGATCATGTCCGTCGAGAACGGCATCTTCGAAGTGCTCGCGACGGGCGGCGATAGCGCGCTCGGGGGCGAGGACTGGGATCGCCGCGTGCTCGAGCGCATCGTCGACGAGGTGTTCGATCAGCACCGCGTCGACCTCACGGGCATTCCGATGGCGATGTCGCGGTTGCGCGAGGCGTGCGAGAACGCGAAGAAGGCGCTATCGCAGGATCGCGAGCACCTGATCCAGCTGCCGTTCCTCGCGAACGATCAGCACGGCGCACCGATCACGTACGAGCGCCGGCTCACCTGCGAGCTGATCGAGGAGCTGACCAAAGATCTGATCGGACGCCTCGAGGCACCGTGCCGCCGCGCGCTGGCCGACGCCGGGCTCGAGCCCGGCCAGCTCGACGACGTCTTACTCGTCGGAGGCATGACGAGGTGGCCGGCGGTGCAGGCGACCGTCGAGGCGCTGTTCAAGCGCAAGCCGTCCAAGGGCGCCAACCCCGACGAGGTGGTCGCGCTCGGTGCCGCCCAGTATGCGGGCATCCTCGCTGGCGACTCGAACGACGCCGCGTTGCTCGACGTCACACCGCACGACATCGGCATCAAGGTCGGCGACTCGCAGTTCGCGGTGGTGCTGCCGCGCAACTCGATGCTGCCGGTGCGCGCGCGCCGCCTGTTCGCGACCACGGTGGAGAACCAGAAGTTCGTCTCGATCGAGCTGTATCAGGGCGACTCGACCGACGTGACGAAGAACCGGAAGCTCGGGCAGGTCGTGCTCGACGATCTACCGCCCGGGCCAGCGGGCTCGTCGCGCGTCGAGCTCGTGCTCACCGTCGACGTCGAGTCGATCCTCGCGGTGACCGCGCGCGAGCTGCGCAGTGGCCGCCAGGCGAGTGCCACGATCCGTCCATCGGGTGGTTTGTCGCAGCGCGAGATCGTCGAGATCATCTCGCGCCGGCGCGAAGAGAGCTCGGTCGCAGCACGGTTGCCCTCGCAGGGTGGCGGGGTCCGGGTAACGACCAGGGAGCACGCAATCGTGACTCCGCCTGACGACGAGACGAAATGACGACGACGTCAGACCTCGGGGCCGTCCTCAAGGTCGCGGACGCTGTGGGCGCCTTGATCGAAGCCTGGGGCTTCAAGCGCAACATGGGCCGGATGTGGGCCGTGCTCTATCTCGAGGACCATCCGCTCAACGCGGGTGAGCTCGGCGAGCGCCTGGGGTTGTCGACCGGGGCGGTGTCGATGCTCCTCACCGAGCTGCAAGAGTGGGGCGCCATCAAGAAAGCGTGGGTCGTCGGCGAGCGCAAGGAGCACTACGAGGCCGAGACGAGCATCTGGAAGATGGTCTCGCGCGTGTTCCGCGAGCGCGAGCTGCCATGGATCAAGACCGCACTCGACGCCTTCGAGGAAGGTCAGGCGCAGCTGCCCAAGGCCACGGACGCCCGCGCGCAGCTGATCGCCGCGCGCGTCGCGGGCCTGATCCAGCTCGCACAGGTCGGTGCCCATCTGCTCGAGGCAATGCTACAAGGCGAGGCGATCGACGCGCTGCCGATCAAGCTCGCCGGCAACCCGACCAAGACCGCCGAAACCGAATAACGTGATTCGCGCACGCGACCTCACCAAGCACTTCCGCGTGCATAAGCGGCCGCCCGGCTTCGTGTCGGCGATGAAGTCGCTCGTGCACCGCAAATACGAGATCGTGAGGGCCGTCGACGGTGTCAGCTTCACCATCGAGCGCGGCGAACGCGTGGGCTTTCTGGGGCCCAACGGTGCCGGCAAGACCACGACGCTCAAGGTGCTGTCGGGTCTGCTGCATCCGACGAGCGGTGAGGTCGAGGTCGAGGAGGCCGTGCCGTTCCGGCGGCAGACGCGGTTCCTCGAGAAGATCACGCTCGTGATGGGCCAGAAGTCGCAGCTGATCTGGGACCTGCCGCCGTCGGAGACGTACGCGATGAATCGCGCGATGTTCGACGTCCCGCACGACCAGTTCAAGAGGACGCTAGACGAGCTCACCGAGCTGCTCGAGCTCGCGCCGCTGCTCGAGAAGCCGACGCGCCAACTCTCGCTCGGCGAGCGCATGAAGTGCGAGCTCGCGGCCGCCCTGCTCCACCGCCCGACCACGCTATTCCTCGACGAGCCGACCATCGGCCTCGATGTCGCGATGCAGGTCGCGATTCGCGACTTCGTGCGCGACTACAACCAGCGCCACGAAGCGACCGTGCTGCTGACGTCGCACTACATGGACGACGTGGTCGCGCTGTGCCCGCGGATCATCGTGATCGACATGGGCAAGCTGATCCACGATGGCGATCTACGGCAGCTGATCAAGGCGATGGATCCCGACAAGCGGGTATCGTTCACGCTCGGCGCGCCCGTGGACGACGCGGAGCTCGACAAGCTCGGCAAGCTGTTGGCGCGCGAGGCCCAGCGCATCACGCTGCGCGTCGCCGACCGCGAGCTCCCGGCGGTCGTGAGCCACCTGCTCGGCACGTTGAAGGTGTCCGACCTCGCGATCGAAGATCCCCCGCTCGAGGAGATCCTGCGCGTGATGTTCGGCAAGTCACGCGAGGCCAAGAACGGTAACGGCGAGGCCACGTGAGCCGGGGTAATCCTGCGCGCGCGGTGCGAGCGTTGCCGACGCTGTTGCGTGTGGGCGTCGCCGAGACCGTCGCGTATCGCGCGGAGTTTTTGGTCTGGCTCCTCACCACGACGCTGCCGCTCGTGATGCTCGGCCTGTGGACGAGCGTCGCGGCGGAGGCGCCGTTCGAGGGCTACACCGCGCAGGACTTCGTCGCGTACTACCTGGCGAACCTGATCGTCCGCAACCTCACGGGCTCGTGGGTCGCCTGGCAGGTGAGCGAGGAGGTCCGTCTCGGGACGATGTCGATGCGCCTGTTGCGCCCGCTCCACCCGATGTTCGCGCTCGCGGCGAGCCACATCGCGGCGATCCCGTTCCGCACCGCCGTGTGCTTGCCCGTCGCTGGCGTGCTCCTCGTCAGCTCCGGCGCCAGCGCGCTGACGACCGAGCCGCTGCAGCTCGTGCTCCTCGTCCCGTCGCTCGTGATGTCGTGGGCGATCACGTTCTGCGTGATGTTCGCGATCGGCTCGCTCGCGTTCTTCGTCACCAAGGCGATGGCGCTGCTCAACGTGTACTTCGGGCTGTTCTCGCTGTTCTCCGGGTACCTGTTGCCGATCCCGCTGTTGCCCGGCGGCATCCGCCAGCTCGCCGAGGTGCTGCCGTTCCGCTTCATGCTGAGCGCGCCGATCGAGCTAATGACCCGCCGGCTCGACGGTGACCAGCTCGCGACCCTGCTCGGCGGTCAGCTCGGATGGATGATCGCGACCCTCGGCATCGCGCTGTGGGTGTTCGGCCGCGGCGTGAAGCGGTTCGAATCGGTGGGCGGGTAGATGCTCCGGTACCTGCGCCTCTTCCTCGTGCAGATGCGCATCAGCGTCTCTGCCGGCATGGCGTATCGCGCCGACTTCATCGTCGAGGGCATCACCGCGCTCGCGTGGATGGGGCTCACGCTCCTGCCCTACTACGTGCTGTTCGCAAAGCGCACCACGGTGGCGGGATGGGATGCACCATCGGGCCTCATCGTCATCGCCTACTTCATGGGCGTGCGCGCGATCCTCGAGGGCGTGGTCAGTCCGTCGTTCGTGGACCTCGTCGAGCGCATCCGCTCCGGTGCCTTCGACTACGTGCTACTCAAGCCCGTCGACGCGCAGGCGATCGTCAGTGCGTCGCGATTCGAGCCGTGGAAGATCTTCGATCTGCTCGGTGCCTTCGCCCTGTTCGGCTACGCGTTCTACAAGCGCGGCGCGCCGCCCGCCGCACCCGACATCGTCCTCGGCATCGTGCTGTTCATCGCCGGCGTCCTCGCGATGTACTCGCTGTGGATCCTGTGCGCTGCCGCTTCCTTCTGGGTCGTGCGGCTCGACAACCTGACCTATTTGCTCGGCGCGATCTTCGATACCGGCCGCTGGCCCGTGCAGGTGTTCCCGCGCGTGTGGCGCCTCGTGTTCACGTTCGTCATTCCGATCGCGTTGATGACGACGTTTCCGGCGATGGCGCTGCTCAGCCACCTGGACGCGCAGACCGCCCTCGCCACGATCGGCGGCGCGCTCGCACTACTGGTGCTGAGCCGCCTCATCTGGCGCGCAGCGATCAGAAGCTATACGTCCGCCTCGAGCTGATCGTCTGCGACTGGCGCGGCGTTCACAGCGTCTCGAGGAACGCGACCAGATCGGCGACCTGTTTGTCGGTGAGCTTCGCCGTGTCGGTCATGCCGTGCACTGCACCACGATCCCGCAGGAGCGCTTCGAGGGTCGCCGCGCTGCCATCGTGGAAGTACGGCGCACTCGCCGCGAGCCCGAGCAGGCTCGGCGTGTCGCTCTCGGCGAGCGTGCCCGTGAGCTTGTGGCGCTCCTGATCGGTGTACGCGTTGCCATCGTGACAGGTGCGACAGCCGGCCTCACCGTCGAACAGCTGCTTGCCGCGCGCGACCGTGGCCACGTCGCGTGTCGGCGTACGCACCGACGGTAGCGCCTCGATGTACGCGACGAGCGCATCGTTCTGGTTCGCGTTGACGCGCGTGCCACCCAGGCGCTTGATGGTGCCTGCGAGGCTAGCCTTGAGATCCTTGTCGCCGCCGTCCCACTTGAAGGGGTGTGTGCCGACCATGCGGCCCGCGATCACTGGCGTCTGCAGCTCGTGCTTGTCGATCCGCCACGACAGGCCGTCGGCGCGGTTGTCGGGGTGACAGCTCGCGCACGCCAGGGCACCGCGCTGCGAGATCGAGGCGTCGCTGGCGTGGAACAAGACCATGCCCTCGTGCTGCTTGGGCGACCACGAGGAGGCGATCAGCGATGCACCGTGCGTGATCTTCGCGACGGCCTTCGGGCTGGGCGGCGAGACGCGCGCGACGCTGCGGGTGAACGCGCACCACACGAGGAGATCACCGTTGCTCGCCACGGCGAGGCCATCGGGACCGCAGCGTTTGTCGGCGGGCGCGACCGACACGTTCGCACCCTCGTTGATCGTGGCCTGCGACGCGTTGCGGAGCTGGAGCACGGTATCGGTGCCCATGCCAGCGACCCACAGCGTGTCCGTCTTGCCGTCCCACGCGAGCGCGCGCGGCTGGTGCTGCGAGATCTGGGCGGTGGTCTGGCGGGTCGCGCTCTTCCCGAACCCGACGAACGCGAGCTGGTGATTGATCGGCGCGTCGAAGCCGCCGCCGTAGCTGCCAACATTCTCGTTGCCGCCGGTCTCCTGCACGGGCGTCTCGCGCTGGAACGGCACCACGGCCTGGTTCGCCCCGAGGAAGGTGACCGCGAACGAAGCGCGCGCGAACGCCTCCGAGGAACCGGCCGCGCGCCCGCGGCGACGAGGCTGCGCGGGACCGACGGAGAGTGCGAGATGCTCGGCGCGGTGTGCTTCGAGCAGATCGATCTGGTCCACGGTGCCCGTCGACAAGTAGCTGACCAGGGCGCGCGTTCCGTCCGGCGAGATCGCGAGGCCACGAGGTTCGCGACCGAGAGACGCGCGCCAGCGCTCCTTGCCGGTCGCGGTGTCGAACGCGACGAGCGAGCGATCGGCGATCGTGGCGACGAGCAGCGTCTTTCTGTCGGGCGTGAGCGCGACGGCGTACGGCTCGGCTGGTGTCTTCCACGTCGCGGCGAGCTCGAGCTTCGCGCCCACCGCGACGACGTGGATCTTGTCGCCACGGCGATCGGCGACGTACGCGCGACCGGCGGCGGCGTCGTAGCTCAACAGGCCGGCATCACGCCCGATCGCGAGCGTCCCGATGTTCTTCCCGTTCGCATCCGTCTGGATCAGCGCACCCGAGTCCTGATCGATGACGAGCGCCCCCGCGCCGGCCGCTGCGATCCGGGAGCTCGTGAGGTGTGCGGGTGCCGCCGGAGCCGGTGTAGGTCCACCGACGGGTCGCCCCGCGAGGGCGAACGTCGGGGGCGAGCTTTCGAGGTCCATCGCGAAGCTCTTCGCGAGGACATAGGTCGGAACTGCGGCGGTGATGAGACCGATGGACAGACCGATAGCCTTGGTGCGAACGCGCATGTGGGGTGTCAAACGAACGGCCGACCACCTCGATCTATTCGCCATGCCGGCTCAGACACGCGGGGCCGGCCCACGTTTCGCAGAAACTACGGGCTGCGCACGGTCGCCTCGAGGACCTTGTCGCCAATCACCAATGCATCCGCGGCCTTCTGCCCGTCCGTGACCTTGCCGATCCACGTGTAGCGGCCATCGAGATGTGGCGCCCTCCCGTGCATCACGAACCATTGTGACCCGCCGCTATCCCGGCCGGCGTCCGCGATCCCTACACCACCCACCTCGAAACCTGCCCCATCCAGAACGCTCGCCGGCTCGGACGGGAGCGTGTAACCGGGACCGCCGGCACCCGTCATGGTGGGGTCCCCGCCCTGCACCACGAAGTTGCCGACGACGCGATGAACCTCGAGCCCGTCGTAGAAGCCCTTGCGGGTCAGCGCGACGATCGACGCGACCGCCCACGGCGCGACCTCCGGCAGCAGCTCGATCGCGATCGCTCCGCGCGTGGTGGCGAGGTGCCACGTGAAGCGCTTGCCGATCACGCCGGTGACGTCATGAGGCGGAACCGCGAGCGCCGCGAGCTCGACCGGCGGGACGCTCTCGCCGAACGCCCGCAGACACGTCCGCGCTGCCTTCGCACGCACGGGGTGTCCGGCGAGTCCCGCGCGGCACGCCTCGCGCCCGCCGGGAAGCGTGCGCGTCCCGATCAGCTCGAGCAGCGAGCCCGCGAGCTCTGGGTCCGCCTCGCTGCGTGCGCGGGTCACGATCGCCTGATCGAGCGGAGCGCGCTGCGTGGCGTCGAGCTTCTCGTAGAACGCCGGGGCGGCCTCGAGCGCAGAGCCCACGACGAATGCGTCGCGTGTGGCGAACGCTCCGGCGAGCGTGGTGACAGCGGCACGGCGATCGGCATCATCGCTGTCGTCCCACAACGCGACGAGCGCACCGAGCGCCGACGCCTGCACGCGCGGGTCCGAATGTTCGAGCAGGCGCGCGACCGCAGCGCGCCGCGCGGCGATGTCCCCGATCTTCGCCGTGACGAGACCGAGCGAGAGGGGCAGCCGCAAATGGTCGGGGAGCTTGCACGCGTCGACGAACGCGAAGCTCGGCGCCGCGACGGCGCGCTCGAGCCCCGACAGCGCGAGGCAGTGGACCCACGCGTGCGCGAGGTCGCCCTGCGCGCGTAGCTTCGCGTTCTCCGCGAGCGCCTCAAGAGCATCCCGCACCGCAGGCCGCAAGGCATGCGGCGCGAGCGCACGTGCCGCTTCGATCACGACCTGCGCGTCGCGTGGCTCGACCGTGACCCGCGCGTACCGTTCGGCGAGCGCGCCCGCGATCGCGTCGCGACCGACATCGTCGGCGTCGAGCACGCGCACTGCCTCGATCGCGACACGCCCGTCCGGATCGCGCAGCGCGCGGATGACCTCGGGCCGCGCCCGCTCGAGCAGCTTGCGCTTGCCGATCGCCATGACCGCCTGCGCGCGGATCTGCGGATCGTCGTCGGCGATACGCGCGACGAGAGGCGCGGGATCGGGATCGACCGGAGGCTCGTGCTCGCGTGCGAGCGCATAGATCGCCGCGTACCGCACGACGGGCTCGCGTGTGAGGAGCGGGATCAGCGCCGCGCGAGCGCCGGGAGAGAGCGCGAGCTTGCGCCGCCCGTAGCGCGCGAGTGCGAGCGCCGCCGCCTGGGGTGAGGTCTCGAGGCTGGCAACGAGCACGGGCAACGCGGAGACATCCCCCGCGCGCCCGATCGCTTCGAGGAGCACGGGACGCTGCGGCGCCGGCACGCGCGCGAGCGCAGCGACCAGCTCCGCGGTGAGCTCTCGCGAGGGCGCGGGCTCGTCGAGCTGCGCCGCGACGCCGATCGCCGCAGCGGCGGCGGCGACGATGTCCGCGTCGGGATCGTGCAGCGTTGCGAGCAGTGCCGGCATCGCGCGCTCGCTGCCGATCCGCCCGAGCGCGCGCAACGCGAGCATGCGTGTGGTGCGGTCACCGGTGCGCGCACGCTCGACGAGCACGTCGACCGCCTTGCCGCGCGTCACTTCCGCGCGCGCGATCTCGATGCGCGCTGCCTCTGCCGGGCTCGGTGCCGGCGCGCGCGGGCCGGGACACGCAGCGAGAAGACAGGTTGCGAGCGCAGCAAACGCGAAGCGCGACATGCCGGTCATCGTACGCGCGAGGAACGCTCAGACAACGGTTCGCGCCGGCGGTTCCAGAAGTTTCTCCGACGATATTTGGCAACGACAGCGGAGACACTAGCTGTTCAACTCTCTGCGAGACTCGCTGTGTTGGCCGTTGCTGTGCTCGTGCGTGCGTGACATCGTGGACCCCATGCGCCTGTCCCCGATCGCGATCGCAGTCGGTCTCGCCGTTGTTCCCGCGTGCTCCGCGAAGAAAGAACCTCCACCACCGACGACGCAGAGCGGCTCGGGGACCGTCAGCGAGATCGCGCCGGTGCCGCAGGTAAAGAAGGTCGTCGAGAACAAGCCGCTGCCGCCGCTCGCTGCGGATCCGGGCGGCGCGACGGGCAAGCCCGTGCAGGCGACCGGGTTCGGCGGCCTCGGCATCGATGCACCGCGCGGCATCGCGATCGGCGCCGACGGCTCGGCGTACATCGCCGGCTACTTCGACACCGAGATCGATTTCGGCGGCACGATCGGCAAGCGCACCGTCGAGAGCGACGACGCCAAGGCCAAGCCGTCGGACGGCTACCTCGCGAAGGTCGGCCCCGACGGCAAGCTCGCGTGGGTGCAGACGTTCGGCAGCAAGCGCGACGACGTCGTCAATGCGGTCGCGGTGCGCGGTGACACCGTCATCATCGTCGGCAACTTCCTCGATGCAGTTACGTTCGACGGCGTCGAGAAGAGGTCGGTCGGCTCGGACGATGCGTTCGTCGCCGCGTTCGATACAGCCGGCAAGGTGAAGTGGGTGTGGAACTTCGGCGGCATCGCCTCCGACGGCGCCAACGCGATCGCGGCGACGCCCGACGGCGGCTGGGTGATCGGCGGCTCGTTCTCCGACACGTGCAACTTCGGCTCGACGCCGTTCACGTCCCGCGGCGCCGAGGACGCGATGCTCGTGAAGATCACCGGCGAGGGCAAGCTCGAGTGGGTGAAGCAGTTCGGCGGCGCGTACGCCGACACGATCCAGTTCGTCGCCGTCGACGGCCAAGGCAACATCGTCGTCCAGGGTGTGTTCAAGGACGTCTCCGACTGGGGCGGCGCACAGAAGCTGACCGCCGGCGGCGGCTCCGACAACGACGTCGTGCTCGCGAAGTACGACCTAAACGGTGACCATCTGTGGTCGGCGCGGTTCGGCAATGCGTTCAACGACGTCGCCGGTGGTGTCGCGATCGATCCGGCGGGCAACATCACGATGGTGGGCTCGTTCGATCAGAGCGTCTCGTTCGGTGATGGCACGGAGGTGAAGTCGAACGGTGAAGCCGACATCTTCGTGAGCCGGTTCACCCCCGCGGGCAAGCTCGAGTGGGCACGCACCTACGGCGCGAAGCGCGAGGACATCGCCATGGGCGTCGTCACCGATGCGGCGGGGAATACCGTGACCACGGGATGGTTCCAGGACAGCGTGGACTTCGGGAAAGGTCCGCTGACCAGCAAGGGCAACAAGGACGTGTTCGCCCTCAAGCTCGACGCCAAGGGCGGCGTGGTGTGGGCGCAGCGGTTCGGCGACAAGGACCACGATCAGGGTCGCGCCATCGCGATCGACGACAAGGGCGCGACCTACATCGCGGGCATCTATCGCTTCACGCTCGATGCTGTGTCACCAGCGCTCGAGTCTGTGCGCGCCGACGGTGATCGCGTTCCAAAGCCCGACACGTTCATGCTCAAGCTCGATCGCTAGAACCGTAGAATGGTCAAGATCGGCGTGGAGACCGCGAAAAACCCGCCTGGGGGCGCTACTCATCTCTCCGACGCGGTGTAAAAGAGGTTCACCTCAACTTTCACTTCACGAGGGAGAGACAGATGGCTAAAGCGAAGAAGGGCAAAGGCGGCGGTGGAGCCAGCAAGCCGACCGAGATGCTGCTCGTTAGCTCGAAGGTCCGGCAAATGATCAAGGACGCCGGCTGCAACACCGCGGGTGATGCGCTCGACGGCCTGAACAACTACGTCGGCTGGCTGGTTCAGCAGGCGGCGAAGCGCGCTGGTGAGAACGGCCGCAAGACGGTCCGCGCCCACGACTTCATCGTCGGGTAAATTTCCGACGCACGGTGTGTCCGAAAGCATCGGGCGCCGCGGGGAAACGCTCCCACGGCGCCCGTCGCATTTTCGGCGCACCCGGCTTACCATCTGCGCAGGGTGACCACGGGGGTTCCGCTCTACCTGGTGTCAGCATGCGCGACTGGCGAGGAGTTCGTTGCCGCGTTTCGGCGCTATGCGGACCGCAACGGCGTCTTGTTCGTGCCCACCGCTGAGCCGCTGACCTCCGGCAAGCGTGGTCGCATCGCGGTGACGCTGAAGGACGGCGGCGTGATGGTCGAGGGCGACGCCGAAGTGGTGAGCTCGTCGAAGACGCCGTCGGTGCTCTACGGCCGCACCGGCATGACGATCAAGTTCACGGGACCTGACGAGCTGAGCAAGGTGGTACTCGGCGAGCTCGAGAAGGCGCGGCTCGCGCTCAAGCCGGCAGCGCCCAGTGTGCCGCCGCGCCCCGCGGAGCTCCCCGGTGACAAGCGGCCGACACCACCGCCGACGGGTGGGCGCATCGATGCGGTCAACGCGCTCGCCGAGTGCGTGATCCTGGGCGAGCTTCCCGACGCGGTTCCTGCGGCGGTCGGCGGCCCTGGGGGCGGTCGCGTCGTGGTGCCGCAGATCCTGCCGCTCGGCGCCCGCGCCACGTCACCCCCCACACCACCGAGCGCGTCCGCCACTGCACGGACGCATAACGTGACGCAGCCGCCGGTCGTCGCGCCGATCCAACCACCCGAGGAGTCGGGGCGAACCAAGACGGCGAGCATCCCGCCGGCGATTCCCGGGCTTCCGGGACTGCCGAACGCCAAGGCGACCTCGCTCGGCATGCCCGCGCTGCGCTCGCCGGCCCCGACGAAGCCGCCGACGCCCGCGAGTGGCTTTCCCGCGACACCGCCGTCGACGATCCACGGTCTCTCGCAGACCACGCGCCCACCCGCGTCACCGGTGGTCACGCCGCTCTCGCCCATCATCGAGGCGCCGACCGCGATCGATACGATTCCCACGCCTCCGGAGCCCCCGTTCAACATGAACGAGACGTTGCGCGGCACGCTCCCGGCGCCGCCGATCGTCGCGCCCGTTCGCCCCGCGTTGCCCGAGATCGAGATCGGGGAGCCGACGGATCTCACCGCGATGCCGCCGATGCTCGAGGGTGCGCCCACCGAGCAGTCCGACGTGCAGAGCGAGCCACGTACCACGAGCGTTGGAGTGGCCGTCGCGCCGCCCCGCCCGCTCGTGATCGAGGAACCCACGCCGAGCGGCGACTGGACGATGACGCCGGGCGAGAACGGTCCCACGATCACGCGCGTCCCGCGGCCCGAAGCACCGATTCCCAAGGGACCGCCCACCGGCGACTGGATGATCGCGCTCGATCCGTCGCGGCCCGACGGCTGGAGCGAGCCGTCGAAGGTCGAGACGCGACCTCCTGGCGAGCTCTCACCCGGCCCGCCGCTGTTGGTGGTCTCGAGCGACAAGCCGCTCGACTCGAACGCGAACGTCGCGCACGCGCCGGTCACGCAGAGCGGGCCCTCGATCGAGATCGATCCGTCGCTCACGGGCCCTATGCTCGCGATGGTCGATGCGCCGCCGGCACCTGCCGCTGTTGCCGCATCCTTGCCGAATGGGCCGTTCGTCGCACCGCTCCTGACGCCGACGAACACGCCGGCCGTGCAGATCACGCCCGAGCAACACATGGCGATGCTCGGCCTCGTCCCGTCACAGCAGGCCCCCCTCACCGATCCCGGCACCGGCTTCTTCCGCGAGAGCCGTGAGCTTCCGCGCTACGCGACGGAGCCCACGGTGCAGGGACGGCGCAAGCACGTCGTGGTGATCGCGGCGAGCGCCGCCGCCGTCGTGATCATCGGCCTCGTGCTCGTGTTCGCCCTCGGCGGCAGTAAGAAGGCAGACGAGTCGACCACGCACACCGGCTCGTCAGCGGCGAAGGTGCCAACAACAACGCCGCCCCCCGCCCCCGCTCCCACGCCGGCGCCTCCTCCTGCGCCCGAGCCGGCCCCCATTCCCGCGACGGGCTCGGGCTCTGCAGTGCCGAACGCCGCGGGCGCGAGCGTCGCGACCAAGACACCACCGGAGCCCGCACCCGAGCCGGAGCCCGCACCCGAGGCGAAGCCCGCCCCGGTGCCGACGACACCAGACGTGGCGGCGGCCTCCCCGGGTGGCGAATGCGAAGTGAACGTCGCCTCCTCGCCCGCCGGTGCCGAGATCTTCGTCGCCAGTGCGTCGGTCGGAAAGACGCCGACCGCGCTCAAGCTGCCGTGTGGCGTCGAGACAAAGCTGTCGCTCCGCCGCGCGCGTTACGTGAATGCGAACGTGACGGTGAAGCCGTCGGCGGACAAGCCCAAGCCCGTCAAGGTCGCGCTCGCGCGCGCGACGATGACGGTCAAGGTGAGCTCGGTCCCCGCGGGGGCGAGCATCATCGTGGGTACCAAGTCGATGGGTGTCACGCCGACGACGGTGAAGCTGCCCGCATTCGAGGCTTCGACGCTCAAGATCTCGAAGCCCGGGTTCTCCGTCGCGACGCGCAAGGTCACGCCGAAGAAGAACAACGCGAGCGTGCACGCCGTCCTCAAGAAGGCGCCGACCAAGAGGCGCTAGGCATAATTCCGTTCAGTTGAGGAGACGTTGACACGATCGTCGACGCGAAGGTCGACGTCGACGCAAACTGACCGGCATTGTGGCTAGGGACCGGCGAGCGCGAGGTCTTCGACGAGCGCGCGCACCTTGGTCATGAAGGCAGCGCCCGGATCGGGCTTGTCATTGCGATACGCCTTCTCGCGCTCGACGAAGTATGGGTGCTTCTGGAAGCCCATCACCTCGTGATGCCCGAGCAAATGCGTGATCTGGTGTTCGCGCGCGAGCATGCGGACCAGCGCCGCGTTTGCGGTCACCTGCGCATCGGTGAGCGGCCACTTGTTGCCGTCACCCACGTTCTCGACGCCGATCGCGAGGTGATTGAGACCGATGCAGTGACGCGCGAAGCGCGTGTCGGGCTGGAGGCGGTAGATGGTCCCGTCGCGATCGACGAGGTAATGCGAGGACACGTTGACCGCACCGGCGGCAGCGAGTTGCTTGCGCTCCGCCTCGATGCGGATGTTGTCGAAGTACGAGCGCGTGCCCTTCGCCGAGCTCCCACCGGTGTAGTGGAGGACGATCGCGCGTGGCGTGATGGTCACGTCGGTAGCGGCCGGATCGACGTGGCGACGGCGGTACTCGAGCGTGAGCTTCTCGCGCTCGGCGTTCCACCTGATCGGCGCATCGACGATCGCCGGCGCTGGTATGGCATCGACGGGCGCAGTGACGACAGGCGCGTCGATCACCACGGCCGGTGGTAGTCGCGGGGCGGAGGGCGGGGCCGTCGCAACAGGGGCAGCGGGCTCCGGCGGCGACGAGGGCGAGCACGCGCCCGCGACCACGGCTACGACGAGGCAGGCGCTGCGCACACCTCGTCGTAGCAGTGCTACTTCCAGAACGCCACTCGATGCGACGGCTTCGGGGCCGTCGGCGGCGCTCCGGCCGCGAGAGCCGCGAGCTCGCCCGCGATGGCCAGGGCATCACTCGCGAGCGACGTGCCTGCGAGGGCGGCCGACAGCCGCCGCACCAGCTCCTCGACGGCGGCGGCGAGCTTGGTGTCGCTGCCGACCGAGCGCACGTCCTCGACCCACTCGGCGAGGCGCTGACGCAGTACGCGGATCGATGCGGCATCGGCGCGTCCGCGCGCCTGGGCGTCGAGCTCGCGCGCGAGGGTCGCGAGCGTCACGAGGTAGGCCGTCGTCGCAGCGCCACCCTCGTCGCGGTCCTCCGGCATGACGTCCTCGCTCTTCTCGGCTTGCCTGAGCGCAGGCATCGGCGCGGACCGCATGCTCGTGGTCTTGTTCGTCGCCCTGCCTCCACCACCCGCCCCACGCACATGCCCAGCGCTTGCGCCGCTCGGCATCGCCGGCCCCGGCATCGACGGCATCGGCATCGAGGCCATCGGTGCCATCGGAGCCATCGGTGCCATCGGTGGCGGTGGCGGCGCGATCGATGCGACGACGCCTGCGCTGATCTTGTGGCGCATCGGCGCCGCGCCCGGGGCAGCTGCCATGTCCCAGCCCGCGGGTGCCTCGACCGGATGCACCGCTTGAAGCAGCCGCCCACCGGGGTTGGCGATCTGGCTGCGATCGACAGCCAGGTAGGCCGTGAAGCGCGATAGCACGCCGAACCGTTTGGAGGTCTCGACGACTTCGTTCTCGAGCTCACCGCGCGCACCCGCGGCGTACTGATCCTCGAGGTCGCGAATCCGCGCGCGCGCCCAGCACGCGCCGAGCCATGTCGATGCATCGCTCGCGGGCCCGCGCGCAACCACGAGCCGCAACGGATCGCCGAGCGTGGTGCCGACGAGCTCGATGGTGGCATCCGCCGGTGCACGCCCGCGATAGCGCCCGAAGATCGTGACGGGAGCCCCCGCGTAGACATCGGGCAGCTTCGCGGGCGAAACACGCGTCCGCTCGACGATGAGCCCCTTTGCCTCGAGCGAGAGCTCGGTCGCCACCGGGGTACCGATCCGGCGATGCACCTTGGCCATCACCGCATCGAGCCGATCCTCGGACTCGACGAGCTCGCAGAGCCCACCACCGGCAGCGGCGAGGCGGCGCAGGAACGCGGCATTCACCGCCTGGTCGATGCCGAGGCTGAACACCTTGATGCCGCGGAGCGAGCCCGAGATCTCGCGCAGGATGTGATCCTCGTTGCCAACCTGGCCGTCGGTGACGAGCACGATGACGCGCTCGCGATCGAGCGTGCCGCCAGCGAGCTGATCGATCGCCATGCGCAGCGGCTGCATGAGCTCGGTGCCACCGCGGGCGTCGATCTTCGCGAGCGCCTCGACGGCGCGGAACCGATTGCGGTCTGTCGCCTCGGCGAGGCCGCCACTCGGAACGAGCTCGCACACGTTGTCGAAAGCGATCGCCGTGAAGCGATCGCGCGAGGTCAGCGAGTCGATCATGCGCGCGGCCGCGCGCCGCGCTGCCACCATCTTCCAGCCGCCCATCGAGCCGGAGCGATCCAGCACGAACACCACATCGCGCGGCTTCGTGGCGAGCGTGGTCGTGCTCGGCGGCACGAGCGTGAGCGCAAACGTGCCAGCGTTGCCGTCGGCATCATCCTGGCACACGAGCGTCGAGCGCAGCGCTGCACCGTCGACGCGCCAGCGCAGGATGAAGTCGCGGTCGAGCCGTTCGCCCGGCTGGACCTCGACGACGTGCGCATCGCGCAGCGTCGTGGTCACGGCATGCAGGCTCGAGCGCACGTCGCGCGCGGTGTGATCTTCGATCGCGACGCGGAGCGCGAGGCGCACGGGATTCGCACAACCGGGGAGGAGAACCGGCGGCGAGATCCGCGAGGCATCGGGGACGAGGTCGGTATCGGCCGCGGTGCCGAGGCCTGCCTGGTCGCCACCCAGCCACGTGCCCGGGATGTAACGCGGCGCGACCACGAGGGGAAACCGGAACGTGGCCTCGCCATCGTCGACGGGAAGCGCACCGACGAGCGCGAGCTTCACGGTCGCAGTCTCGCCGGGCATCAAGTTGCCGACGCGCAGCGTGAACACGCCGGGCCGCTCTTCTTCGGTGATCGCCGCGCGGTGCCCGGCCGCGATCGCCTCGTCGTACTGCTGCCGTGCTGCGCCACGCTCGTCGACGACACCTTCGATCACGCGTCCCGCCACTTCCATCTGGAACCTCCGCACGGCCGCGCGGTCGGGCAGCGGGAAGATGTACGTGGCCTCGATCGCCACGCCCGTCGTGTTCACGAACGTCTGCGCGACCTCGACGGATGCAACCACACCTGCCACGCGTGCATCGACGGCCATCGCCGTCAGCGGCAGCAGGCCACGCGGAGTCGCGAGCGCTCCGTATCCGGCGTCGGGATCACGCCCGAAGCGCGCCACCTCGTCATCCGTCATCAACACCATCGGCAGTGCAGTCATGGTTCCTCCTCCCCAGCGTGCGGGGTGAGCTGGCGTCGTGCCAGCTCGGCTACGAGCGGTGCCGCGGCAGCGCGAATCGCGTCGGCATCGGCGGAAGTGAGAGCGAATGCGCCGTCGGCGGACGGCGTCACCACGAGACCAACGTTGCGCGCGAGTGCGATGCGCAGCTCGAGCGGCGGGAGCGCCGCAGGTGCAGGGACCGGTGCAGTAACTGGCGCTGACGCAGGCGCCGGCGCCGGCGCCGCGGTCTGCTTCCAGAATTCTTTGCGCGCGGGCGCCGTCACCTTACCCTTCACGTCGACCCCCGACATCCGGCGCAGCGACGCGTCGTCGAGCGTGGGCCAGAGCGCCTGGATCTCCGCGAGGCTGCGGCCGGTGGACTGCAGGCGCTTGATCGCGATCACCTGCGCGAGCTGACGCGGCCCATAAAGCGCGGTCCGCCCCTGAAGCATCGGCTTGTCGAGGAGGCCGAGCGTCCCGTAGTAGCGGACCGTCCGTTCGTCGGGGACCGCCCTCACCTGGCCGTTCTTGGGCGCGGGGAGCGCTGCAATCCGCTCGGCGGCGATCGCGACGAAATCGGAGAGAGTCCACTGCTCGGCCACTCACTTTATATGACACTGTTATATGACACTGTCAACGTCTATCCGCGATCGTCTCGTTCACGCAGCTGGCAACGTTTCGTTACCCTGGTTGGGTTCCGCCCACGGAAGTCAGTAGCTTGCGCTGGCATGGGGCGTGGACGAGCAGGGCACGCCACGCATGACCACCTCGCGCATCCTGATCGTGGACGACGATCGCTCCATCCGGCGGACGCTCGAGAAGTTCCTCGGCAGCGAGGGCTACGCCGTGACGACCGCGCAGGACGCCCCGGGGGCGATCGCGGTCGCCGGCGACGCGGACCTCATGCTGCTCGACCTCGGCCTGCCCGGCGGCAGCGGCTTCGACGTGTTGACCTCCCTCGCCGGCCACGCGCGGCCGCCCGCGGTCGTGGTGGTCACCGCGCGCGACGACATGCAGGCCACGGTCAAGGCGATCCAGCTCGGCGCCTACGAATACCTGGTGAAGCCGGTCGACATCGACCGCTTGCGCGACGTCGTGAAGCTCGCGCTCGACAGCCGTGCCTCGCGCGATCAGCTGCAAGAGCTCGTGCTGCGCGAGCGCGGCTATCAGATCGGCGACATCCTCGGCAAGAGCGCCGCCATCCGCGATGTGTGGAAGCAGATCGGTGCCGTCTCCACGACCAAGGCGCCCGTGCTGATCGCGGGCGAGTCCGGCACGGGCAAGGAGCTCGTCGCGCGCGCGATCCATCTGTCTTCCGCCGACAGCGAGCGGCCGTTCGTTGCGGTGAACTGCACCGCGCTCGCCCCCGGCGTCCTCGAGAGCGAGCTATTCGGGCACGTGAAGGGCGCGTTCACCGGTGCCGTCGCGGATCGCCCGGGTCGGTTCGAGCTCGCGGGCAAAGGCACGCTGTTCCTCGACGAGATCGCGGAGATTCCACTCGAGCTGCAGGCAAAGCTGCTGCGCGTGCTGCAGGAGCGCACGTTCGAGCGCGTCGGCGATGCCAAGGCGTTGCCGCTCGAGGCGCGTGTGATCGCAGCGACGCACCGCGACCTGCAGGCGATGGTCGCCAAGGGGACGTTTCGCGAAGACCTCTATTACCGTCTGCGCGTCGTCGAGATCGCGCTGCCGCCACTGCGCGAGCGTGCGAGTGACATCCCGCTGCTCGTCGAGGGCCTGCTGTCCAAGATCAATCGCGACCTCGGCAAGGCGGTCCGCTACGTCACCCCCACCGCCCTCGCCCGCCTCGGCGCGTACGCGTGGCCCGGCAACGTGCGCGAGCTCGAGAACATGCTCACCCGCGCGGTCGTGCTCGCGAAGACCGACGTCCTCGACGAGACGCTGCTGCAGATCGGTGCCGATGCGCTCGGCGCTGATGCGGCCAGTCACGGCGCGGAGACCGATGCCGACGGTACTTTGCCGACTCTACGCGAGATCGAGCGCGCGCATATCCGCCGCGTGCTCGCGCGCACCGAGTGGAACAAGCGGCGCGCATGCGCGATTCTCGACATCAGCCGGCCCACGCTCGACAGGAAGATCGAGGAGTACGGGCTGCGCAAGGACGAGCCGACGTGAACGCTGTCGGTCTCATCCCGCTCGCGATCGCGACCATCGGCTGTGCGTATGCCGGGCTGATGCTGCGCGACCCCGCACGGCACGACACGCTGTGGTTCGGCGTCCTCGTGCTCGTCGACGCGCTGATGACCGCGTGGCGCGGCCTCAACGTCCTCACGGGTGGCTCGATGGTGTCGATGCCGGTCCTCATTCCGTGCACGCTGGCGGCGATTCTCCTGTCCGTGCTGACCTACGAGTTCATCACGGCATTCCCCAACCGCGCGCCCATGAGGTGGCGCTGGCGCTCGCTCGTGATCGGCTGGAGCGTGCTCGCCCTCGTGCTCGCCCGGGTAGACTTCGATGGCCCCTGGGGCACCAACTCGGCGATCGAGCTGTTCTATCTGCTGCCCTCGTCGCTCGTCTTGCTCGTGCTATGTGCGGCGGCCTATCGGCGGACCCCGCAACGCGACGCGCGGATCGTGATCGCGATGCTGTCGTTGCGCTGGTTATCGGGCTTGGTCACGTATTGCGTCGCGCCGCTGTTCGGACTCCTCGAGGAGGCGATCTGGCTCGACACCACCGTGTCGACGACGATCGCGTTCGTCGTGATCGGCACCGCCGTGTTGCGCACCGAGCTGTTCTCGCTACAGAACGCCGCCGCCGAGGTCGTCACCATCTCGTCGATCGCGATGTTCGTGATGCTCGGTGCGGGAGGCGCGATCTGGGCCTCGCTAACCTTCGTCGAGCCCGGGCAGTTCCAGCTGCTCGCGCTCGTCGGCGCCTCGCTCGTTCCGCTCGTACTCACCGCTGCTGGCTGGAAGCTCTATCCGCGCGTGGAACGTCGCGTGCTCGCGGGCCTCGACGAACGCCGCGCGCGCCGGCTCAACGTCCAGGGCGATCCACTCCCCGCCGACGCGGCCTCCGCGATCGCCGAGGCAAGCAAGCGCATCTCGACCTTCGGCGAAGGCTCGACGGTGCGCTGGGTGCGCGCGGTCGAGGTCCCCGAGAACATCGCGAGCTCCTTGAACCGCGACAGCATGCTGCGCAGCGACGAGCAGAAGGACCTGCCCGCGTGTTTCATCGTGCCGGCATTCGGTGCCGAGCGCGCGCTGGTCGGTGCGTTCTACATCAGCGGCGGCATCGTCGATCGCGACACGTACCTCGTTGCCCGCGACCTCGCAGCGCGCGTCGCGTTGTCCGTCGAGCGCGCGCAGGCGGTCTCCGATCTCGAGGACGCGCGTCGCCTCGCCGCGCTCGGTCAGTTCGCCGCCGCGATCGCGCATGACATTCGCACACCGCTCACCAGCATCTCGCTCAACGTCCAGATCCTGCGCCGCAAGCTGCAGCTCCCCGACGACGATCGCGAGCACCTCGACATCGCGCTCGAGGAGCTCGCGCGCCTCGACAAGTCCGTCGCGGAGATCCTCGACTTCGCCAAGCCGGTGAAGCTCGCCGCCGAAGAGATCGACGTCGGCGAGTTGCTCGAGAATGCCGCCAAGGGCCTCGTGCGCGTGCTGTCCGAGCGCGGCCTCGCGTTGCGCTACGAGCCCGCCCGCGACCTCACCGTCCACGGCGATCCGGATCGCCTGCGCCAGGTCCTCGCGAACCTCGTCGGCAATGCCGCCGACGCGTCCAAGCCCGGCGCCGAGATCACCGTGCGCGCCGCTGCCAACGAGGGCCAGATCGCGATCGAGGTCGAGGACCGCGGCCGCGGCATCGGCGCCGACGACCTCCCGCGCATCTTCGAACCGTTCTTCACGACGCGCCCCGATGGCACCGGCCTCGGCCTCGCGATCTGCCACAAGGTCGTGCGCGCGCATGGCGGGGACATTCGCGTGCGCTCGACGCCCGGTGAAGGCTCGACGTTCACCGTCCTGTTGCCGACGGCCTGAGCCAGGCTACTGCTCGACGAGCGGCGACTGGTTTTCGGGCAGGTCGAACATGCCCACCAGCTTCGCCGCACCGCGGGCGCGTCCGATCACCACGCCGCAGAACTTGCTCTTCGAGCGCTTCACGAGCTGACCGGTCGTGCCGACAGCGACGAACTCGACCGCATCGCCCTCGGCGGTGTGGAGGCGCCCGACGAACAGCTTGCGCTTGTCGAGGTCGCGGCGCTCGATCCGCTCGATCTCGCCGTCGACGCACAGCCGCTTCCCGCGCTCCACCTCGGGATCCTTGAGCACGAGCGGCAGCGACGTCTCCGCCTGCACGCTCACGTCGGACCACTGCATCCGTGCATAGCGCGCGAGCAGTGCCGCTCCGGGACTAACCTCGTCGTCGGAGTCCGACATCGCGGGCTTCGCGAGGGCGATCGCCTCGTCGAGCGTGGTCGCGGTCGTGACCCTCTCCTCGGGTGTCTGCGCGGGCGTTGGTGGTGGAGGTGCAGGTGGAGGTGGAGGTGGATCGGCGACCACAGGAGAGGGTGGCGGCGGCGCGGGCGCGGGTGCCTTCGCCTCGGGCTTGCGACTCATCGACAGCGCGGTGAGCACGCCAATCGCCGCGAGCGTGCCACCCAGGGATGCGAACGCGCGTACGAGGCGCTTCCGACGCTGCGCTCGATACGCCGGCTGGTCGGTCTCCCGCACCGGCTTGTTCTCGCTCTCCGCGACCTCGCCCTCGGTCCAGTCGCGCTCCCTCGCGACCAGCTGCCGCTCGATCGCCTCGATGTCCTCCGTCGGCCCTGCGTGGTCGGGCACGTCCAGGAAGCGCTTCGCCTGCTCGGCGAGCAGGGCCTTCTCGACCAGGTTCCACTGATACCCGGTTGGCGTGCCCGGAGCGCGCTGCTTGAGCGACGTCAGCTCCGTCCCCGCCCATCGGGCCGTCCCGATCACCACGAGCTTCTTCTTCTCGAGCGCCGACACCACCACGTGCCCCGCAGCGTCGCAGACCACCTTCCACACGAAGGCGGTTTTCGGTCGCGCCTCGGGATCAGGGGCCGTGCGAACAGTCTCGGCAATCGCGCGGTTCTCTCCGCTGCCCGCGAGATCGAGCAGGAACGTCACGTAGTGCGGCACGCAGCCGCATCCTACGGCTCCTGCGGAACGAAATGTTCGAAGGTAACGGTCCGTTACCGCCAACGGCCGCGTAAGCCCGCGAAAACTGGGACTGCACGCCGGCACGGGGGCTGCTGTAGGTGGCCGGCATGTGGACGCTGGCTCGCAAGCTCCTTCTGCACGACCGCCTTCGGTTCGTGGTGGCCATCGCGGGCGTGTCCGTGTCGGTGATGCTGGTGCTGGTCCAGGTGGGACTGTACTTCGGCTTCATGGACACGGCGTCGTCGATCATCGACGCGAGTCGCGCAGACATCTGGGTCGGCAAGAAGAGCAACGAGTCGTTCGAGTTCGCGACGCCATTCGACGAGCGCACCTATTACAAGGTCGCGTCGGTCGAGGGTGTCGACCAGGCCGACCGCGTGCTCATCAACTTCTCGCAGTTCAAGCTCGCGAACGGCGGCGATCTCGGCGCGCAGGTGGTCGGTGTCGAGACCGCGCCCGGCAAACGTCCGTTGCTCGGACCGTGGAACGTGGTCGAGGGCGATGCACGCCGGCTCGCGGAGCCTGGTGCGATCGCGATCGACAAGACGGAATACGAGAAGCTGTTCATCGATCACGTCGGGCACGTCAGCGAGATCTCGGGGGTGCGCGCGGAGGTCGTGGCGATGACATCCGGCATCCGTTCGTTCACGACCTCGCCGATCGTGTTCACCGACATCAAGAGCGCGCGCAGCTTCCTGCCGCAGCTCGGCGGCGAGCCGGTGACCTACGTGCTCGTCAAGGTCGCGCCTGGCGTCGCGGTCGCCGACGTGCAGGCGCGGATCAACGCGCTGCCGCACCTCGCCGCGTACACCACCCAGGAGATGTCGGCGCGCACGCGCTCGTACTGGTCGACGCGCACCGGTGTGGGCGCCGGCTTCTTCACGACCGCCGTGCTCGGCATCATCGTCGGCTTCGTCGTGGTCGGGCAGATCCTGTACAGCGGCACGCTGCAGTACATCCGCGAGTACGGAACGCTGAAGGCGATGGGCGCGAAGAACAGCGCCGTGGTCCGCGTGATCCTGTCGCAGGCGATGATCTCGGCGGCGCTCGGCTTCATCGCCGGTGCGCCGATGGCGATGGGCATGCGCGCCGCGATGAAGGGGGCGAACCTGACGGTGGCGCTCTCGCCCGCGCTGTACACCGCGACGCTCGTGATCACGACGGTCATGTGTGCGTTCGCCGCGCTGCTGTCGATCGTCAAGGTGCTGCGCCTCGACCCCGCATCGGTGTTCAAGGCCTAGGAGGACGTCATGCTGCCTGCGCTCGCACGCTCTCTGTCTCCCCAAGAATCGCTCGCGCGCCTGGTCGGCGTCGGCAAGACGTACGGCACCGGCGAGAACGCGGTGACGGCATTGCGCGACGCGACGCTCGATCTCCGCGCTGGCGAGGTCACGCTGATCGAGGGCCCGTCGGGCTCCGGCAAGACGACGCTGATCTCGATCCTTGGCCTGTTGCTCACGCCGTCCGCGGGTGAGGTCTGGATCGAGGGCAAGAACGTCGCCGGCCTCGGCGAACGCGCGCTGCCCGGTCTGCGCGCGCGCAACTTCGGCTTCGTGTTTCAGGGCTTCAATCTGTTCCCTGCCCTGTCCGCGCTCGAGAACGTGGCGATGGCGATCCAGATGAAGGATCCGCGCCGCAAGGATCCCAAGGGCGAGGCGCGCCGATTGCTCGAGATGGTCGGACTCGGCACGCGCATCCATCATCTGCCCGCCGATCTTTCGGGCGGCCAGAAGCAGCGCGTCGCGATCGCGCGGGCGCTCGGTGGCAACCCGCCGATCCTGGTCGGAGATGAACCGACGGCCGCGCTCGATACCAAGACAGCGCTCTCGGTGATGGAGCTGCTGCGCGAGCTCGCGAGCTCGGCCGGCCGCGCCGTTGTTGTCGTCACGCATGATCCGCGCCTCGAGCGCTTTGCCGACCGTGTCGTCCGCGTCGAGGACGGCCTCATTCAGTCCATCACAAGCTCGACGAACGTCGAGCGCGCGGCGTCGCCAACGGGCGCGGCGTAGGTAGAAAGCTGCCAAGGAGCCGTCATGAACAAGCTGCTCAAGTCTGCGCTCGTCGTCCTTCCTCTCGCCGCTGGTGGAACGTGGTGGCTCGGCCGCCAGACCACCCCCGCCGCCGCGCAACCCGACGTGCAGCTGGCGCCCGCGCCCACGCTGGTCGCGCCCGGTCGCGTGGAGCCGGTACGCGACCCGGTGCAACTCGGCTTCGAGACCGCCGGGCGCATCGCATCGATTGAGGTCGACGAGGGGGATACGGTGAAAGCGGGCCAGGTCCTCGCGCGGCTCGACGATCGGCTCGCGCATGCGCGCGTCGCCGCGGCAGAGGCCGTGCTCGCACAGGCGAAGGCACGCTACGCCCTCGCACGACGCGGCCCGCGCAACGAAGATGTCGCCGCTGCCCGCGCCGAGGCCGAGGCGGCGGCCGCCGCTGCGTCGCACCGCGATGCCGAGCAGGTGCGCAGCGAGACGCTCGGGAGGACCGGCGCGGTCACCAGCTCCCTCGTCGAAGCCGACAGCGCGGCCGCGCGCGTGGCCAAGGCGCAGGCGCACGCCGCGACCGCGCGCTACCAGTCGCTCGCGAAGGGGACGCGCCTCGAGCAGATCGAAGAGGCCTCGGCGCAGATCGCGCTCGCGCAGGCGGAGGTCGAGGCCGCGAAGGTCGCCCTCGATCAGACCTTGCTGCGTGCCCCGAGCGATGGGGTCATTCTGCGCCGCACGGCGGAGGTCGGCGCGATCGTCTCGCTCACCGCCCCGGTCACCGTGGTCACCCTCGCCGATCTACGGCAGCTCGAGATCCGCGCCGAGATCGACGAGGCCGACGTCGCGGCGATCAAGCTCGGGCAGATCGCCTACGCGACAGCGGATGCCTTCGGCCAGCGCACGTTCCCGGTCAAGATCACCAAGATCACGCGCGAGCTCGGTCGCAAGCTCGTGCGCGATGACGACCCGCGCGCCCGTGTCGATACCCGCGTCCTCGAAGTGCTCGCCTCGTTCGAGGGTGCGCCGGGCGTCGAGCTGCCGCTCGGGCTGCGGATGCGCGTCCACGTGACGCGCTAGCGCCGCACCGCGATGCGCGCGTGCCTCGCTACGCCTTGCGCAGCTTGGCGAGGAACTCGTCGGCGGCGCCGCGCATCGCCTCCGCGAGCAAGCGGAACTCGCGCAGGCGCGCCGACGACGTGCGCCACGCGAGACCGAGCGTACGGCCGGGGACAGGGCGCGCGAACGGCGCGAGCGCGACCGGCCCCTTGGGTTGGACGAGGGCCTGCGCCGCCGCTTCGGGCAACAGCGTGACGCCGAGGCCGCCCGCGACCATCTGCACCAGCGTGGGGAGGCTCGTCGCGCGCACCTCCATCGCTTCGACGGCGCCACTGCGCGAGCACACCTCGAGCGCCTGGTCACGCAGGCAGTGGCCGTCCTCGAGCAACAGCACGACCTGATCGTCGAGGTCGCGCTCGCTGACGCGGCGCTTGGCCGCCAGCTCTGCGCCCCGGGGGGCAGCGAGGACGAAGCCTTCACGCGCGATCTCCGCCGTCGTGAAATCTCCATCGACGGGGATCGCGAGGAACGCGGCATCGAGCTGCCCGGCGCTCAGCTGGGCGAGCAGGCGGGAGGTCTGGTCCTCGCGCAAGATCAGCTCGAGCCGCGGAAACGCCTTGCGCACCGTCGGCAACACCGGGGGCAACCAGTAGGGCGCCACCGTCGGAATGACGCCGAGACGCAGCGAACCGACGAGCGGCTCACCACGCCGGCGCGCGGCGTCCGCGACCGCATCGATCGCGATGAGCGCCTCGCGCGCGCGTCCCACCACATCTTCCCCCGCGGGGGTGACGAGGACGCTCCGGCGGTCACGCTCGAACACCTGCACGCCGAGCAAGGTCTCCGCCGCCTGGATCTGTGCCGAGAGCGCGGGCTGCGAGATCCCCAGACTGGTCGCCGCCCGCCGGAAGCTGCCGTGCTCCGCGACGGCCACGAGGCTTTCGAGCTGGCGAATCGATGGGCGTTCCATGATAGGCGATGCTTATCACATCTATCGGTCTACGCTAATGGACTTATCAGTTAGCAGACCGCACAGTGGCTTCACCCAACCCATCAGGAGTCGCTGTAATGCTCACCATCGGAGATACGTTCCCCGCCTTTGCCGCCAAGGCTGTCCAGCCCAACAAGCACTTCGCCGAGCTCACCGAGGCCAGCTATCCCGGTAAGTGGAAGGTCTACTTCTTCTGGCCCAAGGACTTCACGTTCGTCTGCCCGACGGAGATCGCTGCGTTCGGCAAGCTGAACCGCGAGTTCGCGGACCGCGATGCCCAGGTCGTCGGCGTCTCGACCGACAGCGAGTTCGTCCACCTCGCGTGGCGCAACAGCCACGAAGATCTGCGCGAGCTTCCGTTCCCGATGCTCGCCGACCTCAAGCGCGACCTCTCGCAGTCGCTCGGCATCCTCGACAAGCAGGAGGGCGTCTGCCTTCGCGCGACGTTCATCGTCGATCCGCAGAACATCATCCGCTTCGTCTCGGTGAACGACCTCTCGGTGGGTCGTAACCCGGCCGAGGTGCTCCGCGTGCTCGACGCGCTGCAGACCGACGAGCTGTGCCCGTGCAACTGGCAGAAGGGCCAGGACACGCTCACGGTTCCGACCGCGTCGTAACCGAAGGCCGACTAACTCCTCCGAGCCGCTTCGGCCGGCTCGCCCTGCCTAGCAGGACGCTGACAAACGCGGCGCAGCCGCGTTTGCAGCGACCTGCCCCGTGCCCGTGCCCGTGCCCTTGCCCGTGCCCGATCTGGACGGTCAGGCTCCGG
>JANRKM010000255.1:0-95778 GCA_033763475.1 Kofleriaceae bacterium
GCAACTACACGCGCACCGCCGTGCTCGATCTCGCCACCGGCACGGTCATTGCCGAAGAAGCGGAAGACGCGCCGGGTTCAGGCTTCTGTCCCGTGGGCTTCTACGTCCCCGACTGGTGGGACGTGCGCGACGGATCGATCACCCCGGGCAGCGATCAGAAGTGCTGATAGCCGAACAGCACGCCAACGCCCGTGAGGTCACCACCCTCGTAGGCCGACGGCGTTAGCTCGAGCGAGAGGTTGAACGTGTTCTCCGACGACGTCGAGAACGTGTAGCCCGCGCGCAAATCGACGCCGAAGCCGCACTCGGAGGCCTCGTCGCCGTAATCATTCGACACGGCGAGGATGCCGAGGCCGATGCCGCCGCCAACCCAGAACTTGTCGTTGACCCAGTACTGCGCGCTGGGACCGATGAAGCCACCGGTTAGCGCACGCCCGGATCGCTAGCCCTGCTGCGCCGAGAACTGCTGCGGGTAGCACTGCTGCGGCTGCTGCGGGTACTGCTGCGGCTACTGCGGCGGATAGGGGTTCGGCGGCGGCGGATACGGCGCCACCTGCGCGAGAGCAGCGGCGGGAGCGAGCGCCAACATCAAGGAGCACACGGAAAAGAGCCGACCCATCGAGACTTCCCAGAAGAACCAAACGGACGAACGGCCCTCGCACGCGAGCGCAACCTGCCGTGAGCACTGGCAACCGCTGAGATCACTGGTAGCGAAGCCGGCGCCGCAATCTGCCACCTCAACGAGAAGGTAAATGTCAGGAACTACGGGGTGCCTACATTGGCTCGCTACGTGGATATTCCCGGCCGCAATGAAGCGCACCTTCGGTTTCGCTCTCCTCCTGGCTGTCGTATTCGCCACCGGCTGCGCCGCGAAGCAGACCACGGGCGCAGGTCGCGGCCCGACGATCCAGCGCACGGACAACACCACCGAGCGCGACGACTACTCGCGCGATTTGACGCGCCCCGTCTTCGGTCAGGGCAACTAGCGAGCGAAGCCCGCGCGGAGGATCGCTTCGGCGGTCTTGAGCGCGGTGACGCGCAGCGTCGGATCGCCGGGAAGCTCGGCGACCAGCGCTCCCAACGTTCGCTTGGCCTTGCGGTTGTCGACCAGCGCCTGCGCCAGTGAACGCACCATCCCGCTTTGGTCGGCGCCAGGCAGCTCGATCGGGCCTGGCTTTAGAGAGGGGATATCAGCCCACCGCGCGACGGCGTGGAGAAGTGGCGCCTGTTCGGACCACAGCGCCGTAAGCTCCTGCAGGCCGAGCACGCGCTCCGCGAGCTGTTCGCCCAGGGCCGCGAATCCGAGCCACGCGAGCCACATGCGCGCGAGCACGGGGGACATCGCGCCGCGCGGCGCGTACTGGCGCGGGCCGTAGAGCTCGTTGAAGCGTATCGACGGCGTGAGCCATAGCGCGTTGGTGAGGGTCGCCGTGGACGGCGCTTGCCACGGCGTGCCGACGATGGCCGCGAACGCGCGGCGCTGTTGTCCGCACTCGTCGTCGAGCGCCGCGGCGTCCGCCTGTGCACCCCAGGCGATCGCCAGGTCACCGGGCGCCGCGAAGATCGTGGTCGCGATCGCGCGCTCGCCGTCGACGAAGAGCTGGCCTTCGCGCTCGGCGTCCTGCGCGGGCAGGCGCGTTCCGACGATGGCGGGATCCTGAATGCGCTCGATCTCGGCGTGCACGTCGCGATACGTGACGCCGCTGTCGCCGATGACGAGCGGACAGATCACGCTGTTGAAATCGACGACGGTGTAGCGGCCGATCCGGAACACGCGATTGAAGGGGAACAACCTGCACGACGCGGGCTTCGCGTCGCGCCCGTCCTCGGTTTCGATCCGACACAGGCCATCATCGGCGAGGAACCAGCACCGATCGCGGGGGTTGAAGGCGGTGATGGTGTCGCCACGGCGGCGGAGGAACGGCGTGAGCGCGGGGCGCTTCGCGAGCAGCTGCACGAGCTGCCCGCCACTGACGTCGAGCCCGATGCCGTGGCCCCTGCAGCACGCCCCGCATCCTCGACAATCGTACGCGACCCGCTGATCCGGCCACGTGAAATACACCCGCTCCACCCGTCGAGTATGCCGTCGGCGCACGCCGCGTGGTCACCTGATTGCAACGTTTGGTCGTGCGTGGATGACCCAACCTTTCACGGCTCGCTCGTATTCGTCTTTCTGTGGCTCGCCATCGGCGGGCTAGGGGCGCCGTTGCCCGAGGACGCCGCGCTCCTGACGACGGGCGTGCTGATCCACCACGGCGTGGTGCGGCCCGAAATCGCCGTGCCCCTCATGTTCGTCGGCGCCCTGCTCGGCGACTCGGGGTTGTTCTTCGCCGCACGCCGCCTCGGCCCACGCGCTTACGACCGCAAGCTGTTCAAGCGGATCTTGCCGCCCGCACGGCGCGCGAAGCTGGAGGAAGCGTATGCCCGCTACGGGGGCCGGCTCGTGTTCTTCGCTCGCCACGTCGCAGGCCTGCGCGCCGCGACGTTTGCGATGGCCGGCATCTCTCAGATGAAGCCATCGCGGTTCTTGTTCTGGGATGCACTCGCCGCGTGTTTGAGCGTCCCCCTCATGATTGGGGTGGGCTATTACGGCTCGCAGCACGTACAGCGGATGCGAGCCGGTGTCGCTACCGTGCAGCACTACGTTCTGTTCGCCGCGATGCTGATCGCGGTGGGCATGCTCATTGTTCACATGAGGCGCCAACTTGGCGCGGGCAAACCGCGAGAAGCCTCGTGAAGCCACGGGCCCGAGCGCCCTTCACGTTGGCCAGCCCGGCGATCCGGACGTACCGATTCCGGCATCCAGCTCTTCGTGAAGCGTAGTAGCGCTAGTCCTCTTCGTCCCGGTCCTTACCGCGCCGTTCGATGTTTGCAGCGTTGCCGAGCTCGCGATGCACGCGCGCCACGCGCTCGACTTGCCCCTTCGCGGGGAACCGCTCGTAGAAGCCGTCGACCTGGAACTGGCGCGCCAGCGCCCCCCAGGGTGCCAGCTTGCGCGCCCACCGCTTGACACGGTCTTCCTTGGCCGAGGAGGCAGTGGACGCATCCACGTGCGCGAGGTCGGCGCACACGCGCAGCATCGCCTTCAGCGTGACCGGGCGCGTGATCATGTAGCGTGGGTGGCCCCAGGCCTCGCCCCACGCCTTCTCCGCGGCGCGCAGGAAGTCGCGTACGATCTCGTAGTAGCGCTCGGCCTCGCGCTGGAGGTTCTGCTTCTTGCCAAGCGACTTCCACTCCGACGATGCCCACCGGTGGAGCTCGTTGAACAGCTCGGCCTGCAGGATCCACTTCTCCTGCTTGCTGCGGCCACCGAGGCGATTGATCTTGTAACGAAGCGGGCTATCAGCCTCGCGATAGAGGTGGTCGACGATGCGCGCGGCGAACTTCTTGTCGGGCGCCGCCCACGACACCTTCTCGTAGAGGTCGACGAGGTGACTCTTGTTGATGCGCGTCGGCGTCGAGTTGATGATCACGAACATCTCCGTCGCGAAGTCTTCACTCTTGCCGTCGAAGATCACGCATGGCACGTGAATCGTGCGGGCGTCGTCGGGGCGCTGCTGGCGGAAGAAGTGCAGCGCGGCGAGCCGATGCTGGCCGTCGATGATCAGGTACTTGCCCTTGGGCTCGGTCAGGTTGCCGACGTTATTGAACGGCTTCACCGGATCGAATTTGAGCGTCTCGTCGGTGAACAGCAGCACGGTGCCAGGGATGGGCGGCTGGCTCACCGCCGTTTCGTAGAAGTTCTGGATCTGGCTGACCTTGGCCTTCGACAGCTGGCGCTGGAAGGCCGCATCGCTCGACTCGATCTTCGCGATGAACTTGGCCACCTCGTCATCGTCGGCCACCTCCTCGCTCGGCAGGCTCGGCGCACCTTCCGCGTAGAAACGACTGATGAAGCGCGCCTTCGCGAGGATGTCGTCGACAGGGTACGCACAGAAGTAGAAGACCGAGTCCTTCTGTCGGATCTGGGTGGCCAACACCCGATCATCGTAGGAGATCTCCCTTGGTTTGCCACGGCGGCCAGACCCACTCAGTCGATGTCCCAGTCGATATCCGACATGCTCCCGTCGTGCCGGATGTTGACCGCGCGCGTGCGCTCGTCGGACGCCGGCGGCGCGGCGTGGCGCTGGCGTTCGAGGGATGCGAACCGATCCATATCGGCCATCTGCGTCGGTTGATCGAGATCGTCGACGATCACCTCGGCGGGGTCGTTCGCAGGCCCCGATGAGAGGAACTTCTCGAAATGCGGATCGATCTCGGTCATCCGCGCTTCCTCGAACGACGAGTTGAGCGCACGCGCGTCGATCTGCGCCATCCGCGTCGGCTCCTGCTCGAACGGCGGCGGAACTGGCTTGCCCGACGGCGCGGGGCGCGCTTCGACGAGGGGAGCGTTGCGCAGCTCCTTCAGGAGCTGGTCATTGACCTGGCGGGTCGGCTCTTCATTGAAGGGGGGTGGGACGGGCCGGCGCGCCGGGGATGACGCGGGCGGTGCGGCCGTCGGGCGCTTGCCGCGCCCCTTGCTCGCCTGTGCTTGCGCGAGCCCGACCACAACGGCTGGCTTGGCGGGAATATCAGGGCGCGCCACCGGCGGCGGCGGGTTGATCGGCTCGTCCTCGTCCTCGAAGTCGAAGTCGAAGCCGAGCGAGCTCGGGCGCGGCGCGGCTCCGATGTGCACTTGCGAGTCCTCGTCGGCGAGGCGACCACCCTCGTCGCGCAGCATGCGCAGGATGCGGGTGCGCTCGCCGGCCGACAGCGCGTCGCGGCGGCCGTGGCCGGTGTGCACGTTGGTGCCACCGGTTCCTGTCGTGTTCGGGTCGCGTCCGCGCCGCGCAAACTCCGAGAGCGGCACGGGCGCGTCGAGGCGCTTGCGCCCCGGAGGCGGCGTGAGACCCGGCATCGGTGCCTGCGTGTTCGGCGGGCGCGTCGGATCTTGCCGCTGTGGCGGAGGCGTGTGCGACTTGTTCGAGAAGATGCTGGTCGCCGAGCGCAGCCACTTGCGCGGCCCGCTGACCAGTGCAGAGGGCTGACCCATCGGCATCGGCAGCCCGACCGGGTTGAGCGGATTCGCGGGCGGGAGACCGACGCTGCCCCCGAGCACCTGCGCCGCGGCGCGCGCCGCATCTTCGGGACACTCGATCGCGCGCGCCACGAACCGGCGCACGATATCGTCGCTCTTGCCCATCTGGTACTGGTGCGGGCGCTCGACGAACCGCACGCCCATCTTCTCGAGCCACTGCACCGGCGGATCCGCGCCGATGAGCACGAACGCCGCGTCGTTGGGGTAGCGCTTCTGCGAGCCGTCACCGAGCGCGAGCGTGACCGACTCGGGGTCGAACTGCAGCACCTGCGAGTTGAGCTTGGCCTTCATGCGGCCTTCGGCGGTGTACTGCTCGATCGCCTGCTTGTTCTTCGGGGCCGCGCGGTTGAAGCCCTTACCGCGGTACGAGATCATCACCTTCGCGCCGGCGTCTGCGAGTGCGAGCGCTGCTTCGACGGCACTATCGCCACCACCGACGACGAGGACCGAGCGGCCGCGCCACTCGTCCGGGTCCTCGAGCAGGCTGAACACCTTTGGCAGGTTCTCGCCCGGGACCTGGAGCGTACGTGGCTTGCCGCGCGTACCGATCGAGAGCACCACGCGCTGCGCGCGATACGCACTGACGGTGGTGCGGATATCGAAGGCACCATCGGGCGCGCGCGCCACGCTCTCGACCGACTCGCCCTGCCGCACGCGCAGGCCGACGCGATCGAGGAGCTCGCGCCAGATCGGGATGAGCTGCTCCTTCGCGCTGTCGAACACCGGCAGCAGCGAGAGGTTCTGCGTGTCGTAGGGCTCGGCCATCACGAGCTTGCCCTTCGGATAGCGCGCGATCGTCGACGCGATCTGCTGCTCCTTCTCGAGGACCACGTACGACAGGCCCTTCTGGATACAGGTCAGCGCAGCCGACAACCCGCCCGGGCCGGAGCCGATGATCGCGACATCGACGACGGTCGCGCTGATGCCCATCGCGCCTGGGCGCAGCCCCGTAACGAGCATGTGCTCGATGACGGCGCGGCCGAGGTTGGCGGCGTTCTTGACGAGCGGCTTACCGGCGACCTCACCGATCAGATATTGGCCCGGGATCGCGGTCTGGAAGTTCTCGTCGATCTCGGGGACCTTGAGCGGCGGCGGCATGCCGCCCTCGGGGAACATGACCAGTGCTTCCGTCGGGCATGCGAACATGCACGCTTCGCACTGGATGCAGTCCTGGAACCTGAGCACGCGGCTCTTGTTCGCGACGAGGTCGAGGACGTTGGTCGGACACACCGCCACACATGCATCGCAGCCCGTGCACCGGTCGTCGTTGATGTCGTGAATCAGGATCCGCGGACCGACCACCTGAGCCGGCTGCACCATCTGGTGATGGCGGCTGCGGGCGGACAGCATCGTGAACACCGCCATCACCAGGATAGCGAGGCCCCCGAGCGCCAGCGGGACGACCCAGGTCACGGTTCGAGGATACCCTACTTATGAGCTCGATCACCCACTCGATGACCTTCGACGTGCTCGACCAGGAAAGCCCGGACATCTCGCATGAGTCCGTCGAGGTCACGGCCCGTCGCGTCGATCGGGGCCCCGATGGTCACCTCGACGGTCTGGCCCCTACGGGCGTCCTTGCTGCCGCGGGGGAGGATGTCGATCGTGCCCCGGATCGCGACGGGTACGATTGGTGCCCCGGTGTCGAGCGCGAGGTGGAAACCGCCCTTCTTCAGCTTGCCGATCGATCCATCGTGCGAGCGCGTGCCCTCCGGCGCGAGGTACACGCTGACGCCGTCCTGGATCAGGCGCGAGGCATATTCGATCGACTGCAGGGCCCGCTCGTGATTCGAGCGATCGACCTCGACGAACTCCGCCGCGCGCAGCCCGCGGCCCCACAGCGGGATCTTGAACAGCTCCTTCTTCGCGAGCATCCGGATCGTTGGCGAAGGCAGCGTCGCGAACAGCACCGGGATGTCGATGTGGCTCTGGTGGTTCGACATATAGACGTACGCGCGCCCGGGAGGCACGCGCTCGGCCCCGGTCGCCGTGAGCTTGATGTCCAGCAGCTCGACCACGCGGCGCCCGAACCAGCGCGCGCGTGAATCCACGGACCCGCGCTGCAGATCTCCGCGGACGATGTCGACCAGGGAGGGAGCGGTCACACGCGCCATCGCGCCAATCACGCGGACGCTATCCAGGATGGACATTCTTTGCATCCTACCTACTCGCCACGTGCGCCGAGGTGGGAGATGTCGACATTTGCGAGTCGCCGTTCGCGATCTGGCGTACGTGATAGGTTCATGGGGATGTCGCGTGCGCTAGCGGTCATGACCGCTTGCTTGTTGCTGTGCACGCGCACGGCGATGGCCGACACCATCGATAGCAACGTCGCGCAGCTCGAGAACGGTCCGACGTACAAGGTCCGGCTTGCCGCGGCGCTCGCGCTGTCGAAGTCGCGCGATGCCCGTGCCGTCCTCGCCGTCGCCAACGCTCTCGAGCAAGACGCCGACGCCACCGTGCGCCGCGTCTCCGCGCTCGCCCTTCAGACCATGATCGACGCGCGCACGCCCGACGACGCGCGCGAGCTCGGCATCGAAGCCCTCGAGCGCGCCGCGACGCTCGACAAGGACGCGAAGGTAAAGAGGACCGCGACCGCGTCACTCAAGGCGCTCGCTCCTTACCGCCGCAAGAAGGCCGTGGCGCGCCCCTCGGTGTTCGTGAACGTCGACGCGACGATGGACCAGTCGAAGAAGCTGCCCAAGGAGACGAGCGCGAACGTCACCAAGATCGTGAAGACCAACGTCGAGCGCACCGGCTACGCCACCTCGTGGCCCGGTGGACTGCCGACGCAGGCCGAGCTGTCGTCGAGCCGCTCGCGCGCGTTCATCGTTGCGTCGACGATCAAGAAGGTCGACGTGCAGAAGTCCGGCACGCAGGCGCAGATCGCGTGCACCGTCGCGATCCGCGTCGCGCCGTGGGGCGGCAAGGACGGTGGCGAGAAGTGGGAAGCCAACAAGGCTGCCTCCGCCAGTGGCTCGGCCAAGGCGACCACGCCCGCCCGCGAGCGCGACATCCAGAGCGGCATCCGTGATTGCGTCGAGGCGGTCGCCGAGGACGTGACAGCACGCCAGGTGGTGCCGTTCCTGAAGCGCGTCGCGATCGCCGGCCCTTGATTCAACAGCGACAGCCCTCCCTGCCCATCCGCGAGCCTTGGAGCGCAGAGCAAAGCGACGCGCGCTAACATCGAAGCATGGGGGCCTGCCCACTTTGCCATTCCCCGACTCGGGGGGACGCCGGCACGCAGTGCTCTTGCGGCTACGAGTTCGGTCAGAGCCCGGAGAAGGCGATCGAGCTCCTGCTCAGTCAGCGCCGCAACGCAAGCATCAACCTCGTGCTGCTGCTCGGGGCCCTCGGAGGCGCGGTGGCCACGATCATCGCCGCCGGCCCTATTATCATCGCGGGACCTCTCTTCGGAGTGCTCGCGCTCAAGACGGCGCGCACGGTGCGCACACTGTCGATCACGCGCGAGAGCCTCCGCCAGTTGCGCATGCGCCAACTTCCCAAGGCCCAGTTGCTCCTGCGCGACTAACCAACGATCTGCCCACGACGTCGGGTCCGGTCCTAGGCGGCCTTGCGGGACGCGTGTGCCGGTGGACGCCGGCGCGAGGAGTGTGGTTTCGCGCGCGCGGTCCGCGGCGCGCGATGTGCGGTGCTCTTGCCAGCACGACGGTGTCCGTTGCCTTTGCTCGCGGCGCGCTGACCGTTGCCCTTCTCCACGGTCTTGCCGCCCACACCGAGCGATGCCTTGAGGGCCGCCATCAGGTCGCCCACCTCGGGGCGCGGCTCGGCCTGGGGCGCGACGATCTCGCCACCCTTGGCCTTCTCGGCAATGAGATCGCGCACGCGGCCCTTCACCTCGTCGGTGTACTGAGTCGGATCGAACTCCTCGTGGCGCAGCTGGTCGATAAGCTTCCCGGCCATCCCGAGCTCGGCAGGCTTGGGCTTGGCGAGCGTGGGCATCGCAACCTCGCTCCACGGCTTCACCTCGTCGAGATACCGCAGCTGGTGCATGACGAGGCCGTCCTCGAACGGTCGCAACATCACCACGTATTGCTTGCCGCGCGCGGCATACGCAGCGACGGCGGCGAGGTCCGCATGCTCGAGCGCATCGCGCATCAGGCGATACGCGCGATCGCCGCCGCGATCGGGCGCCAGGTAGTAGCTGGCATCGATGTAGAGCGGGTCGATCGCGGAGAGCGGCACGAACTCCCGCACCTCGATCTCGTCGGAGGCGACCGCCTCGAGCTCCTTGAGCTCCTGCTTGGACAGCTCGACGTAGTTGCCGCGCGAGATCTCGTAGCCCTTCGCCATCTCGTCGCGTTCGACCCGCCCGTGCTTGGGGCACTCGTAGAACTGCTTGAGCCGTTGGCCGCAGCCCTCGTGGATGAGGTTGAAGTGAATCTCGTGGGACGGCTCGTTCGTCGAGAACACCTTCACCGGGATCGAGACCAGGCCGAAGGAGATCGTCGCGGTATCGATGGCGCGTGCGGGCATGACGGCCGGTGTTGCGACTCGCGTACCAGCGAGATTTCCGGGCGACAGCGGTCGCGCCCGTGCGCCCGCGCTCGCGCGGGTCGGCATGCGGCTCGCACGACCGAACGTATGCGCGTGCTCCGTCTTGCCCTCATCGCCTCGCTGTTCGGCGCATGCATGCCGACGCCGGAGGCGCGCCAGCAGCGCTACCCGCAAGCCGTGGGACCGGAGCTTGGCGAATCGACAGCGATGGGCCCGTCGGACTCGACGCGCATGGCCTCGCGGGGACTATCGCCGAGCGGCGTCCCGCTGAACGTGGGCCCCGGGAAGCCGATCACACCACCGGGCCCTGGGGCACCAGCGCCCACCCAGGCGCCCGCTGTCATTCAGGAACAACCGATCCTCGTGGTGCCGCTGGGAGGCGAGCCGCCCCCGCCCGTGTTCACGCCCCCGCCGCCACAGCCTCCGCCGAGCCTGGCCGATCGGGTGATGGCCGACGGGCCCTACGAGGACTAGGAGACTCGACGCCGGGTGCTAGGTAGCAGTACACCCGTGGCGATGGAACCGGCGACGATCGCTGCCTTGCTGCGCGAGCTCGCGATCTACTACGAGCTCGATGGCGACAAGCATCGGGCATTCGCGTACGAGCGCGCCGCTGGCACCGTGCAAGCCGCGAACGGTCTGCACCGGCTGATCGACGAGGGCCGCCTCGAGGAGTTGCCGAACGTGGGCCCCTCGACGGCACGCGTGGTGGCCGAGCTGGCGCGGCGCGGGACGAGCGCGCTGCTCGAACGCCTGCGCGCGAAGTGGCCGCCGGTCGTGGTCGAGCTGGCGCAGCTGCCGCGCGTGGGCGTGCTCAAGGCGCGCAAGATCTTCCAGGCGTTCTCGCCGCCCGACCTCGATACGGTCGCCGAGCTCTGCCGCAAGGGTGCCCTGCGCGAGCTGCCCGGCCTCGGTAAGGTCAGCGAGCAGAAGGTCCTCCAAGCGATCGAGGAACGCCGCCTGAACGGCGCCCGCGTGTTGCTCGTCGATGCCGAAGGCAGCGCGCTCTCGCTCGCGCAGCACCTGCGTGGCGAGCCCGCCGCGCTGGCGGTGGAGCTGTGCGGCCCGGTGCGCCGATGGAGCGAGGTGATCGACCACCTCGCGTATGCCGTCGCGACGCGCGAACCAGACGCGCTCGTCACGAGGCTCGCCGCGTTCGCGCTCGTGACGTCGGTGGATCGCACGCGCCCCGAAGGCGAGCCGATCAACGCCTTCCTCGCCGGTGGTCTCCGCGCCGAGCTGTACCTCGCGCCCCCGGAGAAGCTCGGGTGGGCGCAGATAAAGGCAACCGGCTCGGCGGAGCACGTCGCGAAGCTGCGCGCGCGCGCGGCGGATCGAGGGATCGATCTCGAGATCCTCCAGGCCGCCGACGAGCTCCACGTATATCGCGCGCTCGCGCTGCCCTGGATCCCGCCCGAGGTGCGCGACGGCACCGACGAGGTCGAGGCGGCAGCAGCGGGCGATACGTTCGCCGACCTCATCACGCTCGACGATCTCCGCATCGCGACGCACTGCCACACGACGTACTCTGACGGCCGCAACACCGTCGCCGAGATGGTGCGCGCCGCCGCGGAGCTCGGCTTCGACGGGATCACGATCACCGATCACTCGGCCGCGGCGACGTACGCGAGCGGCCTCACCGCCGAGAAGCTGCGCGAGCAGGCGGCAGAGATCGCGGCGCTCGTCGATCCCGACGCGCGCGTGTTGCGCGGCACCGAGGCCGACATTCTCGCGGACGGCAACATCGACGTGCCCTCCGAGATCATCCCCGAGCTCGACGTCATCATCGCGAGCGTCCACCAGCGGTTCCAGCTCGACGAGGATGCGATGACCGCGCGGCTCGTCGCGGCGATGCGGCAGCCCTTCTTCAAGATCTGGGGCCACGCGCTCGGCAGGCTCGTCTTGCGCCGCGATCCGATCAGGCTGCGCATCGATGACGTGCTCGATGCAGCCGCTGAATCGCGCGTGGCGATCGAGATCAACGGGGATCCCTATCGGCTCGATCTCGACCCGGTAAACGCGCGCAAAGCCGCCGCACGCGGGCTGTCGTTCGTGCTGTCGAGCGATGCGCACTCGGTCAAAGGCCTGGAGGCCGCGCGGTTTGCCGTCGGAATGGCGCGCCGCGCGCGCATTCGCAAGCACCAGGTGCTGAACGCGCTACCGGTCGACGAGCTCGCCGCGATCGTGCGTCCGGTCTGAGCAAAGCTGGCACCGCCGATGCACTGCCAGGGTCCATGGCCCGAAGCGCGACCGCGCGGAAGCTCGAAAAGTACCGCTCGATGCGGGACTTCTCGCGCACCCCGGAGCCGCGCGGCAGCACGTCGCGCCGGTCCACAGGAAACTCGTTCGTCATCCAGAAGCACGCCGCGCGCAGGCTGCACTACGACTTTCGCCTCGAGCACGAAGGCGTGTTGCTGTCATGGGCCGTACCGAAAGGGCCGAGCCTGTCTCCTACGGAGCGCAGGCTCGCCGTACGCACCGAAGATCATCCACTGGATTACGGTGATTTCGAGGGCACGATCGCCGAGGGCGAATACGGGGCGGGTTCTGTAGCCGTCTGGGATCGCGGCACGTGGGAGCCGGAAGAAGACCCGCATGCGATGCTCGCCAAGGGCCGGCTGACGTTCACGCTGCACGGCGAGAAGCTGCATGGCCGCTGGCACCTCGTGCGCACCAAGCCTCAGGGCAAGCAGGAGAGCTGGCTCTTGTTCAAGGGCCGTGATGCAGAGGCCGACGAGGAGATAGACATCGTCGAGGAGCAGCCGAACAGCGTGCTCAGCGGTCGCACCATCGAGCAGATTGGAAAGAAGTCATCGCGCGTCTGGCACGGCAAGCATAGGTCCGCGACGCCAACGGTGGCCGAGAAGCGCACGGCCAAGATCCTCGAGCGCGCGACTGCGCGGGACGTGCACGCGATGGTCGCCAAGCTGCCGCTCGGCTACGAGCTCACCAACCTCGACAAGGTGCTGTACCCCGAGCAGGGCATCACCAAGGGCGAGCTGATCGCGTACCTCGCCGTTGTCGCCGAGTGGATGCTGCCGCACGTCGCGCGCCGGCCGCTCACACTCGTCCGGTGCCCGGACGGTCATCACAAGCACTGCTTCTTTCAGAAGGCCCTGCTGGCGGGCTCGCCCCCACCGGTCTTGCCGCTGCCGCTCGAAGAGAGCGACGGGAAAGACGTGACGTACATGCAGATCGATGACCTGCCCGGCCTCGTCGCCCTCGCGCAGCTCGGCTCGCTCGAGATCCACACCTGGGGCTCGCACACCGACAAGATCGAGCGCCCCGATCTGATCGTGTTCGATCTCGATCCCGACGTCGGGCTCGGCTGGGAGCGCGTGGCCCTCGCCGCCTTCGAGCTGCGCGGCCGCTTGAACGACCTCGGGCTCGAGAGCTGGGTCAAGACCACCGGCGGGAAGGGTCTGCATGTCGTGGTCCCCATCGAGCGGCGCCTCGACTGGGACGAAGTGAAAGACTTCTCGCGCATCGTCGTCGAGCACATGGAGCACGACGACCCGGCGAGATACACGACCAACATGGCCAAGCGTGCGCGCAAGGGCAGAGTCTTCCTCGACTACTTGCGCAACGGCCGCGGCGCGACGTTCATTGCACCATACTCGCCGCGCGCTCGTCCGCACGCACCGGTCGCGGTGCCGATCAGCTGGGAAGAGCTCGCACACGGTATCGATCCGCTGACGCTGACCACCACCACGGTGCCCAAGCGGCTAGGTGCGCTCGACGAGGATCCATGGCACGACCTCCTGACCACCAAGCAGGCAATCACGGCGGCCATGCGCCGCAAGGCGGCCTAGATGAACGAGCGAACCAACGACCCCGCGATCATCGAACATCGACTCCTCGACCTCGCGTACACCACCGACGCGAGGATCACGCCGTCGGTGCTCGCGTACTACGCGAACTGCTCGATCGAAGATGCGGAGGCAGTCCTCGACCGTCTCGTCGCGCGCGACCGGATCACGATGGAGGTCGAGGAGGACGGCACGATTCGCTACGAGATCCCCGATCGCCAGAAGCTATCGCCGCGACGCGAGGTCCAGCACCCGCGTCTCGAGACCGCGCTGATCCGCCGGCCGCCCCTCGCGCTGCGCTACGGCGGCTCGAGCCCTGCCCTCGCGGCGCTGCTCAGCTTGGTGTTGCCCGGCGCGGGCCAGCTCTATGCGGGCCGCCCGCTCGCCGGCCTGCTGTGGTTCCTCGTCGTAACGGCGGGCTATTCGTTGTTTCTGCCCGGCCTGATCCTGCATCTATTCTGCGTCGCGTCGGCCGCGAGCTCCGCCAACCGGCTTGCATCGCCGCTGTATCCGCCGGCGTGATCCAGGCGAGCGGGTTCACCGCACCTCGACGATGGCGTCGATGTTGGATAACGCGAGCCGGTGTTCGATGAGCGCTCTCGCTGGGTCTGCGCGCAGGACGGTGATGCAGTGCTGCCACCCGTTGCCGAAGGTCACGTCGAAGCGGCCCCACGAGCGCGTCGGGCCCAGCGTCTCGAGCTCGCGCACGAGGCCACGGGCCATACCCTCGTAGCGACCACGGCTGGCTTCATCGTCGCCGGAGATCGCGAGCGTGGTCCCGGGCGGCGGGTGGCGTGCGATATCGACGATACGGCCGATCGCATCTTCGTTCGAGGTTGCGGCACTCACGGCGGCGCGCGCCTCCTCGAGCACGTGCTGCGCCGCGCGGCGCGACAGGCGAGCGACGTCGCGCACCGGTGGTGCCGGCGCCGCGATGTAGAGCGGTTCGCCGTCACTGCGCCGGATGCCATCGAACCCCACGCGCGTACCGAGCGAGAGGCTCGCGAGCCAGCGAAACCATGCGGGGAGCGCAGCGGTAGGTGCGGTGTCGCGCAGGGCCTGAACGAATGGGATCGCGACCAACAGCGCCCACCCGATGCTGCCGAAGTAGCCGAGGCCATTCGTCCCCAGCGCGCGCAGCCGGACGAACCGGAGCACGTGCGGCCACGCTGCGTCGAACGCTGGTGTGCGCTGCGCAGCGAGGAGCGCGGCATCGCGGGGGCCCAAGCGCATGCGGCGCGCCTCATCGGAGTTGCCGTTCACGACGCGGATATCGACGTCGACGCCATGCAGCTCGCCACGGAGCCTCGGCGGATTGGTCGGGATCAGCTCGAAGTCGAGCTCGGCGGCGAGGCGCTCCGCATTCTTGTGCGAGACCAGCACGTCGACGTCCGCGGCGTGCTGGGGTGCGTACACCGCCGAGCCATAGAGGTCCACGAGAGACTGGGGTCCCGCGGCCGCGCGTACGCGTGCGAGCACGCTCTGGATCGTCGAGGCCTTCGTGGAAGGACTCTACGGCGCGGCGGGCTTCGCGAACACCTTCGGATCGACCTGCGGATCGATCTCGACGGTCTTGAGCTCGAGCGTCGTCTTGCGCGCGGCCGCGCCGGTCGCGGTGCTGGTCCGCTTGTGCGCGATCTTGATCCCGTTCACCGCCTTGTAGTCCGCGAACTCGTCGGTCTCGGTCGTCGCGCTCGCGCTGTCGATGTAGCGCGTGCGGGTCACCAGCTTGGTGGCCTTGTCGATCGCGAGCTCGACGTCGACGGTCGACATCGGCGACTTCATGATCAGCACGCTGTGCGGCTTGCCGTTGAGCGTGATGTCGGCGTCCGGCCGCGCCTTCCACTGCGGATCCGCCGCCTTCAGCAGGATCAGCTCCGGCTCGCGCCAGCGCTCGAACTCGATCTGCTTGAAGTCGCCCGGGCCGATCTCCATGACGGCGGGCTTGCCGGTCTGCGGGTTGGGCGCCTGCTGCCAGCCGGTCTTGCCATCGACGCCGATGACGACGTTGCCGAGGCCGACGAGCGTGGCGTCGATGCGCATCTTGTCGGGCATCACGAACAGGCGCTCGGTCTGCACCTTCACGGTGCGCGGGCCCATCGTCGTCTCGCCCTCGGCGAGCATCTTGAAGCCCTTCATGCTGGTGAGCTTCGCCTTGCCGCCTTTGGCCACGAGCGCCGCGTCGACGACCTTCTGCGCCGCCGCGAGCGCCTTCGCATCCACCGGCACCTCGACCTTCGGCGCTTCGGGCGACACCGGGTCGGTGTACGCGACTTTCTCGTAGCGCCAGCCCTCCTTCTTGAGGAGCGGCTCGAGGTCCTTGGCGTCGCCGACCATCACGATCACGTACGCCTTGGGGTCGAGGATCTCGCTCGCAGCGCGCTTCGCCGACGCGACGTCGACCTTGCCCACGGCGAGCGGATAGTTGGAGAGGTACTCCTTGCCGAAGCCGTGCAGCTCGGCGCCGAGCAGCGCCGCACCGACGTCGGACGCGGTCTGGAACCGCATCCCGTACCCACCGGCGAGGTTCGAGACGGCCGCGTTGACTTCATCCTGCGTCGGCCCGTCCTTGGCCATCTTCGCGATCTCGCCGAGCAGCAGCTTCGTGGTGTTCACCGCCTCCGCGTTGCGCGTGAAGGTCGACACCACGAACGAGCCCTTGTCGAGGTTGCGATCGAACGCCGAGCTCGCGCCGTAGGTCTTGCCGCCCTCGACGCGCACGACCTTCATGAGGCGCGAGCTGAACGCGCCGCCGCCGAGCGTGTAGTTCCACACCAGCGAGTCGAAGAACCGCGGGTCGTCGTGCTTGATGCCGAACTGTGCGACGCGGATGTGCGTCTGGGTCTGGCCCGGCTTATCGACGAGGCGGATCTTGCTGCCCGAGAGGCCCGGCTCCTTGTAGGTCGGCGCCGGCGGCACGGGGCCCTTCACCCACGTCCCGAACGAGCGCTCGAGGTCGCCCTTGATCTTCTTCATGTCGACGTCGCCGGTGACGACGAGCATCGCGTTGCCGGGGACGAACCATGCCTTGTGCCAGGCAACGAGGTCATCGCGCTTGATCGAGCCGATCGACGCCTCGCTGTCCACCCAGCCACGGATGTGGTCGTTGCCCCACAGGAGGTTCTGCACGTGCACCGCCGCGAGGCCACCCGCGTCGTCGAGCCGCTGCCGCACCTTCGCGACCTGCTGCTCGCGCACCTTGGTCAGCTCGGCCTCGGGGAAGCTCGGCTGCGTGATCATCTCTGGCAGTAGCTCGAGGCACGTCTTCTGGTTGCGCGCGAGGACGCTGCACGACAGCAGCGTGGCCTCGTACGTCGCGTTGGCACCGATGGTGCCGCCGACGAAGTCGATCGCCTTGGCGAGCGCGAGCGCGTCGCGCTTCTTGGTGCCCTTCACGAGCATGTCCGCGGTGACCTCGGAGACGCCGAGGCGCGCGCGGGGTTCGTGCATGCGACCCGCACGGACGGCGAGCTGCATCGACACCACGGGCAGGCGATCGTTCTTGATCACGAAGACCTGAAGGCCGTTTTTGAGCTTGAACGGCTCGATCGCGGGCAGCTCGACCGCGCCGGGCGCCTTGGCGGCAGGCGGTGCGATCAGATCGGTGCGCCCCGACCAGGCATCCGCGACGACGGGCGTCTTCGAGACCTGCGGCTTGGCGACGTTGGCATCGCCGTCACCGGGCAACGTGGGAACAGGCGTCGGCGTCGGCTTGGGGCCGCAGGCGGCGACAAGGAACAACGACAGGAGTGCGCGCTTCATGATCAGCGCCCCTTCGGGGGAATGACGACGACCGTGGCTTGCTCGGTCGACAGGTATTGCTTGATGACGCGCTTCACGTCGGCAGCCGTGATCTTCTCGATCTCGTCGACGTCGCTCATCCACTTGCGCGGGTCACCCGTGTGGATCCACGAGCGGCCGATCGCCTCGGCGAGGCCCGGCGCATTCTCGAGGGAGAACACGAAGCCGGCCTGCACCTGGTTCTTGGCCTTGCGCAGCTCGTCGGCCGTCGGGCCGTTCTTTCCGAGCTTGCCGATCTCGTCGAAGATCGCGGCTTCGACGGGGTCGGCCGCCGCCGGGTCGAGATACGCGCCGAGCGCGATCGTCATGCCTGGGTCCTCGCGCACCAGCGACTCCATGCCGCCGTCGAGCGCGAGCGGGCGCTTCGTCTTCGGGTCGACCTTCTTGAGGCGCTGCTTGAGCCGCGAGGACTCGCCGGCGCCGAGGATGATCGAGGAGACTTGCAGCGCGTAGACGTCCTTGTCCTTCGCGGGCGGGATGTGGAACCCGACGAGCGTCAGGCCGATCTGGCCCGGCTCGACGACCTCCTTGCGCTTCGCCGTCTGCTTTGGCTCCTGCGCATCCTTCGCGGGGCGCGGCGGCTCGGCGGCCTTCGCGATCGGGCCGAACCACTTCTCCGCCGACGCTTTCACGTCCGCGACCGTCACCTTGCCGGCGACGACGAGCAGCGCGTTCGAGGGCTGGTAGTACGCGTTGTAGAACTTCTTGAGATCGTCGACGGTGGTCGCGTCGAGGTCCTTGAGGTTGCCACCCGCCGTCCATGCGTACGGGTGCTTCGTGAAGGCGACCTCGAGGAAGCGCAGGAAGCCCTTCGCCACCGGCGAGTTCTCCTGCTGCCGGATCTCTTCCTTCACGACCTCGCGCTCGGTGTCGACCATTTCCTTGCGGAACATGAGGTTCCGCATCCGCTCGGCCTCGAGCTGGATCGCGAAGTCCATGTAGTCGGCGGGAAGCGAGTTGATGTAGTGCGTCGCGTCCTCGTCGGTCTGCGCGTTGACGTAGCCGCCGAGACTGTTGAGGAACTGCGCGTGCGCCTCGGAGCGCACGTGCGTGCTGCCCTTGAACAGCATGTGCTCGAACATGTGCGCCGAGCCGCGGCGATCGCGCGGCTCATCCTTGCTGCCAGCGCGGTACCAGACCTGGACCGCAACCACGGGTGCGGCGTCGGTGGGCAACACTGCGACATGCAGGCCGTTGGCGAGCGTGAACGTCTCGATCGCCGGTAACTTGGCGATTGCATTCTTGGATATGGGTGCCTTGGGCGCTGGCGCTGGCGTCTTTGCGGGGGCCGCTGGCGCGGGCTGTGCCGCGGCCATCGTGGGCGCGAACGCAACCGCGAGGGCGGTCACGAGCCGAAGAGTGCGAGCCATGAGATCTCCATATTCTCGATTCGAAGCAGGGTCTCGTGTCGAAGCAGGGCGGACGTTACCAGCCTGGGTGACACTCGCCACTGGATGTGACCTTGGTTCGCGTACTTACAGTTGCAAACCAGGTAATGAGGCTAAGCCGTTGACGCAGCTATCCCTGCGTTCACCGATATCGGAATTGTACGCCTTGACTGGAACGAAAGGACCGGTCAAAGTGCCGCTACACGATGCAGCGCCGAGGGGTGCTGCTCTAACAGAAGGTGAATGCCGTGGCGCGAATGCAGCAAGCTTCTCAGGAGGATGGGCGGATGATCGATGTCACCGGTGTGAAGGTGTTCTCGGCAACGAAGGCCAAGGAGCGCGAGCTCCTCGGCGAGCTCATCACGGATTGGATCCGTAGCCACCCGGATCACGAGATCGTGGACAAGATCGTCACCCAGAGCTCGGACTCCGAGTTCCACTGCCTCACGATCACGCTCTTCTACAAGCACAACAAGGCCTAGGAAGGCGGGCGACCGACGACGGGGGAGGCGATCCGCTTGACCCTGGACAATTGATCGGTTACCCACAGCGTCCCCCATGACTGAGAACTCGTTCGGAAAGCCCGTCGAAGTCGAGGTTCGCGACAGCCTCGAGAAGGCGATGAAGATCCTCAAGCAGAAGATGTCCAAGGAGGGCATCCTGCAGGAGCTCAAGCGCCGTCGCTTCTACGAGAAGCCCAGCGTCAAGAAGAAGCGGAAGACGCGCGAGGCCCGCAAGCGCCTCCGCCGCGAGATGAAGCGTCGGGTTGCCCCGGCGCCGACTCGCTAGGCCTTTCGTCCGTCTCCACTAGCAAACCCCGGCTTGCCGGGGTGCGCAGCGCCGCCGAATGGCGGTGCGAAGGTCAATCGTGGGGCTGATGCGCGTCTTAGCGGCGCGCATTTTCATTTACTGAGCTTCGGGCGAGGCCATCATGGACTGGGTCGAGATCATCGTTCCGGTCGGTGCAAGCGACGTCGATGACGTTGCTGCGCTGATCGTGTCCGAAGTCCCTGCTGCCGCCGCTGGTACCGAACAGCGCGGTGACGAGATTGTGTTCTGGGTGGCGCAGGCCGATGCGGCCGACGCCCTCCACCAAGCACGCGACGCCGTCTCGCGCTGGCAGGCCAACGGGGCCGCCGTCGATCCGACGAAAGTCCGGGTCGCGAATGCGCTCGCCGAGGAGATCTGGCGCGACGCCTGGAAGAAGTACTTCAAGGTCACGCGGCTGACCCGGCAGTTCGTCGTCGTGCCGAGCTGGGAGACCTACGTCGCCCGCGACTCCGAGGTCGTCATCGATCTCGATCCGGGTATGGCGTTCGGCACCGGGACGCACGCGAGCACGCGCCTCGTCCTCGAGGAGATCCAGGATCTCGCCGATCGGGACATCACGCCCAATCGCATCCTCGATGTCGGTTGCGGCTCGGGCATCCTCGCGATCGCCGCGGTGAAGCGGTGGCCGGAGGCGACGTGCGTGGCGATCGACAACGATCCCCTCGCCACCGACGCCACGATGGACAACGCGTCCGTCAACCGCGTCGCCGATCGCATCTCCGCGTCGCTCACGCCGGTCAGCGAGATCTCCGAGGAGTTCCCGCTCGTGCTCGCCAACATCCAGGCGCACGTCCTGCGCGAGCTCAAGACGGCGCTGGTCGCACGCACGGCGCCCGGCGGCACGATCATCCTCTCCGGTCTCCTCACACCGCAGGCCCAGCCGGTCGCCGACGAGTTCGTCGCCGCGGGCCTGCGCCTCGTGCGTATCCGCCCGAGCACCGACGATCCGCAGTGGTCGTCGGTCAACTTGCGCCGCTAGCCCGATGCGGATCTTCGTCGAGCCCGCGCGCCTCGTGGCCGGCGAGCTCATGATCGCCGGGGACGAGCATCACTACCTCTCGCGCGTTCGTCGCGCGCGCACCGGTGATAGCCTCGAGCTCGTCGACGGTGCAGGCCGCCGCGCCTCCGCCACGATCGTGCGCATCGGCGACGCCGAAACCACGTTAGCGGTCTCAGCGCCCGAAGTGATCGTCGCCAAGCCGCCGCACGTGCGCGTGCTCGTCCCACTCATCAAGGGCGATCGCATGGACACCTGCCTCGAGAAGCTCGTCGAGGTGGGCGTCGACACGATCCTCGTGTGGCCGGCTGCGCGCTCAGTGGTGAAGCTCGAGGCCGACCGCCGCGATGCGCGCATCGCCAAGTATCAGGCGGCCCTCGTCGCCGCCGCCCGTCAGTGTGGCCGCGCGCAGGTGCCGTCGATCGCGTGGGCGGACTCGCTGTCTTCTGCCCTCGCCTCGCTGCCCGAAGGCGCCCGCTTTGTCCTCGATCCGACGAGCGATGGTGTTCTCGATCCTGGCGACGCCGCAGACGTGACGTTCGTCAGCGGCCCCGAAGGCGGTCTCGCACCGAACGAGCTCGAGACGCTTTCTGGATTCACTCCGGTAGGCCTCGGTCCGCGGATCCTGCGCGCGGAGACTGCGCCGGTGGTCGCCGTCGCGATCGTGCGCGCCGCGACCCGCAGCTGATCGTCACTTGACCTTCGCGGTCCGGGACCTACGGACATCACACCGAGCTCGGCAATCCCGAACAGCGATCTACTGCTTGTATGCAACGACGAGCTCGTCGAAGTCCTCACCGCACACGGCGTGCAGCTCCAAACCCTGCCCGTCACGGTCACGACGAAGGCGGGGCGCAAGAAGCATCGCTACGCGGTCCTCAACCTTCTCGACGCGCGCGACGCGATCGATCGAGAAGTCGAAGCTCCAACTCAGCGACTACGGCGAGATCAACGACATCGAGAAGCTGGTGCTGCGTGACGCCCGCACCGCGAAGGCGGTCATGTTCCGGCTCGAGGGCTTCGCATCGCTGGTGATTTGCTCCGGCGCCCTCGTCGAGGCGCTCGCGCAGCGCGGGTTCACGGGGATGAAGTTCGCCCCGCTCGGCTGATCGTGGTGAAGGACTGACACGACAGAGTTGTCGTGATCGGCGGTCGATGGCCCGACCAGTAGTGGCCCAACTATCTGAGATCGTTGTTTCACGGGGCGGCACGGTCGCTGCTGAAGCTCTCCGGCATGAACATGCTTTCGCTGCTGTGTGCCGCCCTCGCCCTCGGTGCCTGCACCATCGAACCCATCCAGCTCGACTTCGATCCGGGTGGCGCAGGGGTGGTGGTCTACGACGACGGCTCCAAGGTCCACATCGCGGGGTGCCCCGACCGCGAGTTCCTCGGGTGCGGTCCGGTGTCATCGCTCGACGAGATGACGGTGACCGCGGACGGCGTCGCACACGTGGCAACGGACGGCGGTGGCGACATTAACCCCGATGCGTTCCTCGGCTTGTTCCGCGACGGCCCGCTCAAGGTCTCGCTTCCGCGTCCTGCCTCCGGGTTCGTCCAGGTCACGCTCGATGGCGTCACGACGGGCATGCTCCTCCCTGAGAGCTTCGCGGTCTCGGCGCCGGCTGCACCGATCGAGCGCTCGGCGGGCGCGCTCGAGGTCGGACACGACGGGCTGTCTGAGGGCCACACGCAGGCGTTGATGATCACCACCTGTGGCACCCACCAGCGCACCGATGTGTACGAGGAGACCGAGCCCGGCGCGTTCACGTTTCCGCTCGAGCCGTTCGCGGACTACAACGCATGCACGCACGAGATCCACGTCGACGAGACCCTCGATGTCGTCGGCACCGGCATCGCGATCACCACGGTCCGCATCGAGAAGCGGTTCGTGGCGAGCACGCCATGATCCGACGGTGCTGCGTCAGGCTGCCGCGCCGGTGCGCAGCCAGCCGACCCATCCGGCCTTCTCGGCCTCGGGCAACGCGCCGATCGCGACGAGCACCTCGGCCGCGTACTCGATATGAGCGAAGCCGCCAGCAGTAATGACGCGGCCGTCGCGCACTGCGGGCGCGTCGACGTAGGTGCCGAGTGCGCCGGTCACGTGCGTGCCGACGAAGCCGGGCTCGTTGCTCGTGTAGCGCCGGCCGGCGAGCAATCCGCCGTGTGCCACGGCTAGCGTGCCCCCACAGATCGCGGCGACCACCGCGCCGGTCACCTCCCTCAGGAATCGCGTCACCGCCGAGACCTCGCCCTGTTCCCACAACGGGCTCCCGATGACGAGCAGCGTGCGGACCGTCGCGGGATCGACGTCCGCGATCGTCACGTCAGTCACGACAACCAGCCCACCCATCGAGCGGATCTCCCGCCGCTCGACGCCAACCGTGACGATCTGCCAGCCTTGCCGCGCGAGCTCGACGAGCAAGAAGGCCGGCTCCCAGTCGGCGAAGCGATCGTTGAGGAGAACGTGAACGATGCGACTGTCTTTCATGGTCCCGACGTTAGCGGGTCAAATTGACAGCCTTTTGTCATGTTTTACGATAGCCACACCGAACGGGGCGTCCGACCTGGTGATCTCCTGCTCATCCGCGTCGGGGCGGAGCAGGTATCGGCATCGACGTATCCCGCATAGCAGCACGACCGCTTCAGGGCGCGTGCTGGTAGCAGGCGGCGCGCAGGATGTCCTCCGCCAGCCCCGCGGCAGGGTGCGTCGCGCCGTGGCGGCGCGCCACCTCGAGAATCGCCGGGTATCCCGCCGGGACGTCCGCGCGACGGAGGACGTCAGCCGCGCGCGCCGCCGTCTCCTCGTCTGCGTCGAGGGCCCGCTCGACGATAGCGCGAGCTGCCGCGTCACTGCGCACGAGCTCGATCAGCCCATCGCCGAAGACCCGCGCGCGCTCGAACCCGTGCTCGTCGAGGGTCGCGCGGACGTGCGCGAGGTTCCGCGACGTCGACCACAGCGCTCGGGCGACGCGATCGGTGGATACGTCCTGCAGCCACCATTTGGCGAGCGCGCCCTCGGCGGTGCGCGCGCGCGTCCCGAGTTGGTCGAGAACGGAGAGCGCCGTCTCGGGCGTCCGCTCGAGAGCCGCGACCAGCACCGGCACGAGCATCTCATCCATCGCGGCGGGTACGCGCGCGAGCGCCGCCGCGCAGTAGACCTGATCGAGCGAGCCGACTCGCTCGGCCTCGTCGAGCATCGCCGGTACGGCCGCCACGTCGTGGCGCAGCCCCACGAGTGCCCCCCGTGCCGTGATCCGCAGCAGCCGCTCGCCATCTCCATTGCCGGCAAGCGCGGCGAGCGGCGCGATTGCACGTTCCGCGTTCGCGGGATCGAGCACGCATAGAGCCGCGATCACCCCACCGCGCACGTGCAGGTCGGTGATCTCGAGAAACCTGCCGAGCGATAGTGCCGGTCCATCGACCACGTCCGGGCACATCGTGAGCTCGCCGAGGATCTCCGCGACCTCACACGCTGCGTCGTAGTGGCCGTGCTGCACGTCGGGCGTCAGCGAGCGGATTCGCTCCACGAGGACCGCGGCGTCGCCGGCGCTCGCCTTCCCGAGGCGGAACAGGTAGCGCACACGCGCGATCTGCCATCCCTCGGAGAGCCGCACGGCAGGGAGGTCCCGCAGCGCGCGAACCAGCTCCGCCAACGCGGGCGTCTGGGAACCTACAAAGGCATCGCGCCGGAACAGGGCCTCCACGACCCGCGACGCCATCTCCGATGGATCACCGCCACGCGCGAGCATTCGACACACCGCCCTTGCGGAGGCGTCGGTGCTCGTCCTGACACACGAGCCCACCCCGATCTCGAGCAGCATCCTCGCCTGCCCCTCGAGGCGCTCGTCCACCTGTTCGAGAAAGAAGAGCGTCCGCTCGGGATCGCGGCTCGCCAGCGACGTAAGGAGCTGGTTCAGCCGATCCCAGGCGTCGTCATCATCGTCGATCTTCGCGAGCTCCCGCGAGAACCCTTCCTCGATGAGCGTCCAGCCATCCTCGCGCTCCAGGAGCACCGCCGTCGCCGCCTCGTGCTCGAGTAGCTCCTGCGATGTGGCGACGATCCTGAACAAGCGTCGCTGGTCATAGCCGCGGACCCGCTCGATGCGTGCCTCGAAGTCGTGTCGGATGGTGGCGAGGTCGGTCATGCGGAGCTCTGTGACGTCCGAGACGACCCGATGTTCACGCGAACGGGTCTGTGCGCGCGGTCCTAGCGAACGCTGTGCGTGCACGCTGCACCGAGCATCGCGACCGCGACCAGGATCCCGTGAAAGCGCCCCATGCTGCCGGGAGGTTGCAACCCCCTGACCAGCTACGAGCCCAATGATTCCAATTAATTGCTGTTCCGAATGCCAGGGCGGCAACTCGACTAGCCGGCTCGTTCCGGGCTCAGCGCTCCCCGACCAGCGGCCGGCTCTGGACGATGAACAGCTTGTCGCCGACGAACACCCACTCGATGTCGAGCCGGTCGTTCTTGAAGACCTTGGTCAGCGACTTGGCCGAGGTCGCGAGCAGGATCGCCATCTGGTTGGTCAGGACCGGCTTGCCCTTGTCAGGGTTGGGCACCTCGCGGATGCCACCCTGGGCGTCGAAAACGAGCTTGGTGTCCTCGGCAGAGCGGCTGAGGATGCGGATGCCGCGATTGTACCAGCTGACGATCAGGCTCTCCGGGACCTTCTTGCCGTCGACCACCGCCATACCGAGGCCGCTCTTGGCGTTGATCGTGTAGTTCTTCTCGTCGGTCGGATCGGTCGGATGGCGCGTTACGAGCACACCAGCCGCGGTCGCCGCCACGCCTACCTGGACCAGCACGCCGCTGTAGACCTTCGCGGGGTCGATGCCGGCGCGCGCCCGGTCCTCGAACGCGGCGTGGTTGAACGTCGAGCCCCATACCTGCTTGATCGCGGCCAACACTTGGTCGGGGCCGCGCTGATTGGGCACCGTGTCGTAGAGGCCGGCGCCGTTGAAGCCCTCGAGATCCTCGGCGTTGCCCGAGCTGCGTACGAATACGCCGACGTCCCCGAGCGTGGCGAGGTTCGTGGTGATCGCGGCGCGCAGCTCGTCGGAGACCGGCGCGTCGATGATCGCCTGCTTGAACGCTGCTAGCTGCTTCTTGCGCACGGCCGCGTCCTTCTGGAAGGTGGGGTCAGCGAGCATCGCCTCCAGCTTCTTGTCGAGGCCGTTGGCCTTCATGTGGGCGTCATAGAAGTGGAACGGCACGCCGAAACCGGGCGGAACCTCGAAGCCCGGTAGCTTCGCCGCCTTGATCTCGCCGAGGTTGGCCGCCTTGGCGCCGTAGATCGTGATGTCCTTGAGGCGCATCGCATCGAGCGGCGCCATGGTCTTGGTCACGACGTCGGCGACAGGAATCTCGACCTTGGCGTAGACGCGAGCCTGCGTCTGCTTGGCCGCGACCTCTTCAGGGGTCGCGGCGCGCAGCGTGTACGTGCCGCCCCTGGCCTCGAACCACACCGGCTTGCCGTCGAGGTCTGCGTGCTTCTTGCGGGCGTCGCGCAGGCCGATATTCGGGATGCCCCACGCACGCGCCCGCAAACTGACGTGCGACAGCGGGGTCGAGAACTGTTCGGAGATGATGCCGGCGACAGGCGTGATGTCGGCGATCGGCGTGGTCAGCACGACGATCTCGTCGGGGGTGAACGTGAGGTCGTGCTCGGGAACGTTCGGAGGCACGAGCCGCAGCGTGCCGACCGCGGTGCCCTCGTTGAAGGCCTGGTACTCGGACGCCTTGTAGAGCGTGTCGTTGAGGACGAAGGGGACATCCACGAGCTTCGTGGCGACCTTCTCCTGGTAGGCCGAGTCCGGGCGGAACTTGACCTTGTCCCCGAGAACAAACGTCTCCCTCATGCGCTTGTACGCATGGGTGACGTGCTCGGCCGTCGCCAGGTCTCCGTCCCAGAACGCGAACGTCCACACGTCCTGCGCGATGTGGTGGACGAGGTAGCACATCATGAAATCGACCTTGTTGGCGGTGTAGTTCTTGTCGAACACCCGCACGGCCTCCTTCGTCTTGGGCTTCTTGTAGATCTCCTGAAAGACGAAGTCCTTGTGCACTTTGTACACGTCGACGTCGAAGTAGTAGATGGCGTCGGACTTGAGGTCGATCACGAACTTCGCGAACCGCTCCCCGCCCTGCTCCGTCGAGTAGGCCTCGAAGGTCGCGAGGTCCTCGAGTTTGTCGGTCCACAGCCGGCGGGCCGGCGCCGCCTCCGGGACGGGGTTTGCCGAGACCTCCGGGGCCTGGACCACCGGGGTAGCCTCATCGGGGGCCATCGGCGCAGGCGGCGTAGGGGCCACCGGAGCCGGCGCAGGCGCCTCTCGCCGGGGTTCTTCGCGTTTCCCACCACAGGCCGCAAGCAAGGCGGCCACCAGCGCCAGTCGGATCATGGCCAACCCTAGCCCTGCCGCGTATTTGCGTCCAAGGCCCCGGGCAGGCTATCAATTTGGCGATGTCGGAGCGCGAGCCGTCCCTGCTTCGGGACCAGGCAGATGGGCCTGACACGGCACCGGTTCGTGCTGCGGATGCAGACGCGGACACGACCGTGCCCACGCATGCGAAGCACGCGTCGGGGCCGATCGCGGCGTCTATCGACGACAAACCCACCGCACCGATCGCCGCGTTGCGCGAGGCACCAGCGTCGGGGCCCTTAGTTGTCGACGAGTCCGCGCCGCTGCACGCCGCGCGCGAGCCGTCCGTGCCCACGACGAGCGCGTCCGGCGCGGTGAAGCTCGCTGCCGCGATCGACGCGATGCTCGACGAGTCCGCCCCCGTCCAGGCCGACACGTCCGCGCCGCCGAGGTCCACGAAGGCTGCGACGTCCACCGCGAGCGAGCCGCCCGTGCGCCCGTCGCGCCGCGAAGCACCGACGGTGTTTGTCGTCGGTTTCTGGAAGCGCCTCGCCGCGGCCGCGATCGATCTCGCGATCGTGATCCCCGCGTCGCTGCTGATCACGTTGCTCGCGAGCAAGATCGGTGGCGTGGCGCTACCGCCGAGCAACATCCGCTTGCTCGATCTCGACATGTGGATCGACCTGGTGCTCGCAGGCGACGGTGCCGTCGTGATGGCGATGGTGCTGTCGCTCGCGATCGGCATGATCTACCTCCTCGTGTTCCAGATCCTCGTCGGACGCACGCTCGGTATGCGCGTGCTCAAGCTCAAGATCATCGACGTCTATGGCGATCGTCCATCGCCCGCGCGTTGCCTGGCCCGCTGCGGCGGCTACCTGGCGGGCGTCGCGACCCTGTTCCTCGGCTTTCTGTGGATGGGCGTCGATAGCGAGAAGCGCGGCCTCCAGGACTGGATCGCCGGCACCTACGTGATCCGAGCATGAGGCGGCGATGCCCTCGCGCCTGAGCTCGCTCCTCGTTCGCGATGGCCTGATCGGGGTCAAGCGGATGGAAAAGGCGTTCCAGCGCCAGGTCATCTATGGCGGCAGCCTGGACACGATCCTGCTCGAGATGAGCCTGATCCCCGAGGAGCGGCTGACGCAGTACCTCGCGCTCGCCTCGGGTCTGCCACCAGCGTCGCGCGACGAAGGCACCTCGCTGTCGCCCGCCGCGATCGCCACGATCCCGCGCGATATCGCCGAGCGGTATCGCGCTGTTCCGGTCGCGCTCGACGGTGAATGCGTGCGCGTGCTGGTGTGCTCGCCGCTCGAGATCAACGAGCTCGAGGACCTCGCAGACCAGCTCGACCGCCCACTCCAGCCGCTGATCACGCCCGAGTTCCGCTGGCACCTCGTGTATGCCGCCGCCTATCGGCTCGATCCGCCCGCGCGCTACACGACGCTCGCGCGCGCGCTCGACGTCGAGGTCACGTCGACGCCGGTCGGCCGCACGCGGACGATCATCGTCGAGACCAATCCGCCACCGCGGCCGGTGCACGACGACGAAGCGGCCCCCGACACGGTCGTCACCGACGTCACCGAGCGCACGCCCACGCTCGCCGACCTGACGACGCGGCTGCCGAGCACGCTCAAGCCACCGGCGACTGCGGATGGAGGGCCCTCGACGCAGCCGCTGCCTCCCGCGAACCGCCTGCCCGCGACGCCGTCCGCGCAGCCTCCGATCAAGCGCGCGCCCACGGCGGAAGCCTCGGCCCCGACGGAGCTGCAGCTGCCCGCGGCCGGCTCGCTACCGCCGCGCAAGGCGCCGAGTGCGCCACCGGCGAACGAGTCCGGTGCGAATCGCAAGCCGACGCTGATCGGCATGAAGGCCCCGATCATCATCGAGGGTGGACCGATCGCCGCGGCAACACCGCCGACGGGCGTGCCCACCCCCATCGCCGAACCGCCCAAGCGCTCGCGTGGCCAGATGCGTCCGCTGCGCGGTGCCGGCACACAGCCGATCTCCACGGAGGGGCGCGACGGGCCGCTGACCGTGGTCGCCGCGCGCGAGCTGCTCGCGGCCGCTGACGACCGCGACACGGTGTTCCTCACGGTCCTGCGCGCGGCGCGCTCCCGAACGCGCTGGGCCGGCCTGCTCACCGTCCAGGGCGGCGCCGCGATCGGCCGCGTCGCGATCGCCGACGCCGGCATCGACACCACCGCGATCAACACCGTGCTCATCCCGCTCGACGCGGTGTCCGCTTTCCGGACAGTCGTCTCGAGCCACCAGCCGCACGTCGGGCCCATCATCTCGGGCGATCCGGGCATCGACGCAATGGCCCTCCGCCTCGGTGGCACGATGCCGCCCTCGGCGCTCCTGTTGCCCCTGGTGCTCCGCGACCGCGTCGTCGCGCTCGTCGTCGCGCATCGCGTGAATGCCGAGCTGCGGATGGAAGAGGTCACCGAGCTGTACCCGATCGCACACGCCGCGTCGGAGGCGATCGGCCGCCTGATCGTGCGCCACAAGAGCGCCGGATATCGAGCGCCCGTGGATAACTCGGCGGTCGAGGTCGAGATCGACAGGGTCGACACCAAGAAGTTCAATGCGGTGAGAGAAGACGGCACGCCATGGACCGCGCCCGAGCGAGTGTCGATCCCTAACATCGACCAGGGCGTCGAGGTGCCGATTCCCGCGGAGCCGACGCGCCCGATCGACGCCGTGCTCGACGAGATCGAGGGCTCGCGCGAGGGCTTCGCCGACGATGCGATGCGCGAAGCCGTCGAGCGCGCGATGGAAGCGATGGGGCCGCTCAACAAGCGGTTCCCCGGCCAGCTGAGGGTGCAACGGTTCGCGGTGACCGGCCGCCCGCTGCGCGCCGCCCAGTACGGCGGTCTTCTCGAGCTCGTGATCCGGCTCGGCTCCGTTGCGTCGGAGCTGTTGATCGAGAAGATGGCGTCGCAGGACCGGGACGTACGGTTCTTCGCCACCGTGTGCACGGCGGAGCTCCGCCCTCGCACGGCGGTGTTCGCGCTTGCCGAGCGCCTGTTCGATCAAGATTTCGGCGTCCGCGCCTCGGCGATCGAAGCCCTCGCCGGCTATCCGATCGCGGATATCAACAGTGCCCTCGCGCGCGCGCGGCGTGCGGTGCACTCGAGCGATCCGGAGGTCGTCGCGGCGGCGGCGGTCGCGCTGACGGAGCTAGGTGACGTCGAGGCCGTGCCCGACCTGATCGGCGTCATCGAGCGAAGCGATCGCGCCGGCGACCAGGCCCGCCGCGCCCTCGTCAGGCTCACCGCACAGGACTTCGGCTCCAGCGAGCGCAAGTGGCGCAAGTGGTACACCGATGCACGCGAGCGTCATCGCATCGAGTGGCTGATCGACGGCCTCGTGCACAAGGACGACGCGATCCGCGAGAACGCGATCACCGATCTGCGTCGCCTCACGGGCGAGTATTTCGGCTACCACCACGACCTGCCGCGCAAGGAGCGCGACGCCGCGGCCGCGCGCTGGGCAGCATGGTGGCGAGAGACCGGCGAGCGACGATTCAAGATCCGCGAGGACGAGCGCCATCGTCCCACCGCTCAGCTTCCAGTCCGGCGCGAGCCGACCTGACGCGGTCGTTCGCGCGCCGCGGCTCAGAGAACGATCAGCTCGACGTCGACCGCTGCGGCCGCTTCGTCGCGCGTGACCTGCACGGACACCTGCTTCAGCTTGCCACGGCGCGCCAGGTGGTCGGCGAGGAGCTGGCGCGCGTGCTGGATGCGTCCTTCGATCGCCGGATCACCCACCGCGAGCGTCAATACGCCCGCATCGCGCTCGGTCGCGCCCGAGACGCGGATCGAGCGAACCTTGAACATCGCGCCCTGCTCGACCGGAAATGTCACGAACGCACTCCCGGCGGCGAACGACACCTCGGCCGGCTCGACATGCGCGGCCAGATATCCGCGCGCCGCGAGCGCTCGCTCGAGTGCGGTGCGATCATCGACGAGCGTCTGAGGGTCGAGCTGGCCGCCCGGACGTGTGGTCAACACATCGCGCAGCACCGCGAGGGGCAGGTTGTCGCCATCGATCGCCACGCTCTCGATCGCGTTCGGCTTCGCGTTCGGCTTGGCGACCGCGACCTCGGCGCCCGCCCCGGCGCGGGACACGACGGCAGCCTTGGCTTCACAACCGGCGAGCCCGGCGATCGCAGCGACCAGCAGCAACGACCTCATGTGTTGCGCGTGGGCGGTGCAATCCAAGCGCCAGCCCTGCGAGCTACTAAGTCATCGAGATTACGGGCGCATGCGCACGCCAGGTGGGGAGCCGAGTTCACGGTGTGACCCGCCGTCCACGAGGGTCGGACCCTACTTGCTCAACTTGGTTTCAAGTTAGCGCTTCCGGAGGCCCTCGTACGTGAGTCTGAAGTTGAGCGATTAGGGTCCGACCCTCTTCAGGGCACCGCGACAACCGCCGCGTTGCCGAACCGGTCGGTCACGCGGACCTTGGCGGTCGTGTTCACCTCGGTGACCTGCGCGATGCCGTTCGTATCAGTGGCGACCTCGGCGGTCGACAACACGGCGTCGCTGCTGGAGAGGAGCTCGACCGTCACGGTCTGCTGGCGTACGGGGATGGGCTGGTTCGACTTGAGGGCCATGTCCATCAAGCGCCAGCCCTTCGGTGCGTGCCAGTTTACGGTCACGCGCACGTTGCCCCCGGTGCGCTGGGGAGCAGTCAGCGCGACACCGCCGCCGACCACCTGGAACGGATCGCTGTCGATGGACCAGCCGCTACCTTCGACGTGGAAGCGATAACGGCCGAGCGGCGCGCCACCACGATCCGCGAGGCTGTCGAGGTCCGGCGCGCCGAGCCACGGCACCGCCTGCCACTCCGCGACCCAGTAATGCGTCTGCGGGCCCGAGCGCTGCAGCGGCTGTGGGGTGTAGGCGAGCACGATCTCGCCGTCGTCGACGACCCGCCCGCTGCGCCGCGTGACCGCTTGCCACGAGCCCTTGCCGACCTCGCGCTGCAGCGTCACGCGCGGTGTCCTGGTCTGCGGATCGTCGCCGATCCAGGTGAATGTTGCGATGCCCTCGACGCGCTTGATCGTGGCCAGCGGCTGGCCCTGTGCCGGCTTGCCGATCCGCGACCACACATCGTTTGGGATCGTGTCCGGGACGGTGCCGGCCATCATCGCGGGCTCGTCCTTCTCGAAGGTGTCGGTGATCGTCGCGGTGGCGACCTTGGTCGTGCCACCCTCGGCGGCGTCCTCGCGCATCGGCGTCATCGCGAGCGGCAGTAGCGCGACCATGCGCTCGGTCAGCATCTCGGCTTCGAGCGGGCCCCAGAACGTGATGCTCGATTCATAGCCGCCGAGCACCCAATCCTCGGGGCGCAACATGTAGCCGACGTGGCCCTGTGCGTAGCCGACGACGATCGTGCGATCAGGGCCGAACGGCGACTTCTCGCGCACGAGATCCGAGATGCCGACGGTGACCTCGCCCGGTAACGTACCGATGACGTAGTCACCGATGCGCAGCGCGGACACCGTCGTGCGCGTGCTCTCGCACGAGGGGTGCGTGGCGTCGACGCCGAAGTCGATGTTGAACACCGGGCCGAGGATCTCACCCGCGACGTCGATGCGCAGGCAGGAGCCATAGGGCAGCACGCCCTCGGTACCTTCGATCGCCGCCGCCGGGAACATCGGCGCTTCGGTCTCGCACAGCGCCGCACCGACGGGCGCGTTGAACTCGTCGATCGGCGACACGAGCGAGGTGCCACTCGCATGCACGGTGCCATCGGGCGTGCGCGTCAGATCGAACGGCGCGTACGACAGCGCGCCATCGCGGATCGCAAAGTTCTCGGGACGCGGGCCGGTCTCGACGGAGCGCGTGAGCATCTCGAGCTCGATCGTGTCGCGCATCTGGGCGCCCGCCTGTGTCCACGCATCCATCATCGTCGCGACCGCAGCGCGGCCGTGGCCCTCCTCCGAGGTCCAGCTGAAGCACGGGTCGTTCGCATCGCCCGGCTTGTTGTTGCAATCGATGTCACCGTGCCCTGCCGCGGAGACGTCGCCGCCGGCGCTCTGCAGGTGCATCACGAGCACCTCGCGATCGAACTGCTCGGCGAGCGTGCGCTCGAGGCCACCGACCGCGTCCGCCGACGCGAACGGGTTGTCTTCGCCGTTGAGGACCGGGTGCTCGCCGAAGATCGGGACGATCGCGATCGGCGTACCGTCGGTGCCGTCGACGCGGATCAGGCGCATGTGGTCGTCCTTGCGCTTGCCGCCCATGAGCGCGTCGTTCTCGGGCCGACGGTCGCGGCTGATCTGGTCGGTCGGATCGAACATGGACGTCGCATACACGCCGAGCTTGGCCGGCTTGCGCGCCGCGATCGCCGCGCGCGCCGTCGCCTCGAGGGCATCGAGGATGCGCGTATATACGATCGTGCGCAGCTGGCCGGAGCCCAGCTTGAGCGGGCCGTGGCCCGTGAACTGCGCCCACGCCGAGTGGCTGTGCGACGTCGCGAGCATGACCTTGCCGTAGTACTCGGGCCCGAGGCGCTGCTCGAGGTCGTACAGCATGCCCTCGTACGCGAAGATCGCATCGAGCTTGAGGAGGACGACCGTCTCGCCGCCGGCCGAGAGCACGAGCGCCTTCGCGCGCGGCGCCACGGTCACGCCGATCGACGGGTTGAACGTCCCCGACAACTTGATCTTGCGCGCGTCGACGGTGCCGGCCGAGCTGAGGAAGCCCGCGCGCCCCGTGTAGCCACCCAGCGCGGTGCCGACCGGCACGTCGACGATGCGATCCGCGGTGCCTGCCATCAGCGCACCCGCTTCGACCATCCCACCCGCACGTGCGGTCGCCGGAACCGGCTCGTAGGTGCAGTGTTCGGTGGTCACGCCGGACGACGGGGCGTCCGGTGTCGCCGGGCCATCATCACCACAGCCAGCGAACAGCAGAGCAAAGACCGCAGGTCCCAGGCGACGCATGGGCCGCGTGATAACACGCGTTCCGACGCTACTGGAGATCCATCGTCAGGGTCTCCATGTTCCTGTCGCTGTAACCAGCGTCACGCCGTGATGCGAGCGTCAATCGTTCGAGAGCAGCATCTCGACCCGCAGCTCGGTCTCCGAGGGCGGGAACATCACGGGCTTGACCACGGCATTCATGCACGCGACCAGGGCCTCGGGGCGCGGCCCCAGGTTCCCCTCGAGCTTGACCTCACCGACGCTGCCATCGCGGCGGGTCACGAACGCGAGCGTCGCCTCGACGCCGCCCTCGACGCATCGCTCGAGCTCGGGCCGCAGCGCGTGCACCAGCTCGCTGTGCGTGCGCGCTACCGTTTGCTCGACGGGCGGCGCAACGGGTGGCGCCACCCGCGGTTGCTGGTACGCGCAGCCGCGCATCGGGCGCAGCGGCCCATGAGGCACACGCACCTCGGGCTCCGGCGACGGAGCGAGCAGCATCGCGGCGATCGCTCCGGCGAGGCCTAGCGAGCTGATGACGATCAGAGTCCGACTTACCGCAGTCTCGGCAATCCTCATCGAGAACGAGTCTCCCACGCAGCTGGTCAGCCGTCGAGCCCGCGATGAAGCGCGTCGCGCACGGCCGCGTAGTTCTCCGGGAGCTCGATGGGCACGTTGCGATACGTAGGTGTGGGTACGTCCGCGAGCCGCCCCTCGTGGTAGCCGACCTTGAACTCCGCGAACTTGAGCCCGCTTGCAGTCGAGATCACGACCACTTCCTGGTCGCGGGTCACCTCGCCGCGCGCCGCCAGCTTCGTCAGCGCTGCCAGCGCCACGCCCGTGTGCGGACACGTGAACAAGCCGTCGCGGTCCGCGTGCCCCGACGCATTCGCGAGCTCGGCCTCGGTCGCCGCTTCGACGACGCCGCCGAACGCTTTCAGCGCGCGCACTGCCTTCTTGAAGCTCACAGGATTTCCGATCTGAATCGCCGAGGCGAGCGTGGTCTTTGCCTTCACCGCCTCGAGGTCCGCCCAGCCGCGCTGGTAGCTGGTGAACAACGGACTGGCGTGGGCCGCCTGTGCGACGCAGATGCGCGGTCGCTTCGTGATCATGCCGAGAGCGAGCATCATCTCGAAGCCCGCGCCGAGCGCCGACACGTTGCCGAGATTGCCGCCGGGGATCACGACCCAGTCGGGTACGCGCCAGCCGAGTTGCTGCACCAGCTCGATCGCCACCGTCTTCTGCCCCTCGAGGCGCAGCGAGTTCATCGAGTTCGCGAGGTACACGCCCTCGCGATCGGCGAGCTCTTGCACGAGCTTCATGCAGCCGTCGAAGTCGGTATCGATCGCGAGCACCAGCGCGCCGGCCGCGAGCGGCTGCACCAGCTGCGCCGTCGAGACCTTGCCGCGCGGTAGGATCACCACCGAGCGCACGCCCGCCGCCGCTGCATAGGCGGCGAGTGCCGCCGACGTGTCGCCGGTCGAGGCGCACGCGATCGCGCGCAGCTGCGTCCCGCGCGCGATCATCTGCTTCACCATCGATACGAGCACCGTCATGCCGAGATCCTTGAATGATCCCGAGTGCGACGTGCCGCACTGCTTGACGCGCACGCTGCCTAGCCCCAGATCCTCAGCGAACCGGCGCACAGGCGTCAGGTGCGAGCCGCCTTCGAGCATCGATACGATGTTCTCGGGCGACAGTTGTGGCGCCACCCATTCGTGTTTCCCCCACACGCCCGAGCCCCACGGCTCGTCGGCATTCGGCGAGCGCCAGCGCTGATCGAACAGCTGCTTCCATTGCTCGGCCGACTTCGTACGCAGCGCCTCGAGATCGTGCACCACCTCGAGCAAGTCACCGCACGTCGGGCAGCGATAGATCACCCGATCGAGCGGATAACTGCCGGAACAGCCTGCGATGCAGCGAAACGCCGCCGAGAAAGCCATGTCCGACTCTAGCCTGCCTTCCGAGCGCTGAAACGTTGCCGCCTGCTCCCGCGATCAGGTCTTCGGCTTGGCCTTGATGACGACCTGGTTGTCCTTGACGACCACGGAGAACTCGACGCCCTTCGCCTTGTACTGCTCCATGATCTTCGGCGCCTGCGCGTTGATCGTCTGCATGAGCTTGCTGTACGCGCCCGGCCCCGCAGTCTCGCCGACCATCTCCTTGGCCTTGACGTACTTCGAGTAGAGCGCGTTGACGTCGGCCTCGTTCATGCCCGGAGGTGGACGCATCGGCGGGCCCGGCTCGGGGCGCTTGGCGGCGGCGGGAGGTTGCGCAGGACGCGCGGGTGGCGTCGCACCGCCCGGTACCGCGGGATGAGAACCGCTCGCACCGGGTGACGACGGAGGCCGGACCGGCACGCCCGCGGGCGGCGTCGTCCGTGCTGCCGGCCCCGGCGGCGTGGCCGGGCGCGGGACGCCGGCCTGCGGAATGGGCGGCGCCGATGCGCGCATCGCCGGCTGCGGGCCCGTCTGCGACGCGCCCGGCGTCGGCGGTGGACGGATCGCCTGCTGTGGGCCTGTCTGCGACGCGCCCGGTGCCGTCGGCGGCCGGATCGCCTGCTGTGCGCCCGTCTGCGACGCGTTCGGGATCGCCGGTGCGGACGGACGCAGCGCTGCCTGCGGCCCCGTCTGCGACGCGCCCGGTGGCGTCGGTGGCCGGATCGCCTGCTGTGGCCCCGTCTGCGACGAGCTCGGGATTGCGGGTGCGGACGGGCGCAGCGGAGGTGGGCCCGAGGCCGTCGGGGAGCGCGGCGCCGACGGTGGCGGGCCGCCCAGGGTCGCCGCGCGGATGGCCTGCGGTCCCGTCGGTGGAGCTGGCCGAGGCGGTGCAGGAGTCGGGGCGGGCTTCGCGGGCGCCGCGCTATCACCCGCCTCCATCGCGGCGAACAACGAATCGAAGTCCCCGTCGAAATCGTCGTCGGAGAGGATGTGCGCGCCCTTGGTGGGCTCGCGCGTCTTGGCTGGCTGAGGCGCGGCCGGAGCGGCGAGCTCGAGCTCGGCGGGCGCGGCCTCCTCGAGGAATTCGTCATCGCCGGTCTGCTGGCGACGGGTGGCTATGGCGAGGGCTTGCTCGCGATCACGCTTGACCTGGTCGCGCATGCGCTTGGGCATCGCTGCGAGGATCTCCTCGGGGACTTCCTCGCCCGTCAGCGCGGCCTGGCGGCTGATCTTCGAGAGCTGGCGGATGTACGTGCCGTTTTCGATCTGGCGCAGGGTGCGCCGCCAGTACGTGTTGTACGAGCCGAACTTCTGCTGCAGCGTCGCGAACCGATAGCGCAGGCCGGTGTTGCGAATGGAGATCTGCATCAGATCGCGCAGGCGCCGCTCGACGTCGTTGTGCATGTGCGACGGCGGCTGCTTCTGCATCCCGAGGAAGTACTGCTCGTAAAGCACCTTCACGCGGTCGAGCGTCTTGTCCACCTGATCGAGGAGCTCCTCGATGTCTACGGACTGCTCGGATTGACCGGACTTCGACGCCACGTACCGAGAGGATAGCAGTTTCTGCTATAGCGTCGGCGGGACAAGTGTCGGTCGTCTACTTCCTCCTGCTCGTCGGCTTGCTCGTGGTCATCCACGAGCTCGGTCACTTCGTGGCCGCGAAGCTGCTCGACGTGAAGGTGCTGAGGTTCTCGATCGGCTACGGGCGCGCCCTCGTCCGCGGCAAGCTCGGCGAGACCGAGTATCAGATCGCAGCGTTCCCCATCGGCGGCTACGTGCGCATCCTCGGCATCGAGCAGGCCGGCGACGACGCGACGTCGCGCGCGGATGTGGGTCGAAGCTTCGCGAGCCGCCCGCTGTGGCAGCGCCTCGTGATCGTGTTCGCCGGACCGGTGGCGAACCTCCTGCTACCGGTCGTCATCTACTTCGTGTTCTTCGCCGGCCACACCACGCTCCCCGCAGCAGTGATCGGCGACGTGTTCGATGGCGGTGCGGCTGCACGTGCGGGCATCGAGCCGGGCGACAGGGTGCTCGAGATCAACGGACGCGCCGTGCGCTACTGGGAGGAGATCGAGAACGCGGTGCGCGCTTCGCCGGGCAAGGAGCTGCGCCTGCGCGTGCAACGCACCGGCAAGGAGTTCGAGCGCTACATCACGCCGATCGAGGAGACGGTGCGCCAGCGCGATGGACGCGTCTTGCGCCTCGGCTGGGCCGGCATCACGCACTCGCCGTTCATTCCGCTCGTCGGTGTGATCGACGGCGAATCGCCTGCCGCGCGCGCGGGCCTGCGCACGGGCGACCTGATGATCAGCATCGACGGCCAGGCCGTGCGCAACTGGCGTGACGTCCAGCGCGCGCTCGGACGGTTCGCGCGCCGCACGAGCATCGTGTACTTCCGCGGCACCGAGGTCCCGGGCGTGCCGCAGGTGGAGTTGCTGGCGGCGGGGTTTGCGGACCTGGTGCCCGAGACCAAGATCGACGCCACGCTCAACCGCCAGACGTACACCGGCCTCGAGCACGCGGAGATGTTCATCGCCAAGGTCGACGCCGGCACGCCCGCCGACAGCGCGGGGCTCCAGCCCGGTGATCTTGTGGTCGCCCTCGACGATAAGCCCGTCGCGCACTGGCTCGATCTCGATCAGCGCCTGCAAGCCGATCCCAACAAGACCTTCAAGCTGACCTGGAAGCGTGCGAAGGGCACGTCGGCGCCCGCGGCGACGATGTCCGCCGAAGTCACGCAGGTGTGGCGCAAGCAGCGCGACGAGTACGGCCACACCGTGACGCGCCTCGTGTTCGGCGCGCGCAACGACATCGACCGTGGCCGCGGCGCGATGATCGCGATCGATGGCCGCGTTGGCTACGCGCTCTCGAAGGCGTTCGAGCGCACGGGCGAGACGATCGGGGCGATGTCGAGCGGCTTTCTCCACATCATCTCGCTCGGCGGACCGGTCTCGATGTACCAGGCCGCTTCGGTGTCCGGCAGCCAGGGTTGGGACAGCTTCTTGCTGATGCTCGCGCTCGTGAGCGTGAATCTCGGGCTCATCAATCTGCTACCGATTCCCATGCTCGACGGCGGACACCTGCTCGTGTTCGCGATCGAAGCCATGCTCCGCCGCCCGATCTCCGAGAGGACCCGCAGTCGCGTCCAGCTCGTCGGCATCATCACGGTCGCGGTGATCACCATCCTCGCGTTGCGCAACGACGTCACGCGGTTCTTCCTCAGGTAATTGTAGGTCGTAGGCATGAAGGTCCTCGGCATCGATACCTCGACGCTCACCGCCGGCGTGGCGGTGGTCCACGGCACGCGCACGCTCGCCGAGGCGCGCGGCACCGCCGGAGCACGCACGTCCGATCTCCTCGTCACCGTCGACGAGGTCTGCCGGCGCGCGAGCATCGCGCCGCTGCAGCTCGACGCGATCGCCGTCGGCGCGGGGCCCGGCTCGTTCACCGGCCTGCGCATTGGTATGGCCACGGCGAAAGGCATCGCGTTCGCCGCGCATAAGCCCCTGTGGGCAGTGTCGTCGCTCGCCGCGCTCGCTTACGACGCCTCGCTGCGCGTCACCACCGAGCACTACGTGCCGGAGCGTGATCGATTCATCGCGATCCTCGACGCGCGGCGCGGCGAGGTGTTCGTCGGGTGTTACGGCTTCGATGACGAACATCACTTCGCCCTCGTCGGTGATGAGCGGGTGATGGCACCCGGGGACATCGCCGCGTGGGTGGCCTCGTTTGCCGAAGACCGTGACGTTCACTACGCCGGTGACGCGATCGATGCGTATCCCGACGTGTTTACCGCGTTCGCGCGTGCGTGGCTCCCCGAGCGCACTCCGTCGGGGATCGCTATCGCGCTGCTCGCCGAGGAAGGCGCGCACGTGGATGTACTGACGGACGGCGCGCCCACGTACATCCGGCCTTCCGAGGCTGAGGTGATGTACCCGAATGGCGTTCCCGGCGCGCTGACCCGGCGTCCGTAGGCGTTGCCGCACGCCCCGGTGGGGCGTATCGTTGAAGTGCCTGCTGGATGCAGGTGGAGGCTGCGTGAGCACAACGACCGAGGTTTCGAAGGAATCTCTCCTCGCCGAGCTGACCGCCGAACACCGTCGTCTCGATGATCAGGTAAAGCTCCTCGAACGCCGCCGCTCGCTGACGCCTGCCGAACAGGCCGAGATCAGCCGCCTCAAGAAACAAAAGCTCCTGACCAAGGATCGCATCGCGCGCCTTTCTTGATGGGATCGACCTGATGTTCACCCCCGAGCAGATCGAGCAGATGCGGGCCATCGGCCTCCGGCTCGATCGCTCCGGGAGGTTCTGGCATCAGGGCACCACCGTCACCCATCCACGCTTGCGTCAGGCGCTGCTGCGATGGCTGGACGTACGGGACGACGGCCGCGACATCGTGCGCCTCGACGACAAGCGCCACGCCTACGTCGACATCGAGGATGCTCATCTGCGAGCCCTCTCCGCGCGCTGGGACGGCGACCGCTGCACGATCACGTGGGACGACGAGCAGGACGAAGAGCTCGCTTACGACTCGCTGCGCGCAGGCGACGACCACGCGCTGTACGCGCGCGCGCGCGTTCGGCTCCGCGGCCGGATCGCCGGGCCCGCCTATCACGCGGTTGCCGAGCACATCGTCGAGGACGGCGACGGGTTCAGCCTCGAGGCCGCCGGGCAGCGCTGGCCGATCCGCGACGCCTGATGACGAAAACAGGGCGCCGCGCCGTCGTCGGGAGCTTCACCGAGCTCGCGCGCCATCCGTTCGACGATGGCATCAATGCACTCTGTTGGCCGCGCACGCTCGATGGCGACTTCGGCGAGATCGCGCGCATGCTCGCGCCGGCCGACGGGCTGGTCGCAGTCGACGCAGAGATGCTCCACGCGTTGCCGTTGAGCCCCGCCGGGCGGATCGCCGCCGACGCCATCCTCGGCGATATGCACCTCCTCGACGAGCTCGGCCGCGACCCGGTGCTCAACTGCGTCACGCGTTACGAGCGAGATGAACGAGGTCTCCCGATCACCACCGACGTGCTCTCCTTCCATGCTGATCGGGCGCCCGTCGAGTGCGACACCTGGCTGTGCACGTACTGGGGCAAGAGTAGCGAGGGCATCGACAACGACGACGCGAGACGCCTGATCGACGATCCCGGCATCCGCGCCGCCGTCGCCCACGTGCGCGACGAGGCCTTCGACCTACACTACGGTCTCGTCGAGGGAGCGCGTCCCTTCGCCTTTGGTGTTGGTCACCTCTGGCGGATCGCCGTCGCGTGGCCCGGCAGCGCCGTGCCTCCCTGTCTGCATCGCGCCCCGGCGACGCAGCCCGGCGACGAGCCACGGCTGCTGCTGATCTGCTGAGACCTAGCGCGCGTCTTTGATGACCGCGTTGATCTCGTCGTCGGTGAGCACGCGATTGCCGCGCTTGGCGGCACCGAGCACAGCCGCGACCAGCTCGGGCGTCGGCTCGTGGCCGCGCTTCTTGAGCCAGTAGACGACGTTCGACTCGCCCGAGTAGTGCCCGATCTCGATCTCCTGCTCCTTGCCGAACATGCCGGCCGGGACGCCCGAGTAGATGCGGTCGGCGAGCCACGAGTCGCCCTTCTTCTCGGCCTTGATGATCGCGGCCGCGTGCACGCCCGTCGCGGTGCGGAACGCATCGGCGCCGGTGAGCGGGTACTGAGGGTGGATGGGCACGCGCGTCGCCTGGGAAGCCGTCTTGCACCAAAGCACGAGCTTGGTGAGGTCGTGATCCGGCAGCTCGCCGAGGAGCTTGAGGTTGAGGAGGATCTGATCGAGCGCCGCGTTACCGACGCGCTCACCGATGCCGAGCGCGGTGCCGTGGATGCGATCCGCGCCGTATTCGATGGCGAAGATCGAGTTGACGACACCTAGGCCGCGGTCGTTGTGGCCGTGCCAATCGATGCCGACGTCGTGACGACCGAGCCCGTCGAGCATGTTGCGCGTGAACTTGAGGAGGTTCTTGATGCCGTCGGGCGTGGCGTGGCCCACGGTGTCACAGAGGATCAGCCGCGACGCGCCGTGCTCGACGGCGGTGGTGAACATCTTGGTGAGGATCTCGGGGCGAGAGCGCGTCGTGTCCTCGGTGACGTAGGAGACCGGGAGGTTGTACTTGCGTGCGAGATCGATCGCGCTCGCGGACAGCTCGAGCATCTTGGGGAGGTCCCAGTTCTCGGCGTACTGGCGGATCGGCGAGCTGCCGATGAACGCGAGGACCTCGATCTCGATGCCGACCTTCTGCGAGATATCGATGATCGCCTGGACGTCATTGACGTGGGTGCGCGCAGCGCACGACGCCTTGATCTTCAGCCTCTGGTCCTTGATGAACTGGGCGATCGTGGTGACGTCTTCGACGGCGCGCTTGCCGGCGCCCGGGAGGCCGATGTCCATGGTGTCGATGCCGAGGTCGTTCACGAGCTCGACCAGGCGGAGCTTGTCCTCGATCGACGGGTCGACCACCGACGGAGACTGGATGCCGTCGCGCAGGGTCTCGTCGAGAAACTGGATGCGGCGCTTGGGAGATAGCGGCGCGACCTTCTCCACCGAGTTCCAGTCGTAGATCAGCTCGTGGTCGTTCATGGGAGCACCTCTTACATCACAGCGTGGAGAATCAACATCAAGATCGCCGTCGCACCGATGACGATCACCACCATCAGGAACCAGCCGAGGACGAGGGCCGCGCCGGCGGCCCCGAGGCCGATCAGCCATAGCGCATAGGCACCTCGCTCGCGCCGCACCACCGAAGCGATCGATGCGATGGCGGTCAGGGCGAAGCCGGGGACGCTCAGGCGCCAGTCCGGCGTCGTCCATAGGTCGCCCTGCCCGATGGCGACGACGATGAACGAGAGGATCCCCAGGATCGCAGCCGCGAGGGCCGCCGGGCGCTGGGCAAGCCAACTCGCCGCCGATGGATCGGCAGGTCGCAGCGGTGCGGGCGTCAGGTCGCTCACGCCGCGACTATAGCGTCTGATCTATGCCCGCGAGAGGCCCAGTTGGGCCCGGAGCTTGACGTGGGCGGCACTGAACGCGAAGTCCTGGAGGTCGCGGTCGAGCTGACCCATCTCGTTGGCGCCGGCGAACGCGGCCGGTACGTCGCCACACAGGAGCATGCCGGCGCGGTCCGCGGTGCGGGTCAGGGCGCGCGCCCACGCGGTCAGGTTGAGGCCGCCGCCACGCGAGAGCAGGCGGAGAGCCGCCGCGCGGGCGCCGGTGCGGGCGTCGGGCGACAGCGCCGCGAGCGCCTTGCCGGCACTCGCCGCCAGCGGATCCTCGAGGCCGACGGTCGAGCCCGACGCCTCGCGGAACGTGGCCATCACGACCGCGCGCATCACGCGTCCCGGGCGCGATGCCCCGACGGCGCGCCCCGGCGGAAGGAACGTCATCGCGCGCACGAGGCGGAACACCAGCTCGGGCCGCTCGGGCGAGGTGAGCGCCTCGTCGCCGGCAACGAGCACTGAGGGCGAGGTCGCGAGCACGTGGATCTGCTTACCGAGCTCGACGCGCGGATAGACGGCCGGCGCCGGCACGCCAAGCACGCGCGCGATCTCGAGCCGCAGCTTCCCGAACACGGGCGGAATGTCCTCGGGCGCGAGCTGAAGCGACGGATCGAGGTCGCTCTCCGCGAGCGTCATCGGCGACATCGCGTGCACCGCGGGCGCGAGCAGCTCCATCAAGTGGCCGAGCTCGAGGCCGTCGTCCTTGTGGCAAAGCAGCGCCCATTGCTCGCGTGCGAAGGTGCCGGGCGGCGATATGAACGCGCGCAGGCGCTGCTGCTCGTACAGCGCGGCCATCTGCTTGCTCGCGGTGCCGAGAGCGACCATCGTCGAAGCGGCGAGGAACGCGGCGTCCGCGTGGCCGCTCGCGGCGGTGCTGGTGACCAGGGCCTCGCCGCTCGTCGGATCCTCGAGGGCTTCGCGCCACCCCGAGCGCAGCAGCTCGGTGTTCGTGCGGCTGGTCGCGGTGCGTTCGACGAGCTCGAGGACGTCGGCATCGTTGGGGGCGATCTTCTGTGCGTTCGCGATGGCCGCACTGGCGGCGACGCGATCGTCGAGGTGATCGAGGTACAGGCGCGCCATGCGCACCCACGCCTTGGCCTCGGGCACGTTGCCCTTACCGCGCAGGCGGAACAGCACGCGCTTGAGCGAGCGTTCGAGGCGACGCAGCTCCCCGCGCCCGACGAGCAGCGTCTCGATCTCGGCAAGCGCGTCGACGCGGTTGGGATCGAGATCGATCGCACGCTCGAGGTGGAACAGTGCCTCGGCGTCGTCGGCGTGCAGCTTCGCCTCGATGCGGCCCTTGTAGTAGTGCGCGCTCGGATGGTCGGGATCGATCTCGAGCGCGACGTTGAGGTGCGAGCGCACGCTATCCGCCGCCGACGCGTTCTCGCCGCTCGCCATCCATTCCGACCAGCCAAGCGCGGCGTGATAGTCGGCTTCGTTCGGCGCGCGCGAGATCACGGTGCGGATGTGGCCGAGGGCCTGCGCCCACTGGCCCTTCACCATCAGCTCCTCGGCGATGCGGAAGCTCAGCTCCGTGTCGATCGCGGGCGGCACCTGCACGAGCTCACCGCCCGCCAGCTCGCGATCGTACGCGTTGCGGCGCGCGGCATCGACGAGGATCGTGCGCGCCTTCGCGTACGCCGCGTGTACCTCCTCGAGCTTCGCGAGCTCGCGCGCATCGATGTGCACCGAGGCCCAGCGGTTGCTCTCCTCGATCCGCGCGGCGAACGCGGCGTGGATCTCGCTCGACGTCGCGCGGCGGCTCACCTTGAGCACCGCGTAGTGGTCGGCGGCCTTCACGCGCTGGTGCTCGGCGGTCAGCTCCTGCCGCACGTTCACCGCGTGCGCGCCGTCGGCACTGACCGCGTACAGCTCTTCGAGCGAGACGACGCCGGAGTCCTCGGGCGAGATGTGCTCGGGGATCAAGGGCTCGACGCCTTCGTCCGTGAAGCTCATGCCGACTTCGTCGAACAGGACGTCGTACAGCTCGCTGTCCTCGAGGGTCGGCTCCGACAGCGGGCTCGCCGTGGGCTCCTTCGCGCGCCGCGGCGTGACCACACCCAGCGGCCGCCCGATGATCGCGTCGCACATCAGCATCGCGTCGAGCGCGAGGCGGCCCTGGACGCGCTCGGGGAACGCTCGCTCGATCTCGGAGACCACCGCGCCCTCCTCGAGGAGCATGACGGTGGTCTCCCCGAACACGCGCTTGAGCTCGTGCCGCAGTCGCTCGCCGCGCTCGGTGAACGTGAAGCTCATGCCGTCGAGCCGCGAGAGCCGCGCGAGGTCTTCGACCGCGGTCTCGCGTAAGCCACCGAGCACGACCTCGACCATGCGGAGCTGAATGCCCTCGATGGGTTCGTGAGCCTCGTCGAACCGCCAAGCGCCTTGGGGCCAGCGCAGCGCCTGGACGAGCTTGTGGCGTGCCTGGCGACCCAGCTGGTCGATCAGCTGTTCGACGCTCATCATGCGCAGAGCGATCAGCGCCTCGCCGAGCTTGCCGCCGACCTCCGCGGTGCGTGCGACCGCGGCCTTATGCTGTTCCTCGGAGATCACGCCGGCCGAGGTGAGGAAGTGCCCGAGCGTCTCGTCGCGTGGCGTCGACGCAGTCGACACCGGGTTGCCGTTCACGAGATCGACGGACTTGCTGACGCGACCCCGCTGGAGGACCAGCTGCCCCGTGGCGAGGTCCTCGTGAAGATCGAGCAACACCGCTGGCAGCGAACGCGTCGCTAGCTCACCGGAGCGGGATCCCATCGGGAACGATTCTATACGATCGCTACTCGGCCACGTGGCACGCGGCCGAGGATCCGTTCTTGAGCACGCGCAATTGTGGCAGTTGCTCGAAGCAGGCCTTCGGCTTGTCTTTGACCGGGCAACGTGGATGAAAGGGGCACCCGGGCGGCGGAGCCAGCGGGCTGGGAACGTCGCCAGTGAGGATGATGCGGTCGCGGCGCGGGGCAGTTTTCCCCGTCGGCACCCGCGGCACCGCCGATAGGAGCGCCTGGGTGTAGGGATGCTGCGGAGATCGGTACAGCTCCTTGGCCTCCGCGAGCTCGACGATCCGCCCGAGATACATCACCGCGACCCGATCGCAGATGTGCTGCACGATCTTGAGGTCGTGGGAGATAAATAAGTAGGTGAGGTTCTCCTCGACCTGGAGGTCCTGGAGGAGGTTCACGATCTGCGCCTGGATCGATACGTCGAGTGCACTGATCGGCTCGTCGCACACGATGAACTGCGGCCGGCACGCGAGCGCCCGCGCGATCCCGATGCGCTGGCGCTGGCCACCAGAAAATTCGTGTGGGTAGCGCGTGGCGGCATCTGCGCGCAGCCCCACCTTGGCGAGCAGCTCCTGGACGCGCGCCTCGCGCTCCGGCTTGGTCTTCGCAAGCGCGTGGATTTCGAGCGGCTCGGCGATCGCCGCGCCCGCCGACATCCGCGGGTTCAGCGACGCGTACGGATCCTGGAAGATCATCTGCATCTGCCGGCGCATCGGACGCAGGACGCGCTGCGCGAGCTTGGTGACGTCCTTGCCGTCGAACGAGATCGTACCGGAGGTGGGCTCGAGGAGTCGCAACACGGTGCGCCCGAGCGTTGACTTGCCGCAGCCCGACTCCCCGACGAGCCCGACGGTCTCGCCGCGCTGAATGTCGAGCGAGATCTCGGTCACCGCGCGCACGCGGCCAAAGAGCTTCGAGACGTTCTCGAGCCGAACGAGCGGGGCGTCGCTCACGCTTTCTCCTCGAGCGGAAAGTGGCAACGGACGTGTGATCCGCCGAGCCGCACGAGCGGAGGTTCGACGTCGCGGCACGTGTCCTGTGCGGCGGGGCAGCGGTCGACGAACTTGCACCCCTTCGGCAGCTCGAGCAGCGACGGCACCATGCCCTTGATCTCGACGAGGCGGCCGCGATCGACCTCCGCGACGTCCTCCCCATCGCCGTAGCTCGGGACAGAGCGCAGGAGGCCCGCGGTGTAGTGATGGCGCGGCGACGCGAAGAGCGTCTCGGTGCTCGCGCGCTCGACGACCCTGCCCGCATACATCACCACGACCTCATCGCAGGTCTCGGCGACGACGCCGAGGTCGTGCGTGATGAGGAGGATGCTCATGCCGAGCTCGCGCTGCAGCGAGCGCAACAGATCCAGGATCTGCGCCTGGATCGTCACGTCGAGCGCGGTGGTGGGCTCATCGGCGATCAGGAGGTCTGGCTTGCACGCGAGCGCCATCGCGATCATCACGCGCTGCCGCATGCCGCCCGACAGCTCGTGCGGGTAGTTGTCGACACGCTGCTCCGGGGATGGAATGCCGACGAGGCGGAACATTTCGATCGCGATCTTGCGGGCCTCGGCGCGCGACTTGCCCTGGTGCAGGCGCACGGCCTCCCCCACCTGATCCCCGGCGGTGAACACCGGGTTGAGCGAGGTCATCGGCTCCTGAAAGATCATCGCGATCCGATTTCCTCGGATCTTGCGCATCTCGTCGAGCGGCAGCGCGAGCAGGTCTTTGCCCGCGTAAGCGATCGCGCCGCTCGCGATCTTGCCGGGCGGGCTCGCGATCAGCCGCATGATCGACAGCGCCGTCTGGCTCTTCCCCGAGCCCGACTCGCCCACGATGCCTAACGTCTTCTGCGCCGGGATGTCGAACGAGACGCCGTCGACGGCGCGCAGCGTTCCCTGATCGGTGCGGAACTCCGTCACCAGATCGCGTACGGCGAGCACGGGCTCGGACATCTGGACGCGAGCGTACCTCAGGCGGAGCGGCGGCGCTTTCGTCGGAGGCCCAGCATGCCGGCCGCCGCCGCGAGCCCTGCCCCGCCACCCGCCTGGCAGCCGATGTTGTTCGTCGAGTCGACGTAGCCCTTTTCGGAGTGGATCGTGACGCTGTCGCTGTGGTTGCCGATCCTGGCCATCACGTTGCGGTCGGCGCCGTCCTTGAACTCGTAGCGGTACAGATCGCCGGACTCGGTCTGCATGGTGCCGTCGACCATCCAGTCGTAGTCGATGCCGAAGATCCGACGGCCAGCGCTGTCGTACGCCTGGGCGAGCAGCACGAGCCAGTCACCGTCGTCGGCGCCACGCTCGGATTCCGCGATGATCGCGACGTCGGCGACCGCGCTCTCGGGCACGACCTCGACCGTGCGCACCTCGACCGCTTCGCCGTCCGCCGCGAGGTCGATCGAGAAGGTGCCCGGCGTCGTGGTTTGCAGCGTCAGCCACTCGCGGTTCTCGAACAGAAAGCTCGTACGCGGCTCGGCGGTGATACCGACCGGTGTGGCCACGGAGAGCACGCCGTTCCCGTGCAGCTCGCGACCGCCGCGGAAGTAGCGCACGTGATAGGTCGCGGTGCCGTTCTCGACGATCCGCGCCTCCTCGATCGGGGCCTCGTCGTCGCGGTCCATGATCAGATAGCCGTGGGCCTCGAGCACGATCTCGTCGGGCTGCAGCACCTCGACTTCCGTGCGTCCGCGGACGTCGCCAGAGGCATCGCGGATCGTGAGCACCGAGACGCCTTCGGCCATCGCGGTGCCTGGCGCCTTGAGGCTGTACTCGTCGTGGCTGGTCGCGGCGAGCTCGAACACGCTGGGATCCGAGCTCTCGACGGTCCACCCGCCGAACCGGCGGTCGTCGTGGTCGGAGGAGATGTGGACGGTGGTGGCGGTGCCGCGGACGTACGGCACGTGGAGCTCGGAGTCGAACCGATCGAACGGCGTCAGCTCGAAGTCCCAGGTGATGTCGATGTCATCGGAGACCGTGATGGTCTCGCCGCAGGCTGCCAGGGACAGTGCGACGAGACAAGAGAGGCGAAAGGGTGGCATGGGGACGCTCTCGATGCAGTGGCTGTGCCCGATCGAGCCTACACGTCGTTACCGGCAGTTCCGCGGCCGCCCGCCAAAGTTTGCCAGCTCATCGCGGCATGGCTGTCAGGGTTTGAACGCGCGCCGATGATCTCCTGAACGTTATCGGTCCGGGCCGCTCACCGCCGGAAGCTACACGGTCGCGTTCGACGTTTTGAGCGACAGAGGATCTGACAGGTTCACGAAGCAGACCGGTACTAACGATGGTTCTAACCGGTTTGCGATGAGGGGTGTCGCCCCACCGCATGCCTCCAACGCGATATCAGCTCGACGATGCGGTTTGCACGGCCGGTTTGAACGCGCGCAGGCGGAGCGACGAGAGCAGCACGCTGACACTCGACAGCGACATCGCCGCAGCCGCGAGCATGGGAGATAGCGGCGCCGCTGCCGCGATCGGAATGCATACAACATTGTAGGCGAACGCGGCGAACAGGTTGCGCCGGATCGTGCGCAGCGTGGCGCGTGCGAGCCCGAGGGCCGTGGGCAAGGCACCGATGCCGCCCCGGAGGAGCGTGACGTCGGAGGCCGCGGCCGCGAGGTCGGTGCCCGAGCCGAGGGCGACGCCGAGGTCGGCCGCGGCCAGGGCAGGGGCATCGTTGATACCGTCGCCGACCATCGCGACGCGGCGGCCGCCGGTGCGCTCGGCGGTGACGATCGCGGCCTTGCCTGTGGGGCGCACGCCCGCGTGCACGCGCTCGATCCCGAGCTCCGCGGCAACGACGCGCGCGACCTGCTCGCGATCGCCCGAGATCATCACCGGCGTGATGCCGAGATCACGCAGGGCGCGAATCGTGCCGGGGGCCGCGGGCGAGAGAGGGTCGGCAAGTGCGATCACGCCGGCGAGCACACCGTCGACGACGACGTAGGCATGCGACGCCGCGGCAGGCGGCGCGAGGGCATCGAGGTCGGCGCTCGCCACCGTGAACGCCATGCGCTCACGCGCGCCGATCCTCACCACGCGGCGGTCGACCTTCGCCGTGATGCCGGCGCCCGGCTCGACGGTGACCTCCTCGGGCCGTGCGAGGACGAGCCCGCGGGCCTTCGCGGCATCGACGATCGCGCGCGCGTAGGGATGCTCGCTGCCCTGCTCCGCCGCCCCGGCGAACCGCAGCAGTTCATCCTCGGAGATGCCGCGCGTGAGCACCGCGACCACGGACGGTGTGCCGGTGGTCAGCGTGCCCGTCTTGTCGAGGCACACGACGTCGATCGCGCTGCCCGCCTCGAGCGCGCCACCGGTGCGGAACAGGATCCCGAGCTCGGCGCCGCGCGCGGTCCCGACGGCGACGGCGGCCGGTGTTGCCAGCCCCAGGGCACACGGGCAGGCGATCACGAGCACGGCGATCATGCGCTCGAGCGCGGTGCTGACCGCGGCGCCGCCGAGCAGCCAGCCACCGAAGGTCAGCGCGGCGATCGCGATGACGATGGGCACGAAGTACGCCGACACGCGATCTGCGAGCCGTGCGATCGGCGCCTTTTCCCCCTGCGCATCTTCGACGGCGCGCGCGATCCGCGCGAGGGAGGTGTCGTCGCCAGCGCGCGCGACGCGGACGGTCAGCGCGCCGGTGTGGTTGAGCGTGCCCGCGTAGACCGGAGCACCTTCTTCCTTGTCGACGGGCAGCGCCTCACCGGTGAGCATCGACTCGTCGAGCGCGGAGCTGCCAGCGATCACCGTGCCGTCGGCGGGCAGCCGCTCGCCCGGGCGCACTGCGATCACGTCACCCGCGACGAGCGATGCGGCATCGACATCACGCTCGCTGCCGTCGACCATCGCATGCGCGGTCACCGGCGCGAGCGAGACGAGGCCACGCACGGCATCGGCGAGCTGCGAGCGTGCGCGCGCCTCGAGGAGCTTGCCGATCATCACGAATGCGATGATCGCGGCGGCCGCCTCGAAATAGAGCATGGGAAGCGCCGCGCTCCGGTCAGCGAGCCAGCGCAGGCAGATCACGGTCGAGGCGAGCCACGCAGCACCCGTGCCGAGGGCGATCAAGGTGTTCATGTCGGGCGCGCGGTGGCGGACCGCGGTGACGCCGAGAAGCACGTAGCGCCTGCCCGGCCCGACCATCGCCAGCGTTCCCAGGACGAGCTGTAATGCCGCGCCGAGCGTCGCGTCGATGCGGTCATGTAGCATCGCGATGGGCATCAGCACGGCGGCCAAAGCGACGGCCAGCGTGGCATCGCGTCGCAGCCCGGCCCTCTCGGAACGACTCGCATCCTCGATCGCGGCCAGACGCGCGCGGCCACCGCGCGCGCCGTCGAGGACGTCGGCGGGAACCTCGTAGCCGGCCGCGCGAATGGCGCTGGCAGCGCGCTCGACGGACCCGACGGCGGGATCGAGCTCGAGCCGGGCACGCGACAGTGCGAGGTTCACGTCGACACGCGTGACGCCGCTGACCCCTAGCGCGGCCTGCTCGACGCGGCGCACGCACGCAGCACAGGTCATCCCGAGCACCGGGAGATCGACGTGCGTGATCCTCTGCGCCTCCATGCTAGGGTCCGATCTGTGCTCACAACCTTGCGCGTCGGAGGCATGACCTGCAACGGCTGCGTTCGCCATGTCCGCGAGGCGCTGCGGGGCGTCCCTGGTGTGACCGCAGTCGACGTCCACCTCGAGGCCGGGGAAGCGCGCATTCAGCACGACGCCGAGACAACCGCGGTCGAGAGCCTGATCTCGGCGGTGACGGCGGCGGGATACACCGCGGACCCTGTCACGTTGACGGGCCCTAGGCCCTAGATCGTACACGAGAATCTCGATGATCGACCGTGCTCAGCTCGACCGGTGGATGGCCGCGGCCGCGGATGGTGACCGCACCGCGATCGATCCGCTGTTCCACGCGCTGTGGCCGATCGTGGTGAGCTACGCGGCGCGGCTCCTCGGCGATCCCGTGCTCGCAGAGGACTGCGCGCAGGAAGCCTTGGCCAAGCTGTTCGGCCAGCTCGAGCGCTACGAGCGCGACCGCGACGCGCTGACGTGGGCGCTGACCCACGCGATGTGGCAGTGCCGGACCGCGCGCAAGAAGATCGTTCGCCGCGGCGAGGTTGCAGTTCGCCACGACGACGACGGTCGCGTGATCGACGGCAGCGCGCAGGCGATCGACCGCGAGCTCGTGCGCTCGGCGGTGGCGACACTCGCGACGCTCGGCCCGCGCGATGTCGAGGTGCTCGTCGCGTCGCTCACCGACGACGATCACGTCCGCAGCACGCTCGCCCCGGCCACGTTCCGCAAGCGCCTCGAGCGCGCGATGACGCGGCTACGCACATCGTGGAGGGCTCGGCATGGCGCCCTCTGATCGCGCCCTCGCGCGCGTGCGTCGTACCTACGAGATCGCGCGCGCCCTCACCGGCCTGCGTGGTCTCGCGATCGCCGCCGGTGCGTGCGTGATCGCGCTCGGCCTGCATCCGCTGTCGCCAACGGAGTGGCTGTTCGGCGCGCTGCTCGCGTCCACGCTCGCCACCCTCGGTTGGAGTGGCGGATCGTGGAAGCGCGGCGCGTTCGCCGGTGTGTTCGCGGGCCTGCCCCCGTTGATCGTGCCGAGCCTCGTGTTCGCGATGTCGGCCCAGGGCCACTGCTCGGGCTGCGGAAGCTCGGCGGAATGGCCGTGTCTGCTCTCGTGTTTCTGCACCAGCTCGCTCGTGGGCTTGTTCGTCGGGCACCGTGCGAGTACCGATGACTCGCCGCGGCGGTTCGCGTTCGCCGCGATCGCGACCGCGGCGTGCACCGGGCTCCTCGGCTGCGGCACCACGGGCCTCGGCGGTGCGCTCGGCATCGTCCTCGGCCTGATCGCCGGCAGTGTCACCGGCTGGGTAGTCGCCGATCGTAGCGCCCATGTGTAAAGGACTTCACTGATGTATACCCGCGACGTGCTTCGCGTTTCCTTCGCCCTCGCCTTGCTCGCGTGCAGCTCGCCCGGCAAGGCGCCGAAGACCTCGACCATCACCTCCGAGCCGACGGTCGCCATCGCCGGTGATGCAACCTGTCCACTGCTCGTCCCCGGCACCACGCTCTCCGTCGAGGACGCAGCCGACGGGACGGCTCTGGTGTTCGTCACCACGGGGGACGTCGCGGCCGTGCGCCAGCGTGCCGCAGCGCTCGCCGAGATGAACAACAGCCGTCAGGGTCCGCCCGACGCGTTCGGCCTGATGCTGTCGACGAAGGCCACGGCGACGGCCGCCGACATCGACGGTGGCGCGCGCGTCACCTACCGCGCCACCGAGGCGGGCGATACCGGCAAGCTCGGCGACGAGCTGCGCATGCACGGTGGTCACCTCGCGGGCGCGAGCTCGTGCGAGATGCACTAGGAACGCCGATGCGGCGCTTCGCGATCCTCGCGCTATTCACTGGATGCGCCGTGTCCCCACCGGCGCTCGACGCGCAACATCCGGCGAATCCATCCGCACCGCCCGGCCGCCTCGCAGGCGCACCACCGAGCACGCGTGCGGGCGTGGTCGCGTATCCCGACGTCCCTACCTCCGCGCCGAAGAAGCCGGCCGAGCATCACCATCACCACAAGCCGTGAAGCGCTTCCTCGTCCTCGCCCTCGTGCTCGCCGGCTGCGCGCCGTCGATGCGCGAGCTGCGCGGTCCCGTCGATGCCGACGTGGCGCGCCGCCTCGGGCCTGGTCTCGATCCACGCACGCCGCTCGAGCTCGATGCCGTGCTCGCGAAACCGCTCGACCGCCAGGCGGCGATCAAGATCGCGATCGCGAACAACCAGCGGCTCGCCGCGGCGTACGAAGAGCTCGGCATCGCGGGCGGTGGCCTGGCGACGGCACTCGCCCTTGGCCCCCTCGAGGTCGACGCCGCGGTGCGGTTCGGCGACAACCACGTCGAGTCCGAGATCGACATCGTACAGAGCGTGCTCGGCCTCATCTCCTCCGCGCGCCGTCGCGCCGCCGCCCGCGCCGATGTCGACGCGGCGACCGCAGAAGCAACCGCATCCACGCTGCGCCTCGCCGCGCGGGTCGAGGTGGCGTTCAACGACCTGCTCGCCGCACAGCAGGTGCTCGAGCTGCGCCGCGTTGCCTTCGAGGCCGCCGATGCCGCCGCACTGTTCCGCGAGCGCATGTACGACGCGGGCACCACATCGCCCCTCGCCCAGGCACGCGAGCGCGCGGCCCGCGAACAAGCTCGCATCGCCGTCGGGCGCGCGGAGGCGAACGTCGAGAGCAAGCGCGAGGCGCTCAACGCGCTGCTCGGTCTGTCCGGCAAGCAGACAAAGTGGACCACCTCCGGTCGCCTCCCCGAGCTCCCCGCGCAGGCGCCCAAGCTCGACGATCTCGAGACCGTGGCGGTCACCGCGAGCCTCGAGCTCGTGGTCGGCCGCGCGCGCACGATCGCCACGGCGAACCGTGCCGCCGATGCGCGCCTGCGCTCCGTGTTGCCCGAGCTCGGTGTCGGCGTCTCTGCCGAGATCCACGACGGGACGACGTTCACCGGCGTCGGGCCGCTCGTTCAGCTCGGCATCCCGCTCTTCGACTGGGGCAGCGGTCCGCGCGCACAAACCAATGCCGCGGCCCGCAAGGCGGGCCACGAGCTGACGGCCGCCGCTATCGAGCTACGCGCGCACGCGCGCGCTGCACGCGTCACCGCCCTCGCGACGTTTCAGGAAGCGCGCCACATCGCGACGGTCCTCGTGCCGCTGCGCCAGCAGATCCTCGACGAGTCACTCAAACACTACAACGCGATGGACGCCGACCCGTTCGCCCTCCTTCTCGCGCGCCAGCAGCTCGTCGACACGGCCGAGCAGCAGCTCGACGCGATCCGTCGCTACTGGAACGCCACTGCGGGCGTCACCGCTCTCCAGCGCGGCGTCGCGATCGAGCCCGTCGCCACCACCGAGCGTACGCAGATGCCGTCTGCGCCCGCCCCCGACCCACACTGAGGAGCCCATGACGATCTCGCGCCGCACCGTGCTCGGAGGAAGCCTGCTCGCAGGCGCCACGCTGCTCGCCAAGCGCGAGGCGACAGCACAGCACGCGCATCCTCCCGCGCCGACTCCATCACCGGCGCCCGCCCCCGCGCCCGTGCCCGTGCCGCCCACGCCCGTCGGCTACACCGGTGGGCGCGTTCATGTGCCCAACGGCTGGACGCTGCCGTGGAAGCAGCGCGGCAACGTCAAGGTCTTCCACCTCGTCGCCGAACCCGTGCGCCACCAGATCGCGCCTGGGCTCGACATCACCGCGTGGGGCTACAACGGCACCACGCCCGGTCCGCTCATCGAGGCCACCGAGGGCGATCGCGTTCGCATCTACGTCACCAACAAGCTCCCCGAGATCACGAGCGTGCACTGGCACGGCCTGTTCGTGCCCAACGGCATGGACGGTGTCTCGGGCCTCACGCAAAAACCGATCGGGCCCGGCAAGACGTTCCGCTACGAGTTCATTCTCGATCGCGCGGGCACGTTCATGTACCACCCGCACGCCGACGAGATGACGCAGATCGCGCTCGGCATGATGGGCATGATCGTCGTTCATCCGCGCCGCGCCGAGACGCGCCGCGTGCGCGACTACGCGCTCTTCTCGCACGAGTGGAAGGTCAACATCGGCGCGCTCCGCCCTGACCCGCTCGCGATGAACGACTTCAACGTCCTCACGTTCAACAGCAAGGCGTTCCCCGCGACGGCGCCCCTGGTGGCCGAGGTCGGTGACCTCGTGCGCCTCCGGTTCGCGAACCTCGGCCCGATGGATCACCATCCACTCCACATCCACGGCCACGCGTTCGAGCTCGTCGCGACCGACGGCGGTCCGGTCCCGCCGTCCGCGCGCCACCCCGAGACGTCGATCCTCGTTCCCGTCGGCACCACGCGCACGGTCGAGCTCGTCGCCAAGCTGCCCGGCGACTGGCCGCTGCACTGCCACATGACGCATCACACGATGAATCAGATGGGCCACGACATGGCCAACATCATCGGCGCCGACATCCGAGGGCTCGACGACAAGATTGGCCGCGTTGTCCCCGGCTACATGACCATGGGCAACCGTGGCATGGCCGAGATGAGCCAGATGCAAGGGATGGAGCAGCCGCGCAATTCGATCTCCATGCTGCCCGGCCAGGGCCCCCACGGCACGATCGACATGGGCGGCATGTTCACGATCCTGAAGGTGCGCGACAAGCTGCCCGCGGGCGGCGCCGATCCGGGTTGGTACACTCAGCCTGCCGGGACGATGGCCAACGAGGCGACGGCCGACGAGCTACGCGCCGACGGCATCGACGTCTAGCGCTCTGATACCCTCGTGCGCGGGTGCGCGAGCTCCTGCACTACAAGATCGTCGAGCGCCTCGGGCAGGGCGCGATGGGCGAGGTGTTTCGCGCCGTGGATCAACGGCTCGGACGCGAGGTCGCGCTCAAGATGCTGCCGAGCGACGTGGCCAACGATCCCACGTCGCACGAGCGGCTGGTCCGCGAGGCGCGGGCAGCGAGTGCGCTCAATCACCCGGGCATCGTCACGCTGCACGACATCGAGCGCGTGGACGGGCAAGCGTTCATCGTCATGGAGCTCGTGATCGGCAAGCGGTTCAGCGACCTGGCGCAGGAGGGCGTGACCTGGCGGCGCGCCGTCGAGCTGGTGGCGAGCGTGGGCGAGGCGCTCGCATTCGCGCACGCGCGCGACATTCTGCATCGCGACATCAAGGCCGACAACCTGATGGTCACGGCGAGCGGGCAGACCAAGGTGCTCGACTTCGGGCTCGCGAAGCTGGTCGCCACAGCCGACGCGATCGAGCCGAGCGCCAGTGGCGAGGCCCCGACGCGTGGCGACCTGACGCAGGCGGGGCAGCTGGTCGGCACGCCGACGTACATGGCGCCCGAGTGCTTCGAGGGGCAATACGACGCGCGCAGCGACGTGTTCGCGCTCGGGGTGGTGCTGGACGAGATGCTGACGGGGCGGCGGCCGTTCGACAGAGAGTCGGCGACCGCGACGATGATCGCGATCCAGCTGGATCCGGTGCCCGCGCCGTCGACGGTGGTGCCCGAGAGAAAGATTCCCGAAGCGGTGGATGCGATCGTCGCGCGCGCGCTCGCCAAGAAGGCGGAGGCGCGGTTTCAGAGCATGCAGGCATTCGTCGCCGAGATGCGCGCAGCGTTGCAGGTCCGCCCGAAGCGGTGGCCTTGGATCGCCGGGGCAGCTGGTGCACTGGTCGCGGCGAGCAGCGCCACGTACGTGCTGACCCGCGGCGAGCCGCCCCTCGAGATTTCGATCGGCGCGAGCCGGCGGATCACGTTCGCGGCGGGATGCGAGGAGTATCCGCGGCTGCATCCCGATGGCAAACGCATCGTCTACGACGGCATGATCGACGGAGACTACGAGATCCAGCTCCGCGACCTCGACGGGAACAACCATCGCCGGCTGACCACGACGCCCGGCTGGGACTACGCCGCGGCGATCTCGCCCGATGGGAAGTCGGTCGCGTACGTCCACGAAGATCCGCTCGGCCGCTCTCTGCGTCTCATCGGTATCGACGGTGGTGAACCGCGCGACCTCGGCGCGGCGGTGGGGTATCCTGCGTGGAGCCGTGATGGCGCCCTGCTCGTCGGTGATACGAGTGGGCAAATCCTGAAGCGCACGCTCGACGGCAAGACGACGGTGCTTGGCCGGTTGCCGGCAGGCGCGCGGCTGTATCACCTCGTCGAGGTGCCGGGCGCGGGCATCGCGCTCTTGTGGTGGACCTCGAGCGAGGCCGACGCGACCGCGCTCGGCGAGCTGAACCTCGATGGCACCGTGCGCGTCGTCGAGGAGACGTCGATCGACTACGAGGGCGGCCTCGCAGCGGGTGCGCTTGCACGCGGGTATTATGCGACCCGCAAGGCCGCGACCGAGGGAAACCAGCTGTTGTTCCGCCGCTGGGGCAGTGCGCAACCCACCGTCGTCGGGGGCGGTCTGTCGCCGGGCGCGGGCATCGACGTGGCCCCCGACGGCAAGCGACTCGTGTTCTCGACGTGTGTCGAGCGCCAGTACATCGCGCGCATCACGGGCGACAAGGTCGACGTGATCTCCCAGGGGAACTGGCAGGACACCAACCCGCGCGTACTCGACCAACACCGCGTGCTCGTCACCTCGGATCGCACCGGCACGATGCAGGGCTGGTTGCTCGATAGCGCACACGAGCCGCGCGCCGTCACACCCGCAGGTGCGCTCGGCGCGACGCCGTCTCTCGACGGTAAGCTCGTGGTCTACGCCGCCGCGGGGGGCCGTGGCGGCCTGTCGATCGTCGAGCTCGCGGGTGGCACGCCACGGGCGCTCACGACCGATCCCTCCGACACCTCGCCGGGGTTCACCCACGACGGGACCCACGTGGTATTCGAGCGCACGGACGCGAACGGCGACACGGCGATCCACGTCGTACCGGTCGTGGGCGGTCCGGATCGCAAGCTCGCCGCGGGCGCACAGCCCGTCGCCTCGCCCATCGACGATACCATCGTGTTCCTCACCACCGCCGATGCCCGCGGCGCGCGCAACGTCATGTACACGTCGGTCGCGGGCACCGAGCCGCACGAGGTGCCGAGCTTCGAGATGGCAGGCTGGCAACACCCGCGATTCTCGCCGGACGGACGGCGCCTGGTGGTCGTGCGTGGCTATCAGCAGATCGTGACCGCGCCCTTCGGGGGCCCCGCCCGCGTCGAATGGACCGCGACCACCGGCGGTGTCACGACGGCGGACTTCGCGCGCGACGGCAGCATCGTCGCCGCGCTTAGCAACTACGATGGTGACCTGTGGGTCGCCGAGGGCGTGCTGCCCTAGCTACATCGCGACGGCGACGATCACCGCCACGACGAGCGCCGCGACCGCCGCGTACACGATCCACACGGGTCGGCGCTTCGGCGCCGCGACGACGGGCGCGACATCGGGTCCGACATCGGGTGCGAGCGTCGGGGCGAGCGCGGCGACGAGCTCGGGGCGATCCGGCACCGTGGGCCCGGGCTCCGTGGCTACGGTGCGCTGCATCGCCTCGTTCGTGTACGTCTTCGGCCGCGTGCGCGCCACCGGACGCGCAGTCGCGACCCCCGAGCCACCCCACACTTCCGCGAGCGCCGCGCGCATCTCGTCGGCATCCTGCGGCCGCTTGGTCAGATCGACCTCGAGACAGCGACCGACGACCTCGCACAACGCGGGAGGCAGATCCGGCCGCAGCTCCTCGAGCTTCGGATGCTGGCGCCGGCGATGCTGGACGACGACCTCGACGTGTGTGCCGTCCTTGACCTGCGTCTTGCCGGTGAACATCTCGAACATCATCGCGCCGACGGCGTACACGTCGCTCCACTTGCCGACCTGCGAGACCGTGCCCTCGAGCTGCTCGGGCGCCATGTAGACGAGCGTCCCCATCACCATGCCCGGGCGCGTGACGCCGCCCGAACGCAGCGCGCCCTCGGGGCTCTCGATCCGCGCGATGCCGAAATCGATGATCTGCGGTAGCTCGCCATCGTCGGTCTTGGCGAGCACGATGTTCTCGGGCTTGAGATCGCGGTGGACGATGCCGGCCCGGTGCGCCGCCGAGAGGCCCTTGAGCACGCCGTCGATCACAAACTGCACGCGCGCGAGCTCCATCGCGTTAGGCGGCGCCTGGATCTCCGCCCGCAGCGCGTGGCCCTCGATCAGCTCCATCACCAGATACAGCGTCCCGTCGCTCTCGGCGCCGAAGTCGTAGACCTTCACCACGTGCGACGTCTTCAGCTTCGCGATGGCGGCGGCCTCTCGCTTGAACCGAGCGCGCATCGGCTCGAGGCGCGCGGCCTCGTCGTGCATCAGCTTGATCGCGACCTCGCCCTTCGTGTCGGGGTTTATCGCGCGATACACGGCGCCCATCCCGCCCATGCCGAGCGGCGCGAGGATCGTGTACTTGCCGATCTGCGAGGAGCGGAGCAGGGTCGCGCCGTCCGTCGGGCATGCCCGCCTGTTCGCCGGTAGCTCAGCGTGACAGGTGGGACAAAACACGGCCCTAGTTTACTCGACTACCTTGGAAACAGCGCCGCGCGGCGCGCCGCACGCGTCTCGATCACGTAGTCGCGCAGCAGCCGGCGCTCGCGTTGCGCGACCCCGGCCAGCCGGAGGCCGGCACGGCACCAGAACCGCGGCTGGCCCTCGGGGGTTCTTCGCCCGGGCATGGGCGTGAGGCGGGCGCGCGTGACCTCCCCCCGCGCCCAGATGACCTCGTCGATCTCGGGGAGCTCGATCTCGAGCTGGACGACGCGGCTCGCGGCCTTGGGGTCGAACAGGCTCTCGAGCTGAAGGCCGATCGCCGAGAGGTCGATCATGGAGGCGTGCCGGAGGTGGTTATCGTTGGCCACCACGCCGCACAGGCCGTCGACGGTGATGCGGGGAGCGATCCGGCGAGGGTCGAGGAGGTTCACGAAAAAATCGTAGCGCGATGCGCGGACCGGGCCAAAAACGTGACTAGGTTGTGGGCTGCCGGAACGTCATCCGGCCGTAGGCGAGCCCCCCGAGCATCGCCGTGGCCGAGCCCACCAGGATGCCGAGCTTCGCCGTGTCGAGCAGGGTGCCCGGCGGGAACGCGAGCTGCGCGATGAACAGCGACATCGTGAACCCGATCCCACCGACGATGCCGACCAGGGACAGGCCTCCCAGGGTGGCGCCCTCGGAGCGCGTCGCAAGACCGAGCTTGCTGGTTAGCAGCGAGGCCGTGATGATGCCGAGGGGCTTGCCGAGGGCGAGGCCGGCGATCACCCCGACGAACACCCAGAGGCCGCCCCCCGATAGCTGCGCCCCGCCGAGCACGACGCCCGCGTTGGCGAGCGCGAACAGGGGCATCACGCCATATGCCACCCATGGGTGCAGCGCGTGGATGAGGCGCTCGGTGGGCGACACGGCCTCGCGCCGCGCCTGGTTGATCTCGTCGAGCCGCTTGAGCAACTCGTGCTTGTCGCCGTCGCCGAGCTTCTCCAGGTGCGCCTGCGTCGTGGCCGCGAACCCCGACGGCCCGAACCACGGGCGAGCCGGCGTGAGGAGTCCGAGGATGACGCCGGCGAGCGTGGGATGGATGCCGGCGCCGTACATGCCCGACCACACCACGATGCCGGGGATGAGGTACGCGATCGGCGGACGCACGCCGGCCGCGCGCAGCGCGATCACCGCGCCGATGCCGATCGCCGCGATGCCGATACCGCTCGCCTGGATCCCGCCGCTATAGAACGCCGCGATCACGACGATCGCACCGATGTCATCGATCACGGCGAGCGCGAGCAGCAGCACGCGCAACGAGTTGGGCACGCGAGATCCGAGCAGCGTGAGCACGCCGACCGCGAAGGCGATGTCGGTCGCCATCGGGATCGCCCACCCCGCCGCGCCGACGCCACCGTGGTTGAGTAGGGCATAGATGATGGCCGGGACGACCATCCCGCCGAGCGCCGCGGCGAGCGGCAACGACGCGCGCCGCAAGCTCTGCAGCTCGCCCTCGAAGACCTCGCGCCGGATCTCGAGCCCGACGACGAGGAAGAAGATCGTCATCAGCCCGTCGTTGATCCAGAAGTGCAACGGCCGCTCGAAGGCGAGCTCGCCGATGCGAAACCCGAGCGGCGTATGCCACAGGGCCTCGTAGGAGGCAGCCCACCCCGAGTTGGCCCACACGAGTGCGAGCACGGTCGCGGCCATCAGCAGGATGCCGCTGGCTGCCTCGACGGCGAGGATCCGCTGGATCGGCGATGCCAGCACGTGGGCGGCACGACGCGCGGGCGCCCACGTGCCGGGCGGAGCCGCAGTCGGGGCATGAGAGGACGCACTGTGCGTATCCACGAGTTTTCTCGGATGTGCTGGCGGCCCGACCAGCACGTGCGCCTGCAGCGATAGGCGCTGCACCCGCTGGCAGTATATAGCGTCAGGTCAGCTGCGCGTAGAGCGGTAGGCTCCACACGATACCGAAACCGATCGACAGCATACCGGCTCCGATCGTCACCGTCCGTTGCCAGCGTACGAGCGACCTCAGCGACGCGCCGACGAGCGCCGACGCGACGGCCATCCCGGCGATCGAGCCGAGGCCGAACAGCGCGATGTAAGCGATCCGCCCAGCGGTCGACGGTAGCTGCGCAAAGACCAGCGCGGTCAGCGCGCCGCTGCCGGCGAGGCCATGCACGATGCCCACGGCCAGCGGGCGCCACGCGAGCGTCCACCGACCGAGGTGCACGTGGGCATCGGGGCCCGCATGCAGATGCGCATGACCACCGTGCGCGTGCTGGTGGGAGGGCCCGACGAGGCCCTGCTTCCAGGCGCGGACGAGGGCACGGGCGCCGAGGGCGATGAGCACGAACGACACCGACAGCTCGAACCACGCCGCGAGCTGCGCGGGCAGCGCCTCACCGAGCGCGATGAGCACGATGCCGACGATCACCAGCGACACCGTGTGACCGAGGCCCCACAGCGCGCCGAGGGCCGCGCCCTTCTTGGGGTCGCGGGTCTCTGTCGCCAACGTCGCCACCGCCGTCAGGTGATCGGGCTCGAACGCATGCCGGAGCCCGACCGCGAGGCCGAGGAGTACACCGGCGAGAGACGACGTCATCGGCGCGCAACCTAGCACGGGTCTGCGCGCACGATCGCTAGCAGCGCGGCAGGCCCTCCGGAATCGGGACGGAGAACTTCGCCGGATCGATCGTCGGATTAACCACGCGCTCGCCCCACTCGACCAATAGATCTGCATTCTGGCGCGGCGACTTGAACCGCGTCTTGGTGGGCAGCCGGTAGTCCTTGCCCGCGGCGTCCTTCGAGATTTCGAAGTCGGCGTTCTCTACCGACCACACGACCTTGCCGCTCGGATCGCGCAGCTCGCTCGCGATCACGTCGCTGCGGCCGTCGCGCGCGTCGATGGTGAGCGTCTGGGTGCCGCCGGCGCCCTGCAACTTCACCTTCTCGTACCCGTTCTTGCTGTCCCACTCGAGCGTGCCGGTCGCGCCTTCGAGCACGGGCGGCGTGCCGAGTGCGAGCGCGAGGAAGTCCTCGGGCTCGAGCTCGACGCCGAGCAGCGATGCGATCGAGCTCCGATTGCACGGCCCGGTGAGCTGGCAGTTCTTCTGCTGGTCGACAAATGCGAAGTTGGTGCCGTCGCACGCCATGTCGGCGAGGACGTTGCCACCCGCGGGCGACAGCGCGTTGAACCGCACGCGTTTGCCGGTGGTGCCCATCACGAGCACGGTGCCCTTCACGCGCTGGTTGTTGATCCAGTAGTCCATCGTGCTCTCGGCCGAGAAGCCAGTGCGCGCCGCACGGTCCTGCGCCAGACGTCCGAGGATCTGTTCGACCGTCGGCTGCGGATACGGCCGGGTGCCGCCACCTTTGCCGTTGCAACCCGGAGCAACGATCGACGCGAGGACCAACGCCGCCAGAGGCACGAGCTTCATACGCGGTTGATAACAGACGCAGGTGCTCAAAGCTTTCACCTGCGTGGGGTTCCTCACGTCATCCGGAGGTCAGGCATGGCGCGCCAGAGCACGGCCAGCGACGTGCCACCCTGCCTTGCCCGCCACGAGCGGTCCGTTCGCGAGCAGCGCATCCTCCTCGAAGGGCGCGTTCCAGCTACTTGATCTGGTTCTCGAGGAAAACGTACTGGTCGGCGATCTTCTCGACGGTCTGCTTCACCATGTCGGCGCCGCCGTGGCCCGCGTTCTTCTCGATGCGGAGCAGGATCGGTGCCTTGCCCGTCTGCATGCCCTGCATCACCGCGGCGAGCTTGCGCGCGTGCAGCGGATCGACGCGATCGTCGTGGTCGGACGAATCGAACAGCACCGCGGGGTACGTACGCGGACCGGCGTCGACGGCCACGCGGTACGGCGAATAGTCGTAGATCGCGGCGAACTGCGCCGGGTCCTCCGCCGAGCCGTACTCCGAGATCCAGGTCTTGCCCGAGCCCGAGAGGTGGTAGCGGATCATGTCGAGCAGCGGCACGCCGCAGATCACCGCTTTGAAGAGATCCGGGCGCTGCGTCACGGCGGCACCGACGAGCAGGCCACCGTTCGAGCCACCGTTGATCGCGAGGTGCTCGGGCGACGTCCAGCCTTCCTTGTTGAGGTACTCGGCCGCGCCGATGAAGTCATCGAACACGTTCTGCTTGTTGAGCAGCATGCCGGCGCGGTGCCATTCCTCGCCGTACTCGCCGCCGCCGCGCAGGTTCGCGATCGCGTACACCCCACCGCGCTCGAGCCACACCGCGCGCGACGATGCGAACGCCGGCGTCATGTTCACGTTGAAGCCGCCGTAGCCATAGAGGATGGTGGGGTTCTTGCCGTTCTTCGGCGTGCCCTTCTTCGCGATGATGAACATCGAGACCTTGGTGCCGTCCTTCGACGGATAGAACACCTGCTGCGTCTCGAATTGCGACGTGTCGATGGGCAGCTTGATGCGCGCCCACTCTTCGACCTTGCCGGTCTTGATCGATGTCTTGTAGATGACCTGCGGCTCGGTGAACGAGGTGTACGAGAAGTAGCCCGTATCCTCGTCGGGGTTGCCGCTGATGCCGCCCGACGTGCCGAGCGCGGGCAGCGCGACCTTGCGCACCGGCTTGCCGTCGAGCGTGCAGACCTCGACCTCGGTCGCCGCGTTCTTCAGATACGTCGCGACGAGCTGACCACCGACGATGGAGATGCCCTCGAGCGTGGCATCGCTCTGCGGAATGATCTCCTTCCAGGCGGCGCGATCGAGCTTGGTCGCGGGCGTCTTGAACACGCGGTAGCGCGGCGCGCCGTCGTTGGTGTGGATGTAGAGCGTGTCTTTCCAGATGTCGACGCCGAACGTGGCGTCGACGCCCTTCACCAGCGTCTGCCACTCCGCCTTCGGCTTGCGCGCGTCCTTGATGAACACGTCGGTCGAGTTCCAGCCGTGGGAGATCGTCGCCATCAGCCAGTGGCCGTCGTCGGAGATGCCGCCGCCGAGGAACGTGCGCGCGTCCCCCGTCGCCGGGTGCACGAGCGTGTCCTGCGCCTGATCGGTGCCGAGCTTGTGGAACTTGATCTCGGCGAAGCCCGGGCGATCCGCGATCGTCACCTTGCCACCGACGGGGGGGAGCCACGTGTAGTAGAAGCCCTTGCCGTCGGGCGTCCACGATGCGCCCGAGTACTTGGTGCCGGTGAGCACGTCGGGCAAGTCCTTGCCCGTCGAGACCTCGATGACCTTGGTCTTCGTCTCGTCGGAGTTGTTCTCCTTCACCGAATACGCGACGTACTTGCCGTCCTTGGTCGGCCACCAACCACCGAGGCCCATAGAGCCGTCGGTGCTCCAGGTGTTGGGATCGAACAGCACCGTCTCCTTGCCGTTCTCGCCTTGCTTCCAGTAGACGACGCTCTTCTCCTTGTCCGCGTGCTTGCGCGTGTAGAAGTAGCGACCCTTGCGATGCGCCGGCGCGCTGATCGCATCGTAGTAGAAGAGCTCCTTGAGCCGTGCCGCTAGCTCGGCGCGCCCGGGGAGCTTGGCGAGCTCGCTGCGCGTGTACGCGTCCTGCTCGCGCATCCATGCCTGCACGTCGGGCGCGTCTGCGTTCTCGAGCCAGCGGTAGGGATCTTTGACTTGCTTGCCGTGAATCGTATCGACGATCGCGTCCTGCTTCGTCGCAGGCCAGGGATGCTGAGGCATGGAGGGCTCGCTGGGCTTCTCGGGTTGGGTCACGAGCTTGTCGCTCGGCGGATCCGCAGGCACCGTGCGGGTCGGAGCAGAAGTGCTACCGCACGCTGCGGCGAGCACGACGAGCATAGGCATTCGCATGCGGCGTTTCGTAGCACGCGCACGCTCCTGGCGTTCAGCGCGAGCTTCCCGGGCTAGAGGTTTCCGTACTGCGGGAGATGAATGAGCCAGCGACCGTCGACCTTGACGAGCTCCATGCGCGAGCGTCCCGCAGGCGACACGACCTCGATGACCGCGCGATCGCCGCGCTCCTCGATCACCGTGATGTCGGTCGGGGCCGGCACGCCGTCCGAGCTGCCGATGGAGACCAGGTCCTTCGCGGCATAACGGTGCGCCGCACCGACCAGATCCGTCGCGCGCTTCGCCTCGGCCTCGAGCCGCGCGTGCGTGTCGGGCGACAGCAGCTTGAAGACGGCGTCGCGATCGCCGGTCTTTGCCGCCTGCAGCATCTCCCGCACCGCGACCTCCGGTCCCGGCTGGGTCACGCGACAGCTGCGGCCCGCGACCGCCGCCGCCAGCGCCATCGCTGCCAGAGCGCTCGCGACCGCAGCCACGGTCGAGCGGCGGGAGGGCAGGGCTAGGCCCACGTAGGCTCCATGTCCCCGGCTTGGTACACGATCGTGAAGTCCAGATACACCACGGACCCTCCGGCCGTTATCAGTTCCGACGGTTTGAGCGCTAACCTAGCGAAACCTCGGGTGGTACCACCCTTGCAATTCCCCCTGGTCGCTCCCTACTATTTCCGAAGGCCTTGGAGGCGCTATGCGCATGAAGACCGTAATGCAGTGGATCGGCGGACTTGGGCTCCTGATGGCGACGCAAGCCTGCGTCGTTCGCGAGACCACGCCTGTGAATGCCGGCTACGGCTACGGCTACAGCGGCGGCTATACCTCCGCTTCAGTCACCGTCGGCCAGCCTTCGCCTTATTACGTCTCGTCCATGCCGCCCGAGCCGCTGTACGAGCAGATGACCGTCTCCCCTGGCTATGGCCACGTGTGGATCGATGGCTACTGGCACTGGAACGGCTACGAGTGGGTGTGGATCGGCGGTCGCTGGGAGCGCAGCCTCGACAATCAGGTCTACGTGCAGCCCTACTACAGCTGGTCGGGCAACTCGTACGTGTACACGCCCGGTTACTGGTCGACGCGTGATCGCGCGCCGCGAGGCTGGAACGTTCGCGATCACCGCGATGGTCGTCCAACGACGGTCGTGCCGCCGCCCGTCGGTGGTGGTGGTTATCGCCCGCCGCCCGCCGGTGGTGGATACGGTGGTGGTCGCCCGCCCGTTGTCGGTCAGCCGCCCCCCGTCGCGCAGCCTCCCGTTGGTGGCGGTGGCTATCGCCCGCCGGTCACAGGCCCGCAGAACGACATCCGCGATCCAGGACCGCGTACCCCGCCGCCACCCGTCGCGCAGCCGCCCGTCGGTGGTGGCTACCGGCCGCCGGTCACCGGGCCGCAGAACGACATCCGTGACCCGGGACCGCGTACCCCGCCGCCGCCCGTCGCGCAGCCGCCCGTCGGTGGTGGCTACCGGCCGCCGGTGACCGGACCCCAGAATGATGTCCGCGACGCCGGTCCACGCACGCCGCCGGGTCCACGCACGCCGCCCGGTCCGCCGCCGAGCCGCCCGTGGGGTGACAACCCGCCGGGTCGTCCGGCCGCTCCGCCGACCGCACAGCCGCCGCGTCCGACGACGCCCCCGCCGCCGAGCTCGGTGTTCGGTGGTGGCGCAGGCGTGCGCGAGCCGTCGCGGCCTTCGGCGCCTCCACCGCGTCCGGTCGTCGATCCGCGCCCGAACGTGAACGAGCGCCCGCCACGTCCGTCGGCGCCGCCACCGGGTGCGATGAACCCGCCGTCGCGTCCGTCGGCACCGCCGCCGCGCTCGGCACCGCCGCCAAGCAGCAGTGGCTCGCGTTCGTCGCCCTCAGCGCCTCCGCCCGCCTCGCGCGGTCGCCGCTAAGCGTTCGTCGAGGGGGGCTATTCGACGCGCAGAGCGCGCTCGAACTCTTCGGGATTCGAGGAGGCGTAGATCGCGGTCTCCATCGTCACGAGGCCGGTGTTGACGAGGTCGATCAGGTGCTGGTCGAACAGCTGCATCGAGTAGAGGTCGCGGCCCTTTCGGATCAGCTCGGGGACGTCGGAGAGGCGGCCTCCGCGCACGCACTCGCGGATCGTACGGGTGACGCGGAGGATCTCGACGGCGGGCAGTCGGCGGCGACCGTCCTTCGAGGCGAGCAAGCGCAGCGAGACGATGGCCTGGAGCGAGTCACCGAGGCGGTCGCGAATGACGTCCTGCGCATCGGCCTCGAACAGACCCACGATGCGCTGGATGGTGCCGACGGCGTCGGGCGTGTGCAGCGCCGACATCACGAGGTGGCCCGTTTCGGCCGCCTTGAGGCAGATGGAGGCAGTCTCGCGATCGCGGATCTCGCCGACCATGATGACGTCGGGATCCTGGCGCATCGCCGCGGTCATCGCGTCGCGGAAGCTCTCCGTGTCCGCGCCGACCTCGCGCTGAATGATCATGCACTTCTGCGGCTCGTGGATGAACTCGATCGGATCTTCGATCGTGACGATGTGGGCGTGCCGCGTCTCGTTGATGTAGCGGAGCATCGCCGCCATCGTCGTGGTCTTGCCGTTACCGGTCGCACCCGTGATGAGCACGAGGCCGCGGCGAGCATCGGCGATCTCGGAGAGCACCGGCGGCAGGTTGAGCTGCTCGATCGAGAGCACCTGGATCGGGATCAAGCGCATCACGATGCCGACAGCCCCTCGCTGGCGGAAGATCGAGGCGCGGAACCGGCCCCGCTGCGCGAGCGAGTAGGAGACGTCGATCTCGGCGAACCGGCGCGTGAAGTCGACGGTGATGCTGCGGTCCTCGAGGATCATCCGTGCGATGGCTTCGGTGTCCTGGGCGGTGAGCGGCGGAACCTTGATCGCTCCGAGCAGCTCGCCATGCAGGCGGTAATGAGGCGGATACCCGACTTCGAAGTGGATATCCGAGACACCCCTCTCGATTCCGAAGGCGAGGAGCTTATGGAACGCGTTACGATCCATCACGGCGTGTCAGTGTAAACCTCTTCGCCTAGGTCCACGCAAGCCGTGTCCCCGTCGCTACCCGACAAGGCTGATTTACGCGCGCAGCTTCTCTTGCATCTCGCAGCTGGGCTCGAGACCGCGCGCGCCGCGCATGCGGCCGCCATCGAAGGCGCCACACATCCTGAAGCAAAGGCTGAGAACGACAAGGACACGCGCGGCCTCGAGCAGTCATATATCGCCCGGGGGCAAGCGCAGCGGGTGGCCGAGCTCGAAGCGGCGGTCTCCGACATCAAGGCGCTGAAGCTGCGCCAGTTCGTCGAGGAGGACGCGGTGGCGATGTCGGCGCTGGTCGTCGTCGACGAGGATGGCGACCAGCACTGCTACTGGATCGCTCCGCACGGCGGCGGCACCACGCTCGACGGTGACGTCCAGGTCGTGACCCCGGTCTCGCCGCTCGGTCGCGCGCTAATCGGCAAACACATCGGCGACGAGGTCGAGCTACCCCTCGCGGGCAAGCGCCGCACGCTCGAGATTCTCGCCATAAGCTGAGATCTAGCGGCCGGTCAGTTCAGGCCCGGGCCACGCTCGCCTTCGGGCGTGTCGCTGTCGGCCTTCTTGCGCAAGCTCTCGATCAGCGCCTCGCCAGTGGCCTCGTCGTCGGTGAGCGGCTCCCACGGCATGATCGTGTCCCCGGGCGCGCCGTTCGGCGGCTCCGACGCTCGCGGGCGCGGACGCTCGCCCGTCATCATCTCCTTGGGGATCTGGAAGTCGCTGGTGATCTCGTCCTCGGCGCGGCCGAAGGCATTGCGCGGGATCGAGCTCTGCGAGCCGTTGCCGAGCACGCGCGGCGGGGACTTGGCCTGCGCGATCGGCAGGTCGCGATCCTCGTCATCCTCGTCGTCAGAGGGGACATGGATCGGGTTGTGTGGCACGTTCGGCGAGACGCTCCGCAACTCCGCGCGCACCTCGTCCTTGAGCGTGACGAACGGCGGCGCCGGGCGCGCCATGTAATAGCCCTGGCCGTAGCGCAGGCCGAGGTCGCGGAGCGCGATCACGTCCTCCATGTGCTCGATGCCCTCGGCGACCATCACCGCATCGATGGTCTCGGCGATATGGCGCAGCGAGCGCAGCATCTCGCGCTTCACCGTCGAGCGCGCGATGCCGCGACACAGAACGTCCGAGACCTTGATGAAGTGCGGACGCAGCGACATCACGGTCTCGAGGTTCGAATGGCGCGTTCCGACGTCGTCGATCGCGACGCCGAAGCCCATCGCGGTGTACGCGGCGAGCGCGCGCTTGAACGACGCGAAGTTCTCGATCGCGAGGCGCTCGGTGATCTCGAAGACGATGTTCGCGGGCGTGAGGCCCGCGGCGGACAGGAGGTTGCCGACCTCGACCTCGATGAACGCCGAGTCGTAGAACGACATCGGCAGGAGGTTCACGAACAGGCGGTGCACCGGCTCGAGCGTCTTCGCATTGCGGAGCGCGCCGCGGAAACACGCACGGTCGAGCTCGACGGTGAGGTCGACCTCGTCGGCGATCGCGAACAGCGTGGCGGGCGACGCGAGCGCGGTGTCCTTGGGACCACGCGTGAGGGCCTCGTACGCGAAGATATCGCCAGTGCCGAGGTCGACGATCGGCTGGTACACCGATGACAACCCTTCGCCGAGGATGATGTCCTGCAGCGTCGAGCGATCGCGGTGCGCCTTACGCTCGCGCAGGTTCCGCGTGTTGTCGGAGGCCTCGGTGACGAGGCGCGCGGTCAAGCGCTCGGGGCGGAGCAGCGAGTTGCCGAGCACGCGCGCCGAGCCTACTGTGATGCGCGGCTGCTCGCGGAGCACATCCTTGACCATCGGCGACAGCGCGTCCTCGATGGCCTTCTCGACGCGAGCTGCGAGCGCCTCGAGGTCCACGCGCTGACCGCTCGGTCGCGGCGCGAGGAACACGTGGTAGCCGTCGCCATCGCCCGAGCGACACACGAGGTCGCCGGGCTCGAGCACCTCGCCGCGCAGGCGATCGAGAACGGCAGCCGCGTGGTCATAGATCTCGCTGTGGTGCTGCACGCCGAGGTCGAGCTCGACCTTGTGCAGGCGCGACAGGTCGACCAGCAGACACGAGAGCGCGCGATCGCGGTTGAGGATCGCCGTGACCTCGTTCATCCGCTCCTGATAGGGACGGAACCGATCGATCTCCGCGAGCCGCCCGAACGAGCGAGACGAGTTGCGGGAGGTCGGCGTACCGCCGTGGTCACCGGAGAAGAACTGCACGCGGCCCGGGCCCTGGCGCTTGGCACCTCGCAGCGCAGCTTCGGCGGCGGTTAGCAGGCTCTCGGGGTCCGCCGCGTCGTCGGGCAAGCACGCCACGCCAATCGACAACGACATCTTGCGGCCGCCCGGCATCTCGGCCGTCGCGACCGCATCGCGCAAGCGGCCCGCCTTGGTCAGCGCGCCGGCCTTCGCCGTCTCCGGGAGGAGCAACACGAACTCCTCACCGGAGTAGCGCGCGACGACATCCGAGGAGCGGACGCGATCCGGCGAGTCGTCTTCCTGCAGCACCACGGCGATGCGGCGCAGGATCTCGTCGCCGATCTGGTAGCCCAGGTCATAGTTGACGGTCGCAAAGCCATCGATATCCGCGATCAAGAGCGAGATCGGCTGGCCGTAGCGGTTGGCGCGCGCGCACTCCTCGCGGAGACGCTCCTGGAATGCGCGGTGCGTATACAGGCCGGTCAGCGAGTCGCGCAGGGTGAGCGCATCCAGCTGATGGCCCATCTGCGCCAGCTGCTCCGTCGCCGCCGAGATCTCCCGGCCGCGCGATTCGAGCTGCTGCTCGAGCAGGGCCTCGTGCTCGCGCAGGTGCTGGTTCGCGATGCGCAGCTCGCCGAGCAGGCGGTGGTTGTCGCGCTCGAGCCGGAACGTGGTGACCAGCTGGTCGACGACCTGCAGCAGGTCCTGCAGCTTCCACGGCTTGGTGATGACGTAGTGCAGGTGACCGGCGTTGATCGCCGTGATCAAATCCTCGGACTCGGGAAATCCCGTGACGACCGCGCGGCGGCAGTGCGGTCGGATCTGTGCGACGCGCGACAGCAGTTCCGGTCCCGCGAGCCCGGGCATCCGAAGATCCGCGAGCACACACGCAACGTCGGGGTTCGCCTGCACGAGCTCGAATGCTTCGAGACCGTTCGACGCGAGCAGGACGGTGCAACGCGCGCGCAACACCCGACCTAACGCGTTTAGGTTTGTCCGATCGTCATCGACGCAGACGATAATCGGCTTTCCAGCCTCGTCCCCTTCCGGCCCCAGCGGCTGTTCAGGATCGACTGCCAATGTGATCCTGAGTATCGAAGAATTCGTTGCGGTTTGTGAAGAGGATCGCGGTCTCTCTCACGCACCCAGGCACCTAGGTGCGCCTACACCCGCTCTACGAGCCAGATCGTGCCGAGAAGCACCAGCGGCAGCCCGAGGGCGGCGAGGACCCAGCGCCGGTAGGTTTGTGCACCCGTCACCCGGGCGAGGCCCCAGAACACGGGCAAGGCGAGCAGCACGATGGTCAGTTGCCCCACCTCCACGCCGATGTTGAAGGTCACCAGGGGGACGATCACGGAGGTCCTCGGCAGCAACTCCTCGAGGACGCTCGCGAACCCGAGGCCGTGGATCAGGCCAAATCCGAAGGTCAGCGCGAACCGCCACCACACGTCCGGTCGAACGACGTTCTCGACGGCTGTGTAGATTATGGACACCGCGATCAGGCTTTCGACGAGGCGCGACGGCAGCCGGAACCACCCCAGCGACGCCGCGATCAGCGAGAAGGAGTGCGCGATGGTGAACGCGGTGATGATGACGGCCGTCGAGCGCAGCGCCGCCCACGGCGAGCGGACGCGCCACGCTCCGCCCGCCCGCTCGATCACGACGACGAGTAAGAGCGCGAGGACGAACGCGAGGTGGTCGAGCCCTCCGTAGATATGGTCCATGCCGTGTCGGATCCAGCCCAGGAGCGACGTCCCCCCCGGCTCGATCACCACGCGGGGCTGGCTCGCCCGTACGACGCTCGGCGTCATGCGTTCGCCAGGGGCATGCACGCTGAGGATGGCCTCGTGGCGCGCATCCACGGCGAAGAACCTCGTGAAGTCGAGCGCCAGCGCCTGGATCGTCGAGGGACACGTGGCCTCCCAACTCACCACGATGAACTTGCCGTCGGGATCCGGCGCCGCCGACGGAGGCGCCGGAGGACAGGGCGCGCCATCGGGCAGCGCGAGCGTCACCCAGGTCGCGACGTAGGCGGCCGCTGCGGGCACCGACGCCTGGGCCACCGTCGGAGTGGCATCGTTCGCCAGCCCGAGCGGCTCGGTCACGTCGCCAGGTGCGATCGTAACGGCCACCTTCGCGTGGGGGCCATCGATGGTGACGTCGGTGTACTTGATCGAGCTCTGATGCGCGTGCGCCGTACCAAGCGACGCCACGAAGATCGCGAACGCGAGCAGGTACCGCACGACAAGTCAGTTGTACTGGCAGATATACGCGTAGCGCCCAGCCACCGAGACCTGCGTCTGATCGCACGGGCGATCATCCCAGGTGCCGCCCTGGTCGCCCTCGATGATCATGCAGTCCTCCTCCACACCACCACCGCCGCCGTTGTTGGGCTCGCCAGTGCGCCAGTTGGTGTACGCGCCGCTCACCGGGTCGGTGGCGCTGCCCAGCCAGCGATACGTGCCCTCGAGGGTGCGGTCGTCGGCGCCGACGAACGCGTCGGTGAGCCCGATCAGAGTCTCGAGAGTGGCATTGGTCTGCGCCGACTTGATGACCGCGAGCTGGCTGGTCATCGCCGTGCATTGCGCGGCAGCCTCGACGTAGGTCAGCGGCCCGGTGAAATAAACAAAGCAGCTCCCCGTCGTCGGGTCGACCGCGCGGGCATCACCACCGGTGCACGGGCGGGCGTCGACGGGGCCATCCGCGGTGCCGTTGGCGTCGCCGCCGGCATCGCCAGGCCGGAATGCGTCGACACCGGGCTCGTTCTGGCCGAGCTCGGCGCCGCAGCCAGCGAGGACGGCGGTGAGGATCAACGCCTTCATCCGACTCCATTGTGCCCAAAACGGGCTCCTGCCTCTACGCCAAAACACGGGGGACTACGCGCGACGGTAACGCACGTCGGGAGCACGGCCCCGACGAGGCGCAGCGGGCATCAATGGTGCTAGGTTCCGCAGACATGAGTCGTCAAGCGCCTCTCGTTCTGATCATGGCCGCGGGCATGGGTACGCGCATGAAGAGCGAAACGCCGAAGGTCCTCCACCACATCGCGGGCCGCCCCATGCTCCACTGGGTCATCATGGCCGCACGTGCGGCGGGCGCCGGCCGCGTGGTCGCGATCCTCGGACACAAGCACGAGCAAGTGAAGGCCGCGCTCGATGCGAGCTTCGGCGCAGGCTCGGTCAATGTCGCGCTCCAGACCGAGCAGCGCGGCACGGGGCACGCGATCCAGTGTGCGCTGTCGGCGATTTCCAACGAGAGCGACGATCGCATCGTCGTGATCCTCACCGGCGATGCACCGCTGATCGCGAGCGAGCGCATCGCCGAGCTTACCGCCGCGGCCGTCGCGTCGCCGGCCGGGATGGCGCTGCTGTCAACCGTGCCACCACGCCCGATGCCATATGGCCGCCTCGTGCGCGACGAGTCGGGCCGGCTCGCGCGCATCGACGAGCACGCCGACGCCACCCCCGAACAGCGCATGATCGCCGACACCAATGCCGGCTTCTATGCGATCCGCCTCGGGCACCTGCGCAAGGACCTCGCCTCGCTGCGCGCGGACAATGCGAAGGGCGAGCTTTACCTGACCGACCTCGTCGCGCATGCGGCAGAGCGCGGTGGTGCCACGGCGATCGACGCACCGTTCACCGAGGTCGCGGGTATCAATGACCGCGTCGATCTCGCGGCCGTCGAGGTCGAGGCCCGCCGCCGGATCAACGAGGCCTGGATGCGAGCAGGCGTCACGATGGTCGACCCTGCGTCGGCCTACATCGATGCAGATGTCGGCCCCCTCGGCAAGGACGTGTGGATCGGCCCGGGCGTCTCGCTGCGCGGCAAGACCACGGTGGGTGACGGCACCCGCATCGATTTCGGCGCCGTGATTACCGACGTGCAGATCGGCGATCACGTGAACATCAAGCCGCACTCGGTGCTGACGTCGACGACGGTCGGCGTGCGCGCGCAGATCGGCCCGTTCTCGCACACGCGCCCGGGCTCGCGCATCGACGAGGACGTGCACCTCGGCAACTTCGTCGAGACCAAGAACACGCACATGATGGCGGGCGCCAAGGCGAACCACCACGCGTACCTCGGCGACGCGTCGATCGGCCAGAAGTCCAACATCGGCGCCGGCACGATCACGTGCAACTACGACGGTCATAGCAAGTCGAAGACGACGATCGAGGCGGGCGCGTTCATCGGTTCGGACTCGCAGCTCGTCGCGCCGGTCACCGTCGGGCGCGGTGCATACGTCGCCGCGGGCACCACGGTCACGCGCGACGTCCCGAGTGGCGCGCTCGCGCTGACGCGACCCAAGCAGGTCAACATCGAGGGCTGGGCGGACAAGCGGCGCGAGGCTGAAGAGCGTCGCAAGAAATGAGAGCGCTCGCGCTGCTCGCCACGCTCGCGGCGTGCAAGTCGCGCGAGGCAGAGGACAAGCAGGCGCCCACGCTCCCCGTCGAGGTCGTGCGCGATGGTGGTCCCCCGCTCGACGCGGCGCCGCGCGTGTGGCCCGAGCTCGACAAGCTGCCGCTCGAGCAGCCGCTGCGCGTGATCACGCTGCCGGCGAAGACCAACGTGCCGAGGTTCGACGTCGGCGGCCCCGCGGTGCTCGGCGACCTCGCGGTCGTGGCGTCGTCGCAGCTCGGGTTTGCCGCGGTCGACTGGCGGCGCGGCACGCTCGCGTGGACCAAGGCGAGTGGTCCCCACGTCGCGCCCCCCGTCGTACGCGACGGCAGCTTCGTGTTGATCGGCGAATGTCTGACGCCGCCGCAGGTGCCCGCCGCGAATCTGCTGCTCGGCTGCCTGCGCGTCGTCACCCCCCCGGGCGAGGATCAGGCGTACGTCGCGATCCACGGCAAACAGGCCGCCGTCGAGGCCTTCGCAGCGGAGCCGGGCCCACAGCGCGTGTTCGTGGACGGTGACAAGCTGCGCTGGGTGCGTGGCGAGACCGCCGTGTCGATCGATCCGCTGAGCGGAGTGGCGACGCCCGCCACCGTCGAGCCGCCGCCGATCGTCGTCGAGCACGGCGGCAAGCGCTGGGACATCGCGCAGGAGAACGGGAAGATCGTCGCGCGGCAGAAGGGCAAGGTCGCGTGGCAAACCGAGCACGAGGTCGGCGCCGTGCTCGGCTCGGTGTGGCTGCCCGATCAGCGGCCGATGATCCGCAGCGCCTCGATCTCGGGACGTTATGGCTCGCCCGAGGTGCGGCTCCTCGACGTCGATGCGACCGGGTCGCTCAACGGCACGGCGGCGTGGACGCCGGTGCCGGGCATCGCGCTGCTCGGGCAGGCGATCTCGCCGGTAGGCGACGTCGCGCTCGCGGTGCGCCTCGACAGGTCGATCAAGCGCGACTTCATCGCTGCGTACGCCGCGAATGCGCTCCTGATCTACGTCTATCCGCTACCACACGTGATGCGGCCGGATCCGGTAGGCGTCGCTATCGCACTCGATGACGAGGGCGCGCCCGAAGCGGTCGTGGTGTTCCACGACGGTGATCTGGTCACAGTCCTGCCCACGGTGTCGTCGCCTCCTACGGCGCCAGGCGCGGCCTCGAAGCCGTCGCAAAACCCAACACCGTAACCCCTCGAGATCCTAGGATCTGCACCTGGTACGACGCCTGCTTAATGGGTTCGCCATGATGCTCAAGACCCTCCTCGCTTCCGCTTGCGCCGCCAGCCTCGTTGCCTGCATCCCGCTCAAGCAGGACGAAGCGCCCTCCGAGATCGCGAAGGCGATCCCGACCGCTGACCAGGTCAAGATCGAGCTCCCCGTCAACAACACGCGCACCATCGGCGAGCTCGCCGAGTGGTACGTCGCCACGCGTAACGTGACCCGCACGTTCAACGGCGGCACCGCGTGGGTGCTCGTGCTCGTCCATACGATCGTCCAGTTCCCGGTCACCTCGGTCGATGGTGACACGTACACGTGGGGCCCGTGGAGCGATGCGCTCGACCCCGCCGAGTACAAGCTCGACGTGCGCGACCTCGGCGACGGTACCTACGCGTACAAGCTCTCGGGCCGCTCGAAGACGCAGCCCGGTTCGCAGTTCGAGGTGGTGATCGACGGCTTCGCGGATCCGCGCAACGGCGACCTCCAGGGTAACGGCAACTTCGTCGTCGACTTCGATGCCAGCAAGCGCGTGAACCCCGTCGATTCGGACCCCGACGCTCGCGGGCAGATCGCGGTCAGCTACGACCTCGCGGCGCGCCACCTCGACCTCGGCATCGTCTCGACCGACGACAACGGTAACCCGGTGACGGCGGACTACGCCTACAACCGCGCGCTCGACGGTGGTGGCGACATGGTGTTCAACATCGAGGGCAACGCGGGCGGCACGGACCTCAAGGAGAAGATCACGCTGCGCTCGCGCTGGCAGTCGAATGGTATCGGCCGTGCCGATGCGCGCCTCGCGGGTGGCGACCTCGCCGACGGTGCGATTGCCTCGGAGTGCTGGGATGCGAGCTTCCGCCGCGTGTACTACACGGATTCGGTCAACTTCGCCCCGACGGAGGGTGAGGTGGCAGCGTGCGCCTTCGGGACTGCGGATCTCCCGCCGCTCTGACTCCCGTCTTGGAAACGGGCAGTCAGCGTTGACTGTCCTCGTGAGGCCGGGATATCAAGCCCTTCGGAGGATATGACCATGGCCACGATGCCCAAGGACGCGCAGGATCTGTTCGACAACCTCGTTCCGGCTGGACTCAAGCAGTTCCCGGACAAGGCGCGCGAGCTCAACGCGATCTACGCCTTCAAGATCACGGGCGATGGCGGCGGTGAGTGGACGGTCGACACGACCGTGAACCCGCCGACCTGCACCAAGGGCGACAGCGGCAAGGCGCAGTGCACGATCGAAGTCTCGCACGACGACTTCAAGACGATGCTCAGCGACCCCAACGCCGGCATGCAGCTCTACTTCCAGGGCAAGCTGCGCGTCTCTGGCGACCCGATGCTCGCCATGAAGCTGCAGCAGCTGTTCGACATCGCGCGCTCGTAAGACGTGCTGCGTCCCGGGCCGCTCGCCGACGCTCTCACCGGCATTCGCGTACTCGATCTGTCGCGACTGCTGCCCGGCCCGTTTTTGACGATGGTGCTCGCCGATATGGGCGCCGACGTCGTGAAGATCGAGGACCCGCGCGTCGGCGATTACCTGCGCGCGTTTCCGCCTGCCAAGGGCGGCGTGTCCGGACGCTATCTCGCGGTCAACCGCGGGAAGCGTTCGCTCGCGCTCGACCTCAAGCAGCCAGCCGCGCGCGACGCGTTCTTGAAGCTCGTCGAGCAAGCGGACGTTGTCGTCGAGAGCTTCCGGCCCGGCGTGATGGCCAAGCTCGGCCTCGCGTACGAGACGCTCGCCGCGCGTAACCCGAAGATCATCGTGTGCTCGATCAGCGGCTACGGGCAAACCGGGCCCTATGTCGAGCGCGCCGGGCACGACCTCAACTACATCGCGCTCTCCGGTGTGCTCGCCATGGGTGGGCTCGCAGGCGGCGCGCCGATGATGCCCGGCGTCCAGATCGCAGATATCGCGGGCGGCGCCCTGTGGAGCGCCACCGCGATCCTCGGCGCACTCGTGGGCCGCCACCGCACAGGCCGCGGCACGCACCTCGACATCTCGATGGCCGAGGGTGCGCTCACGCTGCTCACCGCCGAGCTTGGCAACCTCGACTGCGGCGTCAAGCCGACGCGCGGCACCGAGACGCTCAACGGCGGCCTTGCCTGCTACAGCATCTACCGCACCAAGGACGATCGGTTCCTCGCCGTCGGCGCGCTCGAGCCGAAATTCTGGATCGCGCTCAACACCGCGATCGGACGCACGCCGAATGTCGCCGAGATCGTCGGCAACGCGAGCGAACAAGCCAAGACGCGCACTGCCCTCGCCGACGTGTTCGCGACCAAGACCGCCGCCGAATGGAACGAGATCCTCGGCAAGCACGACTGCTGCGTCGAGATCGTGACCGAGGTCGACGAGCTTCCCGAACATCCGCTGCACAAGCAGCGCGAGGTGTTCTTTTCGATGGACGGCGGCGACGGCGTCGGCACGATCATGCAGACACGTACGCCGATCGGTGCGCCGAAGAATCCCACGCCGCCACCGCGCCTTGGCCAGCATTCGCGCGAGGTACTCGCCGAGTACGGCCTCTCCGAGGAGAAGATCGCGGCGCTCGTATGAAGCGCGCGCTCGTCGCACTCGCGCTGATCGCGTGCGGCAACAAAGCCGAGGAGCCACCGCACCCGGCACCTGCACCGGCACCTGCACCGGCACCGGCACCGGCACCGGCACCGCAAGCCGCGGCACCGCAAGCCCCGATCAAACAGCGTCTGTTCGCCGAGGACGTCGCGCTCGAGACCCTTCCCGTGTCGATCGCCATCGAGACGCTCGGCGGCGTTAGCACGCCGATCATCCCGCGAGGAACCGCACTGCCCGCCTCGAAGGTCGAGTCGTTCTCGACGGCAACCGACAATCAAGCATCCGTTCAGATCCATGTCGTTCAGGGAGAGCAATCGCTCGCGAAGGACAATCGGAGCCTGGGGACGTTCCACCTCCTCGGGTTTCCGCCCGCACCGCGGGGAATCCCTCTGATCGACGTGACCTTTGCGATCGATGCGCATGGCGTGCTGTCGGTCGCGGCCCGCGATCGCACGACCGGAGCGAGCACGCCGCTCCGGGTCGACGGTGCGCCCAGTGTTGGGCTCGACAAAGTGACCGTCGAGCGCTTGCGCGCCGAGCACAAAGTCGCGCGCTAGCGTTCACCTCGCGAGTCGTGCTCTAACCCGCACATGCACCGCTTCGCTGCCAGCTTTGTCATGCTCGTCGCGTGTGGCTCCGAAGGCAGCGCGCCCGTCGATTCCGCGCCCACGATCGATTCCGCGCCCGTCGACAAGGCCGCCAATTGCGCGTCGACGTTCGGCAGCGCGCTCACCAACGCGTTCGGTCGCGTCGACGGCACGATCGTCGCCGTGGTTCCGCCTGCACATCCCACGTGTGCGGCGCCCAACAATGACCACCTGGTAATTCAGGTCTCGTTCGGCGGCGCGGTGCACCGCATGGTGGTCAACGTCGAGTCGATCTTTGTCGACGAGGTCGACGCAGCGTTCGCTGGGCCCACGTGGTCCGAAGGCTGGCATACGGGCGTCGCGTTCGACTACGTGAACACGCTGCACGAGCCGAGCATCGACTTCCAGCAGAAGACGATGGCCGAAGCCGTCGAGCTGATCACCGACCAGCTCGAGATCGGCGCCAAGATCTCGGTGTTCGGCTCGAGCTCGGGCGGGACGTACGCGAGCAGCGCGCACCTGATCCATCGCAACGATCCGAACGAAGACGGCGCGATCGTGATCAACCCGGATACGAACCCGCACTATGTGCTGATGAAGTTCTCGAACCAGACCTTCTAGTTCAGTTCTTGGTGAGACAGGCTCGCCGTCGCTGCGCCACGCGGGGGTTCCGCGGCGGAACCCCGTACACGGACACCGGAGGCGCGTTACAAGAGGGGGGAGACGCCGAAGTCGTCGGCGCCACACCACTTGCCGAGTGAGGTGTCTGTTGTCTCCGTCCGTGGTTTCGATCGACTCGCTGGAAGCGCTGCAGCAGTACGTTGCACGCGAGCACCATCCCCAGTGGCGACGCTGGCGGTATCGAGGGCACTCCAAGGCGAGCTACCGGCTCGTGCCCAAGGTCGGCCGCGACGCGCGCATGGCAGGGATGGAGGCCAAGGTGTTCAAGGCCTGGAAGCAACACGCGGTGGCGTTCCTCGACAACGGCCTCACCGAGTGGGACCGCCTCGCGATTGCCCAACACCATGGCCTCGCGACTCGGCTTCTTGACTGGACGTTCAATCCGCTCGCGGCCGCCTACTTCGCGACGGTGAACGCCGACGGAGGCGTCGACACGAACCACGACTGCGCCATCTACGCGCACTACTCCACGCACGATCCGATCGAGCAAGCCGACTCACGCGCGCCGCTACTCCTCGAAGGAATCCGTCGCTACGTACCGAGCGCTGTGGTGCCGCGCATCGTTCGGCAAGGCGGCATCTTCACGATCCACGGCCCGGCGACCCTCGATCTGGAGGAGCATCTCCCCCCGGGTGATCAGTTACAGAAGCTCGTGATTGCCAAAGAGTGCAAGCTGCAGATCGCCCAGCAGCTTTCGCATTTCGGCGTCAATCAGCTCTCGATGTTCCCGGACCTCGACGGGGTCTCGCGGCACGTCAACTGGACGTTCCAGTACCTGCCAGACGTTCCGTAGGCGGCGGAGGGATTAGCAGCCCGCAGGGCGCTCGGTCATCTGCGGCCCTCGGTGATCCGACGCGCCCGCGCGAGCGTGGCACCGGCGCCCCCCAGCGCGGCGAGCAGCGCGATCGCGAAGACGACACGCGCGCCGGGAAACAGCGCGAGTGGGCTGTCCATCCGGCGGGCCATCACGAGCGTGCCGATCGGGGAGCCGTTCTCGACGAGCGGGTCGTGAATGACCACCGATTGCACCTGATAGCCGGCGAGGTCCTGCGGCACATCGCCGTCGGAGGTGCCGTCGAACGCAACGAGGGAAAGGCGGGTCTTGTCGTCGAGGCGGATGTCCTCGAGGAGCTGCCTTGCGCTGACGATCTGGAGGAACTGACTGCGCGGCACGCCGCCGACGATCAGCGTGCGCGTGAACAGCACCGCGATGCCTTGCTGGACGGCAGGCCCGAGAACACGGGTCGCCACGAGCTGCGGATCGGTGAAGCTCATCAGCGTCATCGAGTTGCCCGCGCCCGCATCGATCGCGTGCTTGATCCAGGGCAGCTGGAGGAGATCGGTCTTCCAGACGTCGGGCGCAGCGCTGGTGTACAGGAGCCTGCCCTTGGCGTCGGCAACGGCGAGCGTCGTCGGGTATTGCTTGCCCGCGATCTCGCGCGCGAACCGCCAGTCGACGGAGGTGAGGCGCTCGTGAATCTCGGCGAGCGCGGCGTCGTCGCTGGCCTCGTCGCCGAGGCCGAAGTCGGCGTCCTCGTAGTGGCCGGTGACGTCGCGCATCACGTCGAACGTGTAGACCTGGTTCGAGTTGGCGTCGAAGCGGCCGGCGAGCAGCTTCACCGCGCGATCGGTCTGGCGCGCGGTCGCGGCGAACGCCTCGTCGATGTTGCCGGCGACGCGCTCGCGCACCACCCAGTCGGCGACCAGGCCAATGGCGAGCATGGCGGCGAGGAGCGTCGCGATGCGCGAGGTGACCCGCCACGGCTTCGCACGATCGCGGCCGAGCTGCTCGATCAAGTGCTCCATCGTAGGAAAGCGATCGCCCGGCTTCACCGACAGACCGCGGAGCACGATGGCCCGTAGTGCGGACGAGACCCGGGCGTCGGCCGGCGGCGGCTTCACGCGGCCCTCCGCGACGTGCTCGGCGAGCTCTGGTACGGTCTGTCCGGCGAACTGACGCTCGCCATAGAGCGCTTCGTACAGCGACGCGCAGAAGTTGAACTGGTCCGTGCGCGCATCGACGTTGCCACCCGCGAACTGCTCGGGCGCCATGTACGCGGGCGTGCCCATCACGCCGTCGTCGTCGAGAGGCTCGTCCGTGGTGCGCGAAGCCGCGAGGCCAAAGTCGGTGACGCGTACGCGGCCATCCTTACCGACGAGGACATTGTCGGGCTTGAAGTCGCGGTGGACGATGCCCGAGGCATGCGCGGCAGCGAGGCCTCGCGCCGCTGCGATGTACGCCTCGACGATGGCGGGCACGCTACGGCCGGCCTGCTGCGTCCAGGTACGCAGGCTCTCGCCCGCGACCATCTCCATGGCGATGTAGGTGATGCCGTCGGTCGCGCCGACATCGTAGACCGCGACCACGTTGGGGTGATTGACCTGCGCCATCGCGCGCGCCTCGCGGACCAAACGTTCGGTGAGCTCCGCGTCGGGGTGATGCAGTAGCTTCAGCGCAACAGCGCGACCGAGCTCGCGGTCCTCGGCGCGATAGACGACGCCCATGGCCCCCGCGCCCAGCCGGTCGGTGATCGAGTAGCGCCCGAGCGTCTTGCCAACTGCGTGGGGGACGCGGATGCGCGGCACGACTGCAGGCGCCACAGACTCGACGGTCGCACCAAGACGACCATCGCCTACTCCCGGGGCCATCGTCGCGTCGAGCGCGATATCCGCCGAACGCGGTGCCATCGTCGCATCGACGGCGATGTCCCGCCCCGGTGGGGCCATCGTCGCCTCGAGCGCGGCGCGACTGCTCGCGGGGAGCGCGGTCGCCAACAGGGCCTCCGCGCGCGCGACGGTCTGCTTGCAGCTTGCGCAACTAGCGACGTGTGCGATGACGAGCGTGCGTGCGTGGGGCTCGAGGGTCCCCGCGACCAGCTCCCCTGCGCGCTTCGCATCGAGGCACTCCATCGAGCGCGCTCATTGTATCGCTGGTAGAGCCGCCAGGACCTGACGACTTCGCGCGTATCCCGGGTCCTCGGCAAGAGCGAGGGTCAGCTCCGCGCGTGCAGCCTCCGGGTCGCCGCGCGCGAGCAGCCACTCGGCGACGCGCGTGCGCAAGCGGCCTCGACGGTGCGGCGGTGCAGCCGCGACGGCTACGTGCATTTCGGTGATGGCGCGTGCGTGCGCACCGTCGAGCCAGCTCCACTCGGCGAGCGTGGCCAGCGGGCCGTGCGGATAGAGCGCCGCGCGCGCGATCGCTTGCAACGCAAGGCGTGCCTCGGCCGCGCGCCCGGCACTCCGCAGGGCCTGCGGCAACAAGTGGCGCGCCTGGTAGTATGGCTGCGGCACCGCACACGCGGCCTCGAGGTGGCGCACAGCTTGTGACGCATCGCCCGCTGCGAGCGCGACCTTGCCAAGCAGGAGGTCTGCGAGGCCGGCATCGAGGTGCGTCGTGTGCTCGGCGATCACTGTCCGCGCTTCGGACAATGCACGGCGGCGCACGAAGCCGGTCACCACCGGCACCAGCACGGCCGCGGTGTCCGGAAACACGGCGAGCGCCACCCGCGCGTGGGCAAGCGCGGCCGCGCGCGCTCCCTCGGCGAGCGCGCGCGTGAAGGCGGCGAGCGCTGCATGTGGGTAGTGCGTGCGCACGCGCGACGTCGACGTTCCGACGAGCTGCCGGTGCAGCGTGATGGCGTCGGCGAGGCCCGGCACGTCGGGCGCCTCGCGGTCGTCGTGGTGCACGAGTTGCTCCTCGTAGGCCGCCGCGAGCGCTGTCTCGTCGATGCCGGGGCCAAACGCGGCACTGACCGCCGCGACGACGTCGGCCTTGGGTCGATCGAAATCGATGAGCGGATAAGCGTGCTCCGTTCGGTCGGCCTCGAGTGCGCGCGCGTGCGCGGTCCAGAGTGAGATGCCCTCGGCGAGCGGCATCTCGCGCCAACTCTCGAGGGACCGCGCGACCGCGAGCGGATGTCGCATGATCCCGATCGCACGGAACGGCACCGCCGAAGCGCGCCAGAACGGCAGCGTCAGCAGCGTGCGCGGATCCTTGAGCAGGGCCGGGCGGCCATCGATCTGGGCGGCAAGCAACGCGTCGCGCGTGGCCGCATGCTCGTCGGTCCATCGCAGCGCTCCAGGTGGTGAGAGCCAGTGACCGCCGCTATGGGCGAGCACGGCCTCGTTGAGCCGCACGGCCTCGAGCATCTCGTGGTGCCCGCGCACATTGTCCCAGTTGCGAATCGCCTGGCCAGCCGATGCGAGTCCGGCGGCGGCAAGCATGCCTGCGAGGCAGCTCGTGCCGCTGCGGTGCATGCCGAGGACAACGATCGCCGTCATCGATACGTGTTCGGCGCGCCGGGCCGGTACTTCTCACCGTATTTGTTCAGGTGCTCGGGCTCGGCGCCGCGCTGAATCGCGAGCGTGACCGGCGCATCCGCACCCGCCGTGACGGTGCCCTTCGCGCTGACGGGCTTGCTCGCGCGTCGTGTGTAGGCGAACACGGTCCACGTCCCGGGCGGCACATCAGGAACGCTGAACGAACCGTCGGCCTTCGTGCGCGTGTGGGCGCGGTTCGGCACCACGACGATCGTCGCGGCCATCTCGGGGTGGATGTTGCAGTACACGTCGACCACACCCGTCGTCGGAAACTCCTTGGTCTTCGTCTCGCCCCGCTTGAACGAGCCGAGATCGAACTTGCGTGCATTCGACGGCGAGAACACGTTGTGCAGGAACTTGTCGCCGTTGGGGAACGACACGCTGTCGCCCGCGGTGACGGCGACGAGCTCGGGGATGAACTTTCGGCCCTTCTGCTCGATCGTCGTGATTGCGCGGGCGCCCGGCTCCTTGAAGCCGACGACGTAGACGATCACCTCGGCACCCGCAGCGGGCCTGCCGTCCGCCTCGGTGACCTTCACGGCTCCGACGACGCGCCCTGCCCCCGGCGGTTGCGCGGCGGCCATGCCGGTGAGCGCGAGCAAGATGGTCGCCGCGCCGCGCATCAGAACATGATCCCCCATTGCACGCGGGGCGCGTTTTCGATCTGGTAGACGCCGATGCCGTACGATGCGCTCAACCAGAACCGACCATGTGACCACGCGATGTTCGGTCCTACGGCGGCCCAGCTCTGCTTCTTGTCGTCGAGGCTGAGCTCCGAATAAACCTCGGCGCCGAGTCGCAGATCACCGACAGCGCGGACGCTGATGCCGATGGCCGGGCGTGCTTCGAGGTGGTGGTCGTCCTTGCCGAAGTGGCTCGAGAACCCTATGTCGACGAGCGCCATCACGCTACCGGACTCGGTGGTCGTCGATGCGACGAGGTCAGCTTCGACGTTTACTTGATCCTGCGCGAGGATGTCGCGGTAGACCGCGATGCGGCCGAGCGGCGCGAACGGCGGAGCATCGACAGGATCCTGCGAGACGAACCGGTAGCGCGCCTCGAGTCCGTAGCGCTGCCAGGTGAACGACGGGGCCATCAGGTCGCTCTCGCGCCACAAGAACTCGATCGGTAAGCCGATCATCAGCTGGTCGGTCACGCCGATCAGGCCGCTCCAGCCCCAGCGCGTCCACTGGATGTCCGTGGGTGCCCGACCGTTCTGCTCGTCGATCCAGGTAATCATCTCGGCGCCCCGCTCGGGCAACACCTCGGTGCCGAACAGCCATCCGAACTGTGTACGCCCCGCTTCCGCGAGCCCCGGAGCGCACGCGATACCGAGCGCGATCACCCAACCGAATGCACTTCGCACGCGGCCAGTCTACACGTTGGACATCGGTCGCCGGTATGGTGCGCCCATGATCGATCACATCGGGATCACCGTCACGGACCTCGAGCGCAGCGTCGCGTTCTACACCAAGGCGCTCGCGCCGCTCGGCTACACCCTCATCATGAAGTTCGATGGTCAGGCCGCGGGCTTGGGCATCAACGGCAAGCCCGACTTCTGGATCGGCCAAGGCCCGGTCAGCACGAAAGCGCACGTCGCCTTCGTCGCGAAGGGCCGCGCGGGGGTGCGTGACTTCTACACGGCTGCGATCGCTGCCGGCGCCACTGACAACGGCGCGCCCGGCGTGCGCGCGCACTACCACCAGAACTATTACGGCGGCTTCGTCCTCGATCCCGATGGCAACAACATCGAGGCCGTCTGTCACGACGCCTATCTCGACTGATCTCTGACGCTCAGAACGCGAGGAGCTGGGGTGCGCCCCCTCCCGCCATCAGGCGAGCGTGATCATGGGGTCGCCCTCGACCAGCGTCCCGATCCTGGCCGCCGGGAGGCCCAGCGAGACGAGGTCTCGCACACACACGTCTGCGAGATGTTCGGGGAGGCATAGCAACAACCCACCGCTCGTCTGCGCATCACAGGCGAGCGAGGCGAGCAGCTCTCGTCGAGACTCTTCGCTGGGGTCGGCGACGAACGGCGCATTGTCCGCCCATCGAACCATCGGCGCGACGAATGCGCGATTCGCCTTGCTGCCACCAGGGCACACCTTTGCGCGCAGATGCAGCTCCGCCTCGGGGAGGATCGGCAACGTATCCAGCACGACCCGCGCACCCACACCGGAGCCGCGCACGAGGTTGCGCAAGTGCCCCAGGAGCCCGAAGCCCGTGATGTCCGTAGCTGCCGTCACGCCGTGCTCGTGACCGACGCGCGCGGCCCCCAGGTTGAGCGTGGTCATCGACGCGATCGCAGCTTCCATCGCAGTCGCGCTCGCGATGCCCTTCTTGATCGCCTGCCCGATCACACCCGTACCGAGTGCCTTGGTCAGCACGAGCGCCTGCCCTGCCTGCGCGGTGCGATTCGACCACAAGGCACCGGGCGCCACCTCGCCAGTGACCGACAGTCCGAACTTCACCTCGGCGTCGCGCACGCTGTGCCCACCGACGACCGCGACTCCCGCCGCTGCACACGCCCGCGCACCACCCGCGAGGATCGCGTCGAGCACGTCGATGGGTAGCTGGTCGTCGGGAAAGAACACCAAGTTGAGCGCGAACAGCGGCTCGCCACCCATCGCCCACACATCCGAGAGCGAGTTGGTCGCCGCGATCATCCCGAACGTCTCGGGATCATCCACCAGCGGGGCGATGACGTCGGCGGTGAGCACGAGGTCGCGGCCGCCTGCGTGACGCACGATCGCCGCGTCGTCGGAGAATTCGTGATCGACGACGATATCCGGACGCACGCCTCCCGACCCGCTCGGCAAGCGGTCGAGAACGTGTGCCAGCTCACCGAGCCGGAGCTTGGCGGCTCAACCACCACCCCGCGCATATTGCGTGAGGCGAATGGCGGCCTTGGCTTCAGGCGTCATCGCCGAAGAGTAGCTCGCTAGTTGCAGTTAAACGAGGCCATCGCGCCGCGCATCGCATCGGCGCCCTGCTTGCACGCGTCGTGGATCTGCTTCGCGACGTCCTTCGACCACGGCATGCTCGACCACGAGCTGCGCATCTGCTTCGCAGCATCGCGCAGCTGCTTGCCCGTGTCCTTGGGCACGATGCTGCAGCTCGCGTAGCGCTCCATCAGCTTGATGTAGTTCTCGCACGAAGCCGGCAGCTGGCCCCTGGCAGGCACCGGAATATCGCCGTCGTCGGCCTCTGCGGCGAGGTCGGTGTCGTCAGTAGCGGTGGAGTCGGCAGCGCTATCGGCGGTCGGGTTCGTCCAGTCGTCGCGCGTGGTATCGTTCGCAGTCCACGGATCGTTCGACGAGGCCGCGTCGATGCCGACGCGCGGCGGGGTTGGCGTGGGAGTGGGCGGCGTCGGCATGCCCGCAATCGACGGCTCCGCCCCCGCGCTGCTGCCGTTCTTCTGGATGAAACCGACGTATATGCCGGCACCGGCACCACCGAGCAGCAGCACGATCAGGATCACCCACAGCGCGGCGTTGCCACCACCTGCCTTCGCGGGCTGCGGCATCGGCGGCCCGTAGTTGCGATTCGCGTGCGGATCGTACGGCGGTGCGCCCGGGCCCGGCGGCAGGTAGCCGCTCGGCGTGGGATGCAGCGGATGCCCCTGCGCCGGCGGAGGCGTCGGCATCGGCGCCGGCGCTTGATATCCCGCGGACACCAGACCGGCTGTCATCGGCTGCTGCCCGGTCTGAGCCTGCGTGTCGAACGGCAGCGTCGCGAGCAGCGCATCGATCTGCTCGCCGAACTGCTCCATCGTCGCGGGCCGCGCGTCTTGGTCCTTCGCCATCGCGAGCATCACCAGATTGTCGACGGCGGGCGGGATCGAGAGATCGGGCCGACGCTGCGACGGCGGCGGCGCGTTCTCGAGCAGGTGCTTCGATAGCAGCGCCATCACCGTGGGCGCCTCGTACGGCAACCGCGCGGTGATCATCTCGTAGAGCATGCAGCCGAGCGCGTAGACGTCGGTGCGGCCATCGATGTTCTCGGCCCGGATCTGTTCGGGCGCCATGTATTGCGGCGTGCCGAGCATGTCGCCGGCCTGCGTCATCGCCATCGCGGTCTGCCGGTTCTCGTCGCGCAACTTCGCGATGCCGAAGTCGAGCACGCGCACCACGTCACGCTGGCGCCCGCGCTCCTGCAGCATCACGTTGTCGGGCTTGAGGTCGCGGTGAACGATCGACTGTGCGTGCGCATCGACGAGCGACGCCGCGATCTGCTGCGCGATCATCAGCGCGCGCCGCAGAGGCAGCGGGGCCTCGCGCTGCACGACATGCCGCAGCGACTTGCCCTCGATGTACTCCATCGCGATGAACAGCGTGCCGTCGGTATCCTGTCCGAAATCGTAGATGTTGACGGTGTTCGGGTGGCTGAGCTTCGCCACCGCCTCGGCCTCGGCGTTGAACCGGCGCAGCAGAAGCTGACTCGATGCGACCTCGGGGCGCAACAGCTTCACCGCGACCGTGCGCTTCAGCGAGATCTGCTCGGCGCGATAGACCGCGCCCATGCCGCCCTCGCCGAGTTTGGCGAGCACGCGGTAGCGCCCCGCGATCTCGCGTCCGACGAGATCGGCGTGCTCGCTGTTGGCGGGCGGCACTCCGGGGGACGTGGCCGGGGCGGTGCCCATGGTCGCGCGACCACACGCACCACAGAAGCGAGCGTCATCAGCGTTGGCGGCGTGGCAGTGCGGGCAGTTCATCAGGATTCGGCCTGAGGCGAGGCAAGCGCAAAGATCGCATAGAGCGGTGTCGATCCACCGCGCAGAAGGCGGACCTCGATCCGCCGATCATCGAAGAGTGCGACGAGCGCCAGCGCTTCGCCACCCCCATCCGGCATGGCAACGAACGCGAGGTAGACCCGCAGCGGCGAACCCGCGAACGTCATTCCGGCCAGGGCGTCGGCCTCGGCCCCCGGGAGAGACACGAACCGGGCATCGGTGACCAGGCCATCGATGCTCAGGGTCCCGACGAGGCCGGCGGTATCCAGCTCCTCGATCGTCAGGGAAGCCGTGGCGCTGGCCGGAGCACCGACCCGCAGGACCGGTGTGTCGCCAACGCGTGGCCCTTCCCAGGTCCCGCGGAAATCGCGGAGGTCGTTGCACGCCGCGAGGACAGCGGTTGCGACGACGAACGTGGCCCACCTCACGGTGTCACGGTAGCACCCCACCGGAGCAGTGCGCTACGTTCACGGGTAGATGCGGGTCATGCTGGTCGCGCTCGTAGCGCTAGGCGCGTTCGTGCGCCCCGTGGCTGCGGACGAAGGGGCCGGCCCGCCGTCTTCGGAGCCGCTCCGCGAACAAGGCGACGGCGAGTTCGGCCCGCTGATCTTGATCGAGTCGATCGAGGTGTTCGGCAACACCGCGACGCAGACGGAGCTGATCCGGCGCACCCTGCCACTCCAGCCCGGCGACGTTCTCCACGCAAGCAACAAGCGCCTGCGCGAGGCGCGGTTCAAGGTGCTCGCGCTGGGCTACTTCCGCGACGTCACGCTCGCGATGCGCAAAGGCTCGGCGCGTGGCCGCGTGGTGCTCGAGGTGCAGGTCGTCGAGCGAGGTACCGTGGTGCTCAACCGGCTGTGGTTCGGCACCACGGACGTCTCGCCGTACTGGCTCGGTGCCGACGTCAGCGAGCGCAATCTCCTCGGGCTCGGCGTCGGCCTCGGTGCGGGCTTCATCTATGCCGCACACGGCGACATCGTCGGTAGCCGCGATCAGTGGGCGGCGGAGCTGCGCGCCGCCGATTGGTCGCTGCTCGGCACGCGGTGGGGGGCGAACGCCGCGCTCACGCTCGTCCACGGCAGCGAGACCTATCGCGTCAGCGGCGATCCGCGCGACGTCGACACGCGCGACCTGCGCGCGTTCCCGTATCGCCGGTTCGGCGTGCGCACGGGCCTGACCTACGACATCAGCGCGCTATCGCGGATCTCGGCCGGCGTGCGGGCCGAGCACGTCACCGCCGACGTCCCGGTCGCGCCCACGTTCGTGCGCCCCGACGGCCACACGGTCGCGCTCGATCTCCATCTCAAGCCTGGCGAATCGGAGGTGGTGACCGCGGGGATCGCGTTCGACCGCGACACGCGCCCCGATCCGGTCCTCCCGCACCAGGGCGGCCACCTCACCATCAGCGCAGAGCTCGGCTCGTCGCTCCTCGGCGGCAGCTACGAGTTCGCGACGCTGTTCGGCCGCTACGAGCACTACTGGCCGCTGTTCCGTAACCGCCACACGATCGGCCTCAAGGTCGCGGGGGGCGTCGTGATCGGCGACGCGCCGCGCTTCGAGCGCATCCACATCGCCGACGTCAACCGCATGCTCACGCCCCGCGCGCTCGGGCTGGTGCTGTCGGCGGCCGCGCCGTTTAACTTCCTCGGGACGCGCGCCGACAAGTCGAGTTTCGGCGACGTCGGGGGCAGTGCGAACCTCGAGTACGCGTTCACGCTGTTCCGCGGCCGCGGGCGCAACCGCGTCTACGGCGGCGATCTGTTCTTCGGGATGGGGATGTGGGCGCTCGCCGATTCGGCGGACCTGCGCATTCGCGACACCAGCCTCCCGGACGCGCTGCCGATCGATCTGTACATCGACGCCGGCGTGCGCATCGACACCGACGTCGGTGTGTTCGAGGTGACGTTCGCGAATGCGCTGGGGCGCCTGCGATGAGAGCGCTCATCGCTGTCACCGCGATGTTCGTCGCTCTCGCCAGTAGCCCCGCACTGGCCGACGACGATGACGACGAAGCGCCGGTCTTCCAGAAGCTGCGGTTCATCGAGCGCGGCGAGCGCCTGTTCACGAGCGTCTCGATCGCGAAGCTGTTCGATCGCGCGGCCTACGAGGCGCTCGATAGCGGCTTCACATCGACGGTGGTGGTGCGGATGTGGGTCTATCCGAGGGACTCGACAGACCCGGTCGCGTTCATGCTGATCCAGCGCCAGGTGCTGTACAACCTGTGGGACGAGGTCTACGAGCTCAAGTTCGAAGATCCGGGTGGACGGCGCGTGTTCAAGGAGAAGCGCAAGGCCGAGGCGCTCAAGCGCCTGACCAACCTCGACGACATTCCGATCGCGCGCCTCGCGGATCTCCCCATCGGCGATGTGTTCCTCCTCGCGATGGAGGTCGAGCTCAATCCGGTTTCGAAGGAGACGCTCGCCCAGGTGCGGCGCTGGCTCAGTCAGGGCACCGGCGGTGGGCTCGATCGCGGTGGAGCATTCTTCGGCTCGTTCGTGTCCGTGTTCGTCAATCCCAAGATCGCAGAGGCCGATCGCGTCCTCCGCATCCGCTCGCAACCGTTCTTCCGGCCACGCTCATGACCACTCGACGCAAGCGGTTCCCGCTCCAGCTCAAGGTCTCGGTCGCCCTCGCGTTGATCGTGACGGTGCCGCTCGCGCTGTCGTATTTTCTCGTCGGACAGCTCGGCAAGACGGCCGCTAACGTTGCTGCGAGTGATGCCTCCGCGCGCATCGAGGCCATGGACAACGCGATGCGCCGTTACCACGAGCTCGTCAACGTGACGAAGCGCGTGCACGGCGAGATCGCCGAGCGGCTCGCACGCCGCGCCGAGCGGGGCGCGCTATCGACGGCCACTGCGGATCTCACCGCGCTGCTCGAGGATCCACGCATGGCCGGTCTGCGCGCCGTGGCCGTGCTGCGCCCCGACGGCAACGTCGCAGGCCAGGCCGAACGTCCGCTCGCCGGGTCGCAGTGGCGCGACAAGGTGGTCGATCAACCTCTGGGTGACGACGGCACCACGCTGCGCCTCACGTTCGAGGTCTCCGCGACGCTGCAGGACGAGCTGCAGGAGCTCAAGAAGGCGATCGATGGGACGCGCACCGTCTCTCAGATCCAGAGTGCACTGCCCCAGAGCTATCAGCTCACGTTCCTCGTCGTGATCGCGCTCGCGGGCGTGCTCGCCGCCGGCGCGGGCATCCTCGCCTCCACGCTGTACACGCGGCGCATCGAGGCGCTGGTGCAGACGGCGCGCAAGGTCGCCGAGGGCCACACCGAGACGCGCGCGGAGCTGCGCGGGCGCGACGAGCTCGCCGAGCTCGGCACCGCGTTCGACACGATGCTCGACTCGCTCGACGAGAGCCGCCGCCAGGTCGAATATCTCCAGCGCATGGGCGTGTGGCAGGACGTCGCGCGCCGGCTCGCCCACGAGATCAAGAATCCGCTGACGCCGATCCAGCTCGCGGTGCAGCAGTGCGTGTCGTCGTACAAGGGCGTCGACACCGACCCGGTACGGTTCAAGAAGCTACTCACCGATACGGGGGAGATCGTCGAGGAGGAGATCGAGAGCCTGCGCCGTCTCGTCGATACCTTCCGCACGCTCGGCGCTCTGCCCAAGGTCGAGGCATCGCCGATCCAGCTCGCCGACGTCATCGAGGAGCTCAAGCTCGATCCGACGATGGCCGCGCGCCTGACGCTCGTCGCGCCGATCCAGGCGGTGACCGTCCGCGCCGACAAGCTGCTGCTCAAGCGTGTCCTCGCGAACCTCGTCGAGAACGGCATCCACGCGGGGCAGGAAGCGGGCAACGCGGGCGATGTCATCGTCACGTGGACCAGCGAACGCGATGTCGCGGTGATCAACGTCGACGACCACGGCAAGGGCGTCAACGAGGCGAACCGCGACAAGATCTTCGAGCCGTATGTCACCACCAAGGCAACCGGCACCGGCCTCGGCCTCGCGATCGCGCGCAAGATCTGCATCGAGCACGGCGGCGAGCTCTCCCTCTCGGCCGGGCAAGCCCCGACGGGTGGTGCGCGGTTCGTGGTCTCGCTCCCGCTGCGCGGCCCGGAAGCGTCGATGGTCTGATAGATGGCGGCCGGGTTTCGTGCTTTAGTGCGCGGCCCGTGGGTTCTCGTCTCGTCGTCGCTCTGCTCGCCGCCTGCTCGTCGCCTGCACCCAAGGCGCCGACGCCGCCGACCGATCACGCGAGCTCACCGTACGCGCGCACCTGGATCGTCGCCGAGCACGTGCTGGTGAAGGGAACGTCGGCCACCGAGCGCGACGCCGCGGGCTTTCATGGCCGCACCGTCGACATCACCGCGACGGGCTTCATGAGCCCGTGGCATGGCACCTGCGAGCGGGCGTCGCGCGTCGAGCAGCCGCGCACCATCAACGAAGTGGTCACCGAGCTCCGCGTCGTGATCGAAGATCGTGCGAAGATCGATCTATTCGGCTTCGTCGATCCCACCACCGAATATCGCTTCGTCTGCGACGAAGGCGTGAAGACCCCGCTCACGATCCTGATCGGCGGCGACAAGGCGATGACCTGCTTCGGCGGTGCCTGCTACCTGCTAAACAAGTTCTAGCCGATAGATCCTGCCGTCGCTTTCGATTCAGCTTCAGGTCGCGAAGGCCGCTGCTAAGGTCGCCCGCGATGCGACGGTGCGTCCTCGTGGTTTCGGGTCTGGTCTCCGCATGTGCGGCTGCTGGTGTCGCCCCTGACGGTGGTGGATCGGGCGACAACGACGGCCAGATGGTGGTCGATGCCGCGCGCGATAACGACGGCCAGATCATCATGCCGGACGCGTTCGATCCGCGGAAGGGCTGGGTCGACCTCGGCTCGCCACCGGCCGCGACCTCGGGCGACGTGTCATCTCCCAAGCTGACGTTCGCCGCGAATGGCGATCCGGTCGTCGCCTACTCCGCCAATCAGTACGTCCAGGTTCACCGCTATGCCAACGACAGCTCGTGGATGGCCGTGGGCTCCCCGCTCCGCCATTCCACCGCGTCCAACGTCGTCACCTACGATCCGACGCCGGTGCTCACCGCGGATGGCCTTAGCGTGGTGTGGCCCGAATGGTCCAACGGCGCGATGAGCAGCGGCGTGCGCCGCGAGCAGAACGGCAGCTGGGTCGCGCCTCCTGGTGCAGGCGTGCTCGGCACCCCGGGGGCATATTGCTTCTTGCCGCACTCCACCGCAGCGGTCGACGCAGATGGCGCGATGTGGATCGCGTACTCCGAGACCACCGATCTAAACGGCCAGATGCGCATCAACGTCGTGTCGGTGCTCGGCAGCAACGTGTCCGTGCGCGGCCAGAGCATCGCGGCAACCACCTCCAACACGAACGCGATCGGGCCCGACGTCGAGATCGGCGGCAATAGCGTGTTCATGACGTGGCACGAGAACGGCGTGCGACTCGCGAAGCGCAACACCACGACCGGTGGATGGGATGCGTTCGCAGGCAGCCCGTTCACCGTCGCAGGCCGCGCCGTAAGCAGCCAGGCCAACGGTCACCTCGCCGTCGATCCGATGGGTCGCCCGATCATCGCGTTCACGTCGAGCAATGGCACCGAGAACGGCATCTACGTCGGGCGCTACGACGGCGCCGCGTGGAACTACTGGGGCGAGATGGTGCAGGCGACGCCAGGTACGGTCGCCAACCAGTCGACGCACCCCTACCTCTACGACATCGTCGCGGCCGGCAACGACGCCGTGTACATCGCGTGGACCGAGATGAACGCGTCGACGTACGAGGGCGTGTACGTCTACAAGTGCACGCCGCAGGGCTGCGCCGCCGTTGGCCGTGGTCGCCTCGAGGCCGCCGCGGGTAACACGCCGGGCAGCGCGCCGCGCCTTGCCATCGACGCGGGTGGACGGCCGCTCGTCACGTGGACCGAGGATGACGCGCAGGACACGTCGAAGGTCCACGTCTGGCGGTACCACGGCGATCCGGACGTGCCGTAAGGCTCTTGGCCTCACGCACGAATTGCGCCAATCGCTGCGCACTGGCTCGAGGGCAATCGTGTAGTCGTGCAGAGCGGAGGAGACCTCCGCCGGCGTGCGCTGTCCCAAGGCCTCGTGCGGACGCACGTGATTGAACACCTGGCGCCACCGGCGACACGCCCGCTCCAATCATCCGGGCGGCGGCAGCAGCCGGAACAGCAAGGCGTCGTTGTTCTGCGCCGCGGTGCCGACACAAACCTTCAGATCGGCAAGCGCGCGGATGGCCGTCTCGGCAAGCATCCGGCCGTCATCACGACGGTTCGGTGCCTCGGGAATCGCGCGCACGTACTTCACGAACTCGTCGTACTTCTCGAGGAGCTTGTCGGGCTCGAACTCCGCGAGCATGGGGATGAAGTGCGCCGGGTTGACCACGACCCAGTCGCCCTTGCCGATCTCGAGGACGCTGCGGTCCGCGTAGGGCGTCGTCAGCTGGTCGTGGGGGATGGTCGCGAGGAACCCCTCGTCGTCGGCCTGAAACTTGTGCGGCATGACCTCGACGAAGAACGCGAACATCTCGATCCCCTTATGGAGATTGCCGAAGTCGTCTTCGTCGAGCGGCGGGAACTTCTCGGGAATGCCGACGTGCATCGCCGGCATCACCACGCGCTCGAGGATGTCGATCGCGACGGGCGCGGTGGCGCGGCGGAGCGCGACGATCTGCGCGATCGCCTCGAACAGGCCGCGGTCGTTGGTCTGCTTGGCGATCGACTCGGCCTGGTTCGCACGCGAGATCGCGGCGACGACCTGGTCGACGATCTGCGCGTTGCCGGGCCCGAGGCGCGGACCGGCTTCCTTGATCGCCTCGATCAGCTCGGCGACGGGCGCCTCGTTCCACAGCTTGGCGAGGCGCGCGAAGTCCATGGACATCCACTG
>JANRKM010000256.1:0-1548 GCA_033763475.1 Kofleriaceae bacterium
ACTGTTCGTTCTGGTCGCCCTCGAGGCGCGCGCAATCGTCGAGATCGACCAGCCGGCCCCAGCGCTCAAGGGCACGCTGCTGTCCGGCGACAAGTTCGATCTCGCCGCCTACAAGGGCAAGGTGGTGCTCGTGAACTTCTATTCGAGCTACTGCCGCCACTGCGCGCTCGAGATCGGTTCCATCGAGACCTATCGCGACGACATGAAGGATCGCGGTTTCGAAGTGCTCGTGATCGCGATCGACCGCGCGACGGACAAGGACCGCGTCGCGCATGCGCTCAGCACCTACAACCTCCAGGGCGCGATGGCGGCCGAGCTCGAGGAAAGCGGCTTCGAACGCAGCTATCCCACGCCCACCGCCTTCGTCATCGACCGCGAAGGCATTGTGCGCGCCAAGCTGTGGGGGGCGAAGACGCTGCCGCGCATGCGCGAACTGATGACACCGTTCCTCGGCAAGTGAGCCCGCTCGTCAGCGCGGAGTCGTCGACTCTCCTGATCGTGGATGTGCAGTCGCGGCTGCTCCCGGCAATCCACGATGGCCCTCGGGTGCTCGCCAACTGCATCTGGCTCGCGCAAGTGGCGCAACGGCTCGACGTGCCGATCGTCGCGTCCGAACAGTATCCGCAGGGGCTCGGTCGCACGGCGCCCGAACTGGCAGCGGTGCTGCCGGCGGACAGCGTTCGGACCAAGGTTCACTTTTCGTGCGTGGCCGACGGCTGCTTCGACGACGTGGAAGTGTTCCAGCGGCCCCAGATCGTCATCGCGGGGACCGAGGCACACGTCTGCGTACTCCAGACCGCACTCGATCTCGCCACTCTCGGCACCCAGGTCTTCGTCGTCGCCGACGCCGTCGGCTCGAGGCGCGCGGAAGATCGCGAGCTGGCACTCGCACGATTCCGCCGGCACGGCATCGACGTGGTCTCGCGCGAGATGGTGGCGTTCGAGTGGCTGCACCGGGCCGGGACCGATCTGTTTCGGGAGGTGAGTCGCGAGTTTTTGCGCCCCCATCCCGACCTTCCCCCGCGGTCGCGGGGGAAGGAGAGAACGACGTCGATCGAGTCGATTGCCGGTCAGTCGGATGGCCCCCATCACGACCTTCCCCCGCCGTCGCGGGGGAAGGCGTAGCCAAGCGCGCGGGAGAGGCAACATTGCACGACGAGCAGGGCTACATCCCGGTCGACGGCCATCGCGTGTGGTATCGCCGCGTCGGCAGCGGCGGCATCCCGCTGCTCCTGCTGCACGGCGGACCCGGTGCCGGTCACGACTACCTCGAGCCGCTCGAAGGGCTCGCACGCGACCGCGAGGTCATCTTCTTCGACCAACTGGGTTGCGGTCGCTCTGACCAGCCCGCCGACCGTTCGCTCTGGCGCATCGAGCGTTTCGTGCGCGAAATCGACACCGTGCGCGCCGCGCTCGGGCTCGATCGCATCCATCTGCTCGGGCAATCGTGGGGCGGCTGGCTCGGCATCGAGTACCTGCTCTCGCAGCCGCGCGGCATCGTCAGCGCGACCCTGGCCAGTACCTCCGCCAGCATCCCGCAGTTCGTGG
>JANRKM010000257.1:0-1533 GCA_033763475.1 Kofleriaceae bacterium
CGCCACCACGTAGGCCACCAGCCGCTTATCTCCGGGCGAATCTTCGCGCGCCACCACCACCACCTCGCGCACCGTCGCGTGCGCCGCGAGCACGGCTTCGATCTCCCCCAGCTCGATCCGGAATCCCCGGATCTTCACCTGATGGTCGATCCGCCCCAGGTACTCGATCGTCCCGTCCGCCAGCCACCGCGCCAGATCGCCCGTGCGATACAGCCGCCCCGCGCCGAACGGACTCGCGACGAACTTCTCCGCCGTCAGCTCGGCGCGATTCAAGTATCCGCGGCCCACGCCGACGCCGCCGATGTAGAGCTCACCGGCCACGCCCACCGGCACCGGTTGACGGCTCGGGTCCAGCAGATAGATCTCGATGTTCGCGATCGGACGGCCGATCGGCACGACGTTCGCCCCCGGACGACACGTCCAGTGCGTCACATCGATCGCCGCCTCTGTCGGCCCGTACAGGTTGAACAGCTCCGCCGCCGGCAGCCGCGCGAAGCACCGGTCGACGTGCGCCGGCGCCAGCGCCTCACCGCTGGTCACCACCCGCCGAAGGCTCGTGCACGACTCCACGCCTTCGCCCTCGAGGAACGCGGCCAGCATCGACGGTACGAAGTGCAGCGTCGTGATCTGCTGCGCGCGGATCACCTCCACCAGGTACGACGGATCGCGATGCCCCTCCGGCCGCGCCACCACCATCCGCGCGCCGACCAGCAGCGGCCAGAACAGCTCCCACACCGACACGTCGAACGAGAACGGCGTCTTCTGCAACACCGCGTCCGTCGCGTCCAACCGGTACGCCGTCTGCATCCAGTGCAGACGGTTGACCACCGCCCGGTGCTCGTTCATCGCTCCCTTCGGACGCCCCGTCGAGCCCGACGTGAAGATCACGTACGCCAGATCGCTCGGCCCCGCCGTCCGCCCGAGCCGCGCCGCGCTTGCGCGCGCGACCTGCGCCCAGTCCGCATCCAGCCGCACCACGCGCGCGCCGTGCGCCGGCATCGTATCGACGAGATGCGCCTGCGTCAGCAGCACCGGCACCGCCGCGTCTTCGACCATGAACGCGAGCCGCTCCGACGGATAGCTCGGATCGAGCGGCACGTACGCACCGCCCGCCTTGAGCACGCCGTACAGCGCGACGACAAGCTCGAGCGACCGCTCCGCGCACACCCCGACCCGAACATCGGAACCCACCCCAAGCGACCGCAGGTGATGCGCGAGCTGGTTCGCGCGCCGGTCGAGCTCGCCGTACGTCAGCTGCGCTCCCTCGAACTCCACCGCCACCGCGTCCGGCGCCAGATCCACCTGCGCTTCGAACAACTCGTGCAAGCACGCGTCCCGCGGATAGTCCTGCGACGTCGCGTTCCATTCCACGAGCAGCTGCTCTCGCTCTGCAGGCGGCAACAGCGGCAGCTCGCCGATCCGCTGCGCGGGCTCGGCGACGATCCCTTCGAGCAGCGTCTGGTAATGCCCCAGCATCCGTTCGATCGTCGATGGATCGAACAGCTGCGTGTTCAGCTCGATCGCGCACGCGAC
>JANRKM010000258.1:0-34885 GCA_033763475.1 Kofleriaceae bacterium
GACGGTGGTCAAAGATGAGCCGGAGCGCTTCGTGCGCCTGTGGGACGTGTTGCGCCCCCTTTATGAAGACCTCGCCACCTCGGCGTCGCTCAAGCAGATCGCGATCGTCGCCAAGCTCTCGCTGCGCCAGCTCGGTCGCGACCTCGGCGATCTGACGCGGACGTTCGGGCTGTTCGGCGCGGGCTTCCGCGATGCGATGCGCGTGCTGCGCCTGCGCGCCGCCGTGCTCCTGCTCTCCTCGCCTGGTGCCTCGCCCAGCGACGTCGCCAAGGGCGTCGGCTACGGCAGCCTCGACGCGATGGGCCGTGCGTTCCGCGACGCGTCCCTGCCCGCGCCCAGCGTCGTGCAGGAATACGTTCGTTATCCGGTGACCTGACGCGCTGGCGCGGCCGTTCACACGAGGTCGCGCACGACGTAATAGGTCAGCCCGGTCAGCACCAGCGCCAGCCCTGCGAGCGCGAGGATCCCTCGCCGTGGCGTCGGAGTCCCCACGGGAAGAGGTAGGTCGCGCTTCGTCTGCTGCGGATCGATCGCGAATAGGAGCAGCGTGACCGCGAGCTGGATCGCCGCCGCGACGAGGATGCAGGTGGCGTAGTCGAGATCCGCTTGCAGTTTGCCGCCCAGCCGGTAGCCGAGCGTCGTCGAGAAGTTCGCGATCGCCATGTACGCCGTGAACTGACTCGCGCCTGTCTCCGACCACGAAACATCCATGCACAGCGCGAACGTACCGACGGACATGATCGCGATGGAGGCCGCTGCGAACAGGGCGTTGCCATACGCGTACGCCGAGCTGGTCCACAGCGACGTCGCCAGCGCGAACACGACCCAGCTAACGAGCAGCGCGATCGACGCGAGGCCGATGACGCGCCGGCGGCCGAACCGATCGGCAAGGAACCCCGCGCACGTCGCACCTGCGCAGCCCGCGAGGAGCGCGTAGCCGCCGGAGAGCGTCGCGTACTCCTCGGGCTTCCAGCCCAGATGCTGCGTGTAGAGCGTGAGGCTGACGTTGAAGATGATGCCGGCGCCGACGTTGAGCCCGAGCAGCAGGACCGCCGTCATGATCGTCGAGCGCAGGGAGAACACGATCGCCAGCGAACGCACCACGCCGCGCAGCCGCGTCATCGCTGCCGCCAACCGCTCCGCCGCGCCAGCACGCACGACTGCCTCGGGCACGTTCGACTCCGCGCGCTCCCGGACGAGCAACGGCACGAACATGATGGCGACGAGCATCGCAGCCTGGACGATCAGCGTCGTCGTCAGGTTGGAGGTCGCGAGTACCCACGACAGCCCCGCGCCGCCGATCGCGCCGCCGCCGTATTTCGCCGCATACATGAGACCGTTCGCGCGGCCACGCTCGTCCTCATCGAGAAGGTCAATCGCGAGCGCGTCGACGGCGACGTCCTGAAGTGCGTTGAACACGGTGTGGACGCAGATCGTCCACGCAAGTAGCTTGTGGTCCGCCGCGAGATCGCCGATCGCGACCATCGCAAGGATCGTCGCTGCCATCGCGCCCTGCGCGAAGATGATCCACGGCCGGCGGCGGCCGAACCGCGAGCCCGTGAAGGCGTCGACGATCGGGCCGAGGATCCACTTGAACGAATACGGCAGCGTCGTCATCACGAGGACGCTGCCGAGCGCTTCACCCGAAAGCCCTTTCGCGGCGAGGTACGCCGGAAGCGTGGTCGCGGTGAAGCCCCACGGAATGCCCTGCGCGACGTACAGCACGCACAGGGTGAACAGCCGCAGCCACCTGCGCTCCGCGAGGCTCACGCCATCAACGTAGCACCGGGCTGCGGCGCACACGCTACAGAGGTTGGGACTAGCGACGGTGGTCGCGAACCGGCGGCGCCGTGGTCGGCGGCGGCGGGGGCGGCGGCGTCGGACGCGGCGGCGGGTTCACGACCGGCGGCGATGCCGGCGGCGGCGGCGGCGGCGGCGTGGGAGCCGGCCCCGTCGACGGAGGCGGCGGCGGCACGGGTTGCGCCTGCTGCGGCTTCACGCGCCCCCAGATTTCGAGAGAGGCGCGACCGCCACCCGCGAAGTTCTTGTAGGCCACCTCGATCTTCTTCACCTTGCGCAGGCCGCCCGGGATGTCGATCGGGACCGTGCGCTGGCCTTCGCGCAGCACGATGTTCTGCGGGAACCGATACGACTCGTTCGTACCGAGGGTGATGACGATGTCGGTCAGCTCGAGGTCGCTGCCCGAGGCGGCGAACATCAGCTCGTTCGCCGGCTTCGCGCCCGCGAACTTGATGGCGTCGCGATCGCGCCAGCCATCGACGGTGGACGTGCTGAACTTCTGCCAGCCCTTGTTGTCCCAGGTGATCGGGACGATCGGCGGCGGCTCCTTGCGGCCGAGGTCGCGCGCGTACACTTGGACCTTCGCGTTGCCGCCACCGGGCGTGTTCGCGTACATCATCTCGATCTGCGCGATCGTGCGGTTCTTGCCCGGAAGGTCGATCACGCGGGTGCGCGCGCCTTCCTTGAAGAAGTGGTTGGTGTGCGGCGACCACCTCTGGCCGTTGGCGAACTGGATCACGAGATCCTTGAGCTCGAGGTCCGACTCGCTCACGACGAGCGTGAGCTGATCGAACTTGCCCTGGTAGCGACCGACGCGGATCCGATCGCGATCCCTGCGGCCGTTGACGCTCTGTGTACCGAGGAGCGTCCAGCCGGTTGCATCGAACTGCGGCGCCGGGGGCATCGCCGGCATCGACGGGCCGGGGCCACCAGGGCGGCCGCCCTTCTTGTCGCGCCCGTAGACGGTGAACGTCGCCTTCCCGCCACCGGGGGTGTTCTTGTAGAAAACCTCGATCTTCTCGATCCGGCGGTTCTTGCCCGGGAGGTCGAGCACACGCGAGCGATCGCCCTCCCTGAACATGTGCTTGAGCTTCGGCGACCAGCGCTCGCCACCCTCGAACACGACGGTGAAGTCCTCGAGCTGGAGATCCGAATCGGTCACCACGATGCTGAGCTCGTCGAACTTGCCCTCGTACCTGCCGACGACGATGGTGTCGCGATCCGCGCGGCCGTTGACGCTCTGACTACCCAGGGTCGTCCAGCCGGTCGAATCGAACTTCCAGGCAGCGGCGGGAGCCCGCGGGCCCGGCTGGCCAGGCCGCCCGCCCGGCTGGGCGTGAGCGACGACGGTGGTGGCCGCGAAGGCGGCCGCAAGACACAAGCGCTTCATCAGATCCTCCTGTGTGACCCCGACGAGTTTGCCAGCGCCCCTATTCACAGGTGGCGTTTCGAGCCACCCGATCGATGAAGAACCGTGAACAGGGTTGACTCTGTTGAGGCGACTTGCCCCACCTGCGAGCGCTTCGTAAGCAACGGCACTCCGTCACCTCGGCGTGTTTGCACGCACATCGCCACCGGTCGGACGCGCGAGCACCTCGGCGATCGCGGCGAGCAACACATCCGGTGCGAACGGCTTCATCAAGAACGCCGTGCCCGGAGCGCGCAGCGCTTCCTCGAGCCCCTGCGATCGATCGTAGCCGGACATGTAGAGGACGCGCAGCGTCGGTATCCGCCCTCGCAGCATCTCGGCGACGCGATAGCCGTGCGCGCGTGGCAGCACGACGTCGGTGACGAGCAGATCGATGTCGTCGGTGACTTGAGTCGCCTGCTCGCCGTCCTCGGCGACGATCACGCGGTAGCCATTCCCGGTCAGGATCTTCGAAACCACCGCGCGCAGCGGCGGCAGATCCTCGACGAACAGGATCGTCACACCCTGCTTCGCCTCGGGCGGTGTCCGTACCGGCACATTGTCGGCCGCGGGCGGGTGGAGCGAGCGCGGCACCAGCACCGTGATCGTCGTGCCCGCGCCGACCCGGCTCTCGGCGTAGATCGCACCGCCGAGCTGCTGCATGACGCCATATGCGCTCGCGAGGCCGAGCCCGGTACCGCCTCGTTCACCCTTGGTCGTGAAGAACGGCTCGAACAAGCGGGCGACCACCTCGGGCGCCATGCCGTGGCCCGTGTCGCGCACGGCGATCGCGACATAGTCGCCGGCGTCTGTGCGTCCCGATCGCGGCTCGACGTGCTCGCGCAGCGTGATCGCGAGACGACCACCGTCGGGCATCGCGTCGCGCGCGTTCGCGGCGAGGTTGATGAGCACGCGCTCGAGCTGCAGGGCATCGGCGATCACTGGCCAGGCCACGGCGTGCTCGAAGGTCACCGCGATGTGCTCGCCCACGAGCTTGCGCAACGTCGGAAGCAGCGCCTCGACGAGCTTGCACGCGTCGAGGGCGCGCGGTTGAGAGGGCACCCTGCGCGCGAACGCGAGTAGCTGGCGCGAGATCTCGGACCCGTGTTGTGCGGCGGAGCTGATCTCCGCGAAGGCAGCTGCGAGCTCGCCGGTCGTCATCTTCGCTCCGCTCGAGGCGTGCGCGAGGATCACGGTCAGCACGTTGTTGATGTCGTGCGCGACACCACCCGCAAGTCGCCCCACCGCCTCGAGCTCGCGCGCCGTGGCGAGCTCGGCCTGCAGCCGCTTCTCCTCGGTGATGTCCTGCACCATCGCCAGCGCACCAGAGAATGCGCCATTCGCATCGAGGTACGGCGCCGCGGCCACGCGCACCTCGCGTGGCGTTCCATCGCTGTGCAGGTACTGCGCGTCGAACACGTCGGCGATGCCTCGCTCGCGTTGCGCCATCGAAGCGCGGGCACGCTCGCGCCTCTCCTCGGGCACGAGGTCGATGACGGACGTACCGATCATCTCGTCGACGCGACGCCCGAGAATCTCGCCCATGCGCCGGTTCATGAACGAGATGCGCCAATCGGCGGTGACCGTCCAGATGCCTTCGATCGCCGTCTCGACGATCATGCGATAGCGAGCCTCGCTCTCGCGCAGGGCGTTTTCGGCATCGCGGCGGGTCACCGCACCAAACAGCACATCGGTCAAGATCTCGAACGGCGCGAGGTCCGTCGAGCTCGGCTCGATGTTCGGGTCGCGATAGTAGAAACACAGCGCACCGACGATCAGGTCGCCTGCGTAGGTCGGGATGATCCCGATGTAGCGCACGCGCGCGCGGTCCGGCGACGGCTCGTTACCCAGCTCGGCGGGCGCGAAGACCTGCGGACCGCGCGTACGCAGGACGGCACGCAACCACGAATACGGTTCCCCGCGGCGCGGGGTGCCGCGAGTGACCGGCCCCAGCGCGGGGTCGAACCACGCATGCGTGTACGCGATCGAGTCGTCGGGCATCGTACGCGCCAGCAGGGCCCCGTCGGCACCGAGCTGTTGCGTCACTTCCGCGAGGGCCGCGGTGATCTCCGCGTCGATCGCAGCGCTCTGCGCCAGTGCAAGCCGCCGGGAGATCGCCGACACGATCCGCTCGGCGCTCCGAGGTGTCTCCTCCTGGACCGGCGGGTTACCGGAGTCCTGATCCTGCACGACACCCGACGTTAGCAGCGAACGAGCCTTGCGTACGTGGCTCCCTTACGAGTTTCTCCGTCGGGGATGGCCAGGATTGCGCGGCGTCGACGACCACGCGATACCTGGCGGCCCGTGACGATCGACGAGAAGAACGCGGCACGCCATGCGCTGGCGTGCGTGAGCCACGAGCTAACAGGCCCGCTCTCGGCGCTCTACACGTATCTCCGCCTGGAACAAGCCGGAAACACCTCCTCGACACTCACCGCGGCCGTGCGCTGCGCTGATCGCCTGCGCGACATCACGGCGACGTTGCAGGCCGTCGCCCACGTGCGCGACACCATCGCGGAGCGCGAGCTCGGCCTCGCGCTCATCCAGACCGCGGCCACGCTCGGCCACCGCCTCGAGCTCGCGTCCACCCGCACGGTGCGCGCGACACAGCGACTCGAGCTGGCAGCGTCGCTCGCCATCACCGCGATCGCACGCAGTGCTGCCGACGGGGCCCTTCTCGCCGGCGAGCTCCAAGCGCTCGCCGACCGCGTGCGCGTGTGGGCCTGGGTCGACGGCAAGCGCCCGTCCACCTGGCAGGTCAGCGAGCTGTTCGGCGGCACGCGTCCGTGCCACGAGCTGTGGCTCGCCACCCTGACCGTCGCAGCCGCTGGCGGGCAGCTACACACGGCCACCGTCGACGGCGTGCTCGCCGTCGCACTCGAGCTTCCCGGAGAGTTTCGCGCATGACGCGGATCGCGATCGTCGACGATGACCTGGTGCTCCTGGAGGCGTGGCGCAGCACGCTCCGCGAGCGCTACGAGCTGTTCACATTCAAGAACCCGCTCGACGCGGAGCGGTTCTTCGCGAGCGAACGCGTCGACGTCGCGCTGCTCGACCTGCAGATGCCCGGCAAGGACGGCATCGAGCTCATGCGCGGGCTCAAGCGCCTGCAGCCCACCGTCGAGGTCGTGATCATGACCGGGCACGGCAGCATCGCGACGGCGATCGAAGCCACCCGCGCTGGCGCCAGTGACTTCGTGGTCAAACCCGTCGACGATCTCGAGGCGCTGGTCCTCCGGGTCGAGCGCGTCATCGAGCGCCAGCGACTCGCCGCCGATAGCCCCGCACTGCGGGATGCGGTCACGGCCCTCGGTGCCGAGACCACGCTGATCGGTGACAGTGAGCCGATCCGGCGGCTGCGCGCGATGATCGAGCGGTTCGCCGACTCCCCCGCACCGGTGCTCGTCTGCGGCGAGAGCGGCACCGGGAAGGAGCTCGTCGCGCGCGGCCTCCATACGCGCAGTCAGCGCGCTTCACGGCCGTTCATCGCGGTGAACTGTGCGGCGATCGCGGAGACGCTGATCGACAACGAGCTCTTCGGGCACGAGCGCGGTGCCTTCACTGGTGCGTACACCGCACACAAGGGCTTGTTCGAGGCCGCACATGGCGGCGTGCTGTTCCTCGACGAGATCGGCGACGTCCCGATGGCGACGCAGGTGCGCTTGCTGCGTGCGCTGCAGGACGGCGACATCCGCCCCGTCGGCGCGACGACCAGTCGCACGATCGATGTCCGCGTCGTCGCAGCGACCAACCTCGATCTCGAACGGGCGATGGAGGACGGTCGGTTCCGTCGCGATCTCTACTTCCGGCTCGCCGCGCTCGTGCTGCCGATCCCACCTCTGCGCGACCGCGGCAACGACACGCGTCTGCTCGCCAAGCGGTTCCTCCAGCGGATCGCGGCCCGCACGCAGACGCCCGAAAAGCTGCTATCGGTCACCGTCGAAACACGGCTCCGCGCGTACCCGTGGCCCGGCAATGTGCGCGAGCTGGGTAATGTCATGGAGTACGCAGCCACCGTGTGCGACGGCGACGTGATCGGCGAGGAGCACCTGCCTGCGCACGTGTTGGGGGGCACGGCGCCGCCAGCGGATGCCACGGCGAACGACGTCGATCTCCGCACCGCCCGGGAACAGTTCGAGCGTCGCTATCTCATGGCGCTCATGGAGCGGACCAGCGGCAACGTGTCCGAAGCGTCGCGACGCGCCGGTACCGATCGCAGCAACCTGCGCCGGCTCCTGCGGCGACACGGTCTCGACGATCGCTAGGGTGTCAACAGCTCCGCCAGCACCGCGAGCAGCTCGTCGACATCGAACGGCTTGATGACGACTGGCGCGCCGCCGTTCGCCTCGCGAGCTGCGCTGGCATCTCCGCCGGTGATGATCACGAACTTCGGACCCGCGTCTCCGACTATGGCGCGGACATCCTGCACCGTGCCGTCTGGGAGTCGAACGTCACACAGCACCACGTCGAACTGTGCCCCGGCGAGAAAGCGATGAGCGGCGGCCACCGAGCCAGCCTGGGAGACGTCGTAGTACCGCCCGAGAGCGGTGGACATCGCATCCGCGAGCAAGCGTTCGTCCTCGACGATCAGGACGCGCTGCCTGCGAGAGGAGCTCATTCGTCGAGCGTACGACCAACGGCTATGCGACGTCGATGTGCCCTCCGCGGGCAGAATTTGCCAGTGACACTGAATTCGCGGCTGTGGATTACCTCGCCCTCGCTGGTTCGGCTATGGATCGCCCATGGTGGCTGCCGACGAGACCGCGCGACTGGCGACGTTGCGCGGCTATGCAGTCCTCGACACGCCACCGGAGCGCGCCTTCGACGACCTCGTGCTCCTCGCCTCGATGCTGTGTAGTGCGCCGACAGCGTACGTCTCGTTCGTCGGCGAAGGCCGCCCTTGGATCAAGGCGCAATACGGAGGCACGGTCGACGAGGGGCCGCGCGAGGTTGCGTTCTGCACCCGGGTCATCGAGACCCAGGCGCCCGTGATCGTCGCCGATGCGTTTGCCGACCAGCGTTTTGCGGACAACCCGCTCGTCACCGGTGCGCCCGGGATCCGGTTCTATGCGGGTGTGCCGCTTCTCGCGCCGAGCGGTCATGCCCTGGGCGCGCTCGCGGTCCTCGACTTCACGCCACGCACGCTCTCCGAGAGCAACCTTGCCGCACTGTGCGTGCTCGCGGATCACGTGATGATCCAGCTCGAGCTACGCCGCCTCGTGCTGGGTGGGCTCTCGCATGACGTCAACAATTTGCTGACGGTGATCAAGTTCAATGCATCGCTGCTCGGCGCTTCGACGAATGTTCCCGAGGCGCGCGAGTGGCTGGGTGCGATCGTCGAAGCGACGAACCGATCGGCGGAGCTGGTGCGCAATCTGTTCGGCGCGCTCCGCAAGCAGATGACCTAGCTACGCGGCGCCGCTGCACGTGCAGCGGTCCGAGTGCACGCGCGCCATCAGCTCCGCCCGCTTCTTCACGCCGAGCTTGCGGTAGAGGCGCAGGATGCGGTTCTTGATCGTCGAGACCGGGACGCCGAACCGCTGCGCGATGTCTTCATTGGAGAGCCCCCGCGTCACCATCTGCGCGAGGCGCGCTTCGCTGATCTCGACATGCAGCACCGACGCGAGCTGCGTGATCGGCTTTGTGACAGGCACGACGCGCGTGGCGACGATCGCGAACGTCCCGTCGGCGAGGCGTGAGACGCGCGCGTCCCACACGGCCCCGTCGTGACTGTCGGTCTCGAGCCGAACGCAGTGCGTCCCCCCTTTCGTCGGCGCGGCCATCAGCGCCTCGTGCAGCGGCCCCGCGAGGCTCGTACCCACGGGACCGAGTGCTTCCGCCGCCAAACGATTGACGTAGCGCAGGACGCCCTGGTCGTCGGCGGACGCGACCAGCTGTTCCACGCAGTCGAGGAGTCGTTCCCATTCCGTGTTCACACGGACACGCTTTGCAGCGGTCGTACCAACGGCAACCCAATGATCAGCCGTTCGGGCGAGGGGGATGCGCCGCGATCGGACCCGGGTCAGCTGGGTCACTCGCACCCAGGGCGACCGCACATCGCATGTGCTGCGGGAGCTCTACACGCCGTCCAGCGTACCCGCTTTCCCTAGCTTTTCGAGGGCCTTCCAGGATGGCTGTGACCTCCGATTCGCCGAGCACGAGGCAGCTTCTCTCGAGCTTGTGGGAGGGCACATGCCGGGTGGCGTTCCGGGCCGACGGGGCCTTGCCGGTGATCGGCGTTGCGCGGAAGGTGAGAGCGTGGAGCGCATCGAGGGCTGGCTCGCACGCCGACGGCTGCACCGGCAGATCCGCGCCGCGCCGATGCTCGCCTTCGCCGAGGTCACCGAGGGTGACGTCGTGCGCATCACGGGACGCGTGGCCACGCTCGACAAGCAGACACTCGAGGCGCCGTTCTCGGGCAAGCCATGCGTGTACTACTCGGTGACCACGGTGTTCGTCGGTGGGGCACGCCCGCAGGTGCTCGCGAGTCACCACAACGCGGTGCCGTTCCTGCTCGCCAACGGCGACCATCGCGCCGTGATCGATCTAACCCACGCGCAGCTCTCGGTGACCATTCGCCACCGCACGAAGACTTCGGCCACCCACTTCCTCGCGGGCCGCACCCTGAGCGGCTACCTCGAACGACGGGAGGCGGTGATCGCGGCCCATGACGCCCTCGTCCTGGTGGGGACTGGCATCGCCGAGCCGGATCCCGAGCGGCCCCCCTCCGAGCTCTATCGCGGGCTCACGGCGCACCGGTTTCGGTTCGTCGGCGCCGCGGAGGATCCCCTCCTGGTCAGCGACGAGCCGGCGCTGTTCTCGACAGAGTAAGCTCGTCGCGATGAGCCTGATCGGTGGTTGGCTCGAGTTCCGCCGCCTGCGCAAGCAGATCCGCCAGGCGCCTGCGTATCACCTCGTGGATCTCCCCGAGGACACACTCGCCCGCATCACCGGTCGCGCCCGCCCGCTCGGGCAACGCGCCCTCGCCGCGCCCCTGTCGGGACGCACGTGCGTCTACTATTCGGTCTCCGTCGTCGCGCGCACGGCCGGCGTGACCACCGGCGCGCGCTCGCTGCAGCTCCTCGCGACCGAACAAGAGGCGGTGGCGTTCATGCTCGAGGACCAGGGCATGCGCGCGGTGATCGATCCGCGGAACGCGCAGATCTCGACACCGTACGACTACGAGAGCCGGTCGCGCGCCGTGTTCGACGCGAGCACCGAGCAACGCGAGCTCCTGGTCCGCCACGAGCTCGTGAATCGAAACTGGTTCGACACCATCGAGGTGCTGTATCGCGAGGCCGTGATCGAGCTCGACGAGGAGATCGTGATCGTCGGTGGTGGCACGCGCGAACCTGACCCCGACGCCATTCCGAGAGGTGGCTATCGCGATGGCGGCGCCACGCGGTTCCGGTTCACGGGCACCGACCGGCTGCCACTCGTGATCAGCGACGAGCCCGACACGATCGCATGATGGACACCGCGCTCGCGTTGCTCCTGCTCGCCGGTGCCGGCGCAACGGCAGCGCTGCGCGCGTGGCGGCTGCGGCGTGCACGCTTGCGCGCGCGTGCCCAGCTGCGTGCGCATCCGCCGCTCGATGCCGCGACCCCCGACGGCAGCGACGTGCGCGTGACGGGCACCGTACGCGCGCTCGCGACGCTCGAGTCGCCGCTCGACCGCACACCTTGCGTCGTGTTTCGCACCACGGTGGACGCGCAGGCAGGCGGCGTGCGCGAGGTCGTCGAGCTGACGCCCTTCGTGCTGGACCGCGGCGGCGAGCCGCCCGTGCTGGTCGATGGCACGCATGCCCTGTTCGATCTCGCGCTAGCGCGCGTGCAGATCGCCTGATCGTGCAGCAGTTCCTCGCGAGGTTGGGTTTCGCGAGCAGGCGCACGCGCGGCTCACCGGGAACCAAGCGCATCCGCTCGCGATCGGGCGGCACGGCGACTGAGGACAGCGAGGGCCTGCGACAGCGGCACGGATGCGACGATCGACGCGACAGGTCGCAGGGGATCGGCCTGGCAACTAAGGCCCTGGAATCATTGTGGGTCGATCTGGCTCGGCGGTCGCAAGCCGTCCCCGGCATGACTCGACTCGACACCATCGCTCTGCGCCAGAAGAAGACGTTTTCGCGCGACGTGCTGTTCGCCGCGCTGGTGACCCTGGCGGCGGTCGTCTCGATTGCCTCCGTCACCACGGCGATCGACACGGCCACGTTGCTCGTCCAGCGCTAGCCCGGTACCGTCCGCGCCCATGACAGGCAACGTCCACGTCATCGGGCACCCGCTGGTCCAGCACAAGCTCACGCTGATGCGGAACCGCGAGACCAGCACCAGCACGTTCCGCAACCTGCTTCGCGAGATCAGCATGCTGCTGGCCTACGAAGTATGTCGGGACATGCCGACCACGACGATCGACATTCACACGCCGATCGCGCCGTACAAGGGCGCCGTCCTCGACGGGAAGAAGATCGTCCTGATCTCGATCCTCCGCGCGGGCAGCGGCATCCTCGAGGGCATGCTCGACATCTTGCCGTCGGCGCGCGTCGGCCACATCGGCCTGTATCGCGACCCGAAGACGCTCGCGCCCGTCGAGTACTACTTCAAGGTCCCAGATAACATGGGCGAGCGCGACACGATCGTCGTCGATCCGATGCTCGCCACCGGCAACTCGGCGGCCGCGGCGATCTCGCGCATCAAGGCGACCGGGCCGAGGTCGATCAAGTTCGTCAGTCTCCTCGCCTGCCCCGAGGGCCTGAAGACGTTCCACGGCGAGCACCCGGACGTCCCGGTGTACACGGCCGCGATCGACGAGCGCCTCAACGAGAAGAGCTACATCGTGCCGGGTCTCGGGGACGCAGGCGACCGCCTGTTCGGTACCAAGTAACCTTCTGAGCCACGCGCGCCGCCGCACGCTCGACGGCGCGTAGCGGCTTCACGCCGCAGTTTTTTCCGGCCGGTTACGCCCCGGAAACATGCTCCCGACCACCATACCGGGCATGAGCACTGGCGATACCGCGTGGCTTCTGGTGTGTGCCGCGCTGGTCATGTTGATGACTCCGGCGCTGGCCCTGTTCTACGGCGGCATGGTGCAAGGCAAGAACGTGCTGTCGACGTTCATGCACAGCTTCTTCTCGCTCGGCCTCGTCACGGTGCAGTTCGTGGTGATCGGCTACAGCCTGTGCTTCGGGCCCAGCGTCCACGGCATCATCGGCGGGCTCGACTTCTTCGGGCTCGACGGTGTGGGGATGGGGCCCGCGGGTGATGCGAACCCGGCGGCGTCGGCCTCGGTGCCGCACCTCGCGTTCATGATCTATCAGTGCATGTTCGCGGTGATCGCGCCGGCGCTGATCTCGGGAGCCTATGCGGAGCGCTTCAAGTTCTCGGCGTATGCGTTGTTCACCGTCGGGTGGGCGACGCTGGTCTACGATCCGATCGCCCACTGGTCGTGGGCGCCCGAGGGCTGGCTCATGAAGCTCGGTGCGATCGACTTTGCGGGCGGCACGGTCGTGCACCTGTCGTCGGGCATCTCGGCACTCGTCGTCGCGATCGTGATCGGTAAGCGCAAGGGGTATCCGACCGTGCGGTTCCCGCCGCACAACCTGACGATGACGGTGCTCGGTGCCGGCATCCTGTGGTTTGGCTGGTTCGGCTTCAACGCCGGCGGTGGCTCGCTCGCCGACGGCCGCGCGGCCCTCGCGATGGTCAACACGCACCTCGGTGCCGCGGCCGGCGCGCTCGCGTGGTGCGTCGTCGAAGGTGCGCGGATCAGGAAGCCCACCATGCTCGGCCTCGCATCCGGTCTGGTCGCCGGGCTCGTCGCGATCACGCCCGCGGCCGGGTTCGTGAGCCCGATGGCAGCCCTCGCGATCGGCGCTGCCGGTGGTGTGGTGTGCTACGGCGCGGTGGTGCTGAAAGGCCGGCTCGGCTACGACGACGCGCTCGATGCCTTCGGTGTCCACGGCGTGGGCGGCGCGACCGGCGCACTGCTGACGGGCCTGTTCGCGCGCGGCATCTTCAACAACGGCAACGGTGGCGGGCTCTCGCTGCTGGGCAAGCAGGCGATCGCGATCGGCGCCGCGGCGGCGTGGTCGGCGGTGGTGACGTTCGTGCTGCTCAAGCTGATCGATCTCGTCGTCGGCCTGCGGGTCGACCAGGAGACCGAGCACGACGGCCTCGACACCCACCTCCACGGCGAATCGGCGTACGGCGGTCCCGGCTCCGTGGCGCACAGCGGGTAGGGTTTTGGATATAGTGGCCGCGTGGCCTCGGTGAAGAAGAAACCGCCTGCGACGAAGACAGAGAAGCCGCCCGAGGACGCACCGGCCACGGCGACGAACGCCCCCTCCGGAACGGAAAGCGCGGACCTCGCGCCTGTCGTCGGGGTGAACCTGCGCCGCCTGCGCACCCGTCGCGGGCTCTCGCTCGAGCGCCTCGCGCAGATCTCCGGCGTATCGCGCGCGATGCTCGGCCAGATCGAGCTCGGCCAGAGCGCGCCGACGATCAACGTGCTGTGGAAGATCGCGCGCGCGCTCGAGGTCACGTTCTCGGCGCTGATCAGCGCGCGGACACAGAGCGGTGCACTCGTGATGCGCGCGTCCGAGTCGAAGATCCTCACCAGCAAGGACCGCAGCTTCAGCTCCCGCGCGCTATTCCCGTTTGACGAGCCGCGCCGCGTGGAGTTCTACGAGCTGCGCCTCGCCGCGGGCAGCACCGAGGACGCCGATGCCCATCCCCCGGGAACGACGGAGAACCTGGTCGTCACCGCGGGCACCCTCGAGCTCGACGTCGCGGGTGACACGCATAAGCTGGAGGCCGGCGACTCCATCCTGTTCGAAGCGGATACCCCACATGCGTATCGCAACGTCGGGCGTAACGAGGTGGTGATGTACCTGGTGATGACGTACGCCGAAGAGATCGGCTAGCCGCGGGTCGTCGGCGCCAGCGCACTTGGCGGATGGACGTCATACATGCGCGGGCGCACGCACCGGCCAGCGCAACGCCGTGAACGGACGAGGTGCACGTTCGTACGAGGCTTGCTTCGTGGCGCGGGATGCGCTTCGCGACGATGGCAGCCCTGCTGGTACCCGTAGTCTCCGGGTGTGCAAGCGACGATACACCGGCACTCGCCACCAGCGAAGCCGCCCTGTCCACCTCGTTCCAGCGCGGGACGGCGAGCTACACCGGGACCATCGACGGCGAGATCTCGAGCCGCGGCGGCAACAACGGCTCGCAAGACTTCGTTGACAATGACGCGCTCATCACGCGCAACACGCGCCGGAACTACGAGAGCGAGGCGCTGGTACGGTTCTCGGACCTGACGTTGCCCGCAGGCGCGATCGTCACCTCGGCGCAGATCGTACTGACGTTTCGGGATCGCGAGGCCGGCCACGCGTTGCGCGGGCACTACATCACGACAGCGTGGACACAAACCGCGGCCAACTGGCGACGGCGCACCGCGGACCTCTCGTGGGCAACGCCCGGCGCGCGCGGCCTCGGCACCGACATCGCGAGCACGCCGGCCTTCATCGATACGACGTGGCTCGGCACGGGCGTGATCCGCAAGACCTACGCGCTCGACGCGGCAACCGTCCAACGCTGGATCGACACGCCCGCGGCGAACCTCGGCCTGCTCCTGTTCACCACCGGGACCGCGAACCGCGAGCTACGAATGTTCACGTCGGAGCACGGGACGCGCGCACATCGCCCCCAGCTCGTCATCAACTACGAGCTGCCCGATCGCACGCTGCCCACGGTCGCGCTGACCGCACCAACGAACGGGACCACGTTCGACGGCAACACGCCGGTGCTGCTCACCGCGGCGGCAAGTGACAACGTCGGGGTCGTCGGTGTGCAGTTCGTCGTCGACGGTGAGGACGTCGGGGGCGAGGACACCACGCCGCCCTACGAGGCGACGTTCACGACGGGCACCGCCGATGCCACGCACGTGATCTCGGCGCGTGCGCGCGATGCCGCGGGCAACCTGGGCACAGCCGCGCCCGTCACGATCGTCGTCGAGTACGTCGAGCCAGATCGCGAACCACCGAGCGTGGCCATCACGTCACCCGTCGCGGGGGCCGCGTTCGGGCTGAATCAGGCGGTGACGCTCGCGGCGATGGCGAGCGACAACATCGGCGTTACTGGCGTGCAGTTCGTCGTCGACGGCGCCGACGTGGGCAGCGAGGACACCGCACCTCCATACGAGGCGACGTTCACGACGGGGAATGCGAATGCGAACCACGTCATCACGGCGCGCGCACGCGATGCCGCGGGCAACGTGCGTGTCGCCGATGCGGTCGCGATCACGGTCGAGCCGCCCGCGCCGACGATCACGCGACCGCGGATCTGGATCGACGAGACCTCGCTCGCGGCGCTGCGGCAACGCGCGGCGGGCGGGGATGCGCGGTGGACGGCGCTGCAGGCGCGGTGCAACACGTACCTGCCTGGCATCGTCCGGCCTCCGGACGCACAGAGATGCCAGGACAGCTGCAGCGGCTCGACGATCTGCTGTGGCTATCAAGGCGAACGCTACTACCCCGCGATGCTCGAGCTCGCGCTCTGCTACCAGATCGGCAAGGGCCTGACGCCGCCCGCGACGAACACCGCAGCATGGGCACAGAAGGGTGTGGAGGTGCTGACGCAGCTCGCGGCCTTCACCAACTTCACCGCCGACCACGGCTACGGCATCCGCAACTTCGGCCCCGCCATGGCGATCGGCTACGACTGGCTGCACGACGTCGTCTCGCCGACCCTCGCGACCACGGTCGCCGACCGGCTCGTCGGGTGGATCGATTGGTACGACGCCCAACCGGCGTCCTACAACTTCCGCGAGCACCCGACCAGCAATTACTTTGCCGGCTACTACGCGGCCAAGGCGCTCGCCGCCCTCGCGCTCGAGGGGGAGCATGCGAAGGCCGCCGAGCTCTGGGACGAGTGGCTCGCGATGCAGCGCGACGCCCTCGGCTCACACATGGGCATCGCGCCGTACTACACGCGCTACCTCGACGGTGGCGGCTGGATCCAGGGCTGGCAATACGGACCCCGCGCGGTGCGCAACATGATCGAGCCGAGCCTCGCGGCGATGACGGCCAAGGACCTCGATCTCGTCGAGGACGCCACCACGCCGTATCGCTACGCCGTCAACAACGCCCTCCACCTGATGCACTTCTCGACGCCATCGCTGACGATGATGGACGATCGCGACGAGCTCGCATCGTTCAACCCACAGGACCCCGGGCGCTGCCCGAGCAACGCCCAGGTACCCGTGTCGACAGCGCTGACGCTCACCGAGATGCTGCGGAGGTGGCCCGCGCAGACAGCGACCGGCGTCGACGTGGCCCCGTACTTCCAGTCGTTCACGCGCGCGGTGCGCTCGATCTACGCGCCGGACGTTTGGCAAGACATGTTGTACTGGGACAACGCCGCCCCGGAGCTCGACTTCGACGCTGCCCGAGCGCTCGTACCTGGCGACCAACTACGTCTCCATGCGCTCCGACTGGTCGACGAGTGCCGCGGTCGCGACGCTCCGCGCGGTCGCGTTCAGCGACAAGGACAACACGCACCAGCATCCCGATGCAGGCTCGCTCGCGATCACGCGCGGCAACGGCGGCCCGCGCGGCGCGTGGACGACCGACGTGCCCTTCCTCGTCAACCCGAGCTTCCTGATGCGGTGCTACGGCTCGCCGGTGATGCCCATCCTGTCCGCCTGGCAGGAGAACCTGCGCACCGATCTCCTCGTCACCAACGGGGCCCGCGCGACGACGAACGGCTTCCGCAACAGCACCACCGCCGGCCAGAGCATCCTGATCTACCAGGACGCCACGCCCGAGCCACGCATCCGCATCCGCACGTTCGAAGATCGCGGCGACGTCGTGTTCACGCGCGCCGAACACCTCGAGGACGTGTTCCCGGCTGCCAGCGGCGTCACCGCGTGGTCCCGCGACATCGTGTTCATGCGCCCGACAACATTTGTGGTGTTCGATCGGACCACGAGCACCGGCGTCGCCGCCGATCCGCACCTCAGCTGGCACTTCGCCCCGACGCCCGTGCTCGCCGCCTCCCCCGAAGGGACCACGCGCTACGACATCGCCGACGGCGGGGTGTTCAAGGGCGCGATCACGACGGTGCTCCCCGCCAACGCCACGGTGAGCGCACCGCACAACTTCTTCGGTAGCAACAAGCTCTTCGGCATCCAGGTGCGCGGCGCCGTCGAGCCGAGCACGAACTGGCTCACCGTCTTCGACACCGCCCCCACCAGCGCGGCGGTCGCAACCGCGAGCCGCATCGAGAGCCTCAACGCCAGCGGCACGCTCCTCGTTCCGCCCACCGGCGACAACACGGTCGTGCTCTTCGGCCGCGGCACCGCCGGCACGGCGATCACCGGCCCGATCGCGTATGCGCAACCGGCGACAGCCACGAAGTTGTTCATCACCGACCTACCGCCGGGCGCGAGCTACACCATCGGGGTGACCGTCGTCGGCGCGACGCACACGGTGACGCTGACGCCCGCTTCCTCGGGCATGACGGCATCGAGCCAGGGCACGCTTGTCGTCGCGATCGACGCCGATGGCCGGGTGCGCTAACGCGTCGCCGCGACGGCATCGAGCGTGCGCGGCCCCCGTGCTCCCGTAGGGGCCCATGTGGTGGGCCCCCGGGAAGGCTACGCCGTGTGCTGCTTCGCGAACGCGACCGCGCGCTCCCACGACAGCTTCGCCGCGGCAGCATCGTAGACCTCGGGCCGCTGGTCGTTACAGAACGCGTGCTGCGCCTCGTACACGTGGAGCTCCATCGGCGTGGGCACGCTCGCCTTCACCTTCTCGGCACCGGCGACCGTGGCCCAATCGTCGATGGTCGCGAAGTGCGCCTGCACCGGCGCGTCGACCTTCGCCCACGGCAGATCGCCCGGGAGTCCATAGAATGGAATCGTGCACGCGAGGCCGCGGACGTTGACGGCCGACGCGAGGGTGAGGGCGCCGCCCATGCAGTAGCCCGTGACGAGCACCTTGCCGTTGCCGCGCTCGTGGCCCTTGAGGAACGCGACGGCAGCCGCGATCTCCTGGACGGCCTTGCCGAAGTCGAGGGCCTTCATCGCCGCACCGGCCGCATCACTCTGGCCGATGGGGACCACCTTGCCGTGATACAGGTCCGGCACCAGCGCGAGGAAGCCTTCGGCCGCCCACTTCTTGGCGAGGCCGAGCATCTGCTCGTTCGCGCCCCACCACTCGTGGACGACGACAACCGCCGGGCCACGCCCGCTGCCGCTCGGCTGCTCGAGATATCCGGACGATTCACCAACGCTCGACGGAAAGGTCACACGCGTCATCGATTCCTCCCTTGGCGCGGTGGTTATACTGCGCGCGATGTCTGGATCGAAAGGCGATCACGCAGGTCCCGCGGGTGCTCGAGGCCGACGCTTTGAAGGCGCACTCGACCCCCTCGCTGCCGAGCTCAACGCATCGATCGACTTCGATCGACGCCTGTTGCCCCACGATGTCGCGGGCTCGATCGCCCACGCGGAGATGCTCGCCGCGAAGGGCATCATCAGCAAGGATGATGCAGCCGCGATCACCGCGGGCCTGCGTCGCGTCGAGGCGAAGCTCGGCACTGGCGAGCTGCCGTGGGAGGCCGCGCTCGAGGACGTGCACATGAACGTCGAGGCGCGGCTCATCGACGACATCGGTGATGCCGGCCGCCGCCTCCACACCGCGCGCAGCCGCAACGATCAGGTCGCCACGGATCTGCGGCTGTATACGCGCGCATCGGCGCACCGGATCTCCGACGCGATCGACGATCTCCGGCGTGCCTTCCTCGGCCAGGCGCGTGCGCACGTCGACACGCTGATGCCGGGCTACACCCACTTCCAGCGCGCGCAGCCGGTGCGCCTCGCACATCACCTGCTCGCCTACGACGCGATGCTCGAGCGCGACCGCGGCCGCATCCGCGACGCCGCCAAGCGCGCCGATCTTTCGCCGCTGGGCTCGGGTGCACTCGCCGGCACGACGCTGCCGATCGATCGCGAGCACGTCGCCCGCTCTCTCGGGTTCGCCGGCGTCACGCGCAACTCGCTCGATGCCGTCGGCGATCGGGACTTCGCGATCGAGCTGGTGGCCGCATGCGCGCTGATGCAGACGCACCTCTCCCGCCTCGGGGAGGAGCTCGTGTTGTGGACGAGCCAGGAGGTCGGCTTCGTGCGCATCGGCGAGGCGTACTGCTCGGGCTCGAGCCTGATGCCGCAGAAGATGAATCCCGACCTAGCGGAGCTCTTGCGTGCGAAGTCGGGCCGCAGCGTCGGCGCGTGGGTGACGCTGATGACCGTGGTGAAGGGCCTACCGCTTGCCTACAACAAGGACCTCCAGGAGACGCAGGAGCCGCTGTACGACGCCGTCGAGACCGCACTCGCGACCCTCGGCGTAGCGAGCGGCATGGTGAAAAGTCTGGTGTTCGATACGGCCCGCCTGCGCGCCGCGATCGACGCCGGCTACCTCGTCGCGACCGAGCTCGCCGACTACCTCGTCACCAAGGGCGTGCCGTTTCGCGAGGCACACGACGTCGCAGGCCACCTGGTCCGCGTCGCGAGCGGCCGCGGCGTCGAGCTCGCGCAGCTGTCGCTTTCGGAGCTGCAAACGGCGCATCCGGCGTTCTCCGAGGACGTTTCCACCTGGCTCGACCCCGAGCGCGCCGTCGATCGACGTGATCTGCCTGGCGGTCCCGCGAAGGCGCGAGTGCTCGCCGAGATCGATCGGATCTCCGCCGAGCTTGAGGTAAAACCTCGAGCCTGATGACGACTGGACCGTTCGAGTACAAGAACAACGAGCTGCACTGCGAAGGCGTCGCGCTATCGAAGATCGCGGCCGAGGTCGGCACGCCCGTGTGGGTGTACAGCAAGCGCGAGCTGGTGCGCGCCTACAAGGCGTTCGACGCCGCGCTCGAGGGCATCCCCCATCGCGTGTGTTACGCGGTGAAGGCGAACTCCACGCTCGGCATCCTCAAGGTCCTCATCGACCAGGGTGCCGGCGCGGACATCGTCTCGTACGGCGAGCTGTTCCGCTGGCTCAAGGCGGGCGGCGCTGCGAACAAGGTCGTGTTCTCCGGCGTCGGCAAGACCGAGTCCGAGATCGAGATGTCGATCAAGGCCGGCATCGACACGTTCAACGCCGAGTCCGTCGAGGAGCTCACCACGCTCGACCGCCTCGCGAAGGCCGCAGGAACGAAGCTGCGCGTCGCGCTGCGCGTAAACCCGGACGTCGATCCGGGTACGCACCCGTACATCTCGACGGGCCTCAAGCAGAACAAGTTTGGCATCTCGATGGACGAAGCGCGTGCGCTCGGCAAGCAGGCCGCGCACTACCCGCATCTCTCCTTCATCGGCGTCGACTGTCACATCGGCTCGCAGCTGATCAAGACGTCGCCGTTCGCGGACGCGATCGCGCGCCTCGTCGCGCTGATCCAGGACCTCAAGGCGGACGGCCTGCCGATCGATCACATCGACATCGGCGGCGGCCTCGGCATCGACTACGGCAAGGGCGATGTGGTCCCGAGCCCCGCGGAGTACGGCGCCACCGTACGCGAGGCGCTCGCGCCGCTCACGAAGCTGGGCGTCACCCTGTATACCGAGCCGGGGCGCGTCATCGTCGGCGCCGCCGGTGCCCTCGTCACGCGCGTGCTCTTTCGCAAGCGCAACGAGGAGAAGCACTTCACGATCGTCGACGGTGCGATGAACGATCTCATGCGCCCCGCGCTCTACGGCTCGTTCCACCCGATGCAGCCGGTGCAGAACCCGAAGCGTCCGACGCTGAAGACCGACGTCGTCGGCCCCGTGTGCGAGACCGGCGACTTCTTCGCGCGTGACCGCGAGTTGCCGGAGCTGGGGCAGGGCGAGCTGCTGTGGATCGGCGCTGCCGGTGCGTATGGCTCGACGATGTCGTCGAACTACAACTCGCGCCCGCGCGCGCCAGAGGTCCTCGTCGACGGCGACACGTACACGGTCATCAAGCCACGCGAGACCTACGATCAGCTGATCGCAGGCGAGAAGCTCGCGTAGTGCAGTCGGCCTTGCCATCGCGGGCACCCAGACAGAGAGGACCATGCTCGCCCGACGACGCAATACAAGCGCCGGCTGTGCCGCGCCTAACCATTCGTAATCATTACCCGTAGCTGCGTGACCAGGCGCCCGCCAGAGGGCTAGTCGGCAGCCGCATGCAGGAGGCATCAGTCCGCGCCGCCGGCCCCTGTTATCCTCGGGGGGTGCGGCTCGGCCCTCTCACGTTGCTGGTGCTCGCGGCGTGTGGCGACAATGTCGACGAGATCGACGAGCGACGGCAGGGCGGCGACACCACGGTGGATGACCGCACGCGCGAAGCGTTCAGTCACTTCGTCCCAACGCTCGATGAGGAGCAGGTGTTCACGCACAACCTCGGGCGCGGACCGTTCAACTTCGAGTGGGTGCCACCGCAGCTCGGGCCGCTGTTCAATCACAGCGGGTGCCTCGCCTGTCATGGCGGCAACGGGCGTGGCCTCTCGGAGATCGATCGCGGCCCGTTTGGCTCGCAAGCGCTCGTGCGCGTCAGCATGATCGACGGCACGCCCGACGTGCCGGGCGGCAACGTCTCCGTGCCCGGATACGGGCAACAGCTCCAGGATCACGCGACCTCCGGCGTGCCCGAGGTGTTCATGGAGCTCGCATGGCGCGAGACCGTCGTCTATTACGGCGACGGCACGCCCCAGCCGATGCGCTCGCCGTTGGTCACGATCAACCAGCCCAACGGTGATCCGATGCCGACGGGCATGGCGACGTCATATCGCCAGGCGCCAGCGGTGTTCGGCCTTGGCCTGCTCGAGGCGATCTCCGATGACACACTGCGTGCGCTCGAGGATGCCGAGGACGCCGACGCCGACGGCATCTCCGGCCGCGCGAACGTCGTGTGGGATGAAGTCGCGAAGGTGCCGCGCATCGGCCGCTTCGGACACAAGGCGACCGTCGTCGATCTCTACCAGCAGGCCGCCGCGGCGTTCGTCAACGACGTCGGGCTCACGAACCTGCTGTTCCGCGAGCCCGATGGATCTCGCGACGTGAACGACGACCAGCTCGTCCAGACCACGTTCTTCATCTCGACGATCGCGGTGCCCACTGCGGGCCCCCGCGACGCCGCCGCGCGCCGCGGCCGCACGCTATTCGATGACTTCCAGTGCGCGGGATGCCATATCCCGACGCTGGTCACTGGCGAGCACGCGATCCCGCAGCTGGCAAATCAGACGATCCATCCCTACACGGATCTCCTGCTTCACGACGTCGGCGATCTGTTGACCGATGCGCGCACGGACTTCCAGGCGACCGGACTCGAGTGGCGCACGCCTCCGCTGTGGGGCCTCGGGCTCGCGCAGGTCGTGCAGAGCGGCGCGACGTTCCTGCACGACGGCCGCGCGCGCACGATCGCCGAAGCGATCCTGTGGCATGGCGGTGAAGCCGAGCAGGCGCGCGAAGCGTTCCGCCTAGCCGACCAGGACGATCGCGAGGCACTGCTCGCGTTCCTGCAGACACTCTGAGCGTTCGGGCGCTCCCGCGCATCTGCCGCAACGTGCCAGGTGTCACGCCGCCGCACGCGCTGGCCGTGTACGGGCGCTCTTCGCTGGTGAACGTCTTCGGGTGGCGCATACTCGTCGTATGCGAATGCTCGCCATGATCGCGCCGTTCGTGCTCGCGTTGTCCTCGGCCGCCGCAGAGCCCAAGGCCGAAAAGCCGGCGTCCACGTGCAAGCCGACCGTCGTCGGGCGCGGTCTCGAGCGCAAGGTCGTGTGCGTGTTCGAGGAGGAGGTCGTCGTGAAGACGAGCACGCCGAAGCCGCAGGTCATGTACATCACCAAAGGCGGCAAGGCGGTCACCGGTCGACCGCGCTCCGACGATCGGCTTAACGGACTCAGCCGGCGCTTGCGCTAGCCGCAGAAATGCAGAAGTAGGGTCGGACCCTATTCGCCCAACCTAGGCGCAAGTTAGGCAGGCCTCGTAAGTGACACGCAAGTTGAGCAATTAGGGTCCGACCCTCTTCGGCCCTACGTCGCGCGTTCGACCTGCACGCGGGCATCGTTATAGGCAGCCTGGCCGGCGAGATCGGCGACCGCCGGTGGGATCAGTGCATTGGCCGTGAAGCCATTCTGCGTGTGCTTGCGCCAGAGGCCCTTCGCAAGCACGCAGACTCCCGGGCGCACGTCGGCGGTGACCGCCGCGACGCAGCGCACCTCACCGTGCTCGTTCCACACGCGCACGCGATCGCCGTTCGCGATCCCGCGCGCCGAGGCGTCGGCCGGCGAGAGCTCGAGGGCGCCGGGCGCCTTGCGCAGCTGGCCGAACATCGAGCTCACCTGCGTCGCGAGCGCGGGCGAGATCAGCGCGAGCGGGTACGTGTCGGTGCCCGGATCGGGGCGGTAGGTGTAGAGGCCGCCGGGCGCCTCGCGATCGAGATGTGCGGGGACGAGGTGGACCTTGCGATCATGGGTGCCCGGAAACACGTCGACGAACGGGATCGGGTTGGTGCCATCCGCGGGCGTCGCGACGCTGTTGGCGGCGAGCTCGGCGCGCAGGCGCGGGCCCTGGGCATCGCGCGCGAAGATCTGGTCGACGATCTCGTCGTCGGTCATCGCATCGCCAGGGCGCACGAGCTCGAAGCGTTCGAGGAGGGCGCCGAACAGCTGGTTGTTGCTGCGCGACTCACCGACGGGCGCGACGACCGGCGGGCTATCGAACATGCGCATCGTGCCGTAGCCGCGGCGCAGCTCGCGGTGCTCGAGGAATGTGGTCGCGGGGAGGACGACATCGGCAAGGTGCGCGGTGTCGGTCATCACCTGCTCGTGCACGACGACGAACAGATCCTCGCGCGCGAGCTCCTCGACGAGGACGCGCTGGTCGGGCGCGGTTGCGACCGGGTTGCAGTTGTAGACGAACAGCGCCTCGATGGCGGGCGCGCGCAGCGTGCGCAACGCCGTCGAGAGCTCGCTCATGTTCACGGTGCGCGTCGGTGGCGCGGGCTGATCGATGCCGAGCTCCGCCGAGATGCCCCACCGCGCGTCGCTGTTGGAGAGCGTGTAGCCTCCGCCGCGCACACCGAATTTGCCGGCGATCGCGGGGAGCGCGAGCACCGCCGCGACGGCAGCGCCGCCGTTGCGATTGCGCTCGATGCCCCAACCGACGCGGATCACGGCGGGCGTGGTCCGCGCGTAGAGCTCGACGAGCTCCTCGATCGCCGCCGGGTCGAGCGCCGCTTCACGCGCCGCCTCCGCGATCGACCACCGCGTCGCGCGGGCACGAAACTCGTCGACGCCCGTCGCGTGGGCAGCGAGGAACGCCAGGTTCGCGTGCTCGCGTTCGAACAGCGCGTTGGCGATCGCGAGGGCGAGCGGCAGATCGGCGCCTGGGCGGATGGAGAGGTGCAGATCTGCGCGACGCGCGAGCGGCGTGCGGCGCGGATCGACGACGACGAGCTTGGCGCCCGCCGCCCGCGCGCGCTCGATGATCGGTACGAGGTGGATGCTGGTGGCCGACGGGTTCACGCCCCACAGCACGATCAGCTTCGCGTGAGCGATGTCCTCGAGGGCGACACCCGGCATCTTGCCGTACAGGCCGTGGGTCGCCGCGGTGGTGGCGGCCGCGCAGAACGTACGCGCGAGATTGGACGCACCGAGCCGGCGAAAGAACCGCGTCGCGAGCGCACCCTCGGTGAGCCAGCCGTTCGACCCGCCGTAGTGATAGGGCAGGATCGCCTCGGCCCCCACGCGCGCGCGGATTGCCTGGAGGCGTGCGGTGACGAGCTCGAGCGCCTCGCCCCACGAGGTCTCGCGCCACTGACCGCTGCCCTTGGCCCCGGCGCGCACGAGCGGGCGCGTGATGCGCGCGTCGCCGTACATGTGCTCGGTGAACTTGCGGACCTTGCCGCAAATGAACCCGTCGGTGAGTGGGCCGCGGCGGTCACCGTTCAGCGCGACCACCCGCCCGTCCTCGACGGAGACGGTGAGCCCGCACAGGTCCGGGCAGTCGAGGGGACAGGCGCTGGACCGCTGCTCCATGGCCCGCACTATCGCGCAAAACTCGTCGGGTCCCGATGGGAAGCCATGGCAGATCGCCACGGCGGGGGCGCTGCACCCGAATGTCCTGACGTCGCCGAAGAGCCCGCGCCTCGAGGGTCTCGATCGCGGTATCGTGAGTCCATGAAGCTCGGTCTCGCGATCGCGACCCTGGGAGTAGCTGCCTGCGGCAGCGTGAATCAGACTGCGCCCGATGCGGCGGTCGATGAGACGGTCGACGCCAGCCCCGACGCCCCTCCCGACGCCACCCCCGACGCACGGACCGACTGCCCGATCGGGACGACCACACTGTGCGACGGGGACAACCTCGTCACGTGTGACGAGGCCGGAAACATCACCGATACGTCGCCGTGTGCGCTCGGCTGCAATGCGAGCGCCGGGCGCTGCAAGGTCGTCGATCCGTCGAACGGGCTCGCGTCGCACCTCGACGAGGCCGCCGCGGCGCCCGACCTGACGCTGTCCGGGGCCACCACGATCGACACCACCAACCAAACAATCATCGATGCGACTGGCGCGCGCGTGGTGCCGACGACAACGCTGACCACCGGGCTCCCCGTCGAGGTCTTCGTGGTCAAGGTCAAGTCGTTCACGACGAATGGGAACGTGACGATCACCGGATCCCGCGCACTCGCGATCGTCTCGGACGGTCCGGTGCTCATTCGCAACCTCGTCACCCTCAGCGCCAACGGCTCCACGAATGGTCCTGGCGCGCTCACCGAGGACGCCACATGCCGAGGTGGCTCGGCTCCCGCGGGCAACGTGGAAGGAAAGGCCGGCGGAGGCGGAGGCGGCTTCGGGACGGCGGGCGGGCGAGGGGGCAACGGTGGCAACCCGCTGATCAACGGCGCGGCCGGAGGCGCGGTCTCGCCAACGAGCGATCTCGTCCCGCTGCGCGGTGGGTGTCCAGGCGGGCGGGCGAGCAACGCGAGCGCGAACTATGCGCCCGGAGGAGGAGGCGGAGCCCTCCAGCTCTCGAGCAACACGTCGATCACCTTGGATTCCGGCGCCATACTCGCGATCAACGGCGGTGGCGCGAAGGGGCCCACCGGCCCTGTGGCCTGCATCAGCGGCGCGCCATGTGGAAATGGAGAGGGCGGGGGTTCGGGGGGTGGGTTGCTCCTGGAGGCGCCAGCGATCACGGTCAATGCCTCGGCGCGCATCTATGCGAACGGCGGCGGCGGGACGTGCGACGTCGACGGGAGCGCCCAGAATGGGCTTCTCTCGCCGACCCAACCGGCCAGTGGACAGTCCTGTTCGGGTCAGACCGGAGACGGAGGAGATGGCGCGGTGGGCGCGCTCGCTGCACAGAATGGCGAGGACGAATCGGGAGATAACTCCGTCGGCGGCGGCGGCGGCGGCGGCCTCGGGCGCGTTCGCGTGAACCTCCCGGTGGGCGCCACGTTCTCGGCAACGATCTCGGGCGTCCAGAGCGTTGGCGTGCTGTCGACGAGATAGCTTAGAAGCTGCCTTCGAGGCCGAACGTCGTGGTCGACTTGCCGTCGGAGGTGGTCGCGGTTCCGAGCGATGGCTTGAGCGGGATCGTGGGCTCGTCGATGTTGCGCGTGAGGATGCCCGCCGCGACGAGGCCGATCGCCATGCCGCCGAGGGCGTAGTTCGCCTGACGCTCGTTGTCGGAGGACTCGTCGGTGACCTCGGTCGACGGGTAGGCGAGGCTCTTCACCGCGAGGCCACCGATGATGCCGGCGACACCGCCGATGTCGATCAGGATTGCGTGCGTACGACTGATGTCGAACGAACGCGCGAGCAGGATGCCGCCGATGCTGCCCATGCCGAGGCCGCTCAGCACGAGGCCCGAGCTGATGCTGCGCGGCGGATCAAATGCGAACGCGAACAAGCCGCCCGCGGTGGTGCCCCACAGCACCGAGCTGGTGAAGATCGCGGCATCGCCCGGCGTGACGTCGAGCTTGCTGCCGAGGTAGTAGCCCGCGGCGCCACCGACGAGCAGGCTCGCACCCGCGACCGGCTGGATGACCTCCTGCCGCTCCGTGAACGCGCGCGCCGCGAACAGCCCCGCGACGCCACCCGTGATCATCGTCGAGATCGTGAGGTTGCTGGTGCCGAGCGCCTGATCGTGCGGCAGCTTCAGGTAGCTACCGACGAGCCCCGCCGCCCCACCGACGAGCGTGCCGAGGCCCGCGACCGACGTTTCATTGAACGCGTAGAGCAGCGCACCCGTCGCGACGCCACCACCGATCGCCGACGCGACGATCAACTGGCGCCGTCCCGTCTGCGGCAGCGGCGCGAGCTCGATCAGCTCGCGACCACCCTGCGCCTCGTTGGGCAGCACCTCGACGTTGCGCTCCATGCGCACGTGTCCCGGCGCTTCCGCACTCACGGTGTACGTGCCGCCGGGGACCTTGTCTTCGTAGCGGCCGATGCCGACGAAGCGATCATCGACGAAGATGCGCGCGTCCGGCGGCGTGACGAGCACCGACAGCGACCCGCGCTGCGGCTCCATCTTGAAGTAGTAGGTGTACGGCTTGCCGATCTTGACGGCGATCTGCTGCGTCACTGGCACGTGGCCCGCGAGCTCGATCGTCATGTCGTAGCTGCCGCCGTTGATCGTGATCTGGTCGCCTGACTTCGCGCGCGCGGCGATGCCCGAGTCGTTGCCGATCACCACCGACGCGCCGGGCGGCGTGGTCTGCACATACACGCGCGACGGCAGGTTCTCGAGCACGCGAATGCGGCGATCGACGTTGGCCTTGTCGTCGATCGGGTCGGGCGCGCACGCGTTGGCGCGCTTGGCGTCGGGCGGAATCTGCTCGACGTAGCGCTCGAGGTAGCCGATCGCCATCTCGTACTCGAGGCGGCGCTCGTAGGCCTGGCCGATGTCCTTGAGCACCGCGTAATACGGCATCACGCAATACGCGGCGACGAACTCGACGACCGAGCCCTCGTAGTCGCCTTGCACGTACAAGGTCTCGCCGCGCCGAAAGTGCTCGGACGCGCGCGCGCGCAGCTGGTCCTGCGTGAGCGTGGGATCGTTGGGCCGACAGTCGTCGATCTCGAGGCGCGGCTTGGTGCGCCCGACGTAGCCCGTCGAGTCAGAGCCCTGCGCGTGCACCGGCGTGCCCCCGAGGAGCGCGATGACGACGGCGAGGAGCGCGCGCTTCACGGCTTCTTGCTGTACGGATCGGACTGGATCTCGCCGCCGGTCTTGTTATCCGGCGTCGGGGTGCTCGCGCTGCCCGCGCTGCCCGCGCCTGTCTTCGTCGGGTCCTTCGGCGGCGGCTGCCGCTTCACCGGCGTGCCCTTGGGCGGCTTCTTCAGCGTGAACGTGAAGCCGCCGTTCGGCTCACCCTCGAGCGGATTGAACTTGAACGTGTAATCGTCGAAGCCCTCGAGGCGCGCGTAGCACTCGAGGTCTTTGTCCTTCTTCACGACCTTCACGACCGCAGGCGTCGGGCCGCGCGAGATGCCATCGCAGAACACCTCGGCGCCAACGGGCTTGGTCGTGATGTGCGCCTCGAAGTACTCCGTCGCCGGCGCTGCATCTGGTGCCTCGGCCACGAGCGCGGCGTCGATCGGGGGAGAAGGTGTCGCGACGACTTCGCTGCCAATACCCGCGCCCGCCGTGACCTTGCCCTGCGGCTTCTTGAGCAGCTGCGTGACGGTGAACACCACGGCCGCGATCACGAGCGTGATGCCGCCGAACCACACGAGGTAGCGAATCGGCGAGCCCTCGGCCTTCTTGCCGGGCTTGCGCCGCGGGCCGGTGATCCGCGCGCGCTCGGTCGAGTGCGTCGGATCCTCGAGGATGGCCGTGACGTCATCCAGCATCGCCTTCGCGCTCGCGTACCGCTCCTTGACGTCCTTTGCCATCGCCTTCATGACGACGGCCTCGAACTCCTCGGAGAGCTCGGGCTTGAGCTCGCGCGGCGGCTTCGGCGTCTCGTTCAAGACCTGCGAGATCACGCTCAAGTAGTTGCTGCCGACGAACGGCACGCGGCCAGTCGCGGCCTCGTACATGATCACGCCCAGCGCGTAGACGTCGACGCGCTGATCGAGCTCGTCATCGCCGCGCGCCTGCTCGGGCGACATGTACAGCGGCGTACCGAGCACCATGCCCGTCTGCGTGAGGCGCTGCGGCTCTTCTTCCTCGGAGCTCGCGCGCAGCGACTTCGAGATGCCGAAGTCCACGACCTTCACGAAGTCCTGTTCCTTGCGCTTCAGCAGGAACAAGTTCTCGGGCTTGATGTCGCGGTGAACGATACCCTTCGCGTGGGCGGCGGACAGTGCATTCGCAGCCTGCGCGACGATCCGCAAGATCCGCTGCTCGGGCAGCGACGTCTCGCGCGCCAGACACTCCGCGAGCGACTCGCCCTCGAGGAACTCCATCACGACGAACGTGCGACCGTCCTCGGTGGTGCCGAAGTCGGTGATGTCGATGATGTGCTCGTTCCCGACAGACGAGGCGAGCTGCGCCTCTTGCTTGAGGCGCTTCACGATCGCCTCGCGTTGCGCGTATTTCTCGAGCAACACCTTCACGGCGACGCGCTTGCCGATCAGCGTGTGCGTCGCCTCGTAGACGGCGCCCATGCCGCCCTGCCCGACTTTGCGCGTGACGAGGTAGCGATCCGCGAGCGTGGTGCCGACGATCTCGGTCGTCAGAGGGCCGGAGGGGCGCGCCTCTCCGCCGGAGGGCGCCGCGGTGTCCGAAAGCGACGTGTCGGAGCGCGCGAGTGCAGCGGCTGCCGTGTCGCTGCTCATGATCGCGGAGTCGGACGCGCCGCCCTGCGAGCTCGAGCGCACGACCAGCCGATTCGGGGTATCGGCCGGAGGCCGCCCCGGCTGGCTGCCACTGGCGGGCTTGCCCTCCGAACCCTTCGACATTGCTGTATCTGACTGATGCTAGGCGCCCGGGGATGGTCGAGTCAAACCGATCACGCAAAGCTCACGTGTCGGGGGTACCGACAACCGCCCTTTTCCACTAGGCTTTCTATGGTCTTGCCATCATGCGAATGTTGGAATATATACATGCACGGTGACTGCCACTGCCCGCGCAGATCTGTTCCGACTCCTCGGCGACGAGGATCGGCTCCGTCTGCTCGCACTGTGCGCCGAGGACGAGCTGACCGTGGGCGAGCTCGCGACGCTGCTCGGTGAGAGCCAGCCGCAGGTCACCAAGAAGTCGCAACCGCTGCGCGAAGTAGGTCTGTTGACGGCGCGCCGGGATGGCACGCGCACGCTGCTTCGTTCCCAGCTCGACGCCGATGCGGTGATCGATGCCGCGCTCGAAGAGGGCCGCTCCTTGTGCAGCAAGGATGGCAGCCTCGCCCGCGTCGCCACCATCGTCGCGCAGCGCGAGGAGCTGTCGCGCCGGTTCTTCGACGAGTCGCCCGGCGACCTCGCGCCCATGCGCGCCGATACCGAGCTGCTCCAGTGGCTCCCGGTGATCGCGCCGCTGCTGCCCGGCCGCGCGCTCGCCGTCGACGTCGGCACCGGTGAAGGCACACTCTTGCCCCTGCTCTCGCCGCTTTACGAGCGCGTGATCGCCGTCGATCGCAGCCCCGCGCGCCTCGCACGTTGCGCCGCTCGCATCGCGACGTGGGGCCTGCCCAACGTGCGCCTGCGCGAGGGCGACATCGCCGACACCACGCTCGCCGAAGAGATCGTTAGCCGTGGTGGCGCCGATCTCGTGGTGATGGTGCGCGTCCTCCAGCACGCCGCGCGCCCGCACGATGCGATCCTCGCCGCGGCACGCCTGCTTCGCCCGGGCGGTCACCTCGCGATCGTCGACTACCTTCCGCACGACGACGAATCGATGCGCGAGCATGGCGTGGTGTGGCTCGGCTTCGAGTCCGCCAAGCTCCGCGCGTGGCTCGAGAGCGCCGTGCTGGTCGACGTCGCCGTCCCGCCGCTGCCGCTGCCCAGTGGCCAGCACCCACCCCTTCAGCTCGCGATCGCCAAGCGCGCTGCCCGAACGCTTCACTAAGCCACATAAACCGACCGGAGATACATCATGGATACGCGTACCGAGTTCCCCGCTTTCAAGATCAAGGACAAGACCCTGGCCGAGCTCGGCCGCAAGAAGATCCGCATGGCCGAAAAGGAGATGCCGGGTCTGATGTCGCTCCGCGCGGAGTACAAGGCCGCGCAGCCGCTCAAGGGCGCGCGCGTCGCTGGCTGCCTCCACATGACGATCGAGACGGCCGTTCTGATCGAGACGCTCGTCGCGCTCGGCGCCGAGGTCACCTGGACCTCGTGCAACATCTACTCGACGCAGGACGAGGCCGCCGCGGCGATCGCGGCCGCCGGCGTCCCCGTGTTCGCGTGGAAGGGCGAGACCCTCGAGGAGTACTGGCAGAACATCGAGCTCCAGCTCAACGCGTTCAAGGGCGGCAAGGGCCCGAACCTCATCCTCGACGACGGTGGCGACCTGACCCTCCTCGTCCACAAGGGCGTCGAGTCGGAGAAGGCGGGCAAGGCCCCCGACCCCAAGACGGCGACCAACGAAGAGATGCGCGTGATCTTTAACGTGCTCACGCAATCGCTCGCGGCGAGCAAGACACGCTTCACGCAGCTCGCGGCCGAGATCAAGGGCGTCTCCGAGGAGACCACCACGGGCGTGCACCGCCTCTACGAGATGGCGCAGAAGAACACGCTCCTGTTCCCCTGCATCAACGTCAACGACTCGGTGACCAAGAGCAAGTTCGACAACCTCTACGGCTGCCGCGAGTCGCTGTTCGACGGCATCAAGCGCGCGACGGACGTGATGGTCGCGGGCAAGGTCGTCGTCGTCGCCGGCTACGGTGACGTCGGCAAGGGCTGCGCGCATGCCGCGCGCGGCCTCGGCGCTCGCGTCCTCATCACCGAGATCGATCCGATCTGCGCGCTGCAGGCGGCGATGGAAGGCTACGAGGTCGTCACGATGGAAGACGCGGCGCCGATCGCCGACATCTTCGTCACCGCGACGGGCTGCTTCGACGTGATCCGCAGCGAGCACTTCCTCGCGATGAAGGACGAGGCGATCCTCGCCAACATCGGTCACTTCGACAGCGAGATCCAGGTCGCCTGGCTCGAGAACAACAAGGAGATCAAGGAAGAGAACATCAAGCCGCAGGTTGATCAGTTCATCTTCCCGAACGGCAAGCGCATCACGCTCCTCGCGCGCGGCCGCCTCGTCAACCTCGGCTGCGCCACCGGCCACCCATCGTTCGTGATGTCGAATTCGTTCACCAACCAGACCATCGCGCAGATGGCGCTGTGGGCGAACGCGAACAACGGCAAGGACGAGGTCACCGGCATGTCGTTCAAGGCCGGCCAGGTCTACGTCCTCCCCAAGAAGCTCGACGAGAAGGTCGCGCGTCTCCACCTCGGCAAGGTCGGCGTCAAGCTCACCAAGCTGAGCAAGGAGCAGGCGGACTACCTCGGCGTCGCCGTCGACGGCCCGTACAAGCCGGACCACTACCGCTACTAGTCAATCGTCATCTGCAGATGATTGGGCGCCGGGTGATCGACCACGGCGCCGTTTTTTTGGACCTCGGGTACGCTGCGGGGTACATGGTGACGCAGCGTTCGTCTCGCGGTCCCTTCGGTCCGCGCTTGCACCTCGGCGGCGGTACCGTGCAGCTCGCGGTGGGCCTGGTCGCGATCTCGGTCCTCACCGGCTTGCTCGGTCTGTACTGGCTCTTGCTCTCGCCGTCGAGCGTGATCCGCGGCGCAGTGTGGCAGCCGCTCACGTATGGCTTCGTCGAGCTCAGCCCCGTCACCGTGCTTTTCAGTGCGCTCTGCATCGTCAGCTGCGGCGGTGCGCTCGAGAGCTGGTGGGGGCAGCGGCGCACGGTGCGGTTCCTCGTCGGTGTCACCGTCGCGAGCGGCGTCGTCACCACGCTGCTCGGCTTGCTCATCCCCGGGATTGGCAGCGCGTACTTCACCGGCGGCAGCACCCTGGCGTCCGTTGCCTGGTGCGCCTACGGCTGGACGCTACGCCGCATGCTCGTGACGTTCTACGGTATCACCGTGACCGGCGATCAGCTCGCGCTCATCGGCATCGGGCTCGTGGTGCTCGACGGTGCGCTCGGATCACTCGTACATATCGTGCCCGACGCGATCGCGCTGTCGATCACCTACTACTACGTTCATCACGTGAGGAGATAGCACCACCATGATCCGCTACGCGAGGCGCGGCGCGGTGGTCGCGGTCGCGCCGCGGTCGGGCTTCACGAGAGCGAGGAGGCCTCCGACCACGCCCGCGACCCCTGTGACGAGGAGCAGCGTGATGCCGATGCCCGCGTCCGCACCCGCCGCGCTCTTGAGCAACGCCGCGATGCCGAGGCCGACGAGGCCGAACAGGAGCGAGAAGCCGCCGGCGACGCGGCCGAACTGCTTACGCTTCACGCCGAGCGCGCCCATGATCGCGAGCAGGATCGCGGGGACGAAGATCGCGGCGACGATGCCCTTCATCGTGTCGAGGCCTTCCTTCGCTTGGGCTACGTCGGCGCTGCGGATCGCTGCCGCGCGGACCTCGTCGCTGTTCACGACATCGCTCGCGGCATTGATGCCCTTGAGCAGCTGGAAGGCGCTGGCCGAGCCCGTGAAGTCCGCGCGATGGAGCGTCACCATCGGGAGGAAGAACGCGAGGATGCCGAGGATGCCGCCGACGAGAACGATGAACTTGGTTGCCTTCATGACCGTGACCTTTCGTTGATTGGTGCCGGTCCGTTGTGCAGGCCGCAGGCCACGATCGAACGTGCCTGATTCCATGCATTTACGCGATCAAGCGGGTCCACCTGCACCCAGCGATCGCGAGGGAGCTGGGCCTGCGCTGACCCGATCAGCGCCCGAGCAGATCGTCGACGCTATCGGCGAGCATCACGCGCGCGAGCCAGGCCTCGAGCTCTGTGGCGGATGCTGCCGCGATCCTGGCGTCGTGCGGTGACGCGAGCGCGCCAAACCGTGCAGTCGCAACGCTGCGGAGTGCGATGCGCAGCCCGTCGATACGCCCTTCCTGGCGCCCTTCCTGGCGCCCTTCTTCGCGCCCCTCTTCGCGCCCCTCTTCGCGTTCGGCGACAAACTCGGGATGGCGCTGTGCTCGATAGGCGCGGACGGTAGCGAGGTCGGCCTTGGCGGCGTCGACGATCGCCTCGATGGGCAAGGGGACCGCCAGCGCGGGATCTTCGATCGTGGCCGTCGTCGCGAGGAGCGACCAATCGCCGAGCTCACGCGACCACTGGAAGGCGCGCTTGCGCGTGACATCGATCGCGAACACGCGCCGTACGCCACGCTCGGTCAGCTTGATGGCCTTGACCGCCGCGTCCGAGCGTCGCTCCGACGCCATCAGCTCGAAGGCGAGCTCCTCCAGGCGGCGGCCGCCCGTGCGTTCATCGCGCTCGCTCGGGTAGATGCTCGCGTCGGGGGCGATGTCACTGGTCTCGGAGGTGCGCATCAGCATGTCGATGGCCACGCTGCGATCCGCGGCGCGGTGAGCTCGCAGCAAGGCGCCGGTGAGCGTCCGGTCGACCGCACCGGGTGCCCCCACTTGATAGCGACCGGGTAGTCGTGGCAGGCGGCAGCGCCTGCTCAGGCTGCGGCGCGGGCCGCGGCCCAGCGCGAAGGCAGCAGCGCCGGCAGATCGAGCAGGCGG
>JANRKM010000259.1:0-10422 GCA_033763475.1 Kofleriaceae bacterium
TCACCTACTCGTACGTCTCAAGGTGTTCAATACGGAGCAGATGAACCAGGCTGTGTTCGCCTTCCGTCGCTACGAGGACGCGTCGCTGCGCTACACGGGGATCGAGAGCCACGAGGGCCTCACTCACTATGGCCTCTACGACACCGTCGTAGCTAAGGAGTGAGGCAGCGCTCGTCGATGTGGCGGCTTTGCGCGGCGCGCTCATCAGGGAGCTTTCGGCGCGCATCGGTCTAACGAAGCTTGCTGCTGACGGACACGCTATGGTGGCGGCCGCTGCGCGACCGCATCTTGTTGGAGTGTCCGCAGCAGAAGCAAACGTTATGCCGACCGAGCACCGCTCGCAGTTCGCGTTTCGAACGAATCATACGCGACTACGCAAAGTCCGTGGCGGGCGACTCACGGACCATCACACGATTGCCACTCTTGCTCGACCGTCGCGCGTTCTGCCATCGACGGCTCACTGGGCAGGGCTAGCGCCACGGCCTCGGGTAACGTAGCTTACGGTTCGATGCATCATTTTCGTCTCCGTAGTTTGCGCGGCCTTTCTGCGCTCGTGATCACCCTTTCCTTCGGTCTCCTCACGACCGAATCTATGCTTGCGGACGTCCACGACGGCGACGCGACGCACGAGGAGCTGACGCGAATCGAGGGTGCTGCGCGACACAACGCGACGCACGTTGCGCACGGAGATCGCGAGGGCGGCTCGATGAACCACGCGGACGATCATCCGGGCGAGCGTGCGCCTGATGACGCGGGACACGACCGGCACACGTGCCATCACGCGCACGTGCACAGCGGTTGGTTCCATAAGGACGAAGCGTTGAACGGCTGTGCCTCCGCAGAGCACGAATCGCCGATTGCGTTGCGAAAGCGTATTCCCGCGAGTTGGGACGCCCAACCGCAGCTCCGACCGCCCATCGGCTGAGTCTCCCGCGGCGCTGACCCCCAGCCACGACGGCTGAGGCGTTCGAACTCGCGCTGCGTGCCCGCCATCGGCGGGCCCCAACAGATCTCGTCGGCCGACCCGTTCGACACCGCGCTCAGGCGCGATGGTGCCGCTCCGCATCGCGGAACGCGCGCCGTTGCGTCCGACGCACTCGAGCGTGGCGTGCGATGAGATCCTTCGGAGACTCACGCACGTGTCCCGTGGAATCCCCTCGATCCCGTTCTTCTCAGCGTCTCTGACGCTGCTCTCCCTGCTTGGCGGAACGATCGTCACGCGGTCGGCGAACGCACAGTCCCCCGCGGCGTCGGCGCGCGCCGACACACTCGTCCTCGCCCTCGACGATATCCAACGGCTCGCTATCGGACGAAGTCCCACACTCCTCGGCGTTCGCCAGGAGACGGCGATCGCGCGCGGCGCGCTGCGCCAGACGCGCGTGCTGCGATCGAATCCCGAGCTGGCGGTACAGTCCGCCGGAGGAGCGCTCGGGAGCGCCGCCGACCAACTGCAGTTGACGGTGCTGCAGGAGATCGAGTTCGCAGGGCAGCGCGGCTTGCGTATCGATGCCGCGCGGATCGGGCTCGGGCGCACCGCGTTCGACGTGCAGGATGCGGCCCGCCTCACGATCGCCGAGGCGAGCGCCGGTTTCTATCGCGCGGTCGCCGCCGATCGTCGGCTCGAGGTAGCAGCGGAGGCACTCGCGCTCGTGGAGCGATTGCTCGCCGCGGTGCGGATCCAGGTACGTGAAGGCGAGATCAGCCGACTCGAGGCGAATCTCGCCGAGATCGAGGCCGGACGCGCACGCGGCCGCGTGCTGAGCGCGCGCCGCGCCGCGGTGAGCGCCGAACTCGAGCTCCGTCTGCTCGTCGGGCTCGATGCCGACACACCGCTCCGCTTGGTGGCGGACTCGACCGCCGCGTTGCTCACGGACATCGACGCGCTGTCCGGCGACTCCCTCCTCGCGCTCGCGCTCGTCGGTCGTCCCGATCTCGCCGCGACCGGAGAGGCGGTGCGGGAGGCGGAGACGCTGCGCGCACTCGGCCGGCGGGAGGCGTTCCCGAACTTGCGCATCGGCGTGGGAGGGAACCGGTCGCCGAACGACGGCTCGGTGCAGTTCGGTCCTGCCTTCGGACTGACCCTTCCGTTCTTCAATCGGAACCAAGGACTCGGCGACCAGCGCCGCGCACTCGTGGACCAAGCGCAGTTCGCGCGTCGCTCAGCGCTGCTGCGTGTCGAGACCGATGTGACCGTCGCCGAGCGGGCGTATCGCGCCGCGGCGGAAGAGGCGCGGGTCTATGAGTTCGAGGTCCTCGCGCGGGCGCATGAGAACGCCGCGCTCCTCGAGACCGCGTATGGCGCGGGCAAGATCGACCTCTCGACCCTCCTCCTCCTCCGCAACCAGCTGCTCGATGCCGAGTTCGGCTTCTGGGACGCTTGGCTCGCCCAGCGCGAGGCGCTCGTGCAACTCGATGCCGCGACCGGCCGGCTCACCCCGTCCGCCGCCTCACTCCAGCCCATCGATCCCGCGGCGATCCGCCGGCAGGACTCGACCACACCCATCGTCAGGAACACCCCGTGACCCAGCGTCTCAACCTCCAGCGACCGCGGCCGGTCGTGCTGCTCTTCGCCCTCGTCGTCGGCGTTGTCTCCCTTGCGTGCGGCGGTGGCGAGGCCACCGCGGACAGCGCGGCACCACTCGCGGCGGACTCGACGGCCGAGTCCGACGTGGTCGTACTCGACACGACGTCCATCCGACTAGGCGGCATTCGCGTCGCCGTCGTGGATTCGATCACCACGAGCGGCCTCCAGGTCACTGGCGCCATCACGTATGATGCCAACCGCGTGAGCCACGTCGGCTCGCGTACCGAAGCGCGCGTGCTGGCGGTGCGCGCCGACCTCGGCGCGCGCGTCGGTGGCGACGCGGTGCTCGCGATGCTCGAGAGCGCGGACGTCGGACAGTTGCGCGCCGAGGAGCGCCAGGGCGAGGAGTTGGTCGCGATCGCAAAGGAGAACTTCGCGCGCGAACAGCGTCTCGAGTCCCAAGGCATCTCGAGCCGGAAGGAGTTGCTGCTCGCTGAAGCCGAGCTGCGTCGCAGCGAGGCGGCGCTTCGCAGCACGGAGGAACGGCTGGCCGTGCTCGGCGCTGCGCACGATCACGGGGCGGGAGCCGCCTACAGTCTGGTCGCGCCCTTCGCGGGCACCGTCGTCGCGCGCAACGTCAGTCTCGGTGAGGTCGTCGGGCCGACCGACGTGTTGTTCACGGTGGCCGATCTGTCCGTGGTCTGGATCGAACTCGACATTTTCGAGCGGGACTTCGCGCGTGTGCGCGCGGGGCAGTCGGTCGTCGTGACCGTGAGCGCATACCCCGGGCGGCGCTTCATCGGGCGCCTCGCGTATGTGGGCGAGGTGTTGGACGAGACCAAGCGCACGGTGCGTGCGCGTGTGGAGATCCCGAACGGGAACGCCGCGCTCAAGCCGGGGATGTTCGCGACCGCGAGCATCCAGGTGGGCGGGGGTGGTCCCGCGATGCCCGTGGTGCCGCAAGCCGCGGTCCAGGAAGTGGAGGGACGCCAAGTGGTGTTCGTGCCCGGCGACGCGCCGGGTGAGTTCCGGCCCGTACCGGTCGTCGTGGGCGAGACGGTGGACGGGGATCGCGTGATCATCCTCAGTGGTCTGCGACCGGGAAGTCGCGTGGTCATCGCTGGCGCGTTCGCGCTTCGGTCCGAACTCGCCAAGGGCGAGATCGGCGAGCACGGCCACTGACCGCCAGAGGATCCCTCATGCGCTCCCTCATCGGCTTCGTCCTGAATCAACGCCTCCTCGTGCTCGCGATGACCTTGCTGCTGGTCGGCGTGGGTATCTGGAGCGCGTTGGCGCTCCCGATCGACGCGGTACCGGACGTGACCAACGTCCAAGTCCAGATCAATACCAACGCGGCCGCACTGCCGCCGTCGGAGGTGGAGCGTCAGGTGACGCTCCCGGTCGAGCTCGCGATGTTCGGTCTCCCCGACCTCGAGGAGATTCGATCGATCTCCAAGTTCGGGCTCTCGCAGGTCACGGTCGTGTTCGCCGAGGGCACCGACATCTACTTCGCGCGACAGCAGGTGCAGGAGCGACTGCAACTGGCGCGCGAGGAGATCCCACCGGGATACGGCACGCCCGAGATGGGGCCCATCTCGACCGGGCTCGGCGAGATCTTCCAGTACACCGTCTCGGCGGACTCGGGCACCGGCATCGACGCCACTGAGCTGCGCACGCTGCAGGACTGGGTCGTCGCGCCGCAGTTGCGCGCCGTGTCCGGCGTGGCGGAGGTGAACGCGTTCGGTGGGTTCGAGAAGCAATATCAGGTGTTGGTGCGGCCGGAGGCGCTCGTGCAGTACGACCTCACGCTGCCGCAAGTGCTTGAAGCGATCGCCGCGAACAACCAGAACGCGGGCGGCGGCTACATCACGCGCGGTGCCGAGCAGCTCGTCATCCGCGGCGTGGGCCAGGTGCAGGACCTCGACCAGATCCGCAACATCGTGGTCGCGAGCCGAGGCGGCACACCGGTGCGGGTGGGCGACCTCGCGGAGGTGGTGATCGGGTCGACCATCCGCCAGGGCGCGGTCACCAAGGACGGGACCGGGGAGGTCGTCACCGGCATCGTGATGATGCGGATGGGCGAGAACTCGCGCACGGTCGTCAACGCGGTCAAGGAGAAGTTCGCGGTCGCGGCACGCGCGTTGCCGCCCGGCGTTCGCCTCGAGCCCTTCTACGATCGCACGGACCTGATCGGCCGCACGATCGGGACGGTCGAGAAGAACCTCGTCGAAGGGGCGATCCTCGTCATCGTGGTGCTCTTCGTCCTGCTCGGGAACTTCCGCGCGGCGCTCATCGTCGCGGCGGCCATCCCGCTCTCGATGTTCTTCGCCCTCAGCGCGATGGTGCAGGCGGGGATCGCCGGCAGTCTGATGAGCCTCGGTGCGATCGACTTCGGACTCGTCGTCGACGGATCGGTCGTGATGGTCGAGAACGCGATGCGTCGACTCGGCCATCGCAAGCCGGACGAGAACTTCCTCCACACGGTACTCGAATCGTGCGCCGAGGTAGGCCGGCCGATCCTCTTCGGCATCGGGATCATCATCGTGGTCTATCTGCCGATCCTCACGCTGCAGGGCATCGAAGGCAAGATGTTCCGGCCGATGGCGCTGACCGTGGTGTTCGCGCTGGTCGGATCGCTATTGCTCACGTTCCTGCTCACGCCGGTGCTGATCTCGATCTTCCTCAAGGGCAAGGTGACCGAGGAGGACGTCTGGCTGGTCAAGCGCGCGAAGGCCATCTATCGACCGGCGCTCGAATGGACACTCGCCAACACGCGGCGGGTGCTCATCGGGTCGGGCGCGGCGGTCGTGCTCGCGCTCGCCGCGGTGCCGTTCCTCGGTTCCGAGTTCATCCCGCGACTGGACGAAGGGTCGTTCGCCCTGCAAGTGCTGCGCCTGCCAAGCATATCGCTCGAGGAGTCGGTCCGGCAGACGACGCAGTTGGAGGCGATCCTGCTCGAGGAGTTCCCCGACGAGGTGATCGACGTGGTCGCCAAGACGGGCCGCGCGGAGATCGCGACCGACCCGATGGGCGTGAACATCAGCGACATCCTCGTGCGGCTCGCGCCGCCGGAACAGTGGACGAAGGCGACCGACAAGGGCGAACTCGAAGCCGTGATGACCGAGGCGCTCGCGCGGATCCCTGGCTTGGTGGTGAGCTTCAGCCAGCCGATCGAGCTGCGCGTGAACGAACTCATCGCCGGGGTGCGGAGCGACCTCGCGATCAAGATCTACGGCGATGATCTCGGCCAGCTCAGCACGACCGCGGAGCAGATCGTCGCGGCGGTGGCCGGGCTGCCCGGCGCCACCGGGTTCAAGGCGCAGCAACTCGAGGGGCTGCCGCAACTGCAGATCGCGGTCCTTCCGGAGCAGCTCGCGCGCTACGGCATCAACTCCGCCGATGTGATGCAGGTGGTCGAGGCGCTCGGGGGTGTGCAGGTGTCGCAGGTGCTCGAGGGGCAGCGACGGTTCGCGCTGACCGTGCGCTTCCCTGCGTCGGTGCGCGCGAACGCTGCGTCGATCAGTCGCATCCTGGTGAGTGCCCCGAACGGGGAACGCGTGCCCCTCGGGACGCTGGCCAAGGTGGAGGAGGTCGGCGGGCCCGCCGAGGTGAGTCACGAGAACGGGTCGCGATTGGTGATCGTGGAGGGGAACGTCCGTGGGCGCGACATCGGCAGTTTCGTGGCCGATGTGCGTGCGCTGTTCGACAATGGCACGATCACCCTCCCTCCCGGCTACCGGCCCGAGTTCGGCGGTCAGTTCGAGAATCTGGAGCGCGCGAGCAAGCGCCTCTTGCTCGTGGTGCCGATCTCGCTTCTGCTGATCTTCCTGCTGCTCTTCGCGACCTTCAACTCCTTGCGACAGGCGGCACTCGTGTTCACCGGCATCCCGTTGGCGACCGTCGGCGGCGTGCTCGCGCTCTTCGCGCGCGGGATGCCATTCAGCATCTCGGCGGGCGTCGGGTTCATCGCGCTGTTCGGCATCGCAGTGCTGAACGGGGTGGTGATGGTCTCCTACATCAATGAACTGCGCCAGCACGGCCGTCCGCTCGACGAGGCCGTGCGCGAGGGCGGGATGACCAGGCTGCGTCCCGTGCTCATGACCGCGCTGGTCGCGAGTCTCGGCTTCCTGCCCATGGCGCTCTCGAGCAGCGCTGGCGCGGAGGTGCAGCGGCCGCTCGCGACGGTGGTCATCGGCGGACTCATCACCGCCACGCTGCTCACGCTGCTCGTGCTGCCCCTCTTGTATCTCCTTTTCGAACGTCGACCGGAGACTGCCCCATGAAGATGGTGATCGCATACATCCAACCGTTTATGTCCGATGCGGTGGAGGCAGCGCTGCATCGCATCGGCGAGCTCTCGGGCGCCACGTTCACGGACGTCCGCGGCTTCGGACGCGGCGGTCACGCCGACGCGCCGGCGTCCGAGGGCGTGCTCGGTACGGTGCCCAAGGTGCGCGTGGAGGTGGTCGTGCCCGCTGCGCTCGAGGACGAGGTGGTGCGCGCGATCGAGCACGCCGCGCGCACGGGCAATCGCGGCGATGGGAAGGTCGTCGTGGTCGCGGTGTCGCGCGCGCTGCGGATCGCGACGGGCGATGAGGGCGAGACCGCGGTCTGAAGGAGCTGAACCACCCGGCGACACGCTCGAGCACCCTCGCGCCGGGTCAACCTGTTGGATACTCCGGAGTCACGATGCGACGTGCTGCGCGGCTCGACCTGCCCCTGCTGCTCCCCGAAGTGAAGGACCTCCGCGACGCGTGCGTGGCGCGACTCATGCGATTGCTTGAACGCCAAGAGGGCGTCGAGAGCGTGCACGTGGTCGAGGCGAGTGCGGAGCCGGACGGTGAGCCGCCGCACGCGGACGGCGCGACCCGGACGGCGCCGTCAGGGCCGCAGCTCTGCCTGCACTACGATCCCGACCGACTCACGCTGACCCAAGTTGAAGCGTTTGCCCACGCGGCCGGTGCGGGGGTGACCGATCGATTCGCGCATATGGTCATCCCGTTCCGTGCGGTCGGCGCGGAGGATGAGGGGCGACGCATCGAGGACGCGCTCCGTGAACTTCGCGGCGTGAGCGCGGCCGTCGTCAACTTCGCTGGCCAGGTCGTGCGCGTGGAGTTCGACCGCCGACGCGTCGATCGGGCGCTGATCGAGGCGCGACTGCGCGAGGTCGGCGCAGTGCCGGTCGCGGAGACCGTGGGACAGGAAGGCGCTCCGGCGTCCGCGGCGGCCGTAGAGGCGGGGGCGAGCGCGGGGGTGACGAGTCCTGCTGCTCCGATGTCGAAGAGTTGGTCTGCCCGCAACCGCACGCTCGCGTGGAGCATCAGCTCGGGCGCGCTGCTCGTCGTCGGCTGGGCCTTGGGACGATTCACCGAGGCGCCTTCGGCGCTCGCGCTCGCGTCCTTCGCCGCGGCGTACTTCTTCGGCGCGCGCGACCTCGTGGGCCACTTCATCGCCGACCTGCGTCGGGGGAAGTTCCGCTTCAACATCGACCTGCTCATGGTGGTCGCGGCGGCCGGAGCGGCTGTGCTCGACGCCTGGCTCGAAGGGGCGTTGCTGCTCTTCCTCTTTAGTCTCGGTCACTCGCTCGAGAAGTACGCGCTCGGCCGAGCACGCCGCGCCATCGCCGCGTTGGCCGAGCTCGCCCCACAGTCGGCGACGGTGATCCGCGATGGGAAGGAATTGTCGGTGCCCATCAGCGAGGTGGTCCGCGGCGACCGCGTGGTCATCAAGCCCGCCGAGCGCATCCCGGTGGACGGGGCGGTGCGTGAGGGAAACTCGGCGGTGAATCAGGCGCCGATCACCGGCGAGAGCGTGCCGGTCGACAAGGCACCGGGCAAGCCGGTGTTCGCCGGAACGGTGAACGGCGAAGGGGCGCTCGTCGTCGAGGTCACCGCCGCGATCGGTGACCGGACACTCGACCGCGTCATCAAGCTGGTCTCGGAGGCGCAGACACAGAAGGCGCCGACGCAGCGGTTCACGGACCGCTTCGCGCGGATCTTCGTGCCGATCGTACTCGTCGCCGATGTGTTGCTGATCGCCATCCCGCCACTGCTCGGCGTCTGGACGCTCGAGGAGTCGTTCTACCGCGCCATGGCGCTGCTCGTCGCGGCCTCGCCCTGCGCGCTCGCGCTCGGCACACCGGCCGCCGTGCTCTCGGGCATCGCGCAGGCGGCGCGAAAGGGTGTGCTGATCAAGGGTGGAGCGCACCTGGAGTCGCTCGGCGCGATCACGGTGCTGGCACTGGACAAGACCGGGACGATCACGGTCGGGGAGCCGTCGGTCACGGACCTGCGGCCGACGACCGGTGTGAGCACCGACGCCTTGCTCGCGACGGCGGCTGCAGTCGAGCAGCGCTCGCAGCATCCACTCGCGCACGCGATCATCGGTGCGGCCACGAGCGCCGGCGTCGCGGTGCCGGCAGCTCGTGATCTCGAGTCGGTGACGGGGCGCGGGATCCGTTCGACGATCGCCGGCGTGCGCGTGGAAGTGGGGCGACTGCTGATGTTCGAGGAGCGTGGCGCGGCGGTGCCGGCGGCGGTGCGCACCGAGGTCGAGGAGTTGGAGAGGGCGGGGCGCAGCACCGTGGCGGTGCTTCGCGGTGACGAGTGGCTCGGCGTGATCGGCATCGCCGACGAGCCGCGTGCCGATGTACGGCAGACGCTCGACCGGTTGCGTGCGACGGGGATCCGTCGGATCGTGATGCTCACGGGCGACAACGCCGGCGTGGGCAACGCGGTGGGGATGGAGGTGGGCGTGGACGATGTGCGCGCGGGGCTCCTCCCCGAGGACAAGGTCGCGGCGATCAAGGAACTCGAACGCGAGGGGCGCGTGGCGATGGTCGGCGACGGCGTCAATGATGCCCCGGCGCTCGCGCATGCGACAGTCGGAATCGCAATGGGCGGCGCGGGGACCGCGGCGGCGCTCGAGACGGCGGACGTGGCGCTCATGGGCGACGATCTCGGCCGTTTGCCGTTCGCGATCGGACTCAGTCGACAGGCGCGTGCGATCATCCGGCAGAACCTGATCGTGTCGCTCGCCGTGATCGCGTTGTTGATCGTGGCCACGACGACCGGAGTGATCGGGATCGGTCCGGCGGTCGTGGTGCATGAGGGGAGCACTCTAGTGGTGGTTGGAAACGCGCTGCGGCTTCTGGTGTATCGGCACGCCAGTACGGGCTGAGTTCCGTTGTTATGGCGCGCGAGCCTGCTACACTCTCGGGCGAGTCTCTGGCGCAGAGGTGCCGACCCGTGCGCGGTGCAGCGCGCATAGCGCAGGGCGATGATGATGCGTTGGCTCAAAGCGCGCGCGATCTCGCCCCGAACGCCCCTCGTCCGCCGGTCCGGTGAGTGCTTCCGCACGGTCCGGACACAATCCGCTTTGTCGCTCGCAACAGACACGAATATCTCAATGCTTCCGCTGGCACTGGGGGCGCCTGCCATGACATCGTGCGCTCCGTCGCGTCGCTTCGAGTGCACCGACCAGATCTTGATGCGGGTGAATGGAGTTCTGTCGCCGTGCGACCGACGAAGCAGGTTGGCGAAAGGTTGATGGCTACTCGGTCGCGCCGCGGCATAACGAAGCTTGCTGCTGACGGCCACGCTATTGTAGCGCCCGCTTCGCGGGCGCATCTTATGGAGTGTCCGCAGCAGAAGCACACGTTATGCGGATGTGAGCCAACATCGTGCCGACTCTGAGTCTCACCTCTGATTTGCCGCCAACCGAGTTCACCGCGCGCCTCACGCGGCTTCTGGCTGATGGGCTCGCCGGGTTCAGCGTCAATCCGAAGCGGCCCACGGATTCACGCATCGCCGTCCGCTCGGCGCCGCCGCACCTCTGGCTGTACGTCCTCAGCACGCGGCACGCGCTGTCCCATCTCGCACTCTGCGGAGAAGTCTCGC
>JANRKM010000260.1:0-6883 GCA_033763475.1 Kofleriaceae bacterium
CCATGGACATCCACTGGCCGAGCGGCACCGTGTGGAGGCGGATGTAGTGCTGGGCGAGGAAGCGATCGACTTCTTTGCCGCCGTCCTTCTCTTTCTGGTCTTCATGGAGCTGACGGATGCGCTCGATCTCGGTGACCATCTTCTTGGTAGCGCCCGAGCCCATTCGGAGCAGCTGCTCGGCGAACACGAACGGCGCGATCTCGAGGAAGATCTTCGAGAAGCCGATCCGCCACGTGTGCGGGTCGTCGCCCATGAGGAGCCAGTGGCCACCGTGGCGGCGCCGGATGGTCTCGCCGATCCACGCGCCGAAGGTGAACCACATCTCCCAGTGCTCTTCGGCCTTGAGATCGAGCTCTTCCTTGTCACCGATCTGACCGAACAGCCACGTATCGAACGTGATCAGCTCGAGCGACTGTGCGAGCGCGAGGGCGCCCTGATCGCCTTCGGTCTCGGCGAGCGTCTCGACGGTCTCGCCTTCGGGGTCGATCAGCTCCTCGATGATCAGCTCGGACTCGGTCCGCGCGCGGTTGGCGAATCGATACGCCCCCTCACGCAGCTCGTTCATCGCCTTCTCGAACCGCTCCCGAGCTTGTTGCTCGGCGGCGGCTAGCTGCTTGGTGCTCTCGGTCTGCTTGCCGGGCTCGGACACGCCGGGCAGGATATACGTGTGTCGCCCGCCGACAACGGGTCGGTGCCCGGATTCTGGGAAAGCCTGCGGGTGGGGCTGCGGGGCGGGGCCGGCCCGGGTGTCCTGCCGATCGGGGAGGCACTGCACCCGGTGGCCCTGGCGGCCATGGCCCTTCTCGTCCTCAACGACTGGGTGCTGAAAGCGCGGTATGGCGGCACCGTCACAGGCAAGCTCAGCGATCTCGCCGGGCTCGCGGCGGCTCCCGTCGTGCTGACCGCTCTCATCGGGCTGGTCCTGCTCGGGGCCCAGCGGCTTGGCGCGCGGGTAGATCCGTACCTGACGCACCGCCGGCTGGTGGTTGCCACGGTCGCGACCGGCGCGGTATTCGCGGCGATCAAGCTGTCCCCGACGATCTCGGGGTGGTTTACCGATCTGCTCGGGCTCGTCCGGCATGCGGAGGTCCGACTCGACCGTACGGACCTGCTCTGCCTGCCGGCGCTGACGATCGCCTACTGGATCGGTCGCGACGAGCTGGGCCGGCTCGACCGCTAACGAGTCGCGCCTTCGGAAGATGGCTGAGCACCTGTTGGCGGCTGGCGGGGTTCATCAGAGATGCAAAGGCTGGACGTTACAGTGTACTTGTGCAGGCGATTGGAAAGGACATCCGCGACCTGCTGGGCTTACTCGCGAGCCCTGGGAGAAGTCTCAGTCGCTCGCGCCCCCCGTTGATCACTCAGGTCGCGCGCGAGTCCCACAGCGGCTCGGGCTTGCCGTCCTTGAATGCGCACCACCGGCCCCACACGAACAGCGCATCGGACAGCCGATTGAGGTACTGGACCGGCATCTCGCCGCCGATATCCTCGGCGCGCGCGAGTGCCACCACGAGGCGCTCGCAGCGGCGGCACACCGTCCGCGCGAGGTGGAACGCCGCGGAGGCCGCTCCGCCGCCGGGCAACACGAACGAGGTCAGCGGCGGCAGGTCGTCGTTGACCGCGTCGATGTCGCGCTCGAGGCCGTCGACGTGGCGCGGCTCGACGGCCGGTAGCTTCGCGCGGCGCTCGGGATCGGCCGCGGCGAGCACCGCGCCGAGGTTGAAGAGCTCGTTCTGCACGCGCGCGATGATCGGCAACAGGTGCGGGCCGGCCGCGGATGCCTCGAGCGCGACGTTGACCAGCCCGAGCGTCGCGTTGAGCTCGTCGACGGTGCCGTAACACTCGAGGCGCATGTCGTCCTTCGGCACGCGCTCGCCGCCGATGAGAGAGGTCTCGCCCTGGTCGCCACTCTTGGTGTAGACGCGATCGATCCGCATGCGGGGAAGCTACCGCGAAAGCCGCGCGAGCACCGCGCGTGCGGTCGTCGACATGCCCTCGGGATCCAGCGCAGCCTCGGCCATGCGCAGCGCGCGCGCACGCTCGAAGGCCTTCACGCGCGCCGCCTCGCCGAGGTCATGCCAGGCCGCGTGGTACTGGAGCGCACCGTCGTCGGGCGCGGGCCGCCACGCGCTCGCGACCTGTTCGATCAGGAGGTCTTCTTCATCGGGGGTCATGCGCCGAGCTCCTGATCGATGCCGATGCCGCGCTTGCCAAGGCACTCCGCCAGCAGCTTACGCGCGCGCGTGAAGTTCTGCAGGAACGTGTTGAGCCGCATGTTGAGCGAAGTGGCGAGATCCTCGTCGTCCTGACTGCCCGCGCTCGCGAGGCGTGCATCGAAGGCTTCGCGTGGCTTCGCGGGCAACTTGTCGCGACACTCGGCGATCGCCGTGCGCAACATGGGATCGGGTGCGGCGGGTACGTCGTCGGCGACGGCCTCGAGCCGCTCGGGCTCGACGGGGCGCGCCTTGATGCGGCGCACCTCGTCGATCGCGAGGTTGCGCGCGATACGAACGGCGAGGCGGACGAGCCCGTTCGCGCTACCGTCGGGAACGAACCGGGGCGCGACCTGCCATACGCGCAGAAGCGCCTCCTGAAGCACGGCCTCGACGTCCACCACCGCCGCGAACGAGCGCAGGCTGCCGCGTACGTTCGTCTCGCTGCCGGCCATCCAGCGGCCGAACGCGGCGGCGTCACCGCCGGCGATCGCGGGGAGATAGACGTCGAGATCCATCAGCGCACCAACCAGTAGATCAGCGCGGCGAGCAACGCGAGCACGAGGAACAGCATCCACCGCGGCAGGATGCGTCCGCCCTTCGTCCGGGCAGCGGCCATCGGCCGCGAGGGCGCAGCAGGTGCTGCCTTGCGCGCGTACAGCATCTCCTTCTTCTCGGCCTCGATCGGCTCGGCGCGCATCTCGTCCACCTCGATCCTCTGGGCGGGGGCTGCGGCCGGGGGCGGAGCCCCGGTCGGCATCGGCGACCTGACGACGCCAGCGCGCGTACGCATGTTCGCCGCGAAGCCCTCTTCCTCGGCGTCATACACGCCGCCGAGCGCCATGCCCGCCATCATCATCGTTTGGGGCATCACCATCCCAGGGCGCAGCCCGAACGCCTGCACGCTCGTACCGTGCGGGATCTCCTGCGGCACCACGACTTCGCGCGACGGCTTGTTCGCGACGACGCGGCTCTCGTCGACGGCGACCCACGAGGTCATCCGCGTCGCGAGCTGGTACTGGAGGCCCAGCTCCTCGATGCGGCTGTCGACGGACTCGAGCATCGAGCGCGCCTCGAGATCCGCGATCAGCTCGCGTGCGTATAGCGCCGCGATCGGTGAGGTGCCGTCCCCAGCCTTCTGCGCGGGCACGCGCACGCGCTGCTCCCACGGCCCGTCCGCGAGCTCGCCACGCACGATCAGCTCACCACCCTCCGGGCGCAGCACGAGCCCCGCGACCAGCGGCGCGCCGGCGAACACGTCCGGCATCTGCTCGGGCGCGTGCCGCAGGAGTGCGCTACCTGCGATCTCGACGTTGACCATCATCGGCGCGCGCGTGCGATCGAGCAGGCGCTTCGCACCACGCTCCGCATCATCGCGATCACCGACGAGCACCTCGACGCCGCGGCCGGCGCGCGAAAGCTGCGTCGCGAGCGAGCGGTTGACGGCATCACCGACGCCGAGCACGTGCAGGCGACACGACCGCGGTAGGTGATCGTGCAGCGTCTTCAGGATCTGCTGCTCGCCGCCGATATAGCCGTCGGTCACGACGATCACCTGACGCTGCGCACCGACCCGCAGCGTCTGCAGCGCCTCGAGCACGCCCTTGCGCATCTCGGTCCCACCCGCCGCCTGGCGCGAGCGCACCCACTGGATCGCCTCCTGCTTCGCTTTCGCCGACGCGAGCAGCGGCTCGCGCTTGTAGCGAGTCGGGCTGTCGGAGAACTCGATGAGCTCGAATCGATCACTCTCGGCGAGCGAGTCGATCACCATGCTCACGACCTGCTTGGCCTTGGTCAACGGCACGCCGTCCATCGAGCCACTCGTGTCGAGCAGCACGATCAGATCGCGCGCCACCGCGGTGCGCTTCGCCGAGCTCGCGGGGGGCACGACGGTCACGAGGCCGAACGCATCGCCGTCGGTCGGGCGCGCCAGCGCGAGCGACACGCCCACCTCCGGCGCCGCGACGGGCCAGCGCACGACGAGGTCGCGGTCGAGACGCGCACCTGCCGCAAGCTCGATCACGCCGTCCTCGCGATGCGCGAGCGCGTGCGTCGTCGAGCTCGGCTTCTTGCCGCCGGTGATCGCGTCCTTGATCGAGAGCGCGAGCTGGACGGTCACGCGCAACGGCTGCTCCGTGACCTTGAGGTGTGTCGCGCGCACGTTCTCGGCAGTCTCCGCGGAGCCGCAATAGCGGGGGCCGATCACCGTCGGGAACCGCAGCTCCCATTCACCTTCCGGCAGCCACGCGAGGCGCTGATCGACGGTGATACGCGCGATGATCGTCTCCCCGCTCGGGATGTTGCCGATCCGCTGCGTGAAGATGTCCTGCGTCTCTTGCTCGAGCAGCGCCGCCGTGTGCCCCGACGCGATCGCCTGCTCGAACCGGTCGCGCGCCGCGCGCTTGCGATCGACCTCGCCGCGGACGATGCGCCCGCCGATCTCGAACGCGTAGCCGCTCACCGCACCCTCGGCGGGCAGCGGCATCCGATACACGACCTGCAGCGTCTCCTCGTACGCGTTGCGGTACGTCTGCTCGAGCACGAAGCGCGCGAGGCCACCCTGCACCTCCGCGCGCAGCGTGGTCGCCTCGAGCGGCAGCGCACGGCCGTCGGTCGAGACGAGCTCGGCGCCGCTGCTGGCGCCCTGGAGCGTGGTGGGGAACAAAGCAGGCAAACGAGAGGCAGACGGTAGCGTCGTGAGCATGGGGTTGGCGTCCTTTCAGCCGACCAACGGAGCCGCCCCGGCGCTGGTGACAAAGAAAATGCGCGCCCTTGCTCGCGTCATTTCGAGCACTTGTAAGGGTCGGACCCTACTTGATCAACGTGCCCCGCAGCCGGCCGCTGTGCGGGCGCCGTAACGTTGAGCCCAGGTTGAGCAAATAGGGTCCGACCCTCGCACTGCGCGCCCCTCAGACCTGCGCCTTGCGCACGGACCACACGAACGCGTCGTACCAGAAGTGCATCAGCGAGCAGACGATGGTCAGCGCCCACAGCGCGGTCCTGTCCGCGTCCATCGCCTGCACCGCGAGCCCGTAGGCAGCAACGCTGCCGAGGAACACCGCGAGGGCGATCCGCGGATGGGTCGGTACCCGGAACAGCTTCGCGATGCGCTCGCGCTCCATCGCCCACACGAGGGCGAGGTACTGCACGGCGTGGAACAGGTTCATGATCAAGAACGCCTCGCCCCACGTGTTGAACCCCCACGTGTAGATCGAGACGAACCCCGTCGAGCCGACGAGCCACAGCTTGAGCCACGGCGGCCGGTAGCCGCGCTGTGCGAGGCGCAGATAGATCATCGCGTACGCGACGAGGAAGGCCGCCCCGACGGCGAGCACGCCGAGCGTCAGGTACCGGCTGACGCTGCTGACATGTGCCGGCACCGACGCGAGCAGTGCATCACCGACGACATCGAACTCGCCGAACGAGTCGACGTGCTCCATCAGCGTGGCGCCGGCGAGGATCGGGCCCGCGTAGAGGAGCTGGTTGAGCCAGTAATCGAGCCGGCGACCGAGCTCCGGTGGTGTGCCATGGTTGCGCTCGTAGATGCGCGCGAAGCCAAACGTCTGCGCGCCCGAGTGCCACACGTCCCAGAACGTCGCGACCACGAGCGATGCCGCCGCGAGCCACGGCGACAGCACGATCGCCGCGTAGAGCACGACGGGCACCACGAAGAACCGGATCGGGTACAGCCTGCGAAGGTTCGCGTTGCCGTGACTGCGAAACAGCACGGCGACAAGGTGCGCGTGGATCACCGCACCGATGAAGAACCCGCTGAGCGTGTCCTCCTCGGCGCCGAACGCGCGCTCCTCGGTGGACAACCACGTATCCGAGACGAGGATACCGAGCACCAGCGCGAGCATCGGGGTCGCCAGGAACCACACCCAGTCGTAGATGGGTCCGACGATGTACAGGCCCTTGCGCGTCACGCGCGCGACCTCGCATGCGCGACCAGCGCGGAGAGCGCCAGGCTCGCGCCGACGAGCTCGAGGGTCTCCTCGACCCAGTCGATCAGCGCATAGCCGAGCGTCTCCGTACCCGCACGCTCGACGTACCAGCCGAGTGGTAGCTCCATCACCAATGCGCCACCGACGTAGACGACCGCTGCGATGACCAGCCGCTCGCGCGTCGGCGACGACAGCGCGCGCAGAAACGGCAGGTAGATCACGGCGAGCACGGCGACGAGCAACCCGGCCCAGATCACCCAGTCGAAGAACAGGATGCCGGACGTCTCGAAGTGACCACCGAGGTGCTCGTGCAGCTCGGCGCTCTCGTCGAGCGAGACCCAGGCGAGCGCGATCGCGATGCCCCACCAGTGGCGGCGCCACGGCTCTCGTGGTTGCATCCGCGACGCGATCGCGCCGGCAGCCAGCGCGCAGCACAGCAGCAAGCTCGACGCGAACCACGTCGGCAGGTTGGCCTCGGCGCTCAAGGACAGCAGCGGCCACAACACATCGAGCCATGCGTCATCGGGTGTCACAGACGCGTACACCTCGACGGCGAGCCCCAGCAGCGACACGATCGCCGTCGCGACGAGCAGGGGGCGTCGCAACGTGGGCGCAGTCACGGGGCCCGACATCGGCGCGATTGTAGCGCCACGAAGAGTCGGTTATGTTCGGACCCGATGTTGCGTCGTAGCGCTCCGCTGCTCGTCATGCTCGCGCTGATCATGC
>JANRKM010000261.1:0-5492 GCA_033763475.1 Kofleriaceae bacterium
GAGCCGCCCCGTGCGCGCGCTGGCCCAACGCCTTCTCGGTGGGCCCATCGAGCTCGATGCTCCGCGGTCGCTGACCGCCGTCGAGCACGCGATCTGGGCCCTCGCGATCGCCGCCGCCATCGAGGACACGGGCATCGCCGCAGAGGTCTGGCCGTGCAGCGATCGTTCGGCGCCGCTGGACGCGCTCGCCGTCGAGCTCCTTGTCGAAATCGCCGGCGCACCGATGACGGTCATCGCGTTGTGCCCGCCGGATGTGGTCGTGCGGCTCCCGCCGCCGCGGGTCCTGCCGGGCTGGAGCTTCGACCTGCCCATCGTCGTGGGGGCGTGCGCGCTCCCCCGAAGAACGGTGAGCCAGCTCCAGGTGCGGGACGTGATCACCATCGAACCCCGACTTTCCCTGGTGATCGGCGAGGGCTCGATCAGCCTTTCGGCGAGCCCGAACGCAGTAGAGGCGACGGTCGTCTCCGGCTATGTTCCGCGCCACATGCCTGCCGCCATCGCCGACGACGCGCATCTCGAGCTGATCGTTCAGCTCGGGACGACCCGGCTTTCGGTGCGCCAGCTCGCCGAGCTCGCTCCCGGTCAGGTCATCGCGCTCGGACGTCCACTGGCCGGACCTTTCGAGATCCACGCGGGTGGTCGTCTCGTGGGGGTCGGGGAGCTCGTCGACATTGACGGCGAGGCAGGCGTGCGCATCGTGTCCCTTCAGGAGTAACCGTCACCCATGCCGACCTACGAGTATCGCTGTAACGCCTGCCACCGCGACTTCGAGTACCAGCAACGGATGTCCGATGACGACCTGGTCAAGTGCGAGGTCTGCGGGGAGGACAAGCTCGAGAAGCTCATCTCTCGCACCGCATTCCAGCTCAAGGGCGGCGGTTGGTACAAGGACCTGTATTCGTCGCCTCCGAGCGCTGACAAGGGCGGGACGGCGAAGAAGGACGCGGTCGTCAGCTCGGCGGACTCCTCGAGCAGCTCCAGCAGCTCCGAGTCGGGCTCGTCCGGCTCGTCTGGCTCCTCCGCTTCGTCGGGCTCGTCGTCCTCCAGCGCGTCCAGCGGCAGCACGAGCTCGGCGGCCGCGAGTAGCACGTGACCGCGCAGGTGATCGACGGCAAGGTCGTCGCCGCCACGCTGCGCGGTGAGGTCGCCACGGCGGCCGCCGCGCTGCGCACGCAGGGCATCGCCCCCACGCTCGCGGTGGTGCTCGTCGGTGACGACCCGGCCTCCGCGGTCTATGTGAAGAGCAAGACGAAGGCGGCGCGCGAGGCCGGTGTCGACGTGCGCGATCACAAGTTGCCCGTCACCACGACGCAGGCCGAGCTGATGGCGCTCGTGCGGGCGCTCAACGCCGACCCGGTCGTCGACGGCATCCTCGTGCAGATGCCGCTGCCCGCGCACCTCGACAGCGACGCCGTCCTCTACGCGCTCGATCCAGCGAAGGACGTCGATGGCCTGCATCCGACAAGCCTCGGACACCTCGCCCAGGGGCGCCCGGTGTTCTCGCCGTGCACGCCGAAGGGCTGCATGCGCCTCTTGCGCGACGTGAAGACCGAGCTGGTCGGTGCGCGCGCGGTCGTCATCGGGCGCAGCGTCCTTGTCGGCAAGCCCATCTCGTATCTGCTGGCGAACGCCAACGCGACCGTGGTCATGTGTCACTCGAAGACGCGTGACCTCGCGGGCGAAGTGAAGCGCGCTGACATCGTGGTCGCCGCGGTCGGGCGCCCCGAGATCATCCGCGGCGAGTGGATCGCCGACGGCGCCGTCGTGCTCGACGTCGGCATCAACCGCGTCGACGGCAAGCTCGTCGGCGACGTCGAATACGCGGCCGCTGCGCAGCGCGCGCGTGCGATCACGCCGGTGCCTGGGGGTGTCGGCCCGATGACCATCGCGTGCTTGCTCGAGAACACGGTCGAGGCCGCGCGCCGTCGCCGCGCGCACGCGTAGCGCATCGCGGGGCCGAGGGTCCCCGGCAACGCGAGGCGCCATCCCACGTTCAAGGCGGTCAAGTTGCCAAGATAATTGAGGTTCCTGCTGGCGCGGGTCTCGCATCCGGCGTGGGTGCGATGTTCTCCAACCATCTCCTCGCCGCGCTCACCGCGTTGCTCGCCGTCGCCGCGTGCGCCTCGATGGAGGAACCGAACGAGCTCGAGGACGACGGGTTCGCGGACCTCGGCGGCAAAACCGACGGCGATGCCGACTGGACGAGCATCGGGCACGGGGTTGCGTATCAGCGGGTGAACACGGGAAACGCGATCCTCATCGCCTATGGCGGCTACTCCGCGAAGCTCGCGCACTCCGCTGCGTGGGCCAGCGAGCTCGTCGATGCCAGGCTCGGCGCCGCGGATGTCGGACACATCTACGCGATCAAAGGCCCGGCAGACGTCACGTACGCTGCGCGCGAGATCGCGAACACCAAGCTCCGCGCGCACCTCGAGACGCTCTCGGCGCCCGACGACGAGGCACCAGCAACCGACGCTCCGATCTACATCGTCGCCCACTCCAGCGGCTCCTACGTGGCCCACGAGCTCCTCTCCCAGCTCGACGCCTCGGCCGCGACGTCCACGCTCGCCCGCATCGTGTACGCCAACCTCGACGGTGGCGGGTACGGGTTGACGCGCTCCATCGCATCGCAGCTGGCCGGGCTCACCTTCGCGTATGCCCATGACCCGACGCTGTCTCGCGGCCTCTCTCAGAACAGCGGCACTGCGATCGCTCTCGGCGCCGCGTACGCGCCGCTCGGCGCCTCTTTTGAAGTCCGCGTCCCGAATAGCGGCTGCGCCTCCGGTGCGGGCTGGTGCCTGCACGACGCGGTCATCACCCACCGGCCGCACAACCCCTACCACTACGACCTCGCGCGCGACTACACCGATTTCGTCGACCGCGCCGTCACGACCGAATACCTCGAGCAATTCCTGCCGTCACCGTAGTCCCGTCTGCGGGGCGCACGGGGCGGCTACACGTCGACGTCGACGCTGCTATCAGTCGGCCGCACGCTGACCGGCTTCGACAGCGCGCGCACCAGTACGACCTGGAGCTCGGCAAACGACGGTGGGTTGGTCGCTGTCTCGTCTGCACCTTCGGCACGTGCGCGCTCGCGCAAGGACTGGTTCGCCGAGATCGCGACCACGGGGACCGCAGGATCGAGTGCCTTCGCCCCGCGCAGGGTCGCGAAGCCGCCATCGACGTCGAAGTCGAGATCGACGACTGCGAGGTCGACTTCGGTGGTGAGCAGCGCAGACGCGACCGAGGCATCGGCGGCCTGCATGATCTCCGCGGTGCTGATGATCGACTTGATCGAGCGGGCGAGGGTCGTGCGGTCCTGCCGGTCGCCGGAGAGCACGAGGACCTGCACGCCGTGGAAGGTGCCTACGAGGCCGTCGATCACGAGGCCGAGCTGCAGGTTCGGATCCTGGAGCTCGATGCCGACGCCGCGCGGGCCGTCAGTGCTCGAGTCGGCGCGATGCCACGCGACGAGGCCGATGAGCCGGATGGGAATCGCGCCAGGGACGTGGAGCACGACCTCGATCGGCGCGCCTGTCGGGAGGTCTTGGTCGGTCTCGAGGAACAAACCGCCGCGCGAGAGGTTCACGGAGTACGCGACGAGAAAGCTCGAGGCGGTCCGGAACTCGACCCGGACCGAATACGGCATCCGGTCGTGCTCGCGCTCAGTCATGCGACGGGTCTCAGTATCACGAAATCGCGAGGTGAAAGTCTCAGCATGAGAGCCCGGGCTACCCGACCGTTACCTGAGCAAAACGGTTGGGTCCGCTGGACATACGTAACTCCATGCGGGCGGTCACCCAAGCTCGATGCTCAGCGCTCACAACAGACGATCAAGGACGCTCTCGAGGTGGTCGAGATTCAGGTAGCGAATCTCGATCCGGCCGGCTTTCCCGGGCTCGTCCTCGGTGATGACCACGGGGCCGCCAAGCGCACGCGTCAGACGTTCTTCGAGATCGCGCACCGACGCTGACTTGGCCGGAGGCTTCGGCGGCGCCGAGCTGCCCTTTGCCGGCGCGCGGCCTTCGCCGGGCTCGCGCGCCTTCTTCACCAGGTCCTCGGTGGCGCGCACCGACATCTGCTTGGCGACCACGCGCCGCGCGGCCGCCTCGATCGCGTCGGCGGTCTCGAGGCCGAGGAGGGCGCGCGCGTGGCCCATCGTGATCTGCTCGTCCTCGACCATCTGGCGCACGACGTTTGGCAGGCGGAGGAGGCGCATCGTGTTGGCGACGGTGCTGCGGTCCTTGCCGATGCGGGCGCCGATCTCGTCCTGCGTCAACCCGAACTCGTCCACGAGGCGCTGGAACGCTGCCGCCTCTTCGAGGGGGCCGAGATCGGCGCGCTGAAGGTTCTCGACGAGGGCGCGCTCGAGCGCAGTGCCCTCCTCGACATCCTGCACGACCACCGGTACCTCGGTCACGCCCGCGCGCTGCGCGGCACGCCACCGGCGCTCACCGGCGATCAGGTAGTAGCCGCCGCCCGGCCGTGCGCGCACGACCAGCGGGACAATGATGCCGTGAACCCTGATCGAGTCTGCGAGCTCTTCGAGCTTGGCCTCCTCGAACTTTCGGCGTGGCTGCTCCGGGCTCGGATACAGCTCTTCGATGCCCGCGGAGAAGTACACGCGCGAGCGCTGCGGCACCGGCATGTCCGCGCTCGTAGAAGGCGAGGGTGAGCTCGGCAGCAGCGCGCCGAGGCCCCGTCCCAGTCCGCGCTTCTTGATGTCGCTCATCACGCGACAGACTGACCCTTCGCCGCGCTCGTCGCCAGCGTCCGGTCGAGGAACTCGTCGGCGATGGCAAGATAGCTCTTGGTGCCCGCGCAGCGCAGGTCGTACAGCAGCACCGGCTTGCCGTGGCTCGGCGCCTCGGAAAGGCGCACGTTGCGCGGCACGCTCTCGCCAAAGACCTTCTCGCCGAAGAACTTCTGAACCTCGTCGCGCACCTGATTGGCCACGCTGAGGCGTGCATCGAACATCGTGAACAGGACGCCGTCGATCGAGAGGTGCGGGTTGTACGCCGCCTTGACCTTCTCGATCGTACCCATCAGCGCACTCAGGCCCTCGAGGGCGAAGTACTCCGCTTGCATCGGCACGACCACGCCGTCGGCGGCGACAAGCGCGTTGAGCGTCAGCAGGCCGAGCGAAGGCGGGCAGTCGATCACGATGTACGCGTACTCGCTCGCAACCGTGGCGAGCGCGTCCGCGAGGAACCGCTCGCGACGGTCGGCCGAGATGAGCTCGATCTCCGCACCGACGAGATCGGTCGTCGCGGGGGCGATGAACAGCGTCGAGATCTCCGTAGGCTGGATGATCTCGGCGAGCGTCGCCTCGCCCACGAGCGCGTCGTAGACGGTGCGTTCGACGCGGTCGCGCGGGAAGCCGACGCCCGACGAGGCGTTGCCCTGCGGGTCGAAGTCGACAAGCAGCACGCGATGTCCGCGCGAGGCCACCGATGCCGCGAGGTTGATCGCGGTCGTGGTTTTGCCCACGC
>JANRKM010000262.1:0-2505 GCA_033763475.1 Kofleriaceae bacterium
TCCGCAACTACGTGACCGCGCTGGGCGTCGGTTACGAGCTGGTTCGCGACACTGACCTTCTCACCAACAATCACATCCTGAGCATCCAGGCGGAGCTCGAACGCAACTCCGCCGGATTCCGGCGCGTTCCCGGCACCATGCTGCGGGATTCCGCAGGTCGGATCGTCTACGTGCCCCCGCAGGATGCACGGCGCGTCGTCGAGTTGATGGAAGAGTTCGAGCGCTACGTGAACGACGATGCGCTGCTGCCCGTCGACCCGCTCATCAAGATGGCGTTGCTCCACCACCGGTTCGAGACCATTCATCCGTTCTACGACGGCAACGGACGCACCGGGCGAATCTTCAACGTGCTGTATCTCATGCGCAGGCAGTTGCTCGACCTGCCAGTGCTCTACCTGTCACGCCACATCGTGCGCACGAAGTCCGACTACTACCGCCTCCTGCAGCAGGTGCGCGACACACACGAGTGGAGCGAGTGGCTTCTGTACATGCTGAGAGCCGTCGAGACCACCGCCGCGGACACGTCCACGACCATCGAAGGAATCCGCACTGCGCTTCTCGACTACAAGCATCGCATTCGCGCACGGCACCGCTTCTACAGCCAGGATCTCGTCAACAACCTGTTCCGTCACCCGTACACGCGCATCGAGTTCCTGATGCGCGATCTCGGTGTGTCGCGGCTCACTGCCACCCGCTACCTCGATCGTCTCGCGGACGATGGCTTCCTCGAGAAGCGTCGTGTCGGCAGAGCGTCGTACTACGTAAATCGCGCACTCGTGGGCGTGCTCGCACGCGCCGACGCTGGCGGCTGAGTACCGCAGCGCCGCGAAGCTCGCGTCCTCGAGCACGCCCCACGAGCGCATACGCCGCCGGCTCGCGGCTTGATCCACCGGCGCCTACGCGACCGGTGCGGTTCGAATCCGAAGTAACGTGCCGCACGTCACGATCGCCGGATCACCAGGTGATCCGCGTCGTGGCGAACGCCCGTCCGCGCCGTATGCTTGACGCCGTCACCCGGAAGGAACGCCACGGATGGCCCGATACGAACGCGTTTCCGAGATCTACGACCTGCTGTGGTCCACGCGCGAGCCGCAGTCGCTCGAGAGCCTGTGCGGCGCGCTGGGCGCAGCGCCGGCTACCGTCAAGCGGCTGATCCGGTTCCTGCGCGAACGCGGCACCCCGATCGAGTTCGTGCGCGACGCGAACGGCTACGTGCTCGACCGCAGCGCGACGCCGCTCCCGATGGTCGGCCCCAGCTTCAACGCGAAGGAGCTGAGCGCGCTCCTGACCGCGCACGAGCTGCTCGCGCAGATTCCGCCGGGCGTGTTCCGTCGCGAGACGGCATCGCTGCGCAACCAGCTCCAGGCCCTGCTGTACGCGAAGCCCACCGGCAGCAGGGAGATCCGCCGCCGCGTGCGACTGCTCCTGCCGCAGCAGCGTACGCTCGACGAAGCGGTCTTCCGCGTCGTGCTGGCCGCACTGAACTCTCAGCGCCGTCTGCGCATCGCGTACCGCAGCCGCAGCAAGAACGAGGACTCCCTGCGCGCCGTGTCTCCGGTGCGCCTCACGTTCTATCGCAGCAACTGGTATCTCGCGGCGTGGTGTCATCGCAGCCACGATCTGCGGATCTTCTCGGTCGACCGGATCGCGAGCGCGGAGTCGACGCCGATCCCCTGCCAGGTGCCGCCCGACGGCAAGGTCGAAGAGCGGCTGTCGACCGCCTACGGCATCTTCGAAGGCGCCGCGGACTCGGTGGCCAAGCTGCAGTTCGGCCCGGCGGTCGCGCGCTGGATCGCGGACGAGCAGTGGCATCCGGATCAGCGCCTCGAGCAGCACGCGGACGGCAGCATCGTGCTGCACGTGCCGTATCGGCACGCGACCGAGCTCGTGATGGACGTGCTGCGCTACGGAGGCGACGTGAAGGTGCTTGCGCCGGACGCGCTGCGCCGCGCCGTGCACGCGGCGCATTCGGCGGGCGCGGCGCAGAACGGCGAGTGATGCGGCCGTCGGGGCAGGTCGGTCGCATTCACGACTGCGTCATGCGCGCGCCCACCGCCCTTCGTGGTCCTGTGCGTCCTGCATCGGCTCACCGACCCGTGCGTCCCTCCGGATCATGCGTTGAGCCTGACGCGTGTCACTCTTGCTGCCGACGTGACGGACGGCGTCGTCACTCGTTCGGGTGACGCGGCGATCGACGACGCGGCGCGTCGTACGCTCACGATGCGCCGGCCGGGCCCGGGGTACTCCACATGCTGCGAACGAACGACCATCTGGTGCTGACCGCGACGGACGTCGTCAACCATCTCGCGTGCGAGCACCTGACGGCCCTCGACCTTCGCGACCTGGACGCTCCGCAGCCGCAACCCGAAACCGATCCGACTCTCGCGCTGCTGCAGAAGAAGGGCGACGCGTGGGAGCGCACGTATCTCGATCGTCTGCGACGCGAGCACGGTACGGTCGAGGTGATCTCGCGCGACCTCGCGCGCGCGCAGGCCGCGCAGGCGA
>JANRKM010000263.1:0-1995 GCA_033763475.1 Kofleriaceae bacterium
GATCTGCCGCGTCGCCGCCTCGAGGCTCTCGAGCCCGCAGAGCCCGCAACCCACAGGCCCCGCCATGCTCCGGCGGCGCTCGACCAACCGCTGCGCCACGTCCTCCCGCACCCTCACCTGGATGTCGAGACCGAGGTCAAAGGCCACCACTTCGATCGCCTCTATCGCGTCGACGTCGCGGACGATGCCCTCCGTCACCGAGAAGCCGACGGCAAGATCCTCGAGATCGGCAGGCGTGGCCATCAGCACCGCGTGCGTAGAGCCGTTATAGCTGATCGCGACCGGCGTCTCCTCCGCGAGCACACGCACCCCTTCGACGCCCGTGCCGTTGCGCCAGAGTGTTCGTGGATGCCGCTCGCTCGTCTTCATGCCCGTCGCCTACTCGGCCGCCTCGATCCGACGCGCGCGCTCGGCCTGCGCGGCGTACTGCTCCTGCCACTCGGTCGGCCCGTTCGACAGCGTGACCTGCACCGCCGTGACCTTGTATTCGGGACAGTTGGTGGCCCAGTCCGAGTAGTCCGTCGTGATGACGTTCGCCTGCGTCGTGGGGTGATGGAACGTCGTGTAGACGACGCCGGGCGCCACGCGGTCCGTGATCTGTGCCCGAAGTGCGGTGTCGCCGGCGCGGCTCGCGAGCTTCACCCAGTCGCCATCCTTGATGCCGCGTACCTCGGCGTCGTGCGGATGGATCTCGAGCACGTCCTCCTGGTGCCAGACGACGTTGGCCGTGCGCCGCGTCTGCGCCCCGACGTTGTACTGCGACAGGATGCGCCCCGTCGTCAGCAGCAGCGGGAAGCGCGGCCCCGTCCGCTCGTCCGTCGGGATGTACTCGGTGTTGATGAACCGTCCCTTGCCACGCACGAACCCCTCGACGTGCATGATCGGCGAGCCGTCCGGCGCCGCGTCGTTGCACGGCCATTGCACCGAGCCGCGCTCGTCGAGCATCGCGTAGCTGACATGGGCGAAGCCCGGCGTCGTCGCCGCGATCTCGTCCATGATCTCGCTCGGATGCGCATAGCTCCACGCAGCCCCCATGGCGTTGGCGAGAAGCTGCGTCACTTCCCAGTCCGCATAGCCGTTCTTCGGCGACATCACCCGGCGCACACGATTGATGCGCCGCTCGGCGTTGGTGAAGGTGCCGTCCTTCTCGAGGAAGGTGCTGCCCGGCAGGAACACATGCGCGTAATTTGCAGTCTCGTTGAGGAAGAGATCGTGGACGATGACGCACTCCATGGCCCGAAGTCCGGCCGACACATGCTTGGTGTCGGGATCGGACTGGAGGATGTCTTCGCCCTGGATGTAGATGCCCTTGAAGCTGCCGTCGATGGCTGCATCGAGCATGTTGGGAATACGGAGGCCCGGCTCGTCGGAGATCTCCACGCCCCAGGCCTTCTGGAAGACGGCCCGGACGTCCGCGTTCTTCACGTGCCGATAGCCCGGCAACTCGTGCGGGAACGAACCCATGTCGCACGAGCCCTGCACGTTGTTCTGGCCGCGCAGAGGGTTCACGCCGACGCCCGGTCGGCCGATGTTGCCGGTCAGCATGGCGAGGTTCGCGATGCCGATGACGGTCGTCGAGCCCTGGCTGTGCTCGGTGACGCCGAGGCCATAGTAGATGGCGCCGTTGCCGCCCGTCGCATAGAGCCGCGCCGCCCGCCGCATCTCGTCGGCCGGCACACCCGTGAGCGCCTCGACGGCTTCCGGACCCATGCTCGGACTGGAGACGAACTCGGCGTACTCGGTGAACTCGTCCCAGTCGCACCGCTCGCGAATGAACGCCTCGTCGTAGAGCTTCTCGGTCACGATGACATGCGCGAGCGCGGTCACGACGGCGACGTTGGTGCCCGGCCGGAGTTGCAGATGATGCGCCGCCTCGATGTGCGGCGACCGGACGAGATCGATCCGGCGCGGATCGACCACGATCAGCTTCGCACCCTGCCGCAGCCGCTTCTTGAGCCGCGAGGCGAACACGGGGTGCCCGTCGGTCGGATTGGC
>JANRKM010000264.1:0-29466 GCA_033763475.1 Kofleriaceae bacterium
AGCCCGCGAAGAGGAAGTTCTTCCTCGTCAGCGCGGTGCGCACGTGGAGCCGCTCGACGAGGCCGTTGTCCAGCGGCACGTAGCCGTAGTCGAGGAAGCGGCCGAGCGCGACCTTGTGATTGGTGAGGTACCGGAGCGCGATCGTCCATCGACGTAGCTTCGCTGGCGACCTACACCCGCGTGATCGAGGCGCATAGACGCTCTGCGCGCACCTACCTGGCCACGCCGACGAATGATCGGATCGTGCTCATCAACGCAGCGGACGCGGAGGACCAGACCGAGCGGAGTACAAAATGGCGACGCTACGCGCCGAACTTGGAGGTGTACACATCACCCGGAACGCACGAGTCAATGCTCCGCAGTCCGAACGTCGATGTTTTGCACGCGTTGCTCGAGGAGATCTGGCAGTCAGTCGAGCGGGATAGGAATGCTTGCCTCGACGGACCAAATCCGAGGTCAAAACCTCGACCATTCTACAGTGAATAATCGTGCCTCCTCGAGCAACCCGGCGCTCGTCGGTCGACGGGGAAGTTATTAACTCGCCTGGTCAGCGTAGGTCGAGCCCGCGAGCCCCAGCTGCTCGGCCGTAGCCGAGCTGATGCAGCAGCTTGCCGACGGTCTTGTCACTCATCCGGACGTCGTAGACGTCGAACAGCTCGTGCGCTGGTTCGATCAAGATTCTGATTCGAGACCACCACAACTGCGAGCTTCACACGTTCTTGGGTAACGCGTCGCGAGGTGATCAGTCGACACGCTGGCGCTGGCGCTTGATCTCGCCCTGATGCCGCTTGTCCGCGATGCGACGCCGCTTGGCACCCTTGCTCACCTTGGTGGGCTTGCGAGGCTTGGGGCGATCGAGGGCCGCGCGCACGATCAGTGCGAGCTTGGACTCGGCGTCGTCGCGGTTCTTGATCTGGTCGCGGGTGAGCGTCGACGTGACGATCAGCGTCCCGTCACTGGTGAGCTTGCTGCGCAGCCGCTGTAGCAGCCACGCGCGGTCATCCTCGCGCAGGACCTCGGAGGTCTGCACGTTCCAGCGCAGGTCGACCTTGCTCGAGACCTTGTTGACGTTCTGGCCACCCGAACCACCCGAGCGCGCGAACGAGATCGAGAGCTCCGACGCAGGGATCGTGAGCCACGGCGTGATGATCAGATCGGTCATGACAGCTCACGCGCTCTCGCCCACGCCACCACGCCGTGATCGTAACGGTCAGGTCGCGGCGGGCTTCTTGGACTTGCGTTTGTTCGTCGGGCCCTTCTGGGCCTCGTCGTAGACGCGAATCTCGGTCTCGGCTGTAGTCTGCACCGCTTCGAGGTACAGCGAGGTCAGGCCGAGGTGATCGCCACGGAGCGCCTCGTAGTAGCGCTGGCGATCGATCGAGTGGACGATCGCGATCGGGTATCCGCCCTCCTGCAGGAGGAGGTTCGACGCGACTCGGATCGTGCGGCCGCTCTCCTTCGCCCACGGGAAGATCGACATGAACTTCGAGTGCAGCGTCGCGACCTTCTCGATCACGTGGAGGTGCTTGTTGCCCGGATCATCGATCCACTCGCCAAGCTTGCGCATCGCGGGGAGGATTTTCTCGGGCGGCTGAATGTCGTGATAGTAGAGACGGTGGAGGGGGTTCTCCTTGCGGAAGGGGAGTCCCTTGGCCTTCTCTTCGGGCGCGAGGATCGAATAGATCTCGCGGACCGTATCGAGCTTGAACGGCTTCTTCTTGTTCGCCGCCGACTCCGCTGCGAAGTTGCAGGCGTCATCGAAGCGACGAATCTCGTCGTAGCTCGGGATCAGCGACGGGTCGCTGATGATGGTGGGATCGACAGCCGCCTTGATCTCGCTGTAGGACAACACCTCGCCTTCGAGCGCGGCGTCGTGGTGGATCAGTGAGATCCGGAGACGGTTGTTGAACTCGGTGCGCGCGACAGGATTCGCCGTGGCAACGCGGGCACGCCACGTCGTCACGATGCGCTCGACCTCGCTGAAGCGAGCGTCGATGTCTTCGGTTTCTTTGTACCTAAGCACCTGTTATCCTGTCGGGTTTAGAACCGGGGGAGTCTAGTAAACGCCATCCGGATCGTCAAGCTAAGGTGGGTGGTTACCGCACCTCCTATTGCACCCCAGCCGCGAAGAGACCGCAAGATTTCTGCAACCTTGCGCAGCCAGCATGGTAACGAGACCCGTGCCTGCGTTCGACCATACGTCGGTCCTCGCCAGGGAGATCGTCGAGAACCTAGGACCTCGAGATCATGGGGTTTATGTCGATGGTACCCTGGGTGGCGCGGGCCACGCTTCGCTGGTCCTGGCCGCCCACCCGACCATCACGCTGATCGGCATCGACCGCGATCCCGCTGCCCTCGAGGCGGCCGGCGAACGCCTCTCCCCCTTCGGCGACCGCGCGCGCCTCGTCCACGGCCAATACGCTGATATCGCGGCCATCCTGGCCGACCTGAACATCCGTCAGGTGAACGGGATCGTGCTCGACCTCGGGGTCTCGTCCCCGCAGCTCGACCATGCAGACCGCGGCTTCTCCTTTATCAAGGAGGGGCCGCTCGACATGCGGATGGACCCGACGCGCGGCAAGACAGCACTCGAGCTCCTCCATGACCTAGATCAAGAGGATCTCGCGAACGTGATCTTCGAGCTCGGGGAGGAGCGCTACAGCAAGAAGATCGCGCGCCTGATCAAAGATGGACTCCGCGAGGACCGCATCCACACCACCACGCAGCTCGCGGCCGTGGTCGCGCAAGCGATCCCGATCGCGGAGCAGCGCAAGTCGAAGATCCATCCCGCGACTCGCACCTTCCAGGCGCTGCGCATCGCGGTGAACGCGGAGCTGGAGCAGCTCGATCTGTTCCTCCACGTGTTCCCGGATCTGCTCGTGCCCGGCGGGCGCTGTGCGATCATCAGCTTTCATTCGCTCGAGGACCGCCTCGTGAAGAACCGGTTTCGCGATCTCGCGTGGACCAGCTCCCTGCCGCCCCACCTCGCGGCCAAGGAAGGCGAGCGCTCCGAGCCCGTGTGCGAGCTCGTGACCCGCAAGCCGGTGGTCGCCACCGACGAGGAGATCGCCGCAAACCCACGCTCGCGATCGGCGCGCCTGCGGGTGTGCGAGCGCACCAGCGCACCCAATGCACCATCGACGGCGCACGGTCCGGCGCAGGTCGCGAGGCCGCGCGATCGATGAGTCGGCGAACAGCGCGCGGCTGACTACTCGTGGACGGCGAGTGCGATCTGGCCGCCGATCCACATCGCGACGCCGGGAACGAGCAGGGGCGACGCGATGACCAGGCTCTCGACGAGGTCGTCGTCGGGATCGCGCGTCACGGCAGCGACGGCTCCCACGGCCGCCCCCTCGATGGTGACGCCGATGCCGAGGTTGCGCACGATGCGGGCCTGGTTGGCGGTGCACGCGTTGCTCGCGACCATCACCAGGCAAAGTCCGAGGCGACGCACCGGGGAAGTATAGTCAGCGGCGGTGAAAGGGGTCGGACCCTAATTGCCCAACTTGGGGTGCACGTAGGACGTCGGCTAACTAAGTGAACGCTTGGTTGAGCAATTAGGGTCCGACCCTATTCGGGCGGGGCCCGACCCTATTCGGGCGGGGCCTCCGTGGAGGACGTTACCGGGATCGTCCCGCTGCTGCCGGTCGACGCGTAGCACTTCAGGATCTCGGGGTCGCGCATGAACACGAAGTCGTGGACCTCGGGGTCGTAGAGGTGCACGCGTTGCTCGAGGCGCCGGACGCGGCTGCACTTGCCGTCACGCGCGGCACCGCCGGCGCGCTGGGTGAGGATGCGTGCCCACCTGCGCAACTTCTGGTCCTCGGTCTCCGCAACGATCGCTTTGGGCGGATCGGAGAGGTCGGCCACGGCGTAGGTGCCGATGCCGATCGCGGAGAGGGCCGAGAAGCCGATCACGAGGTCATGGGTGTCGGCGAGCGAGCTCGTTGCCGCCGAGGCGATCATTCCGACGACGCCGCTCAGCGACATCACCATGCCGGCGCGGCGGGCGGGGGGCACTTGGGCCGGTCGGCACGCGGAGGTCGCGAATGCGAAGCAGACCACGAGACGAACCATGGCTCAGTGTGGATCGAAATCTCCGATCTCAGGACGGTCAAAAAATTGCGTCGCACTACGCACGCAGGCCTATTGAAGTGACGCGCATGATGTCGCCCGCTTCGGTGTATCGGATCTTCAGGCGGCCCGACGGGGAGGCCGCCTCGGTCCGGCTCGTGATCCTGGCACTCGTCGGGCTCGCGCTGGCGCTCACCGCGATGGGCGTGATCCGTGTGACGCGACAGCACGATGTGCTCCGCGCGGGCCTCAAGCTGTCCAAAGCCTCGGACCATGTACGCAAGCTCCGCGAGGCGCGCCGGCAGCTCGAGCTGGAATACGCAGTCCAGAGCTCCCCGGAGCGGATTCGCCGCCTGGCCACACAGCTCGGCATGACCACCGTGGCTCCCGACAAGATCCGGGTGGTCACGCCCATCGGGCCCGAGGCCGCCCCGCGCGCCGCCCGCGCCGGGAAGGTGGCCACGCGATGACGCCAGGCGTCCCGCATGCCGCGCGCGTGCGCGCGTACCTCGCCGGCCTCGTGGTGACCGCCGGCCTGTGTGGCGTCGCGTACCGTGCCTGGGCGCTCCAGGTGGACGAGGGCGATCATTACCGCGAGCTCGCGGCCCGCCAGCACGCCTCGAACGTGAACATCCCGGCACCGCGTGGTGACGTGGTCGATGCGCGCGGGCGCCCGCTCGCGATCAGCGCGGATGCGGACTCGGTCTGGGCCAATCCGCGCGAGATCAAGGACGTCACCGATACCGCCGACAAGCTCGCCCGGATCCTCGGGATGGATGCGAGCGTGCTCGAGGACAAGCTCGCCGCCGACAAGAAGTTCGTGTGGCTCGACCGCCACGTCACGCGCGATGTCGCCGACCAGGTGCGCGCCGCGGAGCTCCCTGGCGTGGTCGTGACCAAGGAGCCGCGGCGCTGGTATCCGGCGCGCACGATCGCGGGCCCCGTGATCGGCCGCGCAGACATCGATAGCCGCGGCCTCGAGGGCATCGAGCTCTCGATGAACGAGGTGCTGCAGGGCCACCGCGGCTCCGGCACGGCGGTCCGCGATGCGCACGGGCGCAAGATGTTCGCCGATGGCATGGAGCAGCCCGAGCCGGGCGCCACCGTGCACATGTCGCTCGACCGGAGCATCCAGGCGATCACCGACGAGGCCCTCGCCGAGGCGGTGACCACGAACAAGGCGAAGAGCGGCGTCGCGGTCGTGCTGGACGTGAAGACCAGCAAGGTGCTCGCGATGTCGAGCTACCCGACCTACGACCCGAACTCGAGCGAGCCACATGCGGGCGCGCGCAACAAGCCGGTCACCGATGCGTTCGAGGCCGGCTCCGTGATGAAGGTGTTCACGATCGCAGCCGCGCTCGACGCGGGGCTCATCAAGCCAGACACCGGCTGGGACACCTCCGTCGTGCAGGTCGGTCCGAAGGCGTTCCGCGACGTTCACTTCTCGCCCTACCTGACGACGACCGGCGTCATCAAGCGTTCGTCGAACGTCGGCACGATCCGGATCGCTCACCGCCTCGGCAAGGAGAAGCTGTACGCGGCGCTGAAGCTGTTCGGCTTCGGCGCGAAGAGTGGCATCGAGCTCCCCGGCGAGCAGCCCGGCCGCGTTCGCGACGGCTCGAAGTGGCGAGACATCGAGGCCGCGACGATCTCGTTCGGCTACGGCATCACCGTGACGCCCCTGCAGATCGCCGCGGCGCTCGCCGCGATCGGCAACGACGGCGTGTACACCGAGCCCCGCATCGTCGACTCGATCGTCGATCCCGACGGTACGCTCTTGTACGAGGCCAAGCCCGCCAGCCGCCGCATGGTGAGCGCGAAGACGGCAAAGCAGATGCGCGAGATGCTGGCGACGGTGTTCGAGGGCGGCAAGGAAGGTGGCACCGGCGGCGCCATCATCGTGCCGGGCTTCCGTTGCGGTGGCAAAACGGGCACCGCGCACAAGTACGACCACGAGATCCGCAAATACTCGCCGAACCGCTACCTCGGCTCGTTCATCGGCCTCGCGCCGATCGAGAACCCGCGCCTAGCGATCGTCGTGATGATCGACGAGCCCTCGGGTCGCGACTACTTCGGCGGTCTCGTCGCCGGCCCCGTGTTCGCCAAGGTCGCGAGCGAGTCGCTGCGCTACCTCGGGGTGCCCGGGCTGACGCTGCAGTGCCCGACACCGCCGCCCGGGTGGAACCCGTACCTCGACCCCACACCGAAGACCTGCACGATTCCCGCGCCCAAGCTCTCGCTCAAGATGGCGAAGAAGCCCATCCCGCCGCCCGTCGAGCAGGCGCCCGCGACCGAGGACGCCGACGCTGCGCCCCCACCACCGCCCGACGCGTTCATGATCCCGGACTTCCGCGGGCTCGGCACCGCGCGCGCGCTGGAGCTGGCGCGGGTCGCCAAGCTCCCGGTGGAAGTGGTTGGAACGGGCCAGGTGGTGGAGCAGGATCCCCTGCCAGGTCCGGTGGAAGCTCCCGGCAAGATCACGTTGCGCTTCTCCGACGGGAAAACTCTGAGTCGGCCGGCTCCCTGAGTCTTGCCTCGCTGCACGAAATCGGTGAGTCTGCGCGTTCGATCTCACGTATGAAGCTTCGCGATCTTCTCCCGGCGCTCTCGGACTATCGCGTGCTCGGCGACGACGGCGTCGACGTGCGCACAATCAAGAGCGACTCGCGCGAGATCGAGAAGGGCGACGTGTTCGTCGCGGTCCGCGGAATACGCTCCGACGGTCACGCGTTCCTCCAGGTCGCGATCGAGCGCGGCGCGTCGGTCGTCGTCGTCGAGGAAGAGCCGAGCGCCGCCGTCGCGACGAAGGTGGCGGTGGTCGTCGTGCCGTCGGGCGCGGTCGCCCTCGGCAAGCTGATCGCGCGCTCGCTCGGGGATCCAGCGAAGAAGCTGACGCTGATCGGCATCACCGGCACCAATGGCAAGACCACGACGACCTACCTCGTCGAGAGCATCCTCGTCGCCGCGGGGCACAAGCCCGGCGTGATCGGCACCGTGACGTATCGCTGGGGCGGTCAGTCGATGGAGGCGCCGTACACCACGCCCACGCCGCAGGTGCTGCACGAGACCTTCGCGAAGATGCTCGCGGCGGGCTGCACACACGTCGTGATGGAGGTCTCGTCGGCGGCGCTCGCGATGGACCGGCTCGCCGGCGTCGAGTTCGCCGTCGCCGGGTTCTCCAACCTCACGCAGGATCACCTCGACGTCCACGGCACGATGGCGAACTACCTCGCCGCGAAGCGCCGTCTGTTCTCCGATCACCTGTCCGGCCTGAACGGCACCGCGGTCGTCAACGTCGACGATCCCAAGGGCCAGCACATGGGCGCCGCCGCCGACGGGCGCGTGCTGCGCGTGACGGCCAAGGGTCGCGGCGACGGCAACATCCGCGTCGTTCGCCACGAGGACACGGTGCGCGGCATCACCGCGCGCATCGCCACGCCGCGCGGCGAGCTCACCGTCGAGAGCAAGCCGCTGATCGGCCACTACAACGTCGAGAACATCGCGCTCGCCGTCGGCATCGGCGAGGCGCTCGGGCTGCCGCACGCGGCGATCGCGAAGGGCATCGCGGCGCTGCCGGGCGTTCCGGGCCGCGTGGAGCGCGTCGCGAACAACGCCGACCTCGACATCCTCGTCGACTACGCGCACACACCGGATGCGCTACGCAACGTCCTCGAGGCCGTCCGTCCGCTGACCAAGCGCCGCCTGATCTGCGTGTTCGGCTGTGGCGGTGATCGCGATCCGACCAAGCGCCCGAAGATGGGGGCGGCGGTCGCCGAGCTCGCGGACCTCGCGGTGGTAACGAGCGACAACCCGCGCACCGAAGATCCGCGCGCGATCCTCGAGCAGATCCTGCCGGGGGTGCCGAAGCCGTTCCTCGTCGAGGTCGATCGCAAGCTGGCGATCCGCGCCGCGATCGCCGAGGCCGTGCCCGGCGACGTCGTCGTGATCGCCGGCAAGGGCCACGAGGACTACCAGATCATCGGCACCACCAAGCACCACTTCGACGATCGCGAGCAAGCGGCGGAGGCCGTCACGCAGCGCGAGCACCGGCTCGTCGTCGGGCTCGCGCGCGATGCAGGTGGGTCGATCGAAGCCTCCCGCAGCGGCGACGCGGACACGACGCAGATCGATCGCGTGGTGATCGACAGCCGCAAGGCGCTGCCCGGCTCGCTCTACGTCGCGATCAAGGGCCACACCCACGATGGTCACGCGTTCGCGCAGGCGGCCGTCGACAACGGGGCGGTCGCCGTGGTCGTCGATCGCAAGCTCGAGGTCGCGGTGCCGCAGATCATCGTCGAGGACACGACGATCGGCCTCGGCAAGATCGCACGCGCACATCGCCGCGCATGGACCGGCAAGCTCGTCGCCATCACGGGCTCCGCCGGCAAGACCACGACGAAGGAGCTCACCCGCGCCGCGCTCGCGTTCGAAGCGTCGACGCACGCCGCCGAGGGTTCGCTCAACAACGAGACCGGCGTGCCGCTCACGTTGCTCGGGCTGCGCCTGTTCCACACGTACGGCGTGATCGAGATGGGCATGCGTGGTTTGGGGCAGATCGAATATCTGACCAAGCTCGCCGAGCCCGACGTCGCGGTCGTGGTCAACGCGGGCACGGCGCACATCGAGCTGCTCGGCTCGACGGACGCGATCGCCCAGGCCAAGGGCGAGATCTGGCGCGGCCTGCGCGACGGCGGCACCGTGGTGCGCCCCGCCGACGACGCTCGGCTCGAGCGGCACGCACGCGCGCATCGCCCCGATGCGCGCCACGTGACGTTCGGCGACAAGAGCGGCGACGTGCACCTCGTCGAGTACACGCCTCTCGATGCGGGTGGGCAGCTCGTACTCGACGTGTTCGGCACGCGGCACGACGTCACGCTGCACCTCGTCGGCAAGCACGCCGCGATCGATGCATGCGCGGCGATCGCGGCAGCCCACGCGGCCGGTGCGTCGGTGGCCAACATCCTCGCGGGCCTCGCGAAGGCGCGCCCGCCGGCGATGCGCGGCGAGATCGTGGAGGTCGCGGGCCGCAAGGTGATCGTCGATTGCTACAACGCGAACCCCGCGTCGATGGCGGCCGCGCTGCGTACCCTCGCAGAGCGGGCGAAGGGGGCGCAGGCGCTCGCCGTCGTCGGTGACATGCTCGAGCTCGGGGATCACACCGCGAAGGAGCACACCGCCGTAGGCGCGCTCGCGCAGGAGCTCGGCCTCTCCGTGATCGCGCTCGGCGACCAGGCCGCGACGGTCGCAGCGGCGGCGGGCAAGAAGGCCCAGGTCGCCGCAGATCCCGCCGTGGCGGCGAAGCGCGCGTTCGAGTGCACTACGACCGGTGACTGGATCCTGCTGAAGGCGTCGCGCGGCATGAAGCTCGAGCGCGTCCTCGAGGCCATGAAGGAGCTCCGCTAGTGCTGTATCACCTGCTGTTCGAGGTGCTCGGCGACAAGGCGGGCATCTTCCGCGTGTTCGGCTACACGTCGACGCGCATCCTCGCCGCCGCGATCACCGCGCTGCTGCTGTCGTTCTTCATCGGGCCGTGGTTCATCGAGCGCCTCAAGGCGCGGCAGATCGGCGAGACGATCCGCACCGACGGCCCCGAGACCCACAAGAAGAAGGCCGGCACGCCCACGATGGGTGGCTCGCTGATCCTGTTCTGCCTCGCGGTCTCGACGCTGCTCTGGTGCAACCTCAAGAACGACTTCGTGTGGCTCGCGCTCTCGGTCACGATCGCGTTCGGCGCGATCGGCTTCGCGGACGACTACACGAAGGTGGCCAAGCGCAACAAGGCCGGCATCTCCGGCAAGCTGCGCCTCGTCCTCGAGTTCGGCATCGCCGGCACCGCGATGGCGTATCTCTTCTACTCCGACGTGATGGCGCCGGACGTGCGGCTCCACCTGCAGCTGCCGTTCACCGACTTCCAGCAGTCGGAGGTCGTGCTGCCCGCATGGGCGTACGTGCTGTTCGGCACGTTCGTCGTCGTTGGCACCGCGAACGCCGTGAACCTCACGGATGGGCTCGACGGTCTCGCGATCGGTCCCTCGATCATGAACGCCGGCACGTTCCTCGTATTCGCGTACATCGCGGGCACGGGCGCCACCCTCGTCGTGCGCGGCGGTACGGAGGTCAACCTCGCCGAGTACCTGCACGTCGCACACATCGACGGCGTCGAGGAGCTCGCGGTGTTCGCCGCCGCGCTGTTCGGCGTCGGGATCGGCTTCCTCTGGTACAACGCCTACCCTGCGCAGGTGTTCATGGGCGACGTCGGCTCGCTCAGCCTCGGCGGAGCGATCGGCATGCTCGCGGTGCTGACCAAGAACGAGCTGGTGCTCGCGATCGTCGGCGGCCTGTTCGTCGTCGAGGCGCTCAGTGTCATCATCCAGACCGGCGTGTTCAAGGCGACCAAGCGCGTCGGCCCCGATGGCAAGGTGGTCGGCAAGCGCGTATTCGCGATGGCGCCGATCCATCACCACTACGAGAAGAAGGGCTGGGACGAGCCCAAGATCATCGTTCGGTTCTGGCTGGTGTCGGCGCTGCTCGCGCTCGTCGCGCTCGGCACCCTGAAGATGCGCTGACCATGGAGCTCGACGGAAAAAGAGTCGTCGTCGTGGGCCTCGGGCTCACCGGCATCGCGGTCGCGAAGTTCTGCGCCAAGCGCGGCGCCCGCGTCGTCGTCACCGACGGCAAGCCCGCCGACAAGCTCACCGAGGCGATGAAGCAGCTCGACGGTGCCGAATACATCGATCGGGTCCGCTTCGAGCTCGGTGGCCACGACCTCCGCACGTACCTCGCGGCCGAGCTGATCGTGATGTCACCCGGCGTGCCACCGCTCGACGAGACCCGCGCCGCCGCCGCCCAGGGCATCCCGGTGATGGCGGAGATCGAGCTCGCGTATCGCTTCCTCCACCCCGAGGCCAAGCTGCTCGCGATCACCGGCACCAACGGCAAGTCGACGACGACCGCGCTCACCGGCAAGCTGTGCGAGGCCACCGGCCGCCCCACGTTCTGCGGTGGCAACCTCGGCAACTACCCGCTGATCGACGCCGTCGATCATCCCGCGAACGCGCCCGGGGGCCTGATCGTCGCCGAGGTCGCGGCGTTCATGCTCGAGACGTGCTCGACGTTCCGCGCGCATAGCGGCGTGCTCACCAACATCACCGAAGATCACCTCGATCGGTTCGGCACGATGGAGCGCTACGCCGAGATGAAGGGCCGGATCTGGGACTGGCAGCGCGCCGGCGACCTCGCGATCGCCAACGCCGCCGACGCGTGGGTCATGAAGGAGACGGCCGGCATCACATCGCAGCTGTTCACCTTCGATTCGCGCCCGCGCGCCACCGCCGAGCGCGGTGCGTTCCTCAGCGAGGACCGCAAGCACATCGTCTTGCGCATGCCGTCGATCGGCGAAGAGATGTATCCCGTCGACGATCTCGTCATCGTCGGCAACCACAACATGGAGAACGCCATGTGCGCGTACCTCGCGGTGCGCGGCCTCGGTCTGCCTGTCGACGCGATTCGCGCAGGCGCGCGCGCCTATCGCCCCCTGCCCCATCGCATGGAGCTCGTTGGGGATAAAGGCAACATCTACTTCTACGACGACAGCAAGGGTACCAACGTCGCCTCGGTCGCCGCCAGCGTGCGTGGCTTTCCGCGCCCGCTCGTGCTGATCGCCGGTGGCGTCGACAAGGGCGGCTCCTACCAGCCGATGCTCGAGGCGCTCGACGGCGTGTGCAAGGGCATCGTCCTCATCGGCAAGGCCGCGCCGCTGATCCGCGATGCCGCCGCCGCGTACGACGTGAGCTATCCCGTCGTCGACGCCACCGACATGCACGAGGCCGTGCGCCGCGCGACCGAGCTGTGCACCGCCGGTGATGCGGTCGTGCTGTCGCCCGCGTGCGCGAGCTACGACATGTTCCAGAACTTCGGCCACCGCGGACGGGTGTTCCGCGAGGCCGTCTCCGCTGTTGGCGCCAAGCGCCTCGATTAGTGCACGCCGGGGCCGTGCACATCGCGAATGGCCAGCTCGGCGCGAACGCTCTCACTCGAGAGCGAACGGAGCACGCGGCGATCGTCGCAGCACGATGCCGGGAAAGCTGCCCATCGGTTCGACGCAGCGGCTACGGATCGAACGCCGGGACCGCCTCGGGGCCGGGGTAGATCCCGTTCCCGAACTCGCCCCAGCACTGCAATGCACCGGTGCTCAAGACGGCGCAGGTGGCACGCGTGCCACCACTCTCGACCACGACCGCATTGGTCAGAGCGGGATCGGTCGGCGTGGCGCGAGGAACGCCCTCGCCGTTGCCGCTTCCCACACCGGTGGAGCGTCCCCAGCAGGACACCGAGCCACTGATGACCGCACACGCATGCGCCCTGCCCGCAGTCACGGAGGAGACGCCCGCGAGCGGCGCGTCACTCGTGTCGATCACCTGGACCGGCGTCTGACGGCCTTGGCGGGCGCCGCGTCCATCGCGCTGGCCAGCGCCGAGTTGACCGTGAACGTTGTTGCCCCAGCACCAGGCCGTGCCATCGTCCTTACGCGCGCAGGCAAAGCGCGTGGCGCGATTCACACCATGTCCACCTGCGGCGACCTGCGTGATGCCGGTCAGCCCCGTAACGGCCGAAGGCGGGTCGAGCTCATCGTCCGCGTTGCCGCGCTCGCCACTCTGGTTGAGGCCGAACGACATGACGGAGCCGTCGGTGAGTACGGCATAGCCGCCGCCGCCATGCAGCGCGGTACTCCCCACGTTGGGCAGCGTCCAGGTGCTCGGGTCGACCGAGTTGGAAGCAGCGCGGCCGGTCGTGCACGAGAGAGCTTTGTTCCCCCCCACGATCTGGCACCGGTACGTGTACCCCGCCGCGATCCCGACGGCATCGGCATCGACGACCTTGACTGCCAGCGGGTTGTTCCGGCCAAAGGTTCCCTGATAGCGGTTGCCGAGACCCCGATAGTCACCCCAGCACCAGACGTCGCCGGGCTGCCGACGAGCGCAATAGAAGCCGGTGCCACCCACCAGCTCGACGACATCGGTGAGAAAGCCCATTTCGGTTTGCACGACGTTGAGGCGGTCGGCTGTTTCGAAGCCGCCGATGTCCGACCCGCCTCCCTTGCCCTGAAAGAGCGGGAGATACGTCTCGAGATATTCGTCGGTCGCGCCGCGCATGCCGTTGTCGTTGGCGCCTGCGCACGCGACAACCCCGGTGGTCGTCCGGACGCACAATGTCTGAGCGGCGCCAGAGCGTGGCCGCAACCGCGAGCTTCCAGGTAACGCATGCGCGGCGATCCCGCCGGCTGTTCCGCGCCCACTCGCCATCACCTTCGTGGGTGTGCCGCACGTCGGGCCCTGCGCCCTGATCGAGAGCGCTTCGAGATGGGGGCGGTTGTGGCCGGGGAAAAATCGGAGCGAGCCCTGGGCCTCGCCACCAGCGACGATCATGGGGTTTGCGACGAAGCTAAAGCTCGCTGTGTCGCCTTCGACGCTCACGATCGTGGCCGCATTACCCGTGTTGCGAATCGTGAACGGCAGCTCGCTGTGGGTGCCGAGCGTGACCTCGGACGCGAAGTTCACTGCAGTGGACGAGACCTCGAGCACCGCACCGCGAGCGGTCTGCGTGATCGCGACCTCGTGGGGCGTGTCGTCCTCGCGATCAGTCGTCACGATGAGCGTCTCGCCGTACAGGTTCTCGGTGACCGCAGACTCTGCCGGGATCGGTTTGGAGAAGATCATCACCGTCGTCTGCGAGTGCGGGAGCACCACGCCGGTGGAAGGAACGACCGTGTACTTCGAGTCCGCTCCGGCAGTCAGCTCCGCGGTGAAGTGGAACGCCTCGTCCTGATCGTTGCTCACGAGCATGACGCGCGGGATCGCGGTCGTACCGCAATCCGTCTCGCCGAAATCGATCGTAGACGCGACGAGCTCGACCTTCACATCGTCGCCGCAGCCGTAACCTGCGAGCGCCGCAAACGCGACGAACCCGCGCCAGAACTTACCAGACGTAAACATGCATCCCCCAGGACGAGCGTTCAGCTCGCAATGGTCACAACGTAACAGTTTTCGAACACGCGCGGGTCAATCGGTGATGTAAGTCTGGCCGATACACATCTCGTCGTCCGTTCCGAGCCCCCACAGGACGGGCTCCGTGCGCGTGCGGGTGTCGTATGCACAGGTGAGCCGAAGCTCGTCGCCGGGCAGCAGCGGCACGGGCTTGTCGAACAGGTAGAACAATTGCCAGTTGAAGTCCCAGCGGGGGATCGCGAGCAAGCACGTCGACTCGCCACCGCGTACCAGCTCGAGCCGGCCGCGGATTCCGAGCGTGTGCATGTGGATTCGAGCGCCCCGCATGACGGAAGGCGTGTCGATCGCGATGCGGTGCACGCCGATCGCCTCGATGTTGCTCTCGCCGGGCGGCAGGACCAGCGCGAGGTTGCGCGCACGTTCGATGAGGCCGATCTTATCGACGGAGCGAGCGAGCTCGAGCGCGACGCGGGTGTGATCGAGCACGGGTGCGCCGCCGTGATGGTGATAGTGGATCTGGAGGACGAGCCGGTGGCCCGCGCGCAGCTGGATCCCGGTCCCGTCGGGCCATCGGCGCACCAGATCGCCGGCCGCCCAGACCCCGACGTAACGCAGGTCGGGCCCCACGCCATCGTTGCCGCAGGCGTAGCCGGGTGACGCATCCGCAGCGACCAGGCGGTCGAGCTCCGCTTCGTCGGCCGCGGAGTCGGCGGCGAACAGCTGGATGTGGTGGACCACCTCCGCGCGATCCGGCGTGACCTGCATCGCGGTGATGTACGCATCGTCGACGAGCCCGGGGTCCGCGACGAAGCAGCGGTAGTCGTCGGTGGTGCTCGGGACGACCGGATATGGGACGTCCGCGGCTAGCTCCACCGCCGGCGTGAACCGAGGCGCCTCGGGGAACGCGATCGGGGTAGCCGCCGACGGATCCCCTGCAGGTGCCCCCGCCGTGTGCCACGCGTCCAGGAGGGCAATTTCGTCCTCGGACAACCACCGCTGATCGACGAACGTGCCGCAGCTCCCGCCTGCGTCAGCGGGCCATGGCGGCATCGTCCGGAGACGCGTCACCTTCGCGATTTCATGCGCCGCATCCTTTGCTTCCTCGTACGTCGACAGCGCGAACGGCGCGACACCTGCGTCACGATGGCAGGCACCGCAGCGGCGCGCGAGCAGGGGCGCAACCTCGCCGTAGTACGTCGGAACGCTCGGCGCATCGCTCGGCGCAGGTGGCGGCGCACTACACGCCACGAGCACCAGCGGAAGCAGCGCCATCCATGGTGTCACCTGACGACGATATCGCCTCGACGACATCTCTGCCCCGGGTCGTTGCATCTTCATGATGCTGTCGCCGAGCTGTCTCGTAGACCCGACGGTCTGCCAAGCGCTCGCCATCGGGGTCACGACAGGCTGGGGTTAGAGCTTCTTGAAGAACACGGTGGTACCCACCTGTTTCACCACCTCGTACATGGGGCCAGCCTTCGGGGTCGGACCCACGTAGTTGAGAGAGTGGTACTCGTCGCCCCATTTGAAGCCCACGGCGAGGTAGTGATTCCCTCCCGAAGCACCCTTGTTGTATCTCGGGTTGGTGCTGTCCTTGATGTAGTCCACTGCGTCCCAGTACATCGCCTGGCTGCCGATGACGAGCGGCGCCGACGAGGCGAGGACCTGCAGGGCGGCCCGTTCTGCTGACTGAAAGCGGGCGTAGTTGAACCCGTTGTAGAGTGGATCGTCCTTCAACGACTTCACGTACTCGACTCGCTTCCCGGGCTCTTCGGCCGCTACGCGCTCGGCATGGGCGTAATCGGACATGTTCTGCTTCTCGCCCTCATCGAACTGTTTGTTGCCGTTGGCATCGACGAACTTCAGATTGTCGCGGTCCACGTATGCGTTCACGCGCCGTTGTTTGGTCAGCAGGGTGTCCAGCGCCTTGTCACTCACCGACGCGAGGTCACCGCCAGCGGTATTCTCGAGAGCTTGTGCGAGTCCTTGATGCGTCTCTTGGAGCGTGCCGCCTGGGTCTGTTGTGAAATCTCCCCTGTACGGCCCCTCGGCGTAGTTCACGCACGTGAGCACGTGCAACGTCGACAGTGACGTGACGTAGCGGATCGCGCCTTTCTCTCGCACGTAGACGCCCTCCTGCCCCTCGGCCGGCTTGAACGCCGAGCTCACCCACGCCTGCAGGTCGAGATCGTAGAGCCAGCTCTGCCCGCCGGTCAGCTCTCCAGTGACGCCAGCCTCCGTGCCTCCTGTCGTTGCAGGCACCTGGTGAGTACTCGTCGGATTTTGATTTATCTGATCTTGATTCGTCGGATTCTGATTTACCTGATTCTGATTCGTCGGATTTTGATTTATCTGATTTTGATTCGTCGGATTTTGATTCGTCTGCTGGTTACGTGGAGCCGGTTCCGCATAAAAGTCAGTTCCCGCCTGACGTGCAAGCGTCGTGCGGCCGTCCGGCTGGTTGGTCGCCCCCCAGCCAAGCGCGCCTCCACTCGCGTCTACCGAACCGACCAGGGCTTGAATCGTGCCCCAGTACGCGCTGTCATGGCGGTGGCGATCCTGGTCGGTTATCGCCCCGCTATTCGCCCTTTCGAGATACTGCGCCCACTCGCCCATGTCTTTCCGTTCCCCCGGTAACGTCGAGGTGATGTCCACGAGGTTCGGATCGTCGATGGCCCTGAACGCGTTCGGGTTCCGACGGTTCAGCGCGTTGATGCGATTCTCCATCGTATCGCTGAGCGCCTGGTGCTCCGAAACCGTGTAGAGGTCACCAGCCTCGACGAACGAGCGTGCCACCATTTGCTGGAACACTTCGATGGTCGTGATGAACGTGAACGATCCATCGGGCTCCTGGGCAAAAAGGCCGGGAGGCGGAACACCATTCGACCATTGGTACAAGGCGGGATCGAATGAATCCTGGACGATTCTCTTGCAATCTCGCGTCACGAGGATCGAGCGAGGAGCCGTCGTTATCGCCGGGGGCGCGCGCGTCTCCGAAGCAGCCTTACCGCCGGTGACGCGCTTGAGCACCCACGCCATGTCGTTGGCCTCGCGGGAGGTTTGACGGTCCGTGGCATCTTGTTCCACGTCCATGGACGCGGACTCTGACTCTCCTGAAGCCTTCTCGCGCATCGCTGTCCTCAGTGTACGATGAAAGGGACCTGCCGATTCCTGAGCGTGACAACGCCCAGCCGAACAGTCAGACGTTCGAGGGCGCAGCGAGATCGCTCGTTAGTTCTGCCGGACCGGCCGATATCTGCAGCCATCGCGCCGCAAGTGCTTGCGCGCCGGCGACCTATCTCCGCCTGGGAAGCACTCACGTGATGCGAAGGGCTACACTGGAATCGTGATCGCTCTTCCTCCCTCACTCACCGATGCGATCCGACGAGTACGGCTGGAGGCAGCCCTTGCGTACTCCGAGCAGCGAGAGGGCCCCGAAGCCGAGCGCCGCCACATTCGCGAGCTGCTCGTCGAGGCGCGCCGTCGGGAGCTCGCCCACAACATGCCCGATGCACCTCTGCAGAATCTCGTGCGTCGGCTCGGACTTACCTCCAAAGACCAGGACTTCCTGCTGGCTACACTCGCACTCGAGGTCGACCCACTGTTCGCCACCACGGTCGCGGGACTGGCAGGCGAAGAGCCCCGGCACGGGATCAGTCCCCGTGTTGCTGCGCAGATCTTTCGCGCCGAAGGCGACGAGGCGATGACGCTGGTCCTCTCGGCTGGTCATCCGCTTACGAGATCGGCCATCCTCGAGACGCAAGCCGCGCCGACAACGCCGGACACTCTCAAGACGTGGCGCATGGCACCGCGCGTGGTGCAGTACCTCGCGGGTAGCGACGCGATCGATCCACAGCTGCGCCGTATCGGTCGCATCGTCCCGGTGCCCGAAGGCATCGATGTCACGCACGTGAAAGCTACGACCGAGATGCTCGATCGTGCGTTCGCGCAAGGCGACAACGTCGTGCTGTGCATCGAAGGCCTGGATGGCATCGGGCGGCGTACGCTCGTCGCGCATGTCGCGGCGCTGCACGGTAAGCAGGTGATCGCCATCGATCTCGGCCGGCTTTCGGCCGAGCGCGCGCGGTTCGCCGCGGCGATGCGCGCACTGCAGCGCGAGTGCTGGTTGCGCGGCGCGGTGCCGTTGGTCGCGCGCGTCGACGCGGTGCCCGAGGCGCGCCGCGTCGAGGTCTATCAGGAGATCGGCGAGCTGCTCGAAGGCACCGACGGTCCGGCGTTCGTGACGTGTCAGGCGGGTACCGCGCTCCCCGAGCTCGAGCGCCGCCTGGTGCGCCTCCGTCTCGATCCTCCGTCAGCGCGCCAGCGCCTCGCGCTCTGGGTGCGCGCGCTCGCCGGACATCCCACGCGCACCGGATTCGAGCTCGCCGAGGCTGTGCAGTTCTTCGTGCTCACGCCACAAAGCATCGAGCGGGCCGCCGCCAACGTGCGCATGCTCGCCGCCGGTCGAGAGCTCGACGTGACCGATGTCCGCGCGGGCGTCCAGGCCGAGACGCAGGAGCGCTTCTCCGGCCTCGCCGCCCGGGTCGCGGTAACGCAGAAGTGGGACGATCTGATCCTCCCGCAAGACACCCTCGACGATGTGCGTGCGTTTAGCGCGCGTGCTTCTCACGCGGCCGAGGTCTACGAGAAATGGGGGTTCCGCGACAAGCTGCAGCGCGGCCTCGGCCTGTCGGCCTTGTTCTCTGGTCCACCAGGCACCGGCAAGACGATGGTCGCAGGCCTCATCGCGCAGTCGCTCGGCCTCGACCTCTACGTCGTGGATCTCTCGCAGGTCGTGTCGAAGTGGGTCGGCGAGACGGAGAAGCAGCTCGGCAAGATCTTCGACGCCGGCGCGATGGGCAACGTCGTGCTGTTATTCGACGAGGCCGATGCATTGTTCGCCAAGCGGACGGAGGTGAAGTCGTCCAACGATCGCTACGCGAACCTAGAGGTGAACTACCTCCTGCAGCGCCTCGAGGCATACAGCGGCATTGCGATCCTCACCACCAACCTCGAGGGCTCCGTCGATCCCGCATTCATGCGCCGCCTCGCCTCGCACGTGAGGTTCTACGCACCCGAGCTCGCCGAGCGCGAGCGGCTGTGGCGCACGCTGGTGCCAGCGTCGGCCCCGCTCGCGGACAACATCGATTACGAGGGGCTCGCCGAGCGCTGGGAGGAGTTCGCCGGCGGCCACATTCGCAACGCGGTGCTGCGCGCGGCCTTCCTCGCTGCCGCCGAAAACACCTCGATCAGCAACGAGCACCTCGAGCGGGCCGCGCGCAGCGAGTCACGGGCGATGGGCAATATCGTCGGCGAGCACTGACGAACACGCCGATATCGTCTCGACGGAAAGCCACCAGCTTCTTCGTCATCCGCAATCGAACGCCGGTCGCGAGCTAATCGACGACTTCGGCATGCTGTCGCTCTCTCGCCACTTCTCTGTGACCAGTTGGTCGCGACCTTCCCTCCTCTGGTGGCCTTGTTCTTGGCCCGGGCGTCGTCCAACGGTGCCATGCTGGCGTGGGGGCTCCTTGCTGGCCGATTTGACGCTGTTCATCGCGGCATTGGGTGGTTTCGTCTACGGGATGCATCGGCTCGTGAAGTGGTCGATCGGGCGGACGCTGCGCGCCTGCGAGGAGGCGGCACGGCTGCTCTCCTTGGCGACCATCCCGATGAGCCGCGAAGAAGCTGCCGATATGTTCCTATCGCCAGGACGCCAGGTGCGCAGCGACGTCCTCGCATTCTCCGGGGAGATCGTAGGCGTGCAGGTACTGCTGGCTGCGTTCACGCATGACTCCAACACCATGGTTAACGGCGTGCTCGTGCCGATCACCGCGACCCATGTGGTCGCCCGCCTCCCACGGCCTCTGCCGGGGACACGCGTCGAGATCAGCCGCCGGGTCTTCGGCTCTCCCAAGAGCGAGGCCACGCTGGGCGAGCCGTGCGACTCGCGCTGCGTCGTGCTCGGCGACGATCCTTCGGGCCTTGCCGCCGTGTTAGGTGGCGACCACGGGCTGCTCCAGAGGATCGTCGCCGTGATCGAGGACGGACAGGGTGCGGCACGCGTCTTCTCCGACCGTGTCGCGAGCTTCATCGCGCACCGGGACCCGGACAGGATTCGCAGGATCACGCGGAGCGCCGCGGAGCTGGCGCGGCTCCTCGCGCGCAGCGTTAGCGAGCGGAGCCCGCTGCGGTGATCGTCGCAGCGACGCGCTCCGCCGCGCACCTCGAACGAGAACGGACGCACGCCGACCGTGGAGAGGTCAGCCACGACGCAGCGGCGCCAGTTACGACGTCCCTAGTGCCGGTAGAAGTAGCCGGCACCGCCGAGCAGCAGGACGACGAGCAAAAGGACGACGATCCAAGCAGTGGTCGACATGGTGACCTCCTGGGGATCCATTCGAGCAAGCGACGTGCCTCCGGCCGTGCGAGCCACACCTACCCGACGGAGAATGCTGAAAACTGGCGCGAGCCGATCCACGTGACGAGGATGTGCCGATGTCCGTTTTGGGCCGCATCGCCGCCGTCACCGAGCGTTGGCGGCGTTCGTCAAGCGAGCCGGTCGTGGATCCCACGCTGCCCGCGCCCGCCGCACTGGTCTCGATCCAGCATCCGAGTGCGAACCTCCCCGAGCGCCCCTATGACGTGTGGCTCCTGGTCGCCGTGCTCGGGTTGCTGTGTATCGGCACGATCGCGATCTATTCGTCGACGGCCGGCGAGGGCCTGACCAAGCACGCGGACGCCTTCTACTACCTCGAGCGCCAGCTGGTGTTCGTCGGCATCGGCGGCGTGGCGATGTGGGTCGCCGCGACGGTCGACTACCGCCGGCTGCGCCAGGTCACCTATCCCCTGCTACTGCTGGCGATGATGCTGCTCGCCGCGGCGCTGCTCGCCCCTGCGCGCAACGGCGCCACGCGGTGGATCCCGCTCGGGCCCTTCGCGTTCCAGCCCGTCGAGATCGCGAAGCTCGCGCTCGTCACCTACCTGGCCTACTCGCTCGGTCGCAAGGCGGACCGCGTGAAGACGTTCACCATCGGCTTCGTCCCGCATCTGATCGTGTGCGGCATGATGATGGCCCTGCTGCTCAAGCAGCCGGACCTCGGCTCGTCGATCGTCCTCGGCGCCACCACGCTCGGCATGCTGTTCATGGCTGGCACGCGCATCTCGTACATCCTGCTCGCCGTCCTCGCTGCGGCGCCGCTCGCGTACCACATGGTCGTCGGCACGCCGTGGCGCCTGCAGCGCTTCCTCGCCTACTTCAACCCCGAGGCCTACGCGTCGGGGCAGGCGTACCAGTTCATGCAGGCGCGCCTCGCGATGGGCTCGGGAGGCGCGTGGGGGGTGGGTCTTGGCAATGGCCACCAGTCGCTCGGCTACATGCCCGAGGGCCACAACGACTTCGTCCTCGCGCCGATCGGTGAAGAGATGGGCTTTGTCGGGGTTGCCGCGGTGCTCCTTCTGTTCGCGCTGCTCGTCTGGCGCGGTGTGCGCGCCGCGCTCGGTGCGCGCGACGTGTTCGGCGGCTATCTCGCGTTCGGCATCACGCTCCTGTTCGGCGTGCAGGTGCTGTTCAATGTCGGCGTCGTCCTCGGCGTCGTCCCTAACAAGGGCATCACCTTGCCGCTGGTGAGCTATGGCGGCACGTCGCTGATCATCACGATGTCTCTCATCGGCCTCCTCCTCAACGTGGGGCGGCGCCCCGAGCGCAAGACCAAGGACGTGGAACACCAGCGCGAGCTCGCACGTCGTAAGCGCGTGCGCGTCCGCGTCGCCACCACCGAGTCTGCATGCGCCTCCTGATCGCCGGCGGTGGCACCGGAGGCCACCTGTTCCCCGGCGTCGCGATCGCCGAGGAGCTGCGCGCACGCGAGCCCGACGCCCCCGTGCAGTTCGTCGGCACCAAGCGTGGCATCGAGGCGCGCGTGCTCCCCGAGCTCGGCTGGGACCTGCAGCTGATCGAAGTTTCCGGGCTGAAGACCGTCGGTGCGCTCGGCGCGCTGCGGGGTCTGTTCCGATTGCCCAAGGCGTTGTGGCAAGCGCGCAAGGTCGTCAAGGCGTTCGAGCCCGACGCGGTGATCGGCGTCGGCGGCTACGCGTCGGGACCGGTGGTGCTGATGGCGCGGCTCCGCGGCATTCCCACCGCGATCTGCGAGCAGAACTCGATCCCGGGCCTCACCAACAAGATCCTCGGCCGCGTCGTGCGCGCGGTTTTCCTCTCGTTCGACGAGAGCAAGCGGTTCTTCAAGCCCAAGAAGACGGTGATGAGCGGTAACCCGGTGCGGCGCGAGCTGCTGCAGCGCTTACTCGCCGTAACCTCGGCGCCCGCGCGCGAGACCGTGAGCATCCTCGTCTCCGGAGGCTCCCTCGGCGCGGTTGCGGTCAACGAGCTCGCGGCCACCGCGCTCGCGGGTCTCGCCAAGACCCACAAGCTGTCGATCGTCCATCAGACCGGCGAGAAGGATCTCGAGGCCACCGCGAAGCGCTACGCCGACGCCGGCGTCACCGCTGATTGCCGCGCCTTCATCAAGGACATGGCTTCGGCGTATCAGCAGGCCGACCTCGTCATCGGCCGCGCGGGCGCTACCACCGTCGCGGAGCTCGCGATCGCAGGCAAGCCCGCCATCTTCATCCCGTACCCGTTCGCCGCCGACAACCACCAGGAGATCAACGCGCGGGAGATGGCGACCGCCGGCGCCGCGCTCTCCTTCAAGCAGTCCGAGCTCACTGCGGAGAAGCTCGCCGAGGCGCTGCGCCCGCTGGTCGAAGACGCGGGCAAACGCGCGGCGATGGGCGCCGCGATGAAGGCCCTCGCGAAGCCAGGCGCGGCGGCCGCCGTCGTCGATTGGTGCGCCGCACAGACACGCTGACCGCCGCAGCGACTTCTCCGGGACGTCCGGTGGCGCCGTGAACCGGGACCGGATCGATCTCGAACCGAGTGGCGTTTGTGAGATGCTCCCACGGTGACGTCGGCGGCATCCTTGGCGCTTGCCTCGCTCCTGACCGCGGGCTGTCATGTCGTGTTCGGCGCAGACGCCCCATCCGCGGATGCACCTACCTCCGCGGTCGACTCCGCGTTCCCCGACGGGTGTCAGCCCACCACGTTCGAGGTGCCCGCGAGCGCGGACACCTTCTTGCTGGCCGAGGCGTCCTCCTGCATGGGGAACCCCAGCCCGGCTCGCTACGGAGCATTTAGCAACATCAACATCGGCATGGTCGCGATGCAGAGCCTGCCCCCGTCTCGCGGGCTGTTCCGGTTCACCCTGAGCGACGACCTCGGAGCCCGCCTGCGCAACGGGGTTGCCCCACGAGCGGCCCGGCTCACGCTCCGGACGCAAGATGAGCCCGTGGCGGCAGCAAACCTCCACGCGTACCTGATCCGCTCGGATTGGACGGAAGGAAGCAACAGCGCCTACGACGGGGCAAGCTGGTGCGTTCGCCAGTCGACGACCATGAGCATGTACACCGACTGGGAGGAACCCGGCGCTGACGGTGACCGTGACCCGTCCCTCCTCGCCAGCGTCAGCCTGGCGAGCCTACCCAGTCGGAGCGAGTTCTCGCTCGAGGACTCGCCTTCCGCGCTGCAGCGAATCCCGGACGCGTATAACGTGGCCGACCGCGCACTGTCCCTCATCGTCATTCTGGACACGGGCTCGCCCGTCTCGGTCCTCTCGCGTGAAGGTGCGGCGGCCGAGGGGGGCACGCCGCCCACGCTCTCGCTCACGTTCTGCGAATGAAAGCAGTCGCACCTCGTCGTGCCCGGGGGGCGATGCCGCGAGTGCAGCCACCTCCCGTGGGAAGAAGTAGACTCCTGCGCATGTGTCGCCGCATCGTCTGCCCTACTTGCAAGAAGCCCACGTACGCCGGATGTGGCCTGCACATCGAGGCGGTGCTCGGCGACGTGAAGCCGGCCGATCGCTGCAAGTGCGAACGCCCGGCGAAGAAGAAGTGGTTCGGTCTATTCTGACCCATGTACGTGCCGGTTACGTGGATCGCCTGATCCGGCCCGGCACCGTGTGAGATAGTCAGGCCATGCGCGCCGTCTGGCTGTTCGCACTCGCGGGCTGCGGCTTCAACGTCGCGAACAATCCCATCGGCGTGGACGCTGATGCCACCACCATCGACGGATGCGACTCGCTTGTGGAGCAGGTCGACACCTGCGGGCGCATGACGAGCGCACAGCTCGTGTTCGAGGGCATGTACACGCTGAACACGGACACCGGCGAGCTGAAGAAGGACGGGACGGTCGAGCCCCTGACCTCGGAGCTCCTCGACGCGAAGACCAATGGCGTCGAGCTGCGCGCGGTGTTCGCGGGTTCGATCCTCGTGCGCACGAACACGACGCTGCGCGTGACCGGCGCGCGACCGATCGCGTTCGTCAGCACCGGCCAGGTCTCGCTCGAGGATGGCGCGCTGATCGACGTCAGCGCCGGCGGTGCGGGCGCGCGCCTGACATGTTTCGGCGGCCCAGCGCCTGGCGCTGACGACAGTGGTGGCTCGGCCGGTGGGGGTGGTGCAGGGTTCGGCGGCGGTGGCGCACAGGGCGGCAACGGCGACAAGGACGGCGGGCAGAGCGTGGGCGGCACGGGCGGGATCACCGACACGATCAGCAGCGGTCCGCTCGGTGGGTGCGCGGGTGCGCGCGGCGGCATGAGCGGTGATGCAGGTGGTGCAGGTGGCGCGGGTGGCGGTGCGATCTACATCGCGAGCAGGAGCGAGATCGTGCTCGCCAGCGGCGCGGGCATCAACGCGGGTGGCGGTGGCGGCGGTGGCGGCCTGCGCTCGGCGAGCGTGTTTGGAGACGCGGGCGGGGGCGGCGGCGGCTCGGGCGGCATGATCTGGCTCGAGGCACCCCGCGTCAACAACGGCGGCACGCTCGCGGCCAACGGTGGCGGCGGCGGCGAGGGCTCCGGGAACGGCGATGCCGGCAGCCCCGGCATGCCCGGCAGTCTCTCGACGACGCAGGCGAGCGGCGGCACCGGAGGAGCGTCGGCAGGGGCTGACGGTGGTGATGGCGGTGCGGGCACGATGCTCGAGGGCGAGCGCACCACCGAGCTCGAGAACGGTGGCGGTGGTGGCGGTGGTGGCGGCGTCGGGTTCATTCGCATTGTCGCGACCGACGTGATCGCTGGCACGACGTCGCCCGCCCCCACGCCCTGAGCCCGGCGTCGTTGCGGGACGACGCACCCCACGCTGGCCCCAGCTCGCAGCGAACCTGGTTCGGGGCTGCTGGCTCTGGTAGAACGCGCCTCCGTCGCGGCATAGTCCTCGTCGGGAACGCGTTTCCTCGTCGGAGCCCCATGTTTCGCAAGCAAGACACCAAGATTCACTTCGTCGGCATTGGCGGCATGGGCATGTGCGGCATCGCCGAGGTGCTCGCCAACATGGGCTACAAGGTCTCGGGCTCGGATCAGAACGATACCGAGATCACGCGCCACTTGACCCAGATCGGTTGCTCGGTCCACCGCGGCCACCGCGCCGACAACCTGGGTGAGGCCGATGTCGTCGTCGTGTCGAGCGCGATCAAGGGTTACAACCCCGAGGTCGAGGCCGCCCGCGCGCGGCAGATTCCCGTGATCCCGCGCGCCGAGATGCTCGGCGAGCTGATGCGCATGAAGTACGCGATCGCGGTCGCCGGCGCGCACGGCAAGACCACGTCGACGACGATGATGCACACGGTGCTGATGGCCGGCGGCTACGATCCGACGGCGGTCATCGGCGGCCGCGTGAACTCCCTCGGCCTCGCCAACGCGCGCTGGGGCAAGAGCGACTACCTCGTCGCCGAGGCAGACGAGAGCGATGGCTCGTTCCTCACGCTCACGCCCACGGCCGCGATCGTCACCAACGTCGACCCCGAGCACCTCGATCACTACGTCACCTACGACAATGTGAAGAAGGCGTTCACTGACTTCTGCAACCGCGTCCCGTTCTACGGCATGAGCGCGCTGTGCCTCGACAATGCCGGCGTGAAGGAGATCCTGCCGAACCTCACCAAGCGGTTCACCACGTTCGGTATCGCTTCGCAAGCGGTCTATCGCGCGCGCAACGTGCGGCCCGACGGGCTGACCACGCGATTCGTCGCGTGGCGCCACGCGAGCGAGCTCGGCGAGGTCGTGCTGCCGATGCCAGGCGCGCACAACGTGCTCAACGCGCTCGGCGTGCTCGCGATCTCGGACTTCATGGGGATCCCGTTCGAGACCTACGTGAAGGCGATCGCGCAGTTCGAGGGTGTCGCGCGCCGGTTCACGGTGCGTGGCGAGGTGGGTGGCGTCACCGTCGTCGATGATTTCGGGCACCACCCCGCGGAGGTGAAGGCCACGCTGTCGGGGGCGCGCAGCTCGTTCCCGGGCCGCCGCATCATCGCCGCATTCCAGCCGCATCGCTTCACGCGCACGCGCGACCAGCTCTCCGAGTTCGCCCGCGCGTTCCATGACGCCGACAAGGTCGTGGTATGCGACATCGCGGCTGCGGGCGAGAAGCCGATCGACGGCGTGACCAGCGAGGCCGTGGTCAAGCTCGCACGCGACGCCGGGCACAAGGACATCTCCTACGTGAGCAAGCGCGAAGAGGTCGCCCCCTGGCTCGATGGTCATGCCAAGGCCGGTGACCTGGTGATCACGCTCGGCGCTGGCAACATCCAGCTGTCGTGCAACGAGGTCATCGCGCTCCTCGAGAAGCGGCTCGGCGCGGCGACAAAGAAGAACCTCGTGCGCATCGATGAGTCGAGCGCGACGGTCGCGCGCTGATGCGGCTTGTCGCGATCGCCGTGCTCGTGTCCGCCGCGTGCAAGCAGGCGAAGGATCCACCGGCCGCGAGCGAGCTGATCGCGAAGACGCGCGCGCTGTCGCAGAAGATCTGCGCGTGCCGCGACCAGGCGTGTGCGACGCCGCTGCTCGTCGAGTGGAACGGGCTCACCGCCGCGGCCACCGGCACCGGGAAGATCTCGGGCATCGAGCTGACCAGCGAGCAGGTCGAAGCCTTGATCACCGAGGACCAGCGCGTCTTGAAATCCGTCGCCGCCTTGGCGCCCGCTGCCGGTACTTGATCAAGCGCGCTGGGCGACACCGGCGGAGCGGGGCAGGCTCAATGTGAAGCGAACCGCGGCCGAGACCGCCACCTTGCCCTGCATCACATTGTATCGGGCAAAGGAACGAGCGAACTCCTGCGATCAGTGCGCACTTTCTTGGCGCCTGAGAGGTACGTTCCGCGCATGCGCATGCGCCTCCTGCTCGCCGCCGCTCTGGTCGCTAGCGCACGCTGATCCTGCGCGACGCGCAGCACGAGTACGCCTTCACCGAGAAGTGACCGGTGCTATCGTCGACGTGCTCGATGCGCGTCGATCATGATGTTCCGCTGGCGGGCCGCACCACCCTGGGTGTCGGAGGCGCGGCCCGCCGCCTCGCGCGCATCACGACCCTCAGCGAGCTGCGCGAGGCCCTCGCGCTCGCGGGCGCCGATCCGGTCCTCGTGCTGGGCGGGGGCTCCAACCTCGTCGTCGGTGACCGCGGCTTCGCGGGCCTCGTGATCGAGCTTGCGATCCCGGGCATCGCGATTCGCGCCGACGGTGACCACGCGATCGTCACCGCGGGCGCGGGCGTCGTCTGGGATGACTTCGTCGCCGAGATGGTCGCCGCCGGACTCTCGGGCGTCGAGTGCCTCTCCGGCATTCCGGGCCTCGTCGGTGCCACGCCCATCCAGAACGTCGGCGCCTACGGCCAGGAGGTCGCCGACACGATCACACGCGTGCGCGTCCTCGACCGCGCCACCAACACGCTCGAGGATCTCCCTCCCAGCGCCTGCGGCTTCGCGTATCGCGCGAGCATCTTCAAGGGCCACGAGCGCTGGATCGTCGTCGAGGTCGAGTTTCGCCTCCCACGCCGTCCCGACAGCGCGCCCATCCGCTACGCCGAGCTCTCCCGCGCCCTCTCGATCACCGACGGCGACCGCGCCCCACTCGCGCGCGTGCGCGACACGGTCATCACGCTTCGTCGCGGTAAGGGCATGGTGGTCGACGCCAACGATCCCGACTCGCGCAGCGCGGGCTCGTTCTTCACCAATCCCATCGTCGACGCCGCGCAGCTCGCCGCCGTCGAAGCGCGCCTCCCCCCCGGCACGCAGATGCCGCGCTTCCCCGCTCCCGGCGGCCACACCAAGCTCGCCGCCGCCTGGCTGATCGAGCGCGCTGGCTTCACCAAGGGCTACACCGTCGGTAACGTCGGCATCTCCAAGAAGCACGCGCTCGCCCTGGTTAATCGCGGCGGCGCCACCGCCACCGAGCTCCTCGCGCTCGCGCGAGAGATCCAGTCCGGCGTGCGCGCGCGCCTCGGCGTCGAGCTGCATCCCGAGCCGGTCATCGTCGGCGCTTGACACCGAATCGCGCGTGTTACGGTTGCACCATGCTAACGCGTGAGATCGCGCTCCTTCACGAGAAGCTCGACGACCTTACCGACATCACGGGCTCGATCGAGCTCGAGCTCGTGGACAACCCACGTTGGGCCGAGCCCTCGGACACGAGCTATCTCAACGCGCGCGACCGCGCCGATCCCGACATCATGTCGAACGTCGATGCGATGACCGCGACCAACCAGCTGATCGAATGGTTCGGGCGCGATATGGAAGGCTTCGTCGGCCTCTGGCGCGGCCCCTCCAACACGCCGCGCGAGCAGGCCCCGATCGTGCGCCTCGACTCCGAAGGCCAATACGCGCTCGTCGCCACCAACATCGGTGACTACCTGGCCATCTCAACCGACGAGGACGACTTCGACGACAACCGCGTCGCCCTCATCACCGCTGGCTTCACCGTCGCCGCATCGCGCGACGCCATCTGGGCTTCGGTGCCCGATCGCGATAACGCGAACGACTATCGCCACAAGCTCTACAACGAGGGTCGCGTGAAGCGCGGGCTGACCGCGATCCGCGACTGACCTACCAGCCAGCCATCCGCGATTGACGTAACAGCTGTGTTCCTCTTCGAGTGCCGACTCCGGGAGGAGCTGCGCCGCTCAGGGTGCCCGCTTCACCTTGGGGGAGGCGCGGGAGCTGGTGCCCACGTCACCGCCCGCCAAGCCGCGAGGCGTGTGGGGGTGGTGAGCGAGTTCAATTCCACCGAACGGTATGATCGTCGTCGGTCGCAGTGAGGAGGGCACGGGCGCGTCAACAAGCGTCGGCGACCCGCGCCGCAGCGAAACCGCCCCCACGCGCCCGCGGCGGCGGGCGGGGTTGTGGTCTCGCCAAACGCTCGTAAAGGGGCCGGCCTAGCAGGGCGCTGAGAAACGCCGCACCGCGGCGGTTCTCGCGCCCTGCTCCCGTGCCCGTGCCCGTGCCCGTGCCCGTGCCCGATCGCTCGCGCGGCGCCGGCCGCGACAGGCCGGTGCCTTGGCGGTCTATGTCG